>CAZDEO010000018.1:3568-72537 GCA_964504445.1 uncultured Anaerolinea sp. | reverse complement strand
CTCCACGTTTTTGCTAAACGTAGAGCATTTTCCTAGAGAATGCAATTGCCCTGGCAATTGCCCTGAGTGGGTAACTCTTTTGTAGTATTCTCAGTATAATGGGTGGATGAGGTGGAAAATTATAGGGTGAGATGATGCGGATAGAGACAGAATTAGTGGGTCAGGTAATTGTCGTTAAAATGTTTGGTGAGGTGAACAGCCGAACAGCCAATCTTGTTGAAGAGACGCTTTTGCCTTTAGTTAGGTTTGGCTGCAAGTTATTACTGAACTTGGAGGGGGTAGAATATATGTCTAGTGCAGGGCTGCGTATGTTGCTGCTACTGCACCGGGAAGTCGAAAATCAATCTGGCCAAGTGGTTTTGGTAGGGTTGCGGGAAATGATTCGGGATACTATGTCAATCACGGGCTTTTTGGATTTTTTCCAGGATTATGAAACGGTGGAAGCAGGATTGAAAGCATTAGGGTATGATGAAACGGATTGATATTTACCCGACTCACCGCCACGGCCGTTTCCTTTTGCGTGCTGGTAAACCCTATCCTCTAGGCGCAACTTTTGTTCCCGGGGGAGTCAATTTTGCTATTTTTTCCCGATACGCCTCAGGCTGTACGTTGGTTTTGTTTGAACGTGGCGCATCTGACCCCCTGGTAGAAATTCCCTTTCCCCATGAATTCCGCATTGGGCACGTGTTTGCCATGACGGTTTTTGAGTTGGATTATGAAAGCATTGAATATGGCTTCCGGCTTTCCGGCCCCTACCGCCCCCATGAGGGGCATCATTTTAATGAAAAGGTTATTTTGCTGGATCCCTATGCGCGGGCGGTAAACGGCCGTACAGTCTGGGGCCAACTTCCCAACCAAAACAATCACTATCCACACCGAGGGCTGCTCCCTTATGACGACTTTGACTGGGTTCATGATCGCCCACTGGAAACACCCGCCGAAGATCTCGTCATTTACGAAATGCACGTGCGCGGTTTTACCCGTCACCCCTCCGCCCAAGTCAAATATCCTGGAACCTTCGCCGCACTGCGCGAAAAAATCCCCTATTTAAAGAAATTGGGTATTAACTGCGTCGAGCTTATGCCGATTTTTGAGTTTGACGAGTTTGAAAACAGCTTCATCAATCCCTTCACCAACAAACCGCTTATGCAATATTGGGGCTACGACTCCATCAATTTCTTTGCGCCCAAAGCAGGTTATGCGGCCACTGGCCAGTACGGTATGCAAATGGATGAATTCAAAGCGCTGGTCAAGGAATTGCATAAAAATAATATAGAAGTCTTTCTAGACGTCGCTTTTAACCATACCGGAGAAGGTGGTGACGACGGCCGTACCATCTCCTATCGTGGCATTGACAACAAAACCTACTACATGCTACGCCCCGATGGCACCTATCAAAACTTTAGCGGCTGCGGCAACACCATGAACTGCAACAACCCTGTGGTGCGCAACATGGTCATGGATTGTCTGCGTTATTGGGTGGCCGAATACCACATTGATGGCTTTCGCTTTGACCTGGCCTCCATCTTAGGCCGTGACAGTGCCGGCAATCCCCTGGCAAACCCCCCTCTTCTGGAAGCCATGGCCCACGATCCCATCCTGGGCAAAACCAAGCTCATCGCCGAAGCATGGGACGCCGCCGGTCTCTACCAGGTGGGTTCCTTTCCCGCCTATGGGCGTTGGGGAGAATGGAATGGTAAATACCGAGACTGCATCCGGCGCTTTCTAAAAGGAGAAGCCGGACAGGTGGGAGAAGTCGCCCAACGCATTCAAGGTTCCCCTGACCTTTATGCTGGGCGTGGGCCAACAGCCTCGGTTAATTTTGTTACCGCCCACGACGGTTTTACGCTGCTCGACTTATTTTCATACAATGAAAAACACAATCTTGCCAATGGAGAGCAAAACCGCGATGGGCAAAATGACAATTATAGCTGGAATTGCGGCTGGGAAGGCCCAACCAAAAGTCCGCAAATTAACGCCCTCAGGCAACAAATGATCAAAAATGCAGTCGCCATTCTCCTGGTTAGCCAGGGCATTCCCATGATCCTAATGGGCGATGAAGTGGGGCATACGAAAGGGGGAAACAACAACACCTACGGCCATGATAATGAATTGAACTGGTTCAATTGGAACTTGCTAGATGCAAACGCCGATCTATTTCGCTTCTTCAAAAATTGCATAGCCTTTCGCAAAGCCCACCCCAGCTTACGTAATCCCACCCACTTTCGGAATGAAGATTACGTAGGCAGCGGCTACGCCGATATTTCCTGGCATGGCGTTAAAGCATGGGAAGCAGACTGGTCTTATTTCAGCCGCACTTTGGCCTTCATGTTAGATGGCCCCCATAGCCATGGCGGGCAGGAACCGGACGATTCAATTTATGTTGCGGCAAACATGCACTGGGAAAACCACGCTTTTGAACTGCCCCGCCTACCAGCACGTAAGAAATGGCATGTATTTGTCAATACCAGCATGCCAGCTCCCAATGACGTGTGTACGCCGGGCGAAGAGATTGTCCTGAAAAATCAAAAAGAGATATTAGTAGGCGCACGCTCGATCATGATTTTGGTTGGTCGCTAGGGAACACAATGCAAAAACCAAACATGGTATCGGTTCCGGGTAAGTTAGAGTCTTTGGATACGTTGGCAAAATTTGTGCTGCAAGCGGCTGCTGAAGCAAAGCTTGACAACCGCGCCAGCTATCGCCTGCGACTGGCTGTGGATGAAATTGCCACAAATATCATTCTGTATGGCCTGCGCGATACCGAGTCCGATACATTGACGTTGTCTGCTGTGGTTGACGAGGAATATTTGACTCTTCACCTGGAGGATAGGGGAGTGGGTTATAACCCCTATGAGGCTTTACCCCCCGATAATATGCATGGCTTAAGGCAGTCAGACAAGGTGGGGGGATGGGGCATTTACCTGGCTATTGGGGGAGTTGATGAATTCCATTATGAGCGGAAAAACGAGGGGAACTGCAGCACTTTTAGGATGCAACGGCCGTTTAAGACCCACTGAAAGCCTTACTGCTTACTCTCTACCGGGAAGGTGCCCATATCCATGACAACCTCCAACATCCATCTTTTGGTCGTTGACCCAGATGCAGAACGGCTGGCAGAATTGACAGAGCTTCTGGCAACCTACCAATACACCATTAAAACCACGGCCGTTGCCCAAACCATCTTTCGTCAAGATTCACCCTCCGTTGATCTCATTCTGATTCACATTTCTGTAGCCAGTGACCAGGCCTTTGCGCTGCTCCAGCAAGCCCAAACCCACGAATCACTCCGCCACATTCCCATGGTCATTTACGGCGTCAAAGACGACCTGGTCAATATTGACCACGCCATTGAACTAGGGGCTACCGATTACTTAACCCTGCCTACAACCCCGGTCCTGCTGAAGACCCGCATCCGGGCCAGCCTGGAAAAACGGCTCTTCAGCGAACAAGCTGCCTGGTATCTGCGCGAATTTAACGAGATGGAAAAGCTGGCCGACGACTTGCGCTTGAAAATATTGCCCCTGGGCATCGCCCTATCTGCCGAAAAAGATTTTGACCATTTGCTGGAACAAATCGTCATTGAGGCCATGGAAATATGTAATGCCGACGCGGGCAACCTTTATCTGCGGACTGGGGAGAATGAATTACGCTTTGTCATTGCCCGCACCAACTCCCTGGGCTTATTTTATGGCGGCAGCACGAAAACGGCCGTACCCTACCCCCTCATTCCCCTCTACCTGTCGGATGGCACGCCTAACAACAGCAATGCCGCCACCTATGCCGCCCTAGCCCAAGAATCTGTCAACATCGCCGACATCTATCATGAAGAAAGTTTCGATTTTTCGGGCACCAAAACCTTTGACCAGCGCAATCAGTACCGTTCCATTTCGTGTCTCACCGTTCCTTTGTTAAATGGTGACGCCATCGGCGTCCTCCAACTCCTCAACGCTCAAAATGAAGACGGCGACATTGTACCCTTTCAACCCTATCACCAGCTTGTGGCGGAATCTTTAGCCTCCCAGGCCACGGTGGTCTTGCACAACCACATTTTGGTTAATCGCCACGAAGAACTCATGGGGTACCAACGTGAGCTAGAAATTGCCCGCCGGCTGCAGGCAGGCTTTCTCCCCACTTCCCTCCCCCAACTGCCTGGCTGGGATCTGGATGCCCGGCTGAAACCGGCGCGCCTGGTTTCTGGGGACTTCTACGACATTTTTCTGCTGCCGGATGGCTGCTTGGGGATTATGGTTGCAGACGTGTGCGACAAAGGGGTTGTGGCCGCCCTATTTATGGCCCTGATGCGCAGCCTGCTGCGCGCTTTTATGCAGCAATCTTATTTTTTGCAAGAGCAATTAGTGGCTGTCACCATACGGCCGTTTCCCGACATCGCCCTCACCCTCAGCAACACCATTACCCTCACCAACAACTACATTGCCCAACAGCACGCCCAAAACAATATGTTTGCCACCCTGTTCTTTGGCATTCTCAATGCCCAAACTGGCCTACTCACCTACGTCAATGCCGGTCACAATCCCCCAATTATTCGCAAAAAGGATGGCGCCATCACCACCATTGGGCCAACAGCCCCAGCAGTGGGGCTGTCTACCCATGCCAAATTCCGGGTTAATGACATCATCCTGGAAACAGAAGACCTTTTGTTTGCCTACACCGACGGCATCACCGATGCGCGTGATCCAGAGAAGCAGTTTTTTACCACCCGTCGGTTGCACCAATTACTAACCCAAAATAAGCCTTCCGTCGCCGCATTGCTCGATGAGGTGGAAACGGCCGTGCAGCAACACGTTGACGGTGTCGGCCAATTCGACGACATCACCATGTTGGCCCTCAAACGAATGCCCGCCCCCCCCGCAAGCTCACCAGACGACCACGAGGCTGGCAAAGCCCCAGAAGCATAACTTGCCGGTAATGAACTTGGTTACCCGCCAGATTCCCCGTTTGCGGTCCATCAGCTACCGCACCCGCCTGTGGCTGCTCTTGCTGCCCTACCTGTTGGGCATTCTCCTCCTGGTCGTCATCCCCGCCCTGCTCTCCTTTTCTTTGGCCTTCTTTCGTTATGACGCCCTCTCACCTCCCCAATGGGTAGGCAGTCTAAACTTCCTGCTGGCTTACACAGACGAACTCTTTAGCCTAAGCGTGCAAAATGCCGTGGCGCTGGTGCTATTGCCCGTACCACTGCGGGTATTGGGCGCCTTTTTATTGGCACGGCTGCTGCAGCGCCACGGCCGTTTCCTTGGTTGGTTCCGCGCCGCCATTTACCTGCCCAGCATCATCCCCACAGCAGCCTACGCCCTGGCCTGGTTGTGGATTCTCAACCCCCTTTTCGGCCCCCTCAATCTGCTGCTGCGCGCCATAGGCCTGGCCCCCCCCGCCTGGTTTGTAGATCCCTCATGGGCCAAACTCGGCCTCATTCTCATGTCCCTGTGGCAAATTGGCGAAGGGTTTCTCGTTAGCCTGGCTGCTCTTCAAGACATTCCCCCAAACCTGGAGGACGCAGCCACCGTGGACGGCGCAAACGCTTGGCAATATTTGCGCCACGTCACCTTTCCGCTTATGGCCCCAATTCTGCTTCTCCTCAGCTTTCGTGACGCCATTTTGACCCTTCAAGACTCTTTTGCCACCGTTATGTTAACCACTGGGGGTGGCCCATACTACAGCACTTACACCCTGCCCCTCTTCATTTACGAGCAAGGTTTTGATTTGCTTTCTTTCGGCACAGCCAGCGCTGCCTTATGGGTCATGTACGCCCTCACCGGGTTGATTGTACTGTTTATTTACGTTATTGCCCGGCAGTGGCACATTGGTACCACCGATGAGACTTTCCTTCTCTAAAAGCGTTACCCGCTTTTTATTGCGCCTGGTGGCGGCGATTCTTTTTCTGCTGCCCATCTTGTGGATGGCTGCGGCCTCTTTGCAACCGCAAGGCGTGCCGCTGCCGCAAAGGCTGCGCCTGCTGCCCGCAGCGTTCACGGTGGAGAGCTACGGCCGTGTGTGGCAACTCGTGCCCTTGTTGCGGTTTTCCCTTAATTCCCTGCTGGTCGTGGTTACGGCCGTTCCCCTCACCCTCCTCGTCAGCTCTTGGGCTGGCTACGCCATGGCCTGTCTCCCCCGCGCCAGCCAGCGGCGTCTCGTCCTGCTCTCCCTCGCCATCCTCATGATTCCCGGCATCGCCCTCTGGTCTACCCGCTTCTTCATTTATAAACAGTTAGGCTGGACAGACTCCCTACTGGCCCTTATTGCTCCAGCCCTCATGGGCACCAGCCCCTTCTACGTCCTCATGTTTTACCGCGCTTTTCGCCGCATTCCCCGCGCCATCTACGACGCCGCCCGCCTCGACGGCGCGGGGGTGCTGCAAACCTGGTCGGCTGTGGCGTTGCCCATTGCCCGCCCTACGGCCGTTGGCGTTGCCCTACTCAGCGCCATCTTCTATTGGGGCGACTTCATCAGCCCCTTGCTCTACCTAAGTTCCGAAAAACGGTACACCCTACCCATAGCCCTGCAAATTTTGCAGCAAATGGACCGTTCTGACTGGCCCTTGCTCATGGCTGCGGGCATGATTGCCACCGCCATACCCGTGATGTTATTTTTACTCATTCAGCCCTATTTTTCTCGGCTAGACACTCCTGCATAAAACAGTCCCTGCATAGTGGGCATACCTAACCTATGGAGACAAACACAGTATGCGACAAAAAGCGTTGGTTATCCTACTGCTGCTAACTACTTTTTTGATGGCCTGTGCCACCGCGCCAGAACAGCAAACGGTTTCTTTCATGATCTTTGGTGATCCTGCCGAACGTCGGGCCTACCTACAGTTGGTGGAAGCCTTCCACGCCAACCACGCCAACATTCGTGTTGAGGTCACGCACATCCCTTCTGCCAGTGATTACCGCACCCGGCTCACCACCGACTTTGCGGCAGCGACCCCTCCTGATGTGACGCTAATGAATTACCGGCGCTACGCGGCCTTTGCTGCCAACAATCTGTTGGAACCTGTTGGCCCTTATTTGCAAGAGAGCGATCTCATTCAGCCTGAAGATTTTTTCCCGGCTAGCATTGCCTCTTTTACCTGGCAGGGAGAGATTATGTGTCTGCCGCAAAACATCTCCAGCCTGGTGGTCTATTACAACCAGGACTTGTTTGATGCCGCTGGATTGCCCTACCCGCCAGACAGGTGGTCATGGGATGATTTTGTGAGGACGGCAAAAGCGCTGACGCAGGACAGCGATGGCGACGGCCGTACTGACCAATATGGCCTGGGTATCGAACCCTCCCTTTACCGCCTCTCCCCCTTTGTCTGGCAGAATGATGCTCCCCTGGTTGACGATTTGGCCAACCCCTCGCACCTCACCCTGACCCGCTTCCCCAGCCTGCAAGCAGTGCAATGGTTTGTAGACTTACGACAAGTCCATGGCGTCGTGCCGGATCGCGTGGAGGAAGCAGCGCTAAACAGCGAAAGCCGTTTCTTGGCCGGAACCACGGCCATGTATCTCAACAGCCGGCGCGGGGTGCCCACCTACCGCGAAATTGAGGCCTTTACCTGGGACGTAGCGCCGCTGCCCCAGGGCAAGGTAGAAGCGGGCATTCTGCACAGCGACGGTTACTGCCTGTCTGCCGCCACACAAAACAAGGGGGCGGCCTGGACGTTCATTGAGTTTGCCAATTCGCCCTCAGGGCAGGCCTTGATTGCGCAAAGCGGGCGCACGGTGCCTTCCCTGGTTGCCGTCGCCAATTCAGAGGCGTTTTTGGACCCGGGCAAGTTGCCGGCGCGCAGCCAGGTGTGGCTGGACACGGCCGTTACCCTGCGCGCCGTGCCCGTCATTAGCACCTGGGAAGAAATTGAGCGAACGGCCAGCGCCGAAATTGAGCGCGCCTTTTATGGCGACATTTCCGCCGAAGAAGCCGCCCGCCTGGCCGTTATGCGTACAGAAGAGTATTTTTTATTGGGAGAAACGGCAGGTCGACCATAACCTATGTGCAACGATTCAGCTTCCTGAAGGCCCGCCGGTTTCTTAACCCAGTTGAGACGCGTTTTGGCTTTTGCTTTCATCAGCTTTTCGGAAGATACCTGAATAGATACACCTATGCTATAATGATTCTTGTTATTTGATCCTTTTCACCCAGGTTCTAGCAGCGCGGAGGGCTACCATGAGTAAAAAGAAAGGGAAGAAAAGCAGCGTGGACGCGGCTGTCGATACCCTCGTTGAGGTGGATGCGGTTGTGGAAGAGCAGGTGGAGAATACAGTCATCTTGCCCACAGAAGCCGAAGAACCGGAGCCGCAGCCCCAAGATGATCATGAGGGTGACGACAGCAATGGACAAGAACGGCCGTTCTCTAGCCTGAAGCCGGTGATTACCATCGGCCAGGAAAACGACGACCCACAAGCCAAGCCATCCCCAGAAGTCCTGGGGGACATCAGCGCCATCCCTGAACACTTGTTGCCAGCTAAAAAACCCAAATACACCCAAAAAGGCAAACTCAAAAATCAATATTATGAAAAAGAGCTGGCGCGTCTTCAAGAAGAACTCGTCAAGCTGCAATATTGGGTCAAAGAACAAGGTCTTCGCGTGGTCATCGTATTCGAAGGGCGCAGCGGCGCCGGCAAGGGCGGCGTCATCAAGCGTATTTTGGAAAGAACCAACTCCCGCATTATCCGCGTCGTAGCCTTGCCTGTCCCCAGCGATCGCGAAAAAACACAGTGGTGGTTCCAAAAATTTGTCGCCCACCTGCCCGCAGCCGGCGAAATAGTGCTTTTCGATCGCAGTTGGTACAACCGCGCCCTGGTAGAACCCGTTATGGGCTTCTGCACCGAAGAACAGTACCGCGAATTTTTGCGCTCCTGCCCTCAATTTGAGCGCATGTTAGTACGGTCTGGCATCATTTTGCTTAAGTATTGGTTTTCCGTCAGCAATGAAGAACAGGAACGCCGGTTCCAGGCACGCATCTACACCCCCATGAAACGCTGGAAGCTTAGCCCCATGGATTTGGAAGACCGGCGGCGCTGGGTGGAATACTCCAAAGCCAAAGACACTATGTTTGCCTATACAGATATTAAGCAAGCGCCGTGGTATGTAGTCAATGCTGATGACAAAAAGAAGGCCAGACTGAACTGTATCACACATATTTTGAGCCAAATTCCTTACCAAGACATTACCCCAGAACCAATAGAATTACCGCCACGGGAGGATGACAGAGGATACATTCGTCCGCCCATTCAAGAGCAAACCTTTGTGCCTGAAATCTACTAATCGCTTTTGCCTTTCTACAAGACCTGCCCCTAAACTCGGCAGGTCTTTTTTTGTGCCCCCTGTTTGCCCCCACTTTTCCCTTTGATGAGAAAGTTGGAAAGGAATTGGAGTTTCGCCGACGGGTTTCGTATCCTTTGGCCTAAAGGAGTATTTTCTATGCGCAAGATAAGATGGTTTATAGGCATAATAGGCTTGCTGGGTGTTTTGATCATTGCGGGGACCGTTATTTACCGGCAGAGCAATCCTCCGGTCAATCTAGTGGGTTCTTTGGGCCGTGGAGAAGCCATTGACGTGACGCTGCCCCCAGGCTTTGCCGCCAACGTGTTTGCCAGTGGGCTGAGTGGGCCACGCTTCATTGCTTTTGGGCCAGATGGTGTGCTTTATGTGGCGGACAGGGGTAACGGCCGTATTGCCGCCCTGCCCGACGCCGACAACGATGGTACGGCTGACGCCATTCATACCTTTGCCGGCGACCTGACCCAACCCCATAGCCTGACCTACCATGAGGATGGCTGGTACGTCGGCGTGCCCAGTGGCGTCATCCAGCTGGTAGACGAAAATGGGGATGGCGTGGCTGATCTTCGCGAAACCTTGATTGACAACTACCCCACCGGCGGGCACGCCACGCGCACCGTGCTTTTTCTGCCGGACGGGCGCATGGTCGTCTCTGTTGGCTCTAGCTGCAACGTCTGTGCGGAGGATGACCCGCGCCGGGCGGCCATTGTGGTGTACGATGGTCCTGAAGCAGGTAATGAGCAAATTTTTGCCACCGGTCTACGCAATGCTGTGGGCCTGGCTTTGCATCCTGCCAGCGGGGAACTGTGGGCCACCAATAACGGCCGTGACATGATGGGCGACGATCTTCCGCCGGAAACAATCTACATTGTGCGGCAGGGTGACCATTATGGCTGGCCTACCTGCCACAATGGCAACATCCTTGACCCAGACATGGGCCAGGCTGGGGACTGCGCAGGGGTTACCTTGCCAGTAGTAGAGATGCAGGCTCATTCAGCCCCTTTGGGGCTGGCGTTTTACACCGGCACGCAGTTCCCGGAAGAATATCAGGGGGATCTCTTTGTGGCGTTTCATGGCTCCTGGAACCGGCGGGAACCGACGGGCTACAAAGTGGTACGCATTCCGCTGGCGGGTAGCACGCCCACCGGCCCGGCGGAAGATTTTGCCACCGGTTGGCTATCGCTGGCGGATAATGCGGTATACGGCCGTCCTGTAGGGTTAGCCGTGGGTCCTGATGGCGCGCTCTACGTCAGCGATGATAAGGGAGGCTTCATTTACCGGATCACCTATCGCGGTTCCTGAGCGACCAAACAAAAAGGGCATGATGGTGGGTTCATCATGCCCCGTGGTAATAGTGGGAATGTTGTCTGTTTTAGGAAGGCAGAG
This sequence comes from uncultured Anaerolinea sp., assembly GCA_964504445.1. Lineage (GTDB taxonomy): Bacteria > Chloroflexota > Anaerolineae > Promineifilales > Promineifilaceae > JACSRF01. The sequence goes on along the minus strand of CAZDEO010000018.1, from coordinate 61,869 downwards.
CTTTCACGTACAGTTGCGTCCACACAAAGTTGTGAATCTCCTTATTTTGTATGAGTTGGTGAGCAACGGCCGTAATCGCCTGCACCTCCGACTTAGCCCGGACAACATCATCAACGTAAAATTCTTCTACCTTTTTGTCTTGCGGGTATTCCACCTCACAAATGCCGTTGATATGATATTGGGTAGCCATACCTACATGATACACGCAAAATTCTTTCCGTAGCCCTTTCGTTGGGAGAAAATAGACTAAAGTACTACCCCCATTTATCCAAGATCCAACCGCCTCCCAAAACCCAACAAATGTCTAAATTCTCTTAGGCACACATCCCGGGTTCATTTCCATCGCCATCCAAGAAAACGTACACCCTTGTCCGGCAGCTAAACCATGGCATCAGAAGAAATGTGCGGGTTTTCGCGCATAAACGCAATTAAATTTTCGACGTAGTTAGCAAAAGGGGGGCAAGAAATGCCACTACCGTCCAGATCCCGTAGTGTGTTGTCACAACGATAACGCGTGGGATGAGTAAAATAATCCACCATAGCTGGCTCCATACGCACAAACTGATAAAGACCCGGCACTTTTTGCAGCGCACCTTTCACCAAGCTACCCGGCAGCCGCACTTCCACAATCCGCTTACCGGTAACCCTGGAGAGGGTATCCACAACGGCCCGCACCGTCACGGGCTGCGGATCGCTGATGTGGTAAACCTGGTTTGACGATTCTTCTTGTGCGCTCAAATAATCAATGGCATCCACCACGTAATCTCGCGGAACAACATTCACTTCATACCGTTCTGCGCCACCAAAACCAGGCAAAACTGCCACCCCACCCTGGCGTAAAATCCATTGGAAGGCATAGTAAGGCCCATCATATTTCTGCGTCTCTCCGGTCTGGCTATCGCCCACCACAATTGCTGGGCGATAAACGGTAACCGGTAGTCCGCGCTTCAGGGCTTGTCGCACTTCAATTTCTGCCCAATACTTGGTTTCTTCATAATAATTATTAAATGCCTGTCCGTTGCGCAAATCTTCCTCAGTAAATAGCCCGTCGTGCCGCCCGCTAACGTAACAAGTGCTGACATATTGAAAGCGCCGCAATTGCGGGCACTGCTCTGCAAAACGTAGCATGTGGCGCGTGCCATCCACATTTACGCGCATGGCTAACTCCCGCGTCACCCCCAGGGCGTATACAGCGGCCAAATGGAAAATCTCCACCGTGCCTTGTTGATATTGCCAGTACTGCTCATCTCCCAGACCCAACTCTGGCAATGTAATATCGCCCTCCACCAACAGGATGCGTTGTGCCCATTCTGGTTGTGTATGAGTAATCTCGGCAACCCGTTGTGTAGCCTGAGCGCGAAATTTGCTCTGGATGAGGCAAGTGATGGTTACGTCGGTTGGATAGCGAGCCAGCAACCGGGCAACCAATTCTGAACCGAGAAATCCGGGGAATCCGGTGAGAAAAACAGTGGTCATCGCGCGTTACCTCCTGCCGTGTGAACTGTGGTTTGGGTTGCTTTTCATTGTATACGGCCGTTTCCAACTGTCCACTTTTCTCAATTACCGCACAGCAATGCTCCCTGATAAAAAATGGAGTCTCTACCAAAGATAATTTGGGTAGAGACTCCAACTTGCCCCCCTAGAAGGCATTAACATTGTACTTCCTTACACTTACGTCAAACTTAATTTAGCTCGCCAAATATGAATCTTCCCCAAAATTGGGCAGTTTTGCTGGAACTTCGCCCCAATTAACCTTTTGATCTGCGGGCTTCCAGGTGGCTGTCAGCATCGTTTGCTGGAAGATTATGCAATTTTTCCAGGTGTCTTCTGGCCAAGTCCACGCGGTCCGCACTCAGATAGTCGGCAAGCAGCTGTTCATGAGCTTCTTGATCAGCTGGGGTCAACTGCAACAAGTGATACAAATAAATCTCTCGCTCTCGGGGAGCTAGTTTGGCAATAAGCATCCGCAGCATTTTCTCATAATACCGTTCATAACGGAGGCGTTCAATCTCCGCTTGCGCAGGGAGTGCCCAGGCCACATCTTCCAAATAGCCCGTGTGATAAAGATCGATGGCGCGGGAAAGGGCATGCCTGTCATCCTGCTGGATGGCGCGCTCCAGCTCGTGCAAATCTAGCCATACCGTGTCATCCAGATGCAAACGATAGCGATTATGCTCGAATTTTATATAGTGCGAGCCGCGCTTTCTCTCGGGTTCTAATACCCGGCGTAGGCGATGCAGCGTAACATGAAAGACATTGGCGGCTTCGTCCATGGTTTTCTTAGGCCATAAAGCGGCTGAAAGCTCTTCGCGCATGGCGCCCTCGCTACCTTTCCACAACAGGTAAGCCAGCATGCCCTTGGCTTTTTCTGACCCCCATTCTGCTGGGGTTACGGGCTGGCCATAGCGACGCACTTCTAGGGAACGCAGGGCATAAATGGCTATGGGAAACTGTTGTGCGGAAGTAACGGCCGTTTCCCCTGTCTCGCCTTGAGATACCCTGGGCATCCTTAAAACTGTATCCGGTTTAGCAACGTCACCCCCCACCAATGCGCTTTGCTCAATCCGGTTAAACAAATCCGGCAATTTGGTACACATACTCATTTCCTGATAGGAGTAAATCTGGCCATTATGCTTGCCGGTCAAAACCAATTTACCTGGTCTTCCCGCCATTGTTAACGGGACAATCAACACCATATCCTGCCAAATCGAATCGGGTGGCAAGGCAGCCAGTGTATTCCCTATCAGGTGGGGTTCCGGATCTAAAAACTCAGGAACTTCCACCCTTGTGCCAACTTCTATATGCGGCATCCGCCAGGAAGCGACGACTTTCGCCTGTTGCAGAGCATCTTCAACTAACATAATTCCACCACGTGCATCAAAGCTCTGGCAAACAATTTGCAAAAAACGCTCGCGGCGCAAAAACTCATCCAACGGTGAGGAAAAATGCTTTATCACCATAGACCCATTTAAGAGCAAGGAGGAATCGTCGTTCGCCTGGGTAAGCGAATCGAGATACCGGGAAACCGGCCCATGGGATACATGCGCCAACACCACCACAATAACAGCAACCAGGGTTGTGAATACAGGAACGGGAAAAGGTGTAAAGCGGGTCATACGCGTATCAAACATCCTCAACCCGACCAAACTCAAACTAAAGGCCAATACAAAAATAACCAGCAGCAAATAACGCAAGATGCTCAACGGCCGTCTCACCACCGACCCATAAACCAGCACACCTCTGGCAAACAAAATCAAACCAAACAACAGAAGCAACTGTCCAACTTCATTTGCGATAATGCTCGGTTCCATTGCCCGACGATTATCACCAATGACAAATACCAGGGCGATGGTAAACACATAAGGAAGTAACAAATATAAAATTTGTTGGCGCGTCAACGAAGAACGCGCCCGGCGAAAACTGGTCAACAAACCGGCCACGCTAATCAATGAAACGAAAAAAAAGAAAACCCAATATAAACCAAACCATGGCCCCTGGGTATAACCGGCCATTTGGGTTGACCTGATGCCACCAGCGGATACAAACAAATCGGTAAACAAAGCCAGGATACTTAGAAAAACCCCCATCAGATAACTGAACGGGATCAATTTAGCTGTCAATCTGCGCCAGGAAACCGTAACATAAAAGTGACTAAGGTGCAGGTAAAAAGCAGGGCCAAAACTGCTGAGTACCCATCGCAAGCGGACAGGTAGTTCCAAATCCGATACATACTCTGGAGAGGGTACATAAAGGGAAAAATTCAGTACATAAACACCCCCCAAAACAAAACAATAACCGGCGAAAACCCGGGCTATTGTTTCGCGGAATCGGTAAATAAGAATAAAAATACCCAGGCTCAGGTAAGTGATGGCAATTGCATAGGCCAGAAAAAAGAGAAGTATCGCCCGTGTGTCCACAGTTCACCTATTAATGATGGCGCCTGACAGATTACCTCTTCATAAGTGTAGCGCCAGCATCTTGCTGGCATCGCCACCTGGAAGATGGCGCTCCGTTTTCATTCATGGTGGTCGGCGGCAGTCGGTGAAGTCTCTTCATAAATGGGTAGGCTGCCCCGTGCGCGCCGCCTCATAGAGTGCCAGCACTGTTTTCACATGGTTGCGCGTCTCATCCAGGCTCAGGTAGGTGGGCACGCCATCTAAAATAGCGGCGTGCATGTCCTCTACCTCACCCAGGTATAGTTCCTTCTCGGGCACAGGAATTTCTTGCGGCTCGCCCTGAGCTGGATAAAAGAGCAGTTGCCGTTGCCCGTCATTGTGCCCCACAAACGGCCGATTCAACGCCAGCCGCCCTTCTGTCCCCACAATTTCGGCCATTGTATAGAAAGGGGTGCGAAAGGAGGCGGAAATCTGGGCCACACGGTTGCCCCTGTAATGCAGTTGCCCGGCAAAAAATTCGTCTACACCCGTTTCCCCTATCCATTGGCTCCCCATCACCCACTGAGGCGCCTCACCCATAACAGCTTGGGCCAGGCTAAGGGGATAAACGCCCACATCCCACAGGCAGCCCCCACCCCATTCGGGCACCAGCCGCACGTTGTCACGGCTGCCAAAGGCAAAGTTAAACGTACCGCGTACCAGCGTAATGTCTCCTAAACGGCCGTTCCCCACCCACTCCTTGGCTATCTTCGTCTGCGGATGATGGCGATACATAAACGCCTCCGCCAGCACGTTCCCCGTTTCCTCCGCCGCCGCAATCATGGCATCCACCTCCGCCAGCGTCAGCGCAAAAGGCTTCTCACACAGCACATGCTTGCCATGGCGCAAAGCAAAAATGCTCCACGCCGCATGCAAATGGTTCGGCAGACTGATGTACACCGCATCCACAGCATCCGAAGTCAGCATCGCTTCATAGCTGCCAAAGGCTTGGGGAATCTCCCACTGGGCAGCGTAGGCGTCGGCGCTGGCCTGGCTGCGGCTGGCCACGGCCGTCAGCACCCCCCGCTCCGACATACGAATAGCCGGAATCAGCCGCCGGTTAATATTTGCCGTCGAAAGCAAACCCCAACGAATTTTACCCATTTTCATCACTCCTTCGGCGCATTCAACTGCCGCAAAACCGCCAATACCGCATCATTGTCCGCAATATCGCGCATCGAATCACTATAATGCACATGTTGAATCACCCCCATTTTATCAATAATCAGCAACGCCGGCAGCCGTCCCCCACACAGCAGCTTCACCTGCTGCCCATATTGGTCGGCCACCTTATGCGTGGGATCAGGCAAACCCACAAAGGGGTATTTTTGTTCCTGCCAATGACGGGTAAACTCTCCGGCGTCCTCCGGACCGATGACAACAATCACCGCACCCTGCGCCACAAACTGGTCATAATCCTGGCGCAACTGCGCCATGTGCCGGCGGCAGAAGGGTCAGAAAAAACCGCGATTAAACACCAAGACCACGTGCTTTTCGCCGCGAAATTGGGATAAGGTTACGTCATCGCCCTGGAAATCTGCCAGGGTGAAATCCGGGGCCAACTCTTTTTCAACAATTTGGGACATAGCTCCTTTCCTTAATAGTATGGTTTTTACAAGCTGGCAACAACAGCAAGCTGGCAACAACAGGTGGGCCAAATCTGCCGCTTACGCAAATCTGTGGCGGCTACCTGAGTTGACACACGCCAGACGGTTGCTGATAATAAGCCATGCCCAACAGCGCCCGCGCTTTTATAGCAAAACTTTAATCTTAGGAGCCTTCACCATGAATTCTTCAGCTACCATTCCCCGTACAATAACTTTGGAAGATGTTGCCACCTATCCGCTGCCCGGCACGGCCGTTCCCGGCAACCTCGCCTTCTCCCCCGACGACACCCTCATCACCTACCTACATAGCCCAGAAGGCAACCTCAGCCGCCAACTGTACGCCTTTGACGTGGCAACGGCCGTTACCCGCCAACTCGTCCACCCCCCCGGCGGCGGCGTCACCGACGAAACCATTTCCCTAGAAGAAGCCCTGCGCCGCGAGCGGCTGCGCCAGCGCGAAACCGGCATCACCCAATACGCCTGGAGCAAAAAAGGCAATCACCTGCTCATCCCTCTCCACGGCAGCCTCTACGTGCAAGATGGTCCTGACGCGCCCCTGCGCCTGCTGCTGACAGGCGACGGCCCGCCCCTCCTCGACGCCCGCTTCTCCCCCGACGGGCAGCACATCGCCTACGTCCAAGACGCCGAACTGTACATCATCCCCACCGCCGGTGGCAGCCCCCAGCAACTCACCAGCGGCGCCCGCGGCACAGGCCGCACCCATGGCCTGGCCGAGTACGTCGCCCAAGAAGAGATGGGGCGCTATCACGGCTACTGGTGGTCGCCCGACAGCCAGCACCTTGCCTTTGTGCAGGTAGACGAGACCCACATCCCCATTTACCGCATTGTGCACCAGGGCAAAGACGCCGTAGGCGACGGCGCCCAAGAAGACCACCGCTACCCCTTCGCCGGACAAGCCAATGCGCGGGTGAAATTGGGCGTTATTTCCGCAAAAGGGGGCGAACCGGTGTGGATGGATTTGGGCGATAACGAAGACATTTACCTGGCAAGGGTGGCCTGGCTACCCAACGGCCGTCTCACCGCCCAAATCCAAAATCGGGAACAATCTCGCCTGGACTTGCGGGCCTTCGACCCGCAAACCGGCGCCGCCACCACCCTGCTCAGCGAAACCAGCGCCGTGTGGATCAACCTCCACAATTTGTTTCAGCCGCTACGCAACGGCCGTTTCCTGTGGGGTTCTGAACGCAGCGGCTACCAACACCTCTACCTGTATGAAGGCTACGGCGAACTGGTACGGCCGTTAACCCAGGGCGAATGGCTCGTCGAAGCCATCGCCGCCGTAGACGAGCAAAACGAAACTGTTTACTTCACCGCCACCCGCCACAGCCCCCTAGAACGCCACCTCTACGCCGTCTCCCTCAACGGCAGCCAACCCCGCCAAATCACCGCCCTCCCCGGTATGCACGATGTGGTTATAGACCACGCCCGGCAGCGCTTTTTGGACGTACACCACAATCGCCACACACCCCCCACCATTACCCTGCGCGCATTGGCCGACGGCCGTCTCCTCACCACCCTCCCCAACACCCCCGACCCCCGCGTCAGCCAACTCAACCTACCTGCGCCCCAACTCGTCACCCTCCCCACTCGCGACGGCATCACCCTACACGGCGCCATCTACCACCCACCCCAATCCTACGGCCCCGGCCCCCACCCCACCATCGTCAGCGTCTACGGCGGCCCCCACGCCCAGCGCGTGCAAGAAAGCTGGCTCCTCACCGTAGACCTACGCGCTCAATATCTGGCCCAGCGCGGCTTCCTCGTCTTCAAACTCGACAATCGCGGCAGCGCCCGGCGCGGCCTCCACTTCGAAGGCGCCATCCGCCACAACCTGGGCGACATAGAAGTGCAAGACCAGGTAGACGGCGTAAACTGGCTCATCAACCAGGGGCTAACCGATCCCAACCGCGTCGGCATCTACGGCTGGAGCTACGGCGGCTACATGGCCGCCATCGCCCTCGCCCGCGCTCCCCACACCTTCCACGTCGCCGTAGCCGGTGCGCCCGTCACCCATTGGGATGGCTACGACACCCACTACACCGAGCGCTACATGGGGCTGCCCCAAAGCAACCCCCAAGGTTACCAAATCAGCAGCGTTATGCACCACGCCCCCCACATCCGCGGCAAGCTGCTGCTGGTCCACGGCCTCATAGATGAAAACGTCCACTTCCGCCACACCGCCCGCCTCATCAACGCCCTCAACCGCGCCCGCATTCCCTACGACCTGCTCATCTTCCCCGACGAGCGGCACATGCCCCGCCGCCTGGCAGACCGCATCTATCAAGAAGAGCGGGTGTGCGGCTATTTTGCGGACCATTTGTAATAAATAAGGCTAGAGCGAGAGCGAGAGCTAGAGGAAGAATCGCACTCTCGCTCTAGCTATCTTTACAGGAGACTACCATGACAGAAAAAATCGGCTTTATCGGACTCGGCATCATGGGGCGCAGCATGGCCGCCAATTTACTCAAGGCGGGCTACGCCGTGTGCGTGTGGAACCGCACCGCCAGCCGCATAGACCCCCTGGTAGAACAAGGCGCAACGGCCGGCAGCAGCCCCGCCGACGTCGCCGCCCACAGCGACATCACCTTCATCTGCGTCAGCGACACCCCCGACGTGCAGACCGTTGTGCTAGGCGAAGAGGGCGTCATTTACGGCGCCCAGCCCGGCGCGCTGGTGGTTGACCACAGCACCATCAGCCCTATTGCCACTCAAGAGATGGCCGCCAAACTGGCCGAAAAAGAGGTCCACATGCTGGACGCGCCCATCAGCGGTGGCGGCGAAGGGGCCGCCAACGGCACCCTCAGCATTATGGTGGGCGGCGATGCGGCACAGTTTGCGCGCGCCCTGCCCGCCATGCAGGCCATGGGCAAAATCATCACCCACGTAGGCGGTCACGGCGCGGGGCAAATGGCGAAGCTCGTCAACCAAATTTTGGTGGTGGTAACCATGCAGGCTGTGGGTGAAGCGCTGCTCTTTGCCCAGGCGGGGAAATTGGACCTGGAAAAGACGCTAACGGCCGTTGCTGGCGGCGCCGCCGGCAGTTGGATGCTCAGCAATCGTGGCCCCCAGGTCATCAACCGCGACTGGAGGCCCGGCTTCACCATTGACCTGCAACAAAAAGATTTGCGCCTGGTGCTGGAAGCCGCCGACCAGCTTGGCGTGCCTCTACCCGGCGTCGCCCTCGTCTTCCAATTCTACCGCACCCTGCAGCAGCAAGGGCTGGGCAGCGAAGGCAACCACGCCCTGGTCAAAGCCCTGGAACATTTAGCCGGTTTTGAAATCCAGACGTAAAAAACAACAGCAGTCCTCCGAAGGCATTTGAAAATTTAGATGATTGACCGGTTCACCCTGCAAAAAATATGCCCCTTAACCCGGTCCAAATGACCCTGCACGGAACCCTCACAACCCCATAGAATCCTTAAAATCTCATTTTGTTAAGGAAAACCTTAAGCACCCTCCCTCATACTTTTGCATGGGACAGTAACCAATTAAGCAATTCAGCAGATTCCCAAACTCCCAAACGATTTATAAAGTGAGGTAAAAGCATGCCTGTTCATAATGCACAGCACACGCAAGTTTTAGTGATTGGTGGCGGCCCTGGTGGCAGCACGGCGGCGACATTACTGGCCCGTCAAGGGTTCGATGTTATCCTGGTAGAACGCGACGCCTTTCCCCGCTACCACATTGGCGAGTCTTTGTTACCGACTGTGCTAGATTTTCTTGAGTTGATGGGGGCACGGGAGAAAGTGGAAACCTACGGCTTCCAGCGGAAACCAGGCGGCCATATCGAATGGGGCAGCCAGCAGTGGGATTTATTTTTCAACGAGTTGACTGGCGCACATACCCATAGCTTCCAGGTGATTCGCTCCGAATTCGACAAACTGTTGCTAGACCACGCCCAAGAGCAAGGCGTAAACGTGCTACAGTGCGTAGAAGTCAACAAAATCCACTTCGATGAAGCGGACAAGCAGCGCCCCCGTGCCGCCACCGTCTCGCGAGTTGGCGAAGAAGGGCAGCGCTGGGACATCCATTTTGATTACCTGGTAGACGCTTCAGGGCGCACGGGCATTATGGCAAACCGCTACCTGCGTAACCGCAAGTACCACGAGGTCTTTAAGAACGTGGCAATCTGGAGCTATTGGCGCGGGGCAAGCCGCTTGCCGTCTCCCAAAGAGGGCGCCATTGCTACCGTTTCCATCCCTAACGGCTGGATTTGGGCCATTCCCCTGCACGACGACACCTTAAGCGTGGGCGTGGTAATGCACCAAACCTCTTTCAAAGAAAAGCGCAGCCAGCAAAGCCTGGAAGCAATTTATGAGGAAGCGCTGGCCGAGTCGCCAACGGTATGCGACCTAGTCGCGCCAGGAGAGCGCGTGTCTGATTTGCAGGTGGAAACAGATTATTCGTATGCCAGCACGCAATTTGCCGGGCCAGGCTATTTTTTGGTAGGGGATGCAGCCTGTTTTTTGGACCCCCTGCTCTCTACGGGTGTGCATTTAGCCATGCTCAGCGGGATGTTAACGGCCGTTACCATCACCGCCATCACCCAGGGGGACGTCACCCCCGACGAAGGCGTAAATTTCTACGAAAACAGCTACCGCAACACCTACATGCGCCTCCTCGTCTTCCTCACCGCCTTCTACCACCAATACGACGGCAAAGATTCCCTCTTCTGGATGGCGCGGCGCCTTATCCACCACGACGTGCCCGAACAAAATGTAAAGCTGGCCTTCACAACCCTCATGTCCGGCGTAGAAGATTTGATGGACATCCGCGAAGGAGTGGAGTCTCTAACCCGCGACCTGGTGGTCAACGAAATGTCCCGGCGCATGGCAGAGAACCTAAAAATTCGGCAAGACAAAGAAGCGATGATGTCTATATACGATAACCGCGTTCGCCAAGACAACGCCGCCTTCTTCAACCAGGTAGAGGGGTTAGACGCCGTCGCCCGGTCGCCCGAAAATGCCGTAGATGGCTTGTACCTGTTTACCTCCCCGCGCCTCGGCCTGGCCCGCGTAGCAAATGCTTAACCCCCTCCAGGTGCGACGCACTTTTTTAGCAAGTGCGCCGCACCTCTAACACCTCTAAGGCCTATCATGCTCTAGCATAGGACGGCCGTACCCCAACCAACGCCCTACCGTCAACCAGCCTCCCCCTCGTGGATGCTATACTCTACGATGTCAGTAATCGTATATTGTTGTGAGTAACTCACTTTTTGTTGCTCAGGAGGCCCACCATGAAGCGCTCTTTTTACCTTCTCTTCCTAATCTTTCTCCTTCTCCTACCCGCCTGCCAGGAGGAGACCCAACTTGCTCCCCCCACCCTCACGCCCACAGCCCAGCCCGTGGTCCATACCTACCCTCTGACCGCAGAACTGGCCCAAGACGCCAGCCTGGGCGGCCACCCGCCGCAAGCCCCCCTGCATATTACCTTTAACCAACCGGTAGACATTCTCAGCGTCTCCATACCCCTGCTTATTGACCCCCCGGCCAACGGCCGTTTCACCTGGAGCGACGACCGCACCACCCTCACCTTTACGCCGCAAACCGGGCTGCGTCCCCAGCGCGCCTACACCCTCACGCTGCCAGATGAGCTGACGGCCGTTTCCGGCCAACCCCTCGCCAACCCCACCCAATGGGAAATCACCACCCTGGGCACACCCCGGCTGCTCAGCCGCAACCCCAACGGCGTCGCCCTAGACGACCGCCGTCCCACCATTCAGCTTACCTTCAACCAAGCCATGAACCGGGAAAGCGTCGCCGCCGCTCTCACCATAACGCCCAATTTTGCCCACACCCTGGCCTGGGAAGAAAACACCCTGCTCATTGCCGCCCAAGAAGCGTTACAACCGGGGGAGACTTACCGCTTTCGGCTGGGGGAAACGGCCGTTGACCAGGTCGGAACCCCCCTCTCCACCTCCCCCATTACCTGGAACCACCAGCCCAAACCCCTGCTCAGCAGCACGGCCGTACCCCGCGCCAGCAGCCCCAACAACCCCATCACCCTGCACTTCAACTACAAAATGGACCCCGACAGCGTCGCCCAGGCCCTCACCATCCACGACGACAACAACACCCCCCTGGTAGGCGACCTCACCTGGAACGACGACTACACCACCTGCACCTTCACCCCCGCCACGCGGCTGCCCGCCGATACCCGCTACCTGGTAGCCCTCAACGGCCCCATTCAAGACGCCAACGGCGACCCGATAACCCCCTTCACCCCCTTCGACTTTGTCACCCCGCCGCCCATCCTCTCCACCCGCCCCCAGGGGAACAGCGTCAACCCCTTCGACCCCATCTCCGTGCAGTTCGACCGGTTGATGGACGAAGCCGCCACCGCCGCCGCCTTCGTCATCACCCCCACCCTTCCCGGCGCCATCACCTGGGATGAGACCACCCTCATCTTCACCCCGGATGATGGGCAATTCGCCGAATATGCCACCTATGCCGTCACCATCGCCCCAACGGCTCGCGGCGCAGAAGGGGAAGCCATTCTCAATGAGCCATATAGCTTCACCTTTACCACCGGCGCGCTGCCAGACACGGCCGACTTTGGCTATGGCCCCAATGCCCAGGTGGTAGACGCCAACGGCCGTCGCGCTGTGCAATACACCGGCTACGGCAACCTCGGCGTAACCGTCACCTTCGACCTCTACCAGATGAGCTTAACCCAATTCCTCGACCGCTACAGCTCCGGCTTCCGCGGCGGCTCCTGGAACAACCAATCCCCCCCCATCAGCACCGTGGGCACCACCCTGGTGCGTAGCTGGCAAGATGAGATCACTCGCTCCCCCGCCCGCTACGCCGCCATCCAAGAAACCTTCATCCCCGACGACGTGCCCCCCGGCCTTTACCTGCTCAACCTAACCAAAGGGCACGTCAACGACCAGCTTATCCTCATCCTCACCGCCCACACCGTCATGGTCAAGCAGGCCGAAGGGCGGTTGGTGGCCTGGGTCACAGATTTCGACGGCACGCCAGTCTCCGGCATAGACGTGGCCGTTTACGCCCGCGATGGCGAACTGGTTGCCAGCGGGTTGGCTAACGCCAGCGGCGTTTTCCGCACCAACGTCACCCGCGACCCGCAGCCGCTTATTGTCATTGCCCGCAGCGGCAGCGACGTCACCGCCAGCGGCCTGAGCAACGAATGGCGCACCGGTGTCAATTGGTGGGGCTGGTGGCGCACCGCCCCCGCCGCCCTGGATTACGCCGCCTACGTCTACACCGACCGCCCCATTTACCGCCCCGGCCAAACAGTGTACTTCAAGGCCATTGTGCGCCGCGACGATGACGCGGTTTTGGACATGCTGCCCCAGGGCACGGCCGTGTCCGCCCGCCTGCGCGACGCCCGCAACAATGTGGTGCAAACCATTGAACTGACAACCAACAATTACGGCACCGTCAACGGCGAATTCCAGGTGGCCGAAGGGGCCATGCTGGGCAATTACGCCATCGAGCTTGTGCTGGATGGCGAAAGCCACCGCCAGAGCTTTCAGGTAGAAGATTACCGCAAGCCCGACTACGCCGTCACCGTGACCACCGACAAAGATGTGTACGTCACCGGCGAAACCATCGCGGTGGATGTGCAAGCGGAATACTTCTTTGGCGAGCCGGTGGCTGACGCGCAGACGGCGCTAAACCTCTACTTTTTGACGGAAAACTACGCCTATGGCTGGAGTGAAAGCGACGCAACGCCAGAGTACATCTGGTACCAAAGCTACCAGCCCGCACAAACCCGCCGCACCGACGAAAACGGCCGTATCACCCTCACCACCCCCGCCCAGGGAGATAGCTACAGCAACAACCGCGTAGATTGGCGCAGCAGCGTCACCGAAAGCATTTGGGCGCTGGAAGCCACCACCGACGACGGCAGCCACCAGACCGTCAGCGGCTTCAAGCTGGTGCGCGTCTACAATGCCGCCGAAATTGTCACCCTGGACACCAACGGTTACTTCCACGAGCCAGGAGCCAGCTTCCCCATCGTCGCCACCGTCAAAACCATAGCAGGGGAACCGGTCAACGGCCGTGACCTCACCCTCACCCTGCGCCGCTGGAGCAGCGGCAGCTACGGCTACGAAACCATCGTCCAGCGCCAACCCCTCACCACCGGTACCGATGGCACAGCCACCCTCTCCTTCACCGTCGAAGAACCCGGCTTCTACCAGATGCGCGTGCAAATGAGCGACCGCCTGGGCAACGCCGTCAGCTACAGCACCTACGTCTACGCCTTCCGCGACGGCTGGACAAGCTGGTACGGCAACGACGACGCCCTGACCATCAGCGCCGACCGCGACAGCTACGCCCCCGGCGACACCGCCCAGCTTTTGGTGCAGTCCAGCTTCAGCGGCCCCGCCCTGCTCACCTTTGAGCGCGGCACCACCCGCCGCGAAGAGCTGGTGCAGCTCACCGCCCCCGTCACCCTGCTCAACGTCGCCATTCAGCCCGACGACCGCCCCAACATTCATATCACCATCAACGCCTGGGAGCCACAAGAGGGCATCATTGAGGAGTACACCGACACCAGTCTGCCTGACAGCAAGCTGCACGTTGCCAGCGTCAACCTCTCCGTACCGGTGACGGACAAAACCCTGCTGCTCACCATTACCCCGGACAAAGACGTGTACGCCCCCCGCGAGGAAGCAACCTTCACCGTGCGCGTCACCAATCAGGATGGCGTGCCTGTGGCCGCCGAACTGTCGCTGGCGATGGTGGATGAGGCGATTTTCAGCCTCAGCGACGACAAATCTGGCCCCATTTTTGACGCCTTTTACTTTGAACGGGGCAACATTGTGCGTACCTACGACGCCCTGGCCCTGTCGCGCTACCTGGGCGGCGGCATGGGCGGCGGCGGTGGCGGTGGCGATTTGGCCGGGAACCCCCGCGCCGATTTCCCGGACACGGCCGTCTGGTTCCCCACGCTGCAAACCAACTTCAACGGCGAGGCCACCGTCACCATAACGCTGCCAGACAGCCTGACAAGCTGGCGGCTGACGGCCAAGGCAGCCACCGCCGACACCCAGGTAGGCGAGACCTTCAGCAACATTACCGTGCGCCAGGACGTGGTGGTGCGCCCCATTTTGCCGCGCATCCTCACTGCTGGCGATGAGATGCAGCTTACCGCTCTGGTGCATAACTACACCGAGCGCACGCAAACTATCGCTGTCGAACTTGGCGTTGGCCCTTCACAATTCACCATTCACCGTTCACCACAAACCTCTATCACCATTCCTGCCGGGGGTGTGCGCGTGGTGGGCTGGGGGGCAACGGCCGTTGCCGCCGGAAACACCCCCATCACCCTGACCGCCCGCCTAGGCGACGAGGTTGTGGATGCCGTGCTGCTGCCGCTGGAGATACGGCCGTTAGCCGTGCCCGACGTCACCACCCAGGTAGGCCAATTTAGCGGCGAACTGGCAACCACGGTTGACATGCCCGCCGGGGCGCTGCCCCTCAGCAGCGTGCGCGTCGAGCTGGCCCGCTCCATTGCCGGAACCCTGCTCGAAGGGCTGGAATACCTCACCGGCTTCCCCTACGGCTGCGTAGAGCAAACCATGAGCCGCGCCCTGCCCAACGCCGTGGTGGGCCGCGCCTTCAACCAGCTAGGCGTCAGCAACCCCACCCTGCAAGCCGACTTACCCGCCAAAATCAACGCCAGCGTGCAGCGGCTGTACGGCTACCAGCACAACGACGGCGGCTGGGGCTGGTGGTACGACGACGCCACCGACGATTACCAGACGGCGTGGGTCATCTTTGGCCTGGCAACCGTGCGCGAAGCGGGCTACGAGGTAGACCAGGGCGTCATTGACCGCGGCGTGGCCTGGCTGAATGAGAACCTGAGCAGCATGGACCCGCGCACCCAGGCATACGCCCTCTACAGCATGGCCGTCGCCGGGCAGCCCAACGGGGAGGCGGCGCTGGCGCTGCTGGCGCAAGCCGCAGACCTGGACACCTTTAGCCAGGCGGGGCTGGCCCTCGCTTTGCACGTGGCTGGGGAACGGGATGGGGCGCTGGACGCGCTGGATTTGTTGGCAGAAACGGCCGTTGCCACGGAAACCGGCCTCGTCTACTGGAGCGGCGACAATTACGATGGCTACTACCACCAAAAAACTATGTCCTCCGCCACGCGCAGCACCGCCCTGGCCCTCAGCGCCTTCGTCCAAATTCAGCCCGGCAGCGCGCTAGAAGGGGGCATGGTGCGCTACCTGATGAGCCAGCGCAAGCAGCATGGCTGGGGCACCACCAACGAAACCGCCTACGCCATCATCGGCCTCACCGACCACCTGCTGGCGGCCAGCTTTAGCGAAAGCGCCACCGCCACCCAGTACGCCGTTGTGCTCAATGGCGAGACCGTCGCCAGCGGCAGCCTGGGGCGCGGCGAACCCGCCGTCAGCTTAGAAATTCCAGCGGCGCAGATGCGCAGCGGAACCAACGCGCTGCGCATTACCCAAAGCGGTGGGGGGCAGCTGTATTACGTGGTAAACGGCCGTGTGTACCTGGAACAGGCCGAAATTGCCGCCGCCGGGGTGGTAGAGGTCAGCCGCGCATACACGCTGCCCAACGGCGACCCCCTGGAAGAAGCCCAGCCGGGGCAGTTGGTGCAGGTGAGGCTAACGGTGACCATGCCCCAGGATGCTACCTACGTCATCGTGGAAGACAGCCTGCCCGGTGGTTTGGAAGCGCTCAACGAGCGCCTGAACAACACCAGCCATGCGGCTCTGGCAAATGAGTGGGAAGACCCCCGCTATTACTGGCAGGAGTATGGCTACAACTACAAAGAAGTGCGCGGCGATCGGGTGAGCTTCTTCATCACCGAGTTTGGCCGGGGCACGCGCACCTTCACCTACATGGCCCGCGCCACCCATGCCGGGGCGTTTGCCGCCCTGCCCGCGGAGGTGTACGCCATGTATGACCTGGCGGTGTGGGGCCGTTCGGCCAGCAGTGAGTTGATGGTGATGGGGGAGTAATCTGGGGATGAGAAACGGCCGTTTCCGAGAATGTGACGGGAACGGCCGTTACCCCCCATGCGCCACATCTGTTACAATGCCCCCATCTTTCACCATTCGGAGGCATCATGAATAGACCAGACGGCCGTTCCCCCCACCAATTGCGCCCCATCGCCTTCCAACTTGGCTACACCCAATGGGCCGAAGGCTCCGTCCTCGCCCAATTTGGCAACACCCACGTCTTGTGCAACGCCACCCTGGACAACAGCCTGCCCAACTGGCTGCGCTATTCCAGCAAAACCCACGGCTGGCTGACGGCCGAATACGCCATGCTGCCCCGCAGCACCCACCGCCGCACCCAGCGCGAGCAGCGCTGGCCCAAAGGGCGCACCCAAGAAATCTCGCGGCTCATTGGGCGCAGCCTGCGCATGGCTGTAGACCTGGAAGCCTTAGGCGAGCGGCAACTCATCATAGATTGCGACGTGCTGCAAGCAGATGGCGGCACACGCACCGCCGCCATCTGCGGCGGCTGGGTCGCCACCCAGCTCGCCCTACGCCCCCTCATCGCCGCCGGAGAAATCCCCGCAAGCGTCTTCACCCACCAGATTGCCGCCATCAGCGTGGGCATTGTGGGCAGCAAACCGCTTTTGGACCTGGCCTACGAGGAGGACGTGGCTGCCGAGGTGGACTTCAATGTGGTCATGACGGGCGCAGGCGACCTCATCGAGGTGCAGGGCACGGCCGAAAAAGCCCCCTTCCCCCGCGCCCAGCTAGACGCCTTGCTGGATCTGGCGACTGCGGGCATTGCTCAACTGGCTGAGGCGCAGTTGGCCGCGCTGGGGTGGATGTAAGGGAGCAGGGAAGCAGAGGAGAATTGCTGGATTTCGCAGCTGACGATTGGCGATTGACGATTGATGGTTGAAGAAAAGAGTGGAGATTGCTTTTCCTCCAGTCTCCAATCTCCAGTCTTCAGTCTTCAGTCTCTAATCTCCGCCAAAATGGCCTGCCGCCAGCCCACCGGCCCCACGGCCGCCACGCGGTTGACGGCCACGTCAGGCATCTCTTGCCAAACGCCGCCCGGTTTTTGCACCAGATACGGCCGTTCCACGGCGGCTAACAAGGGCGCATCATTGGCGCTGTCCCCCAGGCCAATGGTTATCACTGGGCCATATTTTTGGCGAAAGAGGGCGGTGAGTTGGGCAACGGCCGTGCCCTTGTCGCTGCCCGCCCCCGTTACCGTGTAGAATTTGCCACCGGAGACCACAGCCAACCCCCGCGCCGCCAGCTCCTGCCGCAGCAGCGCCAAAGCGTCAGCGCCCAGCGGGGTGACAATGGTTTCGCTGTACTCCCGCTGCTGCGCCCGCGCCGCAGCCAGCTCGTCCAGCCCCGTCACCTGGGCCACCTCCGCCACGCTCAAATCGGCGTAGCCGCGAAAATGCAGGCCGGTTTTGTGGCGAATTTCAGACAGGGCCTGGCGCACGGCCGTCATCTTCACCCCCAGCTCAATGACCTGCCAGCCATCCACCACCGGCGCGCGCAGATTAGGAAAGTACCCTTCGGGCACAAAGATGGCGCTGCCATTCTCCACCATGAAGGGGTCAGGAATGGCCAGGGCGTGGCGAATGGCTTGCTGCTCGGCGCGGGTTTTGGAGGAGCAGAGTACCAGGGGAATGTGGCGGGCCAGGAGTTGGGTAACGGCCGTAGCCGACTCCGCCCAGGAATAGGTGGCAAAGTCAATTAGCGTGCCGTCAATGTCGCTGAAAACCACGAGTTGGCTCATGTGACAGTTCCTTTGGGCAAGCAGGGGAACAAGGGAGCAATGAGAGAGCAGTAATTCATCCCTACTCCCTTGCTCCTCCGCTCCCCTGCTCCCTTACTCTTGCTCATCCAGCAGCCCATCATAGTAATGAATGAGGAATTCGGAGACCCGCTTGCGCGTGCGTGCCCAATTTAGCGATTTGCCAATCTCATCCAGTTTTTTCTCCATTTGCCAGGTCACCAAAAGCTGCCGGTTCAGCAGGGCGGAAATTTGCGCCTCGTCATACTGCCGCGCCAGGGTGGCCTCCCGCCCTTTCAGGCGGTGCAGCAAGGCTTGTTGGGCCACGTCGGCGCTGTCTCGCCGATCAATCTGCTCCTGCAAAATGTAAGCCTCGCTGCGTATGGCTTGCAGCGCTGCGCCTAACTGGGTGGCGCGCTGCTCTTCCGCCACCACCTCATCCTCGGTTAGCAATCGCGGCGATTTGCCGGGTTCGCCATTGGCAATGGATGGCGTGGGGGCTAATAAAGGCAGCACGCGGGCCGGATAGCGCGTGAAATCTTCGATGACCTGTACCGGTTTCAGCCGCGCACGCACGGTTACGATTTCGCGCCCCCGCACCTGGAGGGGGATAAGGCCATCGGCCAATGACAGTGGCTCCTGGTTCTCTTCATTGAGGTTGGCGCGCCAGGCTGCCAGCACGCTGCCGCCCAGCCGTAAGGCACTGCTGACGGGTCGATCCAGGACATTGTAGAAGCGAATGATGAGATCACGGCCGTCTTCTGACTGCTTGAGGGCCGTTAACTTCAGCGCGCCAAACACCTCTTCTTTCTCCCACGTAAGGAAAGAGAAGGTGTCCGCAAGCTGGCCAGGGTGGGCGTTGGTCTGCACGGCGCGAAACTTGAGCACGTGGCGGTCAGCTTCAAAGTGGGGGTTGGCCTTTGCCAGGTTACTGCCGTGGGGGTAAATGGCGTACTCAAAGATCTGTAGCCCCAGGCATTGCGCCTCTGGGGTAAAAATGTGCGGACCAACGTCACCTTCGCGGGTCAGCAGGTCGGGTCGCGCCAGCCAGCCTACGCCGCGCAGCAGGGTTAGGGCGATGCTGTTCTGGTCGGGCAAAACCTCGTATTCGCTAAGACCGCGGCTAAAAATGCTGAGGCTGCTGTTGTCGTTGGCCAGGGCCACAAAATTTTGAAAGGGATGGGTGTTCACCGGCGCGGTGTACCGCCCGGCTAACATCAGCTCTTTCATGTGCGGCGGCACGTCGTTTTCTTGCGTTTCCTGAATGGGGAATTGGGCTATGTCATAGGGCATGCCGGCGTGGGAAACGGCCGTGTGAATGCCAGAAGGGAAAATCACGCGCAGGCGATGATCCTTGACCCTATTGTTCACCACCGTCGTCACCTCCACGTGCCCGACGTTGGCGGTCATTTCCACAAAAGAGGTGATGGGTACTTTGCGCGTTTTGGCGCTGCGGGCCGTCCGCTCGGCGTTGAGGCCGCGTGGCAGCTTGAGGGTCAAGTCAATGCGAAAACGGGCCAGCAGCGGGCCCCTTTCTTCTAGGGTGATTTTGGCTTTTTGGTGCAAACTGGTAATAACTTGGTCTTGTTGTGGGTAAGAATAGTCATAGGTGTCGCCACCATCACCGCCGTCTTCAAAATAGCCCAGGTTTTCATACACGTCGTTATGAATTTTCTCGCGGATGGTCAGCGTGCCGTTGGGGTTGATCTGGACGTGCAGGTATTCATTCTCCATGACGCGCTCAGTGGCAGAAACGCGCACCTGGGGATGAGCCGGAGGGTCTGCCGGACCAGGCACGACGTAGAAGGTACGGTAACCAACAGCGGGAATGAGGTGGGTGGTCCAGAGGTAGAAGTCGGTTTTGCGGCCAATGCGGCTGGCAAGCTGGTAGGGAATGACGTGGCCCTGGGCATCACGAATGTGAAATGTCTCTATGTCTTCGGGAATGTTCATAGAGACGCCCACCATGTCGCGGCGCGGATTGGAGGAGGGATTGACAATGACAACGGCCGTTACGGCATCAGCCACGGCGGTTGTATCCACTGCCTGCACAATGGCACGCAGGCTCTCGGAAGAGAGTACCCGCGCCATGCGGTTCACCTCCGCAAAGCGCGTTTGCATGTCTTGAGCAATGGGGTCAATACAGCAGCCGCACATATCGTCGTGGGTGTGGTTGAGCAGCAGCGTCTTCCACGCCTGCTCAAAGCGTTCTTCGGGATAATCAAAGCCAAAGGCCCAGGCAAAGGCGTTGAATTTCTCAGCCCACCGCTCCAGTTCCCGCTGGCACTCGTTGTTTTGCTGGTTGAGGTAGCTGCGACTGGAGTACACCCCTTTGAGAACCGGAGCAAAACGGCCGCTGTAAAAGTAACCGGTTAACACGGGTAAATCAGGCTGGTGCTGGCGCACGGCCGTCAGGTATTCCGGCGGCGTACTCTGCACGGCGCGCATGTGGGGCATAATGTCCGCATTTACCTCCGCCAAAATGGGCAGCACGTCATCCGGTTCCGGCACCTGTTCATATCCATTCATCAGCAGCACGTTGGGCGTGGAGGCAAAGCGGCGCAGGGTCTTGGTATGGGCCAAAATCCGCTCTTCGGCAATCTCCCGTGTCATGCCCAAAACCATGGCGTTGCGGTAACTGTCTAGCAGGTAAATGCCCAAAATGCGCGACCCATCAGGCGCTTCCCACCAAAATTCCGTCTTCAGCGCCTCTGGGGGATAGGGCACGCCGCGCCACACAAAAGCGCCTTCTATGCCAAAGCCGCGAAAAATCTGCGGGGCCTGGGCAATCTGGCCAAAGTTGTCCAACAGCCAGCCCGCTTTCATTACTGGGCCGTATTCCTGCGCCATTTTGTCGCCAATGAGTAGATTACGCACCAGGGCTTCCCCACTGACCAGAGACCAGTCAGGCTGCAGGTAGGCTGGACCAATTTGTAACTGGCCCTTTTGGGCAAAGCGGCGGATGTCGCGGGCGCGGGCAGCGGCTTCGTCGGGGGGCAACTGGTTCAGGTAATCTTCGATGATGAGGGTTTGCCCATCGAGGACGAAGCGGTAGTCTGGCTCGGCTTCGAGCCGGGCCAGCAGGTTTTCAAAGAAGGTGGGCAGCCAGCGGTTGGCGTATTTAGCCGTGAAAATCCACTCGCGGTCCCAATGGTTGTGGGTGAGCAGGTGAATGGTGGTTGGTTGGGTCATACAGTCTCCTTTTGATCTTCGTTAGGGGTGTAAGGGGGGCGGGCAACGGCCGTTTCCGGCACCACCGGCGTAATCTCCGGCAGGTCAGCCAATGTGCCCGCCAACAAAGAAGTAGCATACGGCTTCTCCTGCAAAGTCTGAGCAAAGGCTTCCAGGTTCAGGCAAAGCAACTTGTCATAATAGCGCACATCCATGGGCTTCTCCTTCTTCGTCAGCAAATTCATAGACCGCATCTTTTGCAACAATTCTTTCTTCAACTTCTTGGAGCAAATCGGCGAATGATAGATAACCTGCATGGCAGCATAGGTCATTTCCTCAATATGCTCATCCCCCTTATCAGTATCATGCATATGCGGATTTCGGGAAGCAATTTGGAAAATCTCCACGTGCTCCTGAATCAATTCCTCATGCAGTCTGGTTCCCGGCAGACCGCCAAACTGCTCAAACAAGTTGATGTAATGGTACGGCTCAATGGAATAGCCCGAGGAATAGCGCAACTGCATGGCCAAATCCAGGGTTAAAGCATGTTCCCCGGCATTGCCCGTTTTAATTATCTCCGTCTCGAAGCCTGTATATTCGGCCAGTAGCGTATTCAAAAAACGGTTCGTGTTGCGCGACGTGCGGCCCCATTTGGCAAAAAAGAGGCCGTCTTCGATGATTTTGGGCTTGCTGTGCCAGGAGATGCGCGTCATAGCATAGCGGGACTTAGCCATGACAAACCCAGCCGCATATTCATGCACATATTCCAGCACCGCCCCCGGAAAATAATTGTCTGCATCTACAAAGCCAATGTACTTTTTGCCCGCCAGCCGTGCCAGCAACGTGGCCATAATCATGCCTTCAGCTTTGCCGCTGCGCACCAATCCTGTCTGCGGATCGAGAATTTCTTCATACCCAGCTTCGCGGAAGGCCTGGGCAATGACCGGGTCTTTTTGATGAACGACAATAAGGTTTTTGTGGGTAAAGCGAGAATACCGCTCAAAGGCTTCCCGTTCTAGAGCAAAGCGGTCTACTGGATGGCGCGGACTGTTGGAGGCAACAATGACCAGACAGTGGTTAGGAATGCCGCATAGCACGCCTTCAACCAGCTTGATGCGCTCGCCACGCATGGGCACCACAATGGCCATTTGGGATTCAATGTCGTGCAGTTCTTCGTAAGATATGCGCTGGGTCGTGTCGGATTCAGGAGAAGTGGTTTTGTGAGACTTGAGTGATGAATCTAGCTCCAGGACATTTTGTACGCCGTAAATGAGTACTGCGCCAAAGCGTTCTGTTTCTTGGGGAATTTCAATACGCATGGGGTGGCTTCCTCCTTTCTTGCCAAACCGGCGAGGGTCTACGGCCGTTTGGTGGAAATGACTTGGATGGAAAGCTCGCCGATTTTTTTTGAACTTGCTTGTTTGTGAAAAAGGTGCGGGCTTTTATTTTACCACAAAGGACAAGTTCGCGGGCTTTTTCGCCCTTTACCTACATTATTTTATTGATCATTTTCCCGGGAGCTGCGAACCAATCACGCTGGCAAAGACGCTTTTGCAGCTTCCGGAAAAGTTGAACTGGGGCAAAGAATACGCCTTTGGGTCGTTTTTATTTTGTCTCTTGGCGTTGCCGTTTAGGGCTATTGGGGTACAGTGCCCCCTAATGCCTGGATGCCGGTTGGCTCCAGGTGGAACTGGACCGTTTGCCCAGGCTGCCATGAGGGCAAAAAGGATACCTCAAAAAGGAGGGGGGTATCATCACAGGTAAGCCAGACCTGGGTGTAACGGCCGCGAAATGAGAGGCTGGTAACAATGGCCGAATAGGGGTTGGAGATTGGGGATTGGGGATTAGAAATCTGGGCGGCATCGGGGCGGATGAGAATTGTCATTTCTTTCCCTACTTCTGCCTCTCCGGTAAATGGCAGGGGACCAATCTTTGTGCGGGCCACGCCGGGTTCTACAACAGTGCCCGCCAGCAGGTTGTGGAAGCCCAGAAAGCGGGCCACAAAGGCGGTCGCCGGGCGGGCATATAGGCCTTGGGGAGTTGCCATCTGTTCAATGCGCCCGGCATTCATCACCACCACGCGGTCGGCTATGGCAAAGGCTTCGGTCTGGTCGTGGGTGACGTACACGGCCGTTACCCCCACCCGCTGCAAAATCTGGCGCAAATCCAGCATCAGTCGCTCGCGCAAAGCGCGATCCAGCGCTCCCAACGGTTCGTCCAGCATCAGCAAGCGCGGGCCAGAGGCCAGAGCGCGGGCCAGAGCCACCCGCTGTTGTTCCCCACCAGAAAGCTGCCCGATGTCTCGCTGCCCCAAGCCTGTCAGTTCCACCAGATCCAGCATCTCTGCGACCCGCGCCGCACTGCGTTCTTTGGCCCAGCCGTGCATTTCCAGGCCAAAAGCGACGTTAGCGGCCACATTTTTGTGGGGGAAGAGGGCAAAGTCCTGAAACATCATGCCAAATTCCCGCCGGTGGGGGGGCACGGCCGTTACGTTCTTACCTTCAAACCACACTGTGCCGCTGTCCGGCCTTTCCAGCCCGGCAATCAGGCGCAGCAGCGTTGTCTTGCCGCACCCAGAAGGCCCAAGCAGGCAGATGATTTCGCCGGCAGCTATGGAAAGAGAGACGTTGGCAACGGCCGTTACCCCCGGCGTGTACGCTTTTGTGAGTGATTTCGTTTCGAGTAACATCCTTCTCCCTCAAGTTGGGGAGCAAGGGCGCAAGGGAGAAGTACCTCCGCTCCTCTGCTCCTCCGCGTCGCCACTTAAAACTCCCCTTCATCCCCCGCCCGAAACCGCTCAATGGCCGCAAAACCCGCAGCGCACACCAGCATCAGCAGGCTGCTCATGGCTAATGCCTGGCCGTAGTTCAGCGCCCCTGGCTGGCTAAGAAAGCGGAAAATCGCCACCGGCATGGTCGGCGTTTGCGGGCGAGCAATAAACAGCGTCGCCCCAAATTCCCCCATGCTGATGGTAAAGGCAAACACGGCCCCCACCAGCAGCGCGCGGCGAATCAGCGGCCAATCGACGTGCCGCCATACCTGCTGGGGCGTTGCGCCCAACATGGCCGCTGCCTCACGCAGGCTGGGGGGAATGCTGCGCAGGGCGGGCAGCACGCTGCGCAGCACAAAGGGCATGGCCACCAGGGTGTGGGCAATGGGCACCAGCACCAGCGAACTACGCAAATTGAAGGGCGGGCGGTTGAGGGCAATGATGAAGCCGAACCCCAACGTGACAGCAGAGGTAGCAAGGGGCAGCATGAAAAGAGGATCGAGTAAATTGTTAATTGTTAATTGCACTTTGTTAATCGCTAATTGTTTGTTTCTTTCCGTCAGCAAAAGGGCGGCCAGCAGACCCAGGGTGACGGCCAGCAACATGGTGGTCAGGGCGTAGGCAGTGGAGTTGAACACGGCCGTTGCCGGGGGCACAAAAAAGATGGAACCACGCCGGTTGATGAATAGCTCCCGGTAAAATTGCAGCGTCAGACCATCCGCACCGGTAAAAGAGCGCAGCAGCAGCGCCGCCAGGGGCAGCGCCAGCAGCAGCCCCATCACCGCTAGATTAGCGCCCACAACTAGGCGGTCCGCGCCGGTGCGCACTGGTCTTGCCGTGCGCTTGGCCGCCTGTAAAGCCAACGGCCGTGTCATGCGCGCCTGCATCCGGGAATACCACACCATCAAGCCAAAAGTAAACCCTATTTGCAACAGCGAAAGCGCCCCCGCCACCGGCAAATCAAACAAGTTCACCGCCTGCCGGTAGATCTCCACCTCCAGGGTGGCAAAGCGCGGTCCCCCTAAAATCAGCACCACGCCAAAGCTGGTGAAGCAAAAGAGAAAGATCAGCGATCCGGCCGCCACAATAGCCGGACGCAGCAAAGGCCACGTTACTGTCCAAAAGGCGCGGCGGGGCGAAGCTCCCAACATTTGCGCCGCCTGGGGCAGGTCATCGCCCAAATTTTGCCAAAAAGTGCTGACGATGCGCAGCGCCACGCTGTAATTGTAAAAAACGTGAGCCAGTAAAATCATCCAGATGGTCTGGTTGAGCTGGATAGGCGGCGCGGCCAAATCAAACCAACCTACCAACCAACGATTTATTAAACCGTTAGGGCCAAGCAGGGCCGTAAACGCATTGGCCACCACCACCGTCGGCAGCACAAAGGGCAGCGTGCTGATGGTTTTGAGGGTTTGTTGGCCGCGAAAGCGGTAGCGGGCAAAGACGTAAGCGGCAGGCAAGGCCAGCAGCAACACTAGCAGGGTGGAAACGGCCGCCTGCCACACTGTAAACCAAAGTACGCGCAGGAAATAAGGGGTGCGCACCAGCTCCTGCAGCGCCGCCCATTCCACTACTCCTTCCGGCGCAAAGCTCAGGCGCAAAATAGCCGCTAGCGGATACAAGTAGAAGAAGACGAAAAAGAGTACCGGCAGCAAGAGAAGCAGTTTGAATGGAAAGCGAATCGGTCTCATGGGATCGAGAAGGGTAAAGCGTGAAGCGTTAAATAGCTGTCCCGCTTCACGTTTTACGTCTTACGTCTTACCGCAGCACCACACTGGTCCAGTCCGCAATCCAACGCTGACGGTGGGCGGCGATGTCGGCGGGGTCTAAGGTGGCCGGGTTGGCGGGAATCTGGCTGTATTGCACAAATTCGGGGGGCAGCACGGCCGTTTCGTTAGCCGGGAAGACAAACATCTGTAAGGGCACATCCTCCTGGAAGGTTTCGCCCAACATGAAGTCTACCAATTGCTGCGCCTCGGCCTCGTGGGGAGTGCCGCGCAAAATGCCCACAAACTCCACCTGCCGGAAGCAGGCGCCATCACTTACGACGGCCGCCGTGGGTGCATCATCTAGCGGCTCCTCAGCAAAAATCACCTCCGCCGGAGGGCTGCTGGCGTAGCTGACGACAATGGGACGGTCACCGTCGGAGGCCGCCGTAAAAGCGCCATAGTACGCCTCTTCCCAGCCGCCGGTAACCAGCACGCCGTTGTCCACAAGCTGCTGCCAGTAAGTCAGGTAGCCATCTTCGCCATAGGTGGCCACGGTCGCCAGCAAAAAGGCCAGGCCAGGGGTAGAGGTAGCAGGATTTTGCACGGCCGTTAGCCCCGCATATTCCGGCCTCACCAAATCATCCAAATTTTGCGGCGGCTGCAACCCATTCGCCGCAAACCACGCCTTGTCATAATTTAAGCACACATCACCATAATCCACCGGCAGGGCGCGGTGTTCCGAGTCTAGCTCCAGACTGTCGGGAATATGCACCAATGCCGGAGAGGAATAAGCAATGAAGATGTCGTTTTCTAGGGCACGGCTCAAAAAGGTGTTGTCTACCCCAAAGAGCAGGTCTGCCAATGGGTCATCCTTGGCCAAAATGGCCTGATTCAGCACCGCGCCACCATCCCCAGCGGGGAAAATTTCCACATGGATGCCGGTTTCAGCCGTGAACTGCGCCAGGACTTCTTCACTGATGCTAAAACTGTCGTGGGTCATCAGTCGCAGCGTCACCGGCTCCTCTTCTGCCGTGCCGCAGCCCACCAAAACGACCAGTAACAGGAAAAGCGTTAGTGCTTGTTTCATAACCATATCCTCCGGATGACGCGTGCACGCGCGTGCGCCACACGCCAATAAAAAAAAGCACCGCCTGCGGGGGGCGGTGCTTGATAACTCATCACGTTTCCCTGCGCTGGCATGATCCAGATCAGGTTCCGAGGGTCGAAGGACTTGATCCTTCCTCTCAGCCCGACGAGCGGACTCCCCTAACGGGTATTGCATTTGTAAGGTTTGTCTGTACTATACTCCCTGGCATGACAGAAGTCAAAATAGCTTGTCAGCTTCTCAGCTTTCAAATGATCAGCTTGTCAGGCGGAATTGCTAAGTTACTGACCCGCTAAACCGCAAACAAGGAACCATTTATGCACCTCTACATGATTCGTCACGGACAAAGTTATGTCAACCTTAAGGAGTGGGAAGGGGGTAACCAGGACACCGGATTGACAGCATTGGGCAAACAACAAGCAGCCCTGCTGGCGGAATGGCTGCCCAAAGAATTGCCACAGATTGACGTGCTTTATTGCAGCACCATGCAGCGCACCCGCGAAACGGCCGTCCCCCTCAGCCAAGCCTATGGCATCGAACCCGTTTACGATGATCGCGTGCGCGAAATTGGCAACAACCGCGCCGACCACACCCCCTGGCCCAGTGACGGGCTGCCCGAGTATGGGGGATTTTGGGGATCAGAACGGCCGTTTTCCACCATCACCCCCAATTATCCCGGCGGGGAAAGCCTCATGCACTTCCGCATTCGCCTGGGCGCATTCCTGGAAGAGATGATCGAAAAACACCGCCAGCAAACCGTTGTCGTCGTCTGCCATGGCGGCGTCATCGAGCTAACCTACGACCACATCTTCAACGTGGGTCCCTGGCGGCGCACCGAAGTATGGACCAAAAACACCGGCGTCACCCACCTTGAGCTGGTAGAACACCCCAACCGCGAAATGTGGCGGCTGCACTACCACAGCCGCGTGGAGCACTTGATTCCCTTAACCGTAGAGCCGTGAACGGTGTTCCATGAACCGCCGGACAACGGATTACGGATTACGGATCACGGATTACGGACAACAAACACCAAACCCACATGATTCTCACCGCCGACCCCCGTTTTGCAGGCGCAGCATGGGATGAATTGCGCCAAATGCGCCCCACCGCCCAGGTGCAGCAAGAGCTGGCCCCCGGCGTTCTATTGGTCAATGCCCCAGACGGCTTTTTTGCACTGGCGGAAGAGTGGCGGCAGCAGCCCCCCATTTTTGTGCGCCACATCTGCCCGGTCATGCTAATCCTGGACGCTGCTGATCCGGCCCTGGACCAGCGCCTCACTGCCGAATTTGGCAGCCATTTGGACCCTGCGGCCACTTTTGCGGTACAAACCCGCGTTTTTGGCGCGGCGCCCTATAAACCCTTTGACCTGAACAAGCGGCTGGCAGCGGCTTACCAACAAGCTACCGGTGCGCCGCTGGACGTGCGCCATCCGGCGCAAATTGTGTCAGTGGTGGGTAACGGCCGTACCCTCTACGCCGGCATCTCCCCAGCCGTGTATAACCTCTCCAACTGGGCGGGCGGCGCGCGCCGCTTCGCCCGCGAGCCGGGGCAAATTAGCCGCGCCGAGTTTAAGCTGCTCGAAGCCATAGAGCATTTCGCCATTCCGCTGCGGCCACAGGGACGGGCGCTCGATTTAGGGGCAGCACCCGGAGGGTGGACCCGGGTATTGCACCAACGGCAGCAGGTGGTAACGGCCGTGGATCCCGCCCAACTGCACCCCTCCCTCCTCAACCAGCTCACCATCCACCACAAACCCATCACCGCCGAGGCGTACCTGGCCGCAGGGCCGGGCACCTATGACCTCATTGTCAACGACATGCGCCAGGACGCCCGCGATTCGGCGCGGCTGATGGTGCGGTATGGGGATTATCTGGATGGGCAGGGAACGGCCGTGATCACCCTCAAACTGCCCGAACAGGGCTACGACGCCATCATCACCGCGGCCTTCAACATCCTCGCCAACGCCTACGCCCTTCTGGGTGCGCGCCACCTCTTCCACAATCGCAGCGAAATAACCGTTTATCTAAAATTAAAGGGTGACGGGGAAACATACCCCCACCCTTCGCCCAGCACGTTAAAAAGGGGAATCGCCGACAAGACTCTGATGCCATTCCGTCAGAAAAGCCATGACCTCATCAAACTTCTTTCTCGGCAATAGCCGGTAACTGGTGGTGTTAAAACGCCTGTAAATTTCCCCATAACACGCCCCAAATTCATTCCGCCCGGTTTGCTTCCCCAGGGCAATAGCCACACTCTTCACAGCCTGGCTAATTTGGGCAGCCTGGCTTTCGGTGACCACATCTTGCCCGGATAGCTGTTCTTCCATGGTGGTCAGCCGTTCCTCCACGGTGTCCAGGCGAATTTCGGCATCACCCATGCGCCCTTCTAGCAAGATTTGCTGCCTGGCAAGCTTGACAATAGCCATCGCCATTTTATAAGCTTGCACGGTTTCTGTTTCCTGGTCCAACAACTCCGCAAAGCGGGAGTCGGCCGTGAGGCGTCCTTCTTGGAATGCTTCCCACAATACGGCTGCCGCTTCTTCCTGGTACTTCTCAAGCTTGGCGCGCAGCTCTTCTTTGACAGCCGACACGCGGATGCCGGACAACCACAACGGAATCAGGTCTACGCGGAGCACATAGCCGCTCTGGGTGCCTCCGGGGGTAGACAAATTGTCTACCCCTTTCAGCCCTTTATCCAAAACAGCGTGTCGTTCAATGCGCCGGCGCTGCCCTTGGGCGTCAACGCCCAGCGCGTTGCACATTTGGGTCAGGCCGGCATAAACGCGCCCGTCATTGGCGCGCACGGCCGTTAAATCATCACCATAAAAGTCAATAGACCTTTGCTCGATTGGAATTAATGCCTTACTGTCTGCCATCATTTCACCTGTTCAGATTCAGCCTGGTGTTTTTTCTGCCTGCGGTATTATACTCATCATTTCCAGGCAGGCATTGCCTGCCCGGCATCGCCTGCCCGGCATCGCCTGCCCGACGTCAATCTGGCCTGGTGATGATTCGGGGGGTTCACCAGACTGGCTCCATCGTGTATACTAAAAACAACTTTTCCTTCCTTGTACCTTTGTCTCTTAGCATCTCTTTTCACAGGAGAGTTCACCGGTTTCGCCGACCACCATGAATAAAAACGTAACGCAGGTTACCAGACCTGCACGATTCCAGGTTTAGCAACCTGGGCTACATTTTCGAAGGAGCAATAGCCATGGCAAAATCAGCCCTGACCCCCGTGGATGCAGCGTGGCTGCACATGGAAGACCCCACCAATTTGATGATGGTCACCGGCATCATGACCTTTGATCGGCCGTTGAACATGGACCATTTATACGCCATTTTGGAGCACCGCTTTCTCAAATACCGGCGTTTCCGGCAGCGGGTGGTAGAGCCAACCCTCTCTTTGGGCATGCCGCAGTGGGAGGATGACCCTGCCTTTGACATGCACGCTCACATCCATCGCGTAGCGCTCCCCGCGCCGGGTGGGCAGGCAGCGCTGCAAGAGATGGTGAGCGATTTGATGGGTACGCCGCTGGACTACTCCAAACCGCTGTGGCAGTTCCACATTGTGGAAAATTACAACGGCGGTATGGCAATCATCACTCGCCTGCACCATTGTCTGGCTGATGGCATTGCC
Source organism: uncultured Anaerolinea sp. (assembly GCA_964504445.1). GTDB lineage: Bacteria > Chloroflexota > Anaerolineae > Promineifilales > Promineifilaceae > JACSRF01. The sequence continues at coordinate 31,193 of CAZDEO010000018.1, read as the reverse complement.
CTGATGCAGGTGCTGTTGGCGCTGACTGACCTCAGCCCCAACGCCCCCTGGCCCAAACCCAAAGCGCGGAAAGGTAAACGGCCGTCCTCCCTCCTCGACCGCGCCTACGACACCTTGATCAAGCCCGCCAGCAGCGCCTTTACCACCGCCCGCAGCCTGACGGAGCGACTGATGCAAGAGGGCGCCGAAACCCTGGCCAATCCCAGCCATTTGCGCGAGCTGGCCCAGCAAAGCACCGATTATGCCCTGGCTACCGGTCGCCTGCTGCTGCTGCCCCCCGACCCCAAAACCATTCTCAAAGGCAAGCTAGGCGTCAGCAAAAAAGCCGCCTGGTCAAATCCGCTCCCCTTGGAGGACGTCAAAGCTATCAAAAACGCCACGGGCACTACCGTCAACGACGTCCTGGTTTCCGCGCTGGCGGGGGGGCTACGCTACTATCTGCAACAAAAGGGTGAACCAGTAGATGGCTTGAACTTTCGCGCTTTTGTGCCGGTGAACATTCGCCCACCAGAGCAGGTAGACGAGCTGGGTAACAAGTTTGGGCTGGTGCTGCTCTCACTGCCCATTTACGAAAGCGACCCTTATGCGCGGCTCATGGAAGTGCGCCGCCGCATGAATGAGTTGAAAAACACGCCAGAAGCAGTGGTGGCCTTTGGCATTTTGGGGGTTATGGGACTGACGCCGGTGGACGTGCAGCGCGTGATTGTGCAAATATTTGCCATGAAAGCCACGGCCGTTATGACCAACGTCCCCGGCCCGCAAATTCCCCTTTACCTGGCCGGGGCGCAGCTCAAAGAGATGATGTTTTGGGTGCCCCAATCTGGGCGCATGGGGCTGGGAACCAGCATTATTAGCTACGCCGGAAAGGTGTGCTTGGGCGTCGTCACCGACGTGGGACTGGTTCCGGATCCGGAAACCATCATTGACGGCTTTGACCACGAATATAATGAGTTAATGAAGCTAGTGCAGACCGTGACGGTGGCCGAAACGCCCGCTGCGCCCGCCCCCACCACTCTGACCGCTGACGATTTGACGCGCATCAAAGGTATTGGCCCGCAAACGGCCGTGCTGCTGCAAACCCACGGCATCACCACCTTTGCCCAACTGGCCAACATGTCTGAAACAGACCTGCGCGCCCTGTTAGCTAACAGCGACGGCCGTTTCCGCCTGATTAACCCCCAAACCTGGCCCACCCAGGCCCAGGCTCTGATGCAATAACAAAAAGAGAGGCAGAAGGCAAGATGCCTTCTCCTCCCTCCCCTCATTCTGCAATCCTATTCACAACCGGGCCATCAGGGGTATCCAACACCTGCCAGCCCAGGTTAGCCAGCCTGTCACGCAGGGCGTCGGCGGCGGCCCAATTTTGGGTAGCTCGGGCGTTTGTGCGCTGCGCCACCAATTCTTGCACCTCAGGCGGCGGGATAGGTTCCGAAACGGCCGTTGCCCCCTCCCCCTTCCCCTTCTCCATCTCAATCTGCAACGCCCGCTGCCACACCTCTTCAGAAATGCCCGCCCCATCTGGCGGCATCCGCCACTCACCCAAAGCCGCCACCGGAAAGGTATCGCCAGTGCGGAACACAGACTCCGTGGCCCCGCGCAACAGCGTTACCCGCCCCTTGCCCATAACCCCACAGCACTCTGCGGCAAAATCCAGCACGACGGCCGTGTGCTCATCAATCCCCACAATGGTGTACCCTGGCGCCAGCATCTCCCGCAAGCGGCCAAAACGCTCCCGCCCCAGGTAGCAGCGGCTGGTGTCCAGTTCATGGCCGCCGTCATGGTTGTCCCAATGGGGAATAATGACCAGCGGCAAGCCATACCCTCCCAAAAAATCTAGTCCTGGCTGCCAGTGCAGATCGGCCCCCACCTTGTATATTTCGTACACCGGCATCGTTTGCGCGCTAAAAGCCAGCGTAGCCGAGCTGGAAAGAAAGAGGGTCGCCCCCAAACGATGACGGGCCATCATCATCTGCAAAGCCAGACTGTCCCGCAGCTGACGCACTGCATAGGTCGGGCTGCCCGGCCCCAATAATATCTCATCAGCCCGCAAAATGGGGGCCACAATGCCGGGATCATCGGGGCTGTAGGCCGTGCCTTTTTTGCGCGCCGGCAGCACCTGCACGCGCAAATTATAATTTTGCAGCCGCTGGTGCAGGTACTCTTTGATTTTTCCCGCCACCAGGGCGGAATTGGGTTCAAATCCGGCAGGAGTTTCTAAAATGACCACGCGCCGGCTGGCGGGCAGCCGCTGCGCCACATACTCGTGGGTTTTGCCGCTGGAAGCCTGGGTTTCGCCAGACCCCAGCAGCACGACTAAGCCTGGGTGTTTGGTTAGCATGACTCTGCATTTTACAGCAAGGCCAGCATTCGGGCAGGGCTTTCTAATCCATGTTTTTCTAACAGGGCGTCATCAGCCAGGAGAACGGCCGTGGCCCCATCCGCCACCACCAGTCCCTCATCCATGATCACCGTGCGCGGGAACAATTCCCGCACCAGCAGCATGTCATGGGTAGACACCAGCATGGTATTGGGCAACGCCTGTAGTAGTTCAATCAAAGAACGACGGGCGCGGGGGTCCAGGCCCGCCGACGGCTCGTCCAGCACCAAAATCTCCGGGTCCATAGACAACACCGTGGCAATGGCAATGCGCTTCTTTTGCCCAATGCTCAGGTGATGGGACAACCGCTCCTCAAAACCTGCCATGCCCACCTGGGCCAGCGCCCGCGCCACCCGCTGCCGCACCTCGGCTTCGGGCAGCCCCATATGCAGTGGCCCAAAAGCCACGTCATCAAAAACGGTAGGCGAAAATAACTGGTCGTCTGGATTTTGGAACACCAGACCCACTTTGCTGCGAATCAGGGGTAAATTATGTTTCTCTATCTTCAATCCGGCTATGCGCACCTCGCCCTGACCGTGCAAAATACCGTTCAGGTGCAGCATCAATGTGCTTTTGCCCGCGCCATTTTGTCCTACCAGGGCTACTTTTTCGCCAGCCGCCACGTGCAGGGTCACGCCGTGGAGGGCCTCATGCCCATCAGGATAGGCAAAGCGCAAATCGGTTACTTGCAGGGTGGGGAAACCGGTCCCGTTGTCGAGTTCTGTCTGTGTGTTGTGAACGATGGGCATAGGGGTTGCCTTGATGAGAAGGTTGGCAGGATGGTTGGTGATAGGTTTGTTTGATTGTTAATTGTAGCAAACTGACTATCCAACTATCCAACCCACTAATTGAATCATGATAAGCACGGCCGTTCCCACCCCCGCCAACACCCAATCACGACGGGTCATGACGTGGGGATTCATGGTTAAAAGTTGCCCGCGGTAGCCGCGGGCGAGCATGGCGTTGTACACGCGGTCGCTGCGGTCAAAGCTGCGCACAAATAGCTGGCCCACCATGCTGCCGGCTACCTTGGCCCGCCACCACACGGTGCCCCCCAGTTTGCCATCGTTCGCCAGCCGGGCGCTGCGGGCGTCGCGGGCGCGCAGCAGGCGGATGGCCTCATCCACCAGCACAAAGAGGTAGCGGTACATGAAGCTGATGATGGACACCAGCACGCCAGGCACGCGCAAATGGTGCAGGGCATGCATCAGGTCGGGGAATTGGGTAACGGCCGTAAGCAAAATTGCCATTTGCACCGACAGCCAACTGCGCAGCAAAATGCTCACAAAGCGCACCAATCCTGCATCCGTAATGGTTAGCGTGCGCGCACCCAGGGGCCAACTGGCCACAGCCTCACCGGGCAGGGTAAACAGCACGGTCACCGCGGCCAGGGCAAAAGGCAGGGCAATAAAGGAACGCTTGAACAAATAGCCAAAACGAAACTGCGCCCGCCAATTCAACAGCAGCACAAAACCATAAGCCAACAAAAACGCGCCCCAGGCCCCGTCGGGCAGCAGTACATTGGAAATGATAAACAGTACCGTCACCACCACTTTGACGCGAGGGTCCAGGTGGTGAATGGGGCTGGCGCCCTGTTGGTAACGGTCAAAGGTGCTGACGTGCATAGAAGGTTAGCTTTTGGCCTGGGCAGAGCGGCGCTGCAGCAGGCGGCCCAGGGCATAGGTGACGGCCGCCACAATGAGAACGCCGATAATGCCAGAAACTATGGTAGACACGGCCGTTTCCCCTAAAAAGGGAATCGTGTAATCCGGCAGCAGCTCAAAGGGCGCGTCCTGGGCAGTTTCCAGAAAGCCAACCTGCTCCGCCACCCATTCCAGGCCATCGGGCGAAGGTGACGCCAGCGGCGCAAAAAGCGTCACCGCCAGGGCAATAATCAGGCCAGCCACCACCCAGCGCCCGCTGCCAGAAACGCCGCTGGGCGCCAGCATGGCGGGGCGGGTACGCTCAATGAAGCTCAGGGCGGCCACGGTGATCAGCGCTTCCCCCAGGCCAATGAGCGCATGAATACCCAGCATGGCCGGCACAGCCACCGCTAGGCTGGAGGTGCCGCTAAAGCCAATGAGCAAGGCGGTGATGAAAGCGGCCATTTCCACCGAAACCCAAGCGGCCACGGCCGTGCCCACCAGCCGCACACCCCGCCCCTGGGTGCGGATGAGTTGGTACACCCCATATCCCACAAAACCGGGCACAATGCCCATAATCAAAATGTTGGCGCCCATGACCACCAGGCCACCATCCTGAAACAAAAGGGCTTGCAGGCTGATGACGGCCGTCATCGCCAGCACCCCTACCCAGGGACCCAGGACAATGGCCGCCAGGGTCGCCCCCACCAGGTGGCCCGACGTGCCCCCCGCCACCGGAAAATTAAGCATTTGTCCGGCAAAAATAAAGGCTGCCATAATGCCCGCCAGAGGCACCAGGCGCTCATCAAAGATTTCTTGGGCGTTACGCACGGCAAAGTAAAGGACAATCAGCGTAATGACCCAGCTCACAATGGCAATGGGTAAATTCAAAAAGCCATCTGGTACGTGCAACAACGGCACACTTGCGGGAAAAATAAAGAAAGACATATCTATTCCTCCAATTGCCTACTTATCTTCCTGACTTTCAAAACAATGGCGACATAAGCCGCTAATGGCCAAATGGCGAAGTTCAGCCCGAAACCCGTACTCCTGCGCCAAAAATTCAGCCAAGTCGTCCAGCGTGTGGTCTGGCAGATGGGCCACGCTGCCACACGCCCGGCATACCAGGTGATGGTGCGGCCGTTCCCCAACAAATTCGTACATGGTGTTGGCGCCATCTTCAAAGCGGGCGACTAGCTCCAGGTCACACAAAAAATTGAGCACCCGGTACACAGTGGCGCGATTCACCGCCGGCGCGCGTTCCGCCACCCAATCGTAAACTTCCCCGGCTGTGGCATGGTCGCCCAGAGCTTCCACAGCGTCCAGCACAATTTGGCGCTGCGGGGTCATGCGATACCCTTGCTCACGTATTTGTTCCACCACTTCTGGTTGTTCAGACATAATTAAATTATGCGCTTATTGCGAATTTTTGCAATAGCAAGTATTTGCGTATGCACAACCGTTTCCCTAAATGGCCGTGCATGGATTACAATTGCCGCCTGAGCTTAAAATGCGAGGCAACCAGATGAAAACACCTGATCTTCCCCCCGCCCGGCACTTCATTGATGGCCAATGGGTTGAACCGGCCACCGGGCAGATTTTTCAAACCTTTGATCCAGCCACGGCAAAGCCTCTGGCGGAAGTGGCGCGGGGCGGCGTAGCCGACGTGGAGCGGGCTGTGGGGGCGGCGCGGCGCGCTTATGCCGGCCGTTGGGGTCAGCTACACCCCAAGGAACGCGGCCGGCTGCTGCACGCCGTTAGCACGGCCGTGATGGCCCAGGCCGAAGAACTAGCCTTGCTGGAGACCTTGGACAACGGCAAGCCGCTGCAATTGGCCCACGAGGAAATTGTGGGCGCAGCCCGCTACTTTGAGTACTACGCCGGGGCCGCCGACAAAATTCATGGCGAACAAATTCCGCTGGGGCCTGAACGGTTGAACTTTACAATTCGCGAGCCGATGGGCGTGACCGCGCACATCGTCCCCTGGAACAAGCCGCTGAATATTTTGGCGCGCAGCCTGGCCCCTGCCCTGGCCGCCGGGAACACGGCCGTTATCAAACCCTCTGAGCAGACCCCCCTCACTGCCCTAAAATTAGCGGAAATCTTTGCCCAGCTTGATTGTCCACCCGGGGTGGTCAATGTGGTCAACGGCTATGGCGAAGAGGCGGGCGCCGCTCTGGCGGGGCACAACGCCATTGACCACCTGACCTTTACCGGCTCTGTGCCCACGGGGCGGGCAGTAATGAAGGCCGCCGCCGAGCATATCAAGCCGGTGGTGCTGGAGCTGGGGGGGAAGTCGCCCCTAATTATCTTTGCCGATGCGGATTTGGAAACGGCGGTAGCCGAGACCATGCGCGGCATTATTACCAACTGCGGCCAGATGTGCTCCGCCGGGTCGCGCCTGCTGGTAGAAGCCACCATCCACCAACCCTTCGTGGAAAAACTCATCGGTAATCTGGCCAGCCTGGACATTGGCCCCGGCATCCAAAACCCCGACATGGGGCCGTTAGTCTCCGAGCTGCAGCTTGACCGCGTTTCCAGCCACATTGAAATTGCCCAAAGCGAGGGGGCGGAAATCATCTATGGCGGCAAGCGCCCCGCGCATTTGCCCCAAGGCTACTTCCTCCTGCCTACCCTGTTTGACCAGGTGCTGCCCGACATGCACATCGCCCAGCAAGAGGTGTTTGGGCCAGTTCTCTCGCTAACCACCTTCCCAAATGAGGAAGAGGCGCTACGGATGGCTAACGGTGTACAGTATGGGCTAATTGCTGCCGTTTTCACCCAAGACATTAACCGCGCCCTCCGCCTGGCTACCCGCTTGCAGGCTGGCCAGGTGTTCATCAATGAGTATTATACCGGTGACGAAGAAATGCCTTTTGGCGGGTACAAGCAAAGCGGGTTTGGCCGGGCCAAAGGGTTGGTGGCCTTACAGCACTATACGCAATTGAAAAATGTGACGGTGCGCATACGGCCGTAACAAAGGGCACAGGTTACAGGGTACAGGTTGCACGGCCGGGGTCTTGTAACCTGGTACCCACCCGCCAACGCTCATTGCATATACGCTCGCAGCTGATCCGCAAAGCGCGGTTGGCGCAGCTTACTCAATATTTCCTTCTCTAACTGCCGGATACGCTCCCGCGACAGATGCAGCATTTCCCCAATTTCCTTCAGTGTGTGCGGTTCATACCCTTGCAGGCCATAGCGCATTCGTAAAATCAGCGCTTCGCGGGGCGGCAGTTTTTGCAGCAACCCCTCTACTTCTTCCGCCAGCAGCAGCAGCGACACTTCTTCTGTGGGCTGTGGCGCGTCGACATCCTCTATGAAATCACCCAAGGAGGCATCGGTGGCTTCACCCGCCGGCTGCTCCAGGTGTAACGGGGAACGGGAAATCTGCTGCAGCTTGCGCACCTGGCGCGGTGACATCTCCAGATAGACCGCCAGCTCTTCTCCGCTTGGTTCCCGGCCTAATTCCTGTTCCAGCTTCTGGCCCGCCAGGTACAGGCGGCGCACTTCTTGCGAAAGATGGGCGGGCAAACGAATGGTACGCCCCTGGTTAGACAATGCCCGCGTGATGTTCTGCCGAATCCACCAAGTGGCATAGGTGCTAAAGCGATTGCCCAGGCGATAGTCAAATTTGTTGATGGCGGTTAGCAGCCCGGCGTTGCCTTCCTGAATGAGGTCGAGGAAGTCCAGCCCCTGCCCGCGGTACCGTTTGGCAATACTGATGACCAATCGCGTATTGGCGTGGGCGAGACTTTCGCGCGCTTTGCGGCCAATTTCTTGCGTCTGATGCAGTGCTTCCCACTCTTCAGCAGTTAATTGTGCAGCGTTCAACCTGGCTTCCGCCGCTAACCCCGCCTGGATTTCTTTTGCTAACAGCACCTCTTCTTCAGCCGTTAACAACTCTTTATGAGTGATTTCTTGGCGGTACAGCTCTAAAAAATCATTGGCCTGCACGTGATCCACGTCGAATAGTGGCTTGACATGGAGAGGGTTATTTTCTGGCTCATGGCCGTTGTTGTTATCGTCCACCAGCCATAACTCATTCTCTTCAAAAAGCATTGGTGTCATGGCGATGCTCCATTTTGGGGTATTGAACTGAGTTTCCGGCGGGACACCGGCATAACTGTTCAATACTTTCAATTTATTTTGAACGTAATGTAAAACAAAAGGGATGGTGTGTCAACCAGGGAAGAAGTAACACTAAGCAAATGCTAGGGTTGGAGAACACGGCCGTATCCCCCAACATAAGCGCTAAGTTAAAAGATGACCTTAGCGAGATACGCTTTTTACCTTAACCAGCGCGTTGCGCCCAGGCGCTTGAGTTCGCGGTCCAGCTCAAGCTGATAGATTTCCAGATTATCCGCGGGGCGCTTCAGGTTGTAATTGAGAATCTGCTTATTGAGATCGGTGATGACTTTTTCCCAGGCCAAACAAGCATCGTACCAGCGGATGGCAACGGTATCTTGCCGGGCCGGAATGAGGTCAAACTCCCGCTTGTTTTGCTGCCACACCCGCTGAATCTCCTGGCGCAAGGTTTGGATTCGCTGTAAGAGGTTATTGCGGTCGCCAATCCAGGCTGGCACCAGTTCATTATCCTTAAGCAGGTTATGGGCAAGATCGAGTTCAGGGGCGTAAGGATTTTGCTTCAAATTCAGAGGTTTGCCCTGGCCTTTCAGATTGTCAAAGACCCCTTTTTCGCGCCCCTCAGCAATGAGGTCTTCAATGAGGTTCGACCATTCGTGCCGCATGCGGTAGCAACGCTCGGCCTGGGACTCAGCGCTCTGTTCGGGGTCGGACTTGTCGGGGAGTACGGTCATGGGCGCTTATCCATCGGGCAAGACGGCCTGGTCACCCGGGCCAATGATCACTTCCCGGGAGAAATCGCCGATACGGCCGTTTTCATCCAATGCAGTCAGGCTTACGGCATAAGTAATGTTAGGGTCCAAATTTGTCAGGGCTACATTGCCCGCCGCCAACCCCTTGACAAAGCGAAACGGCGGATACGACGGAGAGCTTAAGGGCCGAAAAGAGATGGCATAGCCCGCAGCGTTGGGGTCAATCTGCCAGGTCAGTAAAAACGCACCTGGATCTGCCATTTCCGCAATGGTAGGTGTCGGCGGCGTGGCTGGTGCACCCGCCATATTAGCCACGACCGCCACATTAAGCTGCACCACCTTCTGCAGATAATTGAAATCAACCCGCGCCCACGTATCCAGGGGCGAGTTCAGCAAATCCGGGTCTTCCTCCGATTCAATGACACGAATCGCTGGCATACCCACATTGATAAATTCGCGATGATCGCCATACCGCCCTTCCCGGTCTAGGGCGTTAATCACCACCACGGGAAAAGTGGGCAGGTACATACCCCCTACGTATTCGTAATACCGCGCCAGTTCGCCCGAAGGGGAAGCCAGGATATCGGGCGAGAATAAGCGCACGTACTGGGGAATGCCCGCCCGGCCACCCACGGCGTCGTAGTTTATGGCCGCCAGCACATTCATATTGTCGAGAAAAGCATTTTGGGCAAAGTGGCGCGAACCAGCCGTATTCTGCTCTTCAGCAGCCATGGCCACAAAAACAATGGTTTGATTCCAAGTATGGGCGCTAAGAATGCGCGCTGTTTCAAGGAGTAAGGCAATGCCAGAGGCATTATCATTAGCGCCGGGGGAACGGGTGACGCCATCAGCAATTTCCGCCGGGCGGGTGTCATAATGGGCCATGATGACGATGACCCCATTGTTGGGATCGACGCCAGGCAAGGTAGCCACCACGTTACTCTGGGGGGCAAAAAAGCCAGCATAAGTCAGGTCAAATTCGTCCAGTTCTACTTGCAAACGGCCGTTGCCCACCCGCCCAAACTCCGCAAAAATCCAGCGTCGCGCCGCGCCAATGCCCCGCGTTTCCGACTCCTGGCTGCTAAAGGAGTTCCGCGTATAAAAATTCTCCAACGTCTGCACATAGGCCACCAACTGCTGCTGCGACACCTCCTCCACCATCCGCACAATGGTCGGATCCACAGCTGGTACAATATCACTCACCGGATCCACCACCGTTTCTCCCGTCAGAGAAAGAGTTTGCGCCAACGGCGGGGCTGTTGGAATTGGGGTGGGCAAAATTGGCCGCTGCGGCCCCGCCAGCAACCCACAGCCTGATAGCAACAACACGCCTAACAAAATTCCTAATGATCTATATTTATTTCTACCCATCATACCCAGTGTAACGCTCACGCCCTGCATGTTTACTTACGGGCAAATTTATATCCACCTCCATGATTCATAGCAACCCCTGACGCAAATCCTGAGCAGCTTTTCATACAGGCCCCGCGGGCACCCATTGGACAGACCGCAGAAATTGTAGACAATTGGGTTTGGCGAGAGCTAGAGTGCGGGAAAATTCCATTACTCTAGCTCTCGCGTCAGCTTTACCACAAGGAGACACACATTGCAGACGGTTTTTTGGCAACCATATCACGAGGTGTACCGGCATGAAAATGCCTCCCTGGTAGGCACGGTACGCGTGGGACGCGCCATTCGCAGCCCACAGCTTCACAACCAGCGCAGTATCCTCGTTTACCTGCCCCCTTCCTACCACCATAGCAACCGGCGTTACCCGGTGCTATACATGCATGACGGGCAAAATTTATTTGACAACGTCACCAGCTACGCTGGCGAGTGGGGTGTGGATGAGACTCTGGAAAAATTGAGCCACGAGGAGGGGTTAGAAGCAATTGTAGTCGGCATTCCCAACATGGGGGAAATGCGCATGGATGAGTACAGCCCCTTCAAAGACGCGGAACTAGGGGGCGGATTGGGCAACCTGTATCTGGCCTTTGTCGTGAATACGCTTAAACCCATCATAGACCGGGATTTCCGCACGCTACCGGGCAAACGCTACACGGGCATGATAGGATCTTCCATGGGCGGCTTAATTAGCCTCTATGCCTTCTTTCGGTATCCTGACTTTTTTGGCTTTGCTGGGGCCATGAGTCCTTCGTTTTGGGTGGCACGGGGCGCCATCTTCAAATATGCAGAGGCCGCGCCCTTTAACCCTGGTAAGGTGTACATGGACGTGGGTACGCGGGAATTGGGGGATTCGGCGGAAGAGATGCGGCGGCAGCGCACGCTTTCGCGGCGCTACTACGCTACGGTACGGCGCATGAAGCGGCTGCTGGTGCAAAAAGGGTACCGCCCGGTGCATGACCTGCTGCACATTGAGGAGAAATGGGCCGACCATAGTGAATCGGCGTGGGCGCGGCGTTTGCCGGATGCTGTGCGTTTTTTCTTGCAAACTGCGGGGCATAAGAACGGCCGTTAACCAGCCTGTTCTTGGGGCAATAACCGGGCTACCACTTCCCGCACGTCCAGGTTTTGACCTCGGCTTTGGGCGGCGGTAAAACGCGGTGGGTCCATGCGCGCCCGCGTGGCAGCGAAGATTTGTTCCGCTCTGGGCCGCATTTCTGCCCAGGTTGCTTTGTGGTTAAGCACCAACGCAGCCAGTTCAACGGCCGTTTCCAATTCTCTCTGATTCGCCCGCAATTGGGCAAAGCCGATCAATATCACCAGCGTAATGCCCAGGCTAGCCCACCGTTCAGCCAGGCGCAGAGCATCAGTTAACAATTTCTCAGCTGCGGGGTAATTTTCTTGCGCCATGGCCACGTGGGCCAACTCGCATAGCGTGTAAGCCCGGTTCCAGTAATCTTCGCTGGTGTCATGGGAAAGCGCCAGGCTGCGTTCCAGGTCTGCCTGGGCCCCCGCTACGTCCCCCACAGCCAGCTTAAGCTGCCCTTGCGCCCGGTAATAGAAGGTCAGGCCATGATCCATTTGCAAGCGCGAAAACCAGGCAAAACTTTGCGCGTACATCCCCTCCATGTCCAGAGGCTGGCGCAGCAGCCGGTACACTTCACCCAGCTCAAAATAACTCCAGGCAATACCGTTATCATCTCCCATTTCCTGAAAAATCGTTAACGCCTCCTGGCGCAAGGCCAGTGCCGTTTCATAATCGCCCAGCCGCTGCCACATTTGGCTTTCCCACCCCAGGGCATTGGCTATCTCCAGCCGCCGCCCCAGCTCAGCAAAGAGCTGGCGACTTTGCTTTTGCAAGGCCGCAGAGCGCGCATACTCCCCAGCCACGTCGTAGACAGAGGCCAGGTTCCACAAGTTGAAGGCTGCCCCGGCCCGGTCACCTACTTGCTCAAACAAAGATTGGCATTCCTGATAAATAGCCAGGGCGTGGTCAAAATCTCGTTCGTCGGTGAGCACCCAGGCCAGAGTTGTGAGGTTATAAGCCAACACCAACTCGTCGCCTATGTTGCGGCTGGCGGTCACGCCCTCATCCAGCAGTTCTTTCACGCCTTCGCGCATGCCGACGCTGTGCAACTGCGCACCAAATAAATTAATGGCCATAGCCAGCGCCCACTGGTCAGGCTGTTGGCGCAGATGTTCCAGGCTGCGATATCCCCAGGCAATGCCCGCTTCGCGATCTACCCGATAACCATAAATGGTGGCGGCCAGGGTTAGGGCCAGGCTCATGTGGGCTTCTGCTTGCCAGGCTTGGCACAGGGATAATGCTTTTTTGCTGAGGGTTACTGGGCGGGGTGAGGTGTAATCGGCGTTGAGAATCCAGGCTTGCACGGCCGTAATTTGCAAAAAGAGCCTGTGCGCTGGGGTGAGAGGCTGCGGGGGGAGTGTGTTGGGGTCTACGGCCGTTTCCAAATCCTCCAATACCATGTCCAACAGCTCTGCCAGGGCGGGCACCAGCGTTGAACGTACCAGGTAAAAATAGATGAGGTAATTGACGGTGGGCAGCACAAGCTCATACCGCTGCTGCACCATGGCCCACAGCCACGCCGCCCGCACGTTTTCAATCTCCTCTTCCAGCGCGTCGAAAGCAGCCCGTTGGTCGGGTCCCTGCATGCGCCGCCCCTCCGTTTCTAATAAGCGAATGTAGAAGATGCTGTGCCGTTCGCGGGCTGCCACCCATCCTTCTGGGTCGGCTTGCAGGCTCTCGGCGGCATATTGGCGCAACAGTTCGTGGATGGTGAAACGGCCGTTTCCACTCCGCGCCACCAGTGATTTTTGCACCAAGGCCAGCAGCACCGGCAAAGAGACTCCCGCCACCTGCTGCGCCGCCGCGCGGCCAAAGCCCCCCTGAAACAGAGTAAGCAGCGGCAGCACGCGCTTTTCCTCTGGAGTGAGCAATTGCCAGGAATAATTAAAGACAGCCCGCATACTGCGCTGGCGGTCAGGCACATCGGCCATTCCCGTTTCCAAAAAGTCCAGGCTGCGCCGAATCTCCGCTTCAATTTCCTCAGGAGTCAGCAGGCTCAGCCAGGCAGCCGCCAGCTCAATAGCCAGGGGCATGCCCGCCACCAACTGGCAAATGCGCGCCACGTCCAACAAATTTGCCGCATTCAGCGTAAAGTCGGGCTGCCCGCGGCGGGCGCTGGCGGCAAAAAGCTGTAGGGCACTATAAGGGGCAATCAGCTCTTGCAGATTATTAGCCGGGCCAAGAGACCAACCAGTGACGGTGGGCAAATCGGGGGCGCGCATACCCTGCACGGCGTAAATGTGTTCAGTCTGCAAACCCAGCCGCACGCGGGACGTGGTCAAAATCTTGAGGCGCGGGGTCGTTTGCAGCATGTCGTTAACCAACTGGGCGCCATCTCCTCCCAGCAAATGCTCGTAGTTGTCCATGATCAGCAGCAGGTGTTTGGATTGTAGATAGTCGAACAACTGGCGCTGGGGCAGCTCGTTTTCTTTGAAGAAGCTGAGGCGCAGGGCTTTGGCCACGGCTGTGACCACGTCCTCAGAAGAGTTAAGCGGGGCCAGGGGCACAAAATAGACCCCATCCTGAAAGACCGGCTGCTGCTGCCGTGCCACTTCCAAAGCCAGGCGGGTTTTGCCGCTGCCGCCAGGGCCAACCAAAGAGAGCAGCCGCACCTCCGGATTTTCTAGAAAAGCCGCCAGTTCCGCCAATTCTGGCTGCCGCCCCACAAAGGGCGTGGCTGGCGTGGGCAAGTTACCCACGGCCGTTGCGCGGTCTGGCGCTTTTGCCGGAATGCTTTCCGCCGGAGCCAGCCCTTGGCCCACCTCGCCGCGGCGAATGCGCTCGTAGAGGGCTGTGGTTTCGGGTTCAGGGTCAACAGCCAATTCGGCGGCCAAAATGGCGGCGCAGCTTTCATATTGGCGCAATGCAGCCGCTTTTTGCCCCATTTGGGCGTAAAGCTGCATAAGCTGACGGTGGGCAGGTTCGTGCAACGGATCCAGAGATAGCCGGCGCTGGGCGTGGGAAACGGCCGTTTCCCACTCACCCTGGTTGGCTAATCCCTCTGCCAGTTTTTCCAGGGTCAGGGCCAGGGTCTGGCGCAGCCGGTCAGCCTGGTAATATTGCCACTGGTCAAACTCTGGCGCGTCGCGCAGGGTAAAACCGGCCAAAAAATCGTCGCGGTAAAGGGCAGCCGCCTGGGTTAACTCATCCAGGGGAGCGGAAACGGCCGTCAACTGTTGAAACTCTGCCACGTCAAACCGCAACGCTGCCCCTGTCGCTAAACCTACGCCGCTGCGGTCAATCTCCAGCCAGGTTGCCCCCACCATGTTGTTAATCTCCCACAAAGTTCGCCGCAGGTAAGCCAGGGCACGAGATTGATCAGCTTCTGGCCAGAAAAGGGCCGCCAGCGCCTCCCGGCTGTGGCGATGACCAGTGACCGCCAGGTAAGCCAGCAAGGCGACCGCTTTGCGCCGGTCTGTTTCCACCGGCTGTCTGTCGCGTTCAATTTGGGGGGAACCTAACAAAAACAGGGCCAATTGCGCCAATTTGCCACCTCAATTGGGAATTATAACGCACCGAAACGCTTTCCGAAACGGCCAGCGAAACGAGATGAAAACGGCCGTTGCCTATGATGAGGGTATCAACCGTGGAGGTGCAACATGTACAGCAACACAACGCTAATCGCCCAAGGATGGGTAAACGGACAACTAAACAGCCTCGGCGCTGAGCACAATGCCCGCGGCCGCGCCGCCCAACGGTTCTGGGAACTGCACTTCAAGGCCAACGTGCGGCAGATCTGGCGACGCCTTACCCGCCAGCCCTACGCCCTGCAAAGCCTGGAAAGCGTTGCGCAAAATCACAGCCATTACGCCCGGCGTCACCTGGGTCTGCAAACCGTGCCCCTCAGCAGCATCGTGGGCAGCGAAGGACGCAGCCAAGACTTTAACGCCGACTTTCAGCCCTTAAAGGCCCACAACAAAGACCGCTGGATCGGCATTGCCACCGCCCACGCGCTAGGCATCACCTTGCCGCCCATAGAGCTGGTGCAGGTGGGCAACCGCTACTTTGTCCGTGATGGCAACCATCGCGTTTCGGTAGCACTGGCCCTGGGCCAGACTGAAATTGACGCGCAGGTCACGCAGTGGCAGGCCAACGTTGCCTAAACAGCCTTTAACTTTCTTTTCTCTGCAAGCGGCCGGTTTTCTAAGGGGAACCGGCCGTTCTGCTTTGACTTCTCTCCTGTTTCAGATAGCATTTGGGGTGGTGACTTGTCTGGACCAAACGAGGCAGGCCACTACACTGTCCCACCTAACCCACTGTGAAAGGAGCAAATTGTGGAATCAAAATTACAAGAACTGAAAAATCGGTTGCAAGAAATTAACGACCTGAATTCGGCTTCGGCTGTGCTAAATTGGGATCAGTCCACCTACATGCCCCCCGGCGGCGCGGCGGCCCGCGGGCAGCAAATGGCTACCCTGGGGCGCATTGCCCACGAGAAGTTCACCGACGTGGCTATTGGTAGGCTGTTGGATGCTTTGCAACCTTACGCTGAATCGCTGCCTTATGACCACGATGATGCCGCTCTCATCCGCGTGACGCGCCGCAACTATGAGCGCGCCACCAAGGTGCCCGCCATTTTGCTGGCAGCCGTGTATGCTCATGGTGCAGCCACTTACCAAAAATGGACGACCGCGCGGCCTGCCAATGATTTTACGGCCGTAGCCGCCGATCTGGAAAAAACCATTGATTTCAGCCGCCAGATAGCCAACTGCTTCCCCGGCTACGACCACATTGCCGACCCCCTCATTGATTTCAGTGACCAGGGCATGAAGGCAGAAACCGTGCGCGCCCTATTCGCTGAATTGCGGGCGGAGTTGGTGCCCCTGGCGCAGGCGATCACCGCGCAAGAACCGGCTGACGATAGCTGCCTGAAACAGCCCTTTCCCGAAGCACAACAGCTCGCCTTTGGCCAGGAAATCATCAGGGCGTATGGATACGATTTCCACCGGGGGCGCCAAGATAAAACCCACCATCCCTTCATGACCAAATTTTCTTTGGGCGACGTGCGCATTACCACGCGCGTGAAAGAGAATGACCTGAGCGAAGCCTTGTTTAGCACCCTGCACGAAGCGGGCCACGCGTTGTACGAGCAAGGCATTGACATGGCTTATGAGGGGACGCCGCTGGCAAACGGTACCTCATCTGGCATCCACGAAAGCCAGTCTCGCCTGTGGGAGAACCAGGTGGGGCGCAGCCGGGCATTCTGGGAACATTATTATCCCCAATTGCAGGCCGCTTTCCCCCACCAACTGCAGCAGGTGTCGGTAGATACTTTCTACCGTGCCGTGAATAAGGTGCAGCGCTCGCTCATTCGTACTGACGCGGACGAGGTGACGTATAACCTGCACGTGATGATTCGCTTTGACTTGGAGCTAGATTTGCTGGATGGGAAGCTGGCGGTAAAGGAGTTGCCGGACGTGTGGCACGGCCGTTACCAATCTGACCTGGGTTTGCGGGCGCCGGACGACCGGGATGGCGTGCTACAAGATGTGCACTGGTTTGCCGGCACCGTAGGCGGTGCATTTCAGGGCTACACCCTGGGCAACATCATGAGCGCCCTATTTTATAGCCAGGCCCTCAAAACCCACCCCACCATTCCCGCAGAAATTGGGCGTGGCGAGTTTGGTACGTTGCATCGTTGGTTAAAGGAAAACATCTACCGCCACGGCAGCAAATTCACGGCTAACGAATTGGTGGAGCGCGTCACCGGTGGGCCGCTGACCATTGCCCCTTATATGCACTATTTGCGCACAAAATTTGGCGATTTGTACGCTTTGTGAAATTGAGCGCCTCATGATTGTCGAGAAGGCCATTGGCACATAACGCCCAGGGCTTTCTTGGCACAACCCTTCACAAAAGCCCGCGTAATGGGCACCCGGCAAAGAAGTTGTCAGCGCCAGGAATGTCTGGCTCTGACTGGGTTTAGGATGGTAAAACAATGCAACGCTTTATTTTATTCTTGTTGATTGGTCTCGCTGTATGGATAGCAGGATGTATTGGCCGAGTTTCTGTAGGCCCCCTACAAACTGACACGCAAAGTGTGGAACTGGGACTGGCGGAAACTGCGGAAGTAACCATCAAAATGGGCGTGGGTGAACTGCATGTGCAGCGTGGCGGCAGCAATTTGCTGGACGCCGAATTTACCTACAATATGGAAAACTGGCGCCCAGAGGTAGAGTATGCTGTCAATGGCGCCCGCGGCGTGTTAGCGGTGCGGCAACCAGCCGTCAATATGGAGGGGATTCCCGACAATGACGTGAATTATCGCTGGGATTTGCAGTTGAATGACAGCGTGCCTATGGATTTGGACGTGGAGTTGGGAGTTGGCCAGTCGCGACTAAATTTGTCTGGTTTGCAGCTGCAATCGCTAACTTTGAAAACGGGCGTAGGCGAAACGACCGTAGATTTGTCTGGTGACTGGCCCGAGAGCTTTAACGTGAACGTGGATGCGGGCATTGGTGATCTGACGCTGGTGGTGCCAGAAGAAGTGGGGGTGGTGGTGCGTGTGTCAACAGGGTTGGGCGACCAGAATATTTCGGGGTTGACCCAGCAAGGCAATGAGTATGTTAATGAGGCTTACGGCCGTTCAGACGTAACCATCTCGCTCATCCTCAACGGGGGGATCGGCGAAATTACCGTGCGCCAGGCTGAGTAACCGGATTCCTGTTTCTGCAAAAAAGACCCCGGCGATGAACCGGGGTTTTTTTATGGGCTAATTGAACGAGAAAGGCCCCTGTTCTTCGGCTGGCAACCAGCGCAAAAGCTGATTTTCGCGGTGTAAAATGTGCTGCAATGTGCGGCTGAGGAGTAGCGCATCTTCAATGGCTAGTAGGCCTTGCTTTTCTTCCACAGGTAATTGAATAACAGACGCCGCCAAATTTTCCAATGTAATGGCATCTTGCGGCAGTTGTGCCAGGTCAAACTCGATTTTGCCTAGCCTGGCCAAATTTTGGATGTAGGCCACAAACTCAGGATAAAGGTTTTGGGTGGCCTGGCGCAGCATGTCCATGTCTTGGATGCGCAAAGGGGCTAGCTCCACCTGCCCTACCAGGTAAGGACGGTGGTGGGTTAATGAGTGAATGCGGAAGCGTTCTTCCCCCATGGTCATGATATTCATGCGTCCCTCTTCCAGGGGCTGCATTTGCGTAATGCGGGCCGTGCAGCCAATGGTTTGCGGCTCCGGTTCTGGGCTGGCGCCGCTGCCGGAGAGGAAGATGACCCCAAACGGCCGTTTCTCCACCAGGCAAAGATTAATCATCTCCTTATACCGCTCCTCAAAAATGTGCAGGGGCAAATACATGCCGGGAAATAAAACCGTGTTAAGGGGAAAGAGGGGTAGTTCAAATATTTGGGTCATAGCTCCACCAAAATAGTGCATAAACGTTGCGATTGTTTTGCAATACGCGAACAGTTTGCATTTTACACCATTCTATCAAGCCTGCCAGCAATAATCATCCAAAATTAAACGAGCGCAGGAAATCCTGCGCTCGCCTTGGTTAACAAAGGAATGTCAGCGCTATTTTTATCTTTACTTCGGGCCGGCGTCCTTAATTTCCTGGGTGACGCCATCCTCAAACTGCTTAAAGTTGGCAATGAACATGCCTACCAGCTTTTGCGCCTGGGCATCGTAGGCTTCCTTATCTGCCCAGGTTTCACGGGGATTCAACACCTCGTCGGGCACGCCGGGCACGTGGGCGGGAATTTGCAGGCCAAAGAAAGGCTCTGTCACCGTTTCCACATCATCCAGGTCACCATTGAGGACGGCCGTTACCATCTTCCGCGTATAAGCCAGCTTCATGCGACTGCCCACGCCAAAGGGGCCGCCCGTCCAGCCCGTGTTCACCAACCACACCTTGGCATCATGCTCATCAATCTTTTCACCCAGCAACTTGGCATATGCCCCTGGGTGAAGCGGCATAAAAGGTGCGCCAAAACAGGCGCTAAAGTTGGGCTGCGGTTCCGTCACGCCCCGTTCCGTACCAGCCACCTTGGCCGTATAACCACTGAGAAAATGATACATGGCCTGCGCCTTGGTCAACCGGCTGATGGGCGGCAGCACCCCAAAGGCATCGGCCGTCAAAAACAGCACATTTTTGGGATGCCCCCCTAAACCCGCCGGATCCGCATTGGCAATGTGCGTAATCGGATAGCTGGCGCGCGTATTCTGCGTCAGAGAATCATCATCCAAGTTAATGTAGCGCGTATCACTATTATAAATAACATTTTCCAGAATCGTGCCAAAGCGCCGCGTCGTTCCATAAATCTCTGGCTCTCCTTCCGGGTCCAGGCGAATCACCTTAGCATAGCAACCCCCTTCAAAGTTAAACACACCATCATCGCTCCAGCCATGCTCGTCATCCCCAATAAGCGTACGGTTGGGGTCATTACTCAGCGTCGTTTTCCCCGTGCCGCTCAGGCCAAAAAACAAAGCCACATCGTCCCTGTCCCGGCCATAATTGGCGCTACAGTGCATGCTCAACACTCCGCGCTTGGGTAAATAATAATTCATGGCGGTAAAGATACTTTTCTTAATCTCGCCCGCGTACTCACTGCCACCAATCAGCACCAGCCGCTTACTAAAATCAACGAGGATAAACGTCTGGCTGTTGGTGCCATCAAACTCTGGCTCAGCGTGGAAGCGGGGCATGTCAATGACCGTAAATTCTGGCACGTGGGTAGCCAGCTTAATCGGATCGAATTCGCGCACAAACATATTGCGCGCAAACAGGTTGTGCCAGGCATATTCGTTAATGATGCGCACTGGCATACGGTATCGTTCGTCGGTCCCCACGTAGCCATCAAACACGAAAATGTCGCGGTTTTGAATGTACGCAATCATGCGCCGCAGCAAGCTATCAAATTTCTCCTGTTCGATAGGCCGGTTTACTTTGCCCCACCAGATATCTTTTTCGCTGGTAGGTTCTTTCACCGTAAACTTGTCGTTGGGAGACCGCCCCGTGTGGTCGCCGGTGCTGACGCAAATAGGGCCTAAATGGACGATGGCGCCCTCGCGCCGCCGGATGATTTGTTCGTAGAGCATGGAGGTGCTCAGGTTCCAATACACGGTGTTGGGGTTTTTGATGCCATGATTCTCAACACCATACTTGCTGATGCACGGACCAAAGTTTTGCATGGGATTACTCCTTAGGTAAATGGGTTTTTAACGTGTGGGAAAAGGCTCACGCCCGCCTTAGCTTCCTTTAGTTTACGTCCTAAATAGCACAAAAACAAATGCCCAAACCAGCCATAATTCCCCACAAAAACCAAAGTCGCCAGACAAAACACAGACAAATAGCAGGCGCCGTGTTAAAATGCGCCATCAAACACCGCCTCTAAGAATAAGCAAGGAGTAAGCCCCGTGTCGCCTTTTCGCCCCACACCCCCTGCCCAAAACCAGCAAGGTATGAGCAGCACGGCCGTTTTGTGGTGGGGCATTGCTGCTTCCCTGGCCTTCACCGCCCTTACCTGGGCGCTTGGCCCCTTTCTCCCGCAAATCGACTTCCTGCCCGACACCGGCTTTGCCCACTACTACTGGAAGCTCCCTGAACCCACCGTCATGAGCCGGGCTACCGCCTGGGGCGGCTACCTGCTCCACCAGGTTGCCGTTTGGGCCATCATCTATTACGCGCAAAAAACCAAAACGAAATACACCAGCGGCCTGCACCGCATCAACATCATCGCTTTTGCCGTCAACGCCTTCTTCATTCTGCTGCACCTGGTGCAAACCCACATCTGGTACGACGGCCTAGCCCAAGACGTGCATATTCTCACCTCCCAAGGCTCCGTCATCGTGCTGCTCATTGCCATCCTGCTCATGGAAAATCAGCGCCGGGGGCTATTTTTTGGCAAAGGCAAACGGCTGGGTCTGCTCAAAGAAACGGGGCGCGTAGTGCGCAAATATCATGGCTACTACTTCGCCTGGGCCATCATCTACACCTTTTGGTACCACCCCATGGAAGTTACCAGCGGCCATTTGCTGGGGCTGCTTTACACCTTTTTGCTCTTGCTGCAAGGCAGCCTGATGTTCACACGCATCCACGTCAACAAATGGTGGACTCTGGTGCAAGAACTGGCGGTCGTGGTGCACGGCACCCTGGTCGCCATCAATCAGAACAACGGCATCTGGCCCATGTTTTTCTTCGGCTTCCTGGCCCTCTTCATCGTCACCCAAATGCACGGCCTGGGGCTGAAGCCGTGGCAAAAATGGGGTTTTGTGGCCGCCTACGCCACGGCCGTCATCATTGTCTACAGCAGCCGCGGCTGGGCCATGCTCAACGAAATTGTGCGCATCCCGGTCATCGACTACCTGGGCGTTTTTATTCTGGCCATTCTCATCTGGGCCGTCATGCGCGTGGGCGGGTGGGCTACCGGCCGCCTGCGCCCCGCACGCTAGGCTGACCCAATCCACGCCGCTTTTCCATCAAGCCTGCAATTTTTGCGGGCTTTTTTATTTATGAATAATGGATGGCTTTTGCCTGACATATGTCACTGGCAGCCTGCTTTATGACTTTGGCACAATGCTCCTGGTTAATGGCTAGAGCAAATCCCGATACTCAGTAATCAGTATTCAGTCATCAGCAGGTGCACTTTCTGAAAATGGTCACCAGAAAACGGAATACTGGCCTCCGATTCACTGTTCCTTGATCCAGAGCAAGAAAAAAGATTCGTCTCTAGCTCTTGCTCTGGCTCTAGCTGGCAAGGAGTAACCAGATGGCAAACAAAAAAATCATCATCATTGGCGCAGGCATGGCTGGCCTGGCGGCAGGCTGTTACGCCCAAATGAACGGCTTTGACAGCGAAATCTTTGAGTTGCACGATTTGCCCGGGGGCCTGTGTACCGCCTGGGAGCGTAAAGCATACACCTTCGACGGCTGCATCCATTATCTTTTTGGCTCTGGGGAGGGGCAGCCCTTCAACCAGGCGTGGCAGGAGCTGGGGGTGATGCAGGGACGGTGCTTCATCGATCACGCTGAATTTATGCGCGTGACGGACGGGGCGCGAGAGTTTGTGGCCTACGCCAACCCGGAGGAATTGGAAGCGCATATGCTGGCCCTCTCGCCCGCCGACCGCAAACTGAGCGAGGCTTTTTGCGCGGGCATCCGGCAGTTCACTGGATTTGACATGGCCATGCTGCAAGAAAAGCCCCGCAGCCTGCTAACGGCCGAAGAGTGGGGCCAGTTTGGGCTAAAAGTGATGCCTTTTGCTCTGCCGTTGGCAAAATGGGGACGGATGACGGCCGCCGAGTTTGGGGACAAGTTTGCGGACCCGCTGCTGCGCCGCGCCTTTGGCAAAATCTTCGGCTGGCACGACATTCCCCTGATGGTGGGCATGTCTTTGCTGGCCTATATGGACACGGGCAACGCCGGCTTCCCGGCCGGCGGCTCCCTGGAAGTGGCCCGCGCCGTGGAGCAGCGCTACCTTAGCCTGGGGGGCACGATACATTACAAGGCGCAGGTGGAAAAAATTCTGGTGGAGGGTGACCGCGCCGTGGGCGTGCGGCTGTACAACGACGAAATTCACCGCGCCGATTACGTGGTGTCGGCCGCCGACGGGCGGGGCACGATTTTTGACATGCTGGGTGGGCGATACGTGAACCGCGAGATCAAGCGCACCTACGACGGCCGTTACCGCATTCACTCCCAAATTCAAGTCAGCCTGGGCGTCAACCGCGACCTCAGCGGCACCCCCCACTCCGTCACCTACCTGCTGGACGAGCCGCTGCTCATTGCCGGGGAAGAGCGCGACCACGTGTGGGTGAAGCATTACAGCTTCGACCCCAGCCTGGCCCCGGCGGGCAAATCCTGCGTCATCGTCATGATGGAGAGCAACCAGGCGTACTGGCAGCGCATTTACGGCCGTCGCCTCTACGACATGGAGCAGCTACAGGTCGCCGACATCATCATCGACTTTCTGGAGGGCATTTACCCCGGCATTCGCCAGCAAATTGAGGTGAAGGACGTAGCCACGCCGCTAAGCTACGAACGGTACACCGGTAACTGGCTGGGGTCCACCTGCGGCTGGCTGCTGACGCCCCAAACCATGATGAAGATGATTCAGGGCATGGATAAGACGCTGCCGGGCCTGGCGGGACTGTACCTGTGCGGGCAATGGGTGGAACCGGGCGGCAGCGTGCCCGTGGTGGCCATGTCCGGGCGCAACGCCATCCAGCTCATTTGCGCGGAAGAGAAACGGCCGTTTGCCACGGCGCTTCCGTAACCAGTATTCAGTCAGTAAACTGTGCACTGATTACCGTTTACTGACCACCGCCTACCCGCGCCCGCGCGTCTACGGCAAAAGCCCCTTGCCCCTGTTCCAGCACGCGTAATGGGTTTACTTCAATTTCCAAAAGCTGCGGAAAGTCTGCGGCCAGCTGCCCCAAACGCAAGATAGCGTCTATCACCGCCTCGCGGTCGGCCGCGGGAATGTTGCGAAATCCCTGCAACTTGCGTCCGGCCCAAGTACGGCCCAGCATCTCCTCCGCCTCGACGCGGGTCAGCGGCGCCAGGCAAAAAGTGACGTCTTTCAACCCCTCCACCTCCACGCCGCCGGAACCAAACATGACCAGCGGGCCAAACTGCGAATCTTGCACGGCGCCAATAATCACTTCCTGTCCCTGCGGGATCATGCGCTGCACGTGAATGCCCTCAATGCGCGCCTGGGGCACGGCCGTTTTCACCCGCGCCATCATCTCCTCAAAAGCCTGCTGCACCTGCGCCCCATCCAGCAAATTCAGGCGCACGCCCCCCACATCACTTTTATGTGAGATATCCGCCGAAGCCACCTTTAAGGCCACCGGATAGCCCATTTTGTCCGCCTCTGCGGCGGCCGCAACGGCCGTTTCCGCCAAAACAATCGGTGGCGTAGGGAGACCATAAGCTGCCAGCATCTCCTCCACTACCTCCTGGGGCAAAAAACCTGGTTCCGGCACCCGTCGTAATGCCTGATGCACCCGCTTGATCGCCACATCTTTTAGCCGCTCCGGTGTACCCGGCACAGCTGCCAGAAACTGCGTCCGCTCCCACAACACCGCCAGCGCTGCCGCCGCCCGCTCTGGAAAACGGTATTCTACCACCCGCGCCGCGCGGAAATACTCCACCGCCTCTTGAATCATGCGCTCCCCCAGCACCGCAGCCAGCACCGGCTTTTGCGCCGCGTAAATGCTGGGAATGATCGCCCGCGCCACACCGCCAGCCGTATGCAGCGGCGGCGGCGGATAAATGACAATCACGCTGTCCACCTGCTCATCCTCCAGCAGCAGGCGCAGGGCGCGGTTAAAATCTTGGGGCGACGCCCCAGCCAACATATCCACCGGGTTGTTAATGGCGGCAGCTCCCGGTAAAAACTCGGCCAGCCCCGCTCGGGTTTTGGGCTGCAATTCGGCCAGCTTCAAACCATGGACTTCCAGGGCATCCGCGGCCGCGGCCGCCGGACCCCCCGCGTTGGTCAAAATGGCCACGTTGGGCCCTTTGGGCAGCGGGCACCAGGCCAGGGTACGCGCCCAGTCAAACAACTCTTCACTGGTGTCGGCCCGAATTACACCGGCACGACGAAAAGCGGCTTCAAAAGCAGATTCGGAGCCGGCCAGGGCGCCGGTGTGCGAAGCCACCGCTTTTTGCCCGCTAGCAAAACGGCCAACTTTCAAAGCCAGCACCGGCTTTTCCCGGCCTACGGCCGTTGCGGCCCGCACAAAGCGCCGCCCATCACTCACCCCTTCCAGGTACAGGGTAATTACTCGCGTATACGGGTCCGCCGCCACCGACACCAGCACATCCGTTTCCCGCACGTCCGCCTGGTTGCCCAAACTCACCAACCGCGACAGGCCAAAACCCTGGCCCCGCGCCCAGTCAATGACCGCCGCGCAAATGGCCCCAGAATGGGAAATAAAAGCCACGTCTCCGGGCGTGGGGCCAGGCGGCGGTAAAAAGGTGGTATCTAGGGGTAAATGGGTGTCCAGCAAGCCAATGCAGTTGGGGCCAATGAGCCGCATGTTATACACGCCCGCCACGCGCAAACATTCATCTTCCAGTGCCAAACCATCTGGGCCAGTTTCGCGGAAACCACCTGAGGCAATAATGACAGCATGAATGCCGCGCTCGCCGCACTCGGTCAGTACGCCGGGCACCAAGGGGGCAGGCACCAGCACCACCGCCAGGTCCACTGGGTCGGGCACGTCTGCCACCAATTCATAGATCGGTCTTTCCAGGAGTGTGCCGCCCCGGGGATTCACAAAATGAATGGCGCCCGCATAGCCACTTTGCACCAGGTTGCGCGCCAGCCCAAAGCCCAACTTTGTGGGGTTTTGGGACACACCGATAATGACAACGCCTTGCGGTTTGAAAAAGGGGAATAGTGAGGGTTCAATTTTGAGGGTCATGTTGTTAAGTGTACCGTGAAAAGGCAACGGCCGTCTACCCAAAACCCATGGAGAAGCACACCATCATTTTAGGGTACCACAACTCCCCATTTATGGGCGCGCCCACTTGCCAGCCTTTGGCGCTGGCCTTTATAATGGCACCAGAATGAATCATTCTGACACAAACCAGTCAAGTTTTGCCTTCTACACTGGACGAACAGTAGGCAAATATCGCCTGGAAAGCCTGATAGGCCGCGGCGGTATGGCCGAGGTATACAAGTCTACCCATCCGGAACTGGGTCGCCCGCTGGCGATCAAAATTTTGCACCCCTTTCATACGGACATCGAAGGCTTTGTCGAACGTTTTCGCCAGGAGGCGCAAGCCATTGCCACCTTGCGTCACCCGCACATTGTACAGGTTTTCGATTTTGCCACCACCGAAGATGGCCTGCACTTCATGGTCATGGAGTATATAGATGGCATGGCGCTGGACGTTTACTTGGCGCAACACCCTGGACCTATGCCGCTGCCCCAGGCTTTTAGTCTCTTTCGCCAGGTGGCCGAGGCACTGCACGCCGCCCACGAAAAAGGAATCATCCACCGAGACGTCAAGCCATCTAACATTTTGATTGACCGGCAGGGAACGGCTTACCTGACAGACTTTGGCATCGCCCAAATTTTAGGCGCGCAAAGGTTGACCATGAGCTACATGTCGCCAGGCACACCTTCCTTTATGGCTCCGGAACAGGGGACGGGCCAGCCTATTACACGGGCGGTGGACGTGTATGCCCTGGGTGGCCTGCTGTATCAACTACTAGCGGGCAGGTTGCCCTACGCCGATGAAAACCCGTTGGCTGTGATTATGCGTAAATCTGCCCAGCCGCCGGCGCCCGCCAGCTTGTTTAACCCGGCTCTATCACCGGCAATAGATGCGGTAATTTTGCAAGCGATGGCGCTGCAGCCCCAGAAGCGGTTTGCCGATGCGCTGGTTATGTGCCAGGCGTTGGAGAAGGCGATTGGCGGAGAAGTGGCAGCTTTGGCAAACCGGCCTGGCGTTCTGGACACGGCCGTACTGCCCAGCTGGACCCTCAACAAACCTGACCTG
This sequence comes from uncultured Anaerolinea sp., assembly GCA_964504445.1. Taxonomy (GTDB): domain Bacteria; phylum Chloroflexota; class Anaerolineae; order Promineifilales; family Promineifilaceae; genus JACSRF01. Next base: position 4,386 of record CAZDEO010000018.1, on the reverse strand, counting down.
CCCTACTATGAAATACAAGGTCTCTTAAACGAGAACCCCTACGTGCAGCGGTTTGTGGCCCGCAGCACGGCGCTGGAGCAGTTGTGTTTTCTGGACGTACTGCGGGCGCCAGCCCAAGATGCGCCCGATCTGGCAGCTCAGTTCCGGCAACATTGGCAGGGATACGCGCAGCTTAGCAATCCCTACCTGGCAGCCATCACCAACATAGACCTTTCCTTAGATAACCGCCCCTTTGCCGCCTTGGAGTACGTGTCTGGCAAAAACCTGGGGGACAAGCTGGAAGAAAGGACGCCTTTACCAGAGGCAGAAGCGCTACGACTGGTGCAAAATCTGGCCGAGGTGCTGGCGATCGCCCATGAAGTGGGCCTGGTGCACCAGGATTTGCGCCCGCACCATATTTTCTTGCGCGATGAGGGACAACCGGTCTGGGTGGGTTTGGGCGGCCCGCTGGCCACGGCCGTGCTGGAAAACAAATATGCTGCCCCAGAGCAACAGCGGGGCCTGCCCGTTAGCGCCCGGAGCAACATGTATGGGCTAGGCATTTTGCTTTTGGAATTGCTTACCGGCCAACAAGTTGGGGAACCGCCGTCGCTGTGGCAACAAATTCCGCCCAACGTGAACGTGGCAACCCAGAGGCTGCTGCGGCTTTGTTTGCAGGCTGATCCGGCCCAGCGCCCGGCTAACTGGGCCGCTTTTTTGGCGCTGGTGCAAGACGCTCAGGGGCAGCAAGAAGCGGGAATGGACAAAGCCAAGAAACGGCCGTTCTGGCTGCCTGTAGCCATAGTCGTCATGGTGGTTGCCCTCATGGGGTCTCTGTG
>CAZDEO010000018.1:0-3558 GCA_964504445.1 uncultured Anaerolinea sp. | reverse complement strand
CGCCCGGCAACGCCAGCAGGGGATCGGTCTGCGGCAAGCGGCATGCTGGAAAATACGGCCGTCCTTCCTGGCACCCCCCCTCCCCCCACCCTACGGGTGCCAACCGCCACGGCGGCGCCCGTCTCCGTAGAATCGGGGGATTTCACCATTACCGGGCCATCGCCTTACCGCACCTTTGCGCCAGACGAAACCGTAGAGTTTGCCTGGTCGTGGCCGGACGAGTTGGCCGTGGGCCAGCAGTTCGTGGTGTACCTGACGGGGCGATACGGCCGTTTTCCGGCTGGTGTGGTAACGCAAAGCCATGGCGCCGGCCAATATCGCTTGGCGCTGGCTGCCCGCGATCTGGCCGGAGAAGCGGGGAATTACGAATGGCAGGTGGTATTAGAATCAACGGCTTCTGGGGCAGAGCTGGCGGCTAGCGCGCCATTGCCATTGAATTTAACTACCCAAACAAATGGCGCCGACGGTATTCAGGGGCCGCCCACGTTAGACACAGGCCTTCGGCTGCGTCAGGTTGTCTATAACCCGCCAGGGGATGACCTGGATGGCGAGTTTGTGCGCATTGTCAATGAGGGAGAAGAAGCGGTAGAAATGACTGGATGGCTGCTACAAGATGCTGCGCGCTCGCCCCATGTGTTTACTTTTCCCACCTTTACGCTGGCGGCGGGCACGGCCGTGCAGGTGTGGGTGGGTGCTGGACCAAATGACGTGGCCAATCTTTACTGGGGGCTTAGCTCTCCGGTGTGGAATAATGACGGAGACACGGTGACGCTGCTTACCAACAGCGGCGCGGTAGCGGCGCAATGCACGTATCCGGGTGGCGCCATGGATTACACCTGCCCTTAGTCACCGGGGAGTACGTCCTGCAAAGCTCCGCGCAGAACATCAGGAGATTGGGGGCCAAAGAACCGGTGGTGAACACGGCCGTTTCCGTCCAACACAACCAGAGTGGGGTGCCCTCGTACCTCCAAAGCATCTTGCAAGGCCAGCCCTTCTGCCGAATCTGCATCAACCCGCCAAAAAGTTACCTGTTGCTCAAACTCTTGCGCCAACCCATCCACGATGGGTTCCATTTCCCGTCAGGGTTGTCAGGGGTCAGAGTAAAGAAACACCAGGGTCGGCCCATCTACAGCCAGCCCGGTGTCTTGGGCAACGGCCGTGCAGCCCAATAAAAGCGCCGCCAATCCAGCCCAGAGCAGCAGCCTGCTCATCATTGCATCAACCCGGCGGCCAGCAGCCGGTCATGGACATCATTAAAGGTGTCGGCCGCTTCTTGGGAAATGGTGCCTGCTGTCACCAGTTCGGCCAAAATGGTCTGCTGCATTTGCCCCATGCTGCCCTGCATGCCGCCGCGGTTAGTCGTCTGCCACGCCTCCATTTCCGCATGAACGGCCGTAAAGGTATCTGCTTCAGCCTGGGTAATGAGACCCTGTTCCATGGCCTGGCCCAGCATTTCTGCATGCTTTGCCGCCTCTGCTTGCGGGTCAAAAGGGGCGCCGCCCATCATTTGCCCCGGTCTAACGCTCCCTTCCCCTAATGCACGCATATAGTTGATGACGTGCCAGCGCTCTGCGGTGGTTAATGCCTGCTCCCATGAAGGCATAGCCGTTTGAAAATCATGTCCACCAGCGGTTACGCGCCAAAACAGGTAATCATCCCCCAACATCTGGCTGGTGTGCGCAATGGGCGCTGGCGCCGGGTCTAAATTGGCGGCGGAAGGGCCATCACCCATTCCCCCATCACCGTGGCAGGTTGCACATAAACGGCCGTATATTTCTGCCCCTTGCTCTATTGAAGCTTCATCAGCGGCAATGGGATTAACGAGACCCGCATAGTCAGCGGGAACCGTTGCGTGATGGCGCTCCATCATGCCCATGCCGCCTCCCATACCCATACCGCGCCCCATCCCCATCCCCATACCGTGGCCTGCAGTTTGGGCGGGGATGGCCGATGATGTGTTGGCTGTATTGTTGGAATCGGGCATTTCCCCTCCTCCGTTACATGCTGCCAAGGCCCACAACAGGAAAAAACTTGCGATGATTCTCATGTCCTTTCTCTCTCTCACAGTATAGACCTATGGAGGGCATTTAGCTCCCCTCCAGGTGTGGCTCTGGCAACAATTGCCCTACCCCAAGGGTTCCCCTATCCCATTGGCGCAGGTGGCACCCCGCTCCGGCGTTTGGGGACCAACCTGGTACATGTCAATGAAATTAGGAATACGGCCGTCATCCGCACTGTCCACTTCCAGTTGCAGCCCCCAGGCCGTCAACACAATAGGGGATGCCTGCTCGGGGAATGGACTCATGAGCACAAACCCCTCGCCCCGCACCAAACTGCGCAGCTTCTGCACCTGCTCTGTCGGCAGATCCGGACGATAAGTTAACCACACCGCCCCATGCTCCAGGGAGTGTACGGCATGTTTGCTTTCCACTGGTTCGTCATAAATGCCACAATTTTGCCAGCGGGCGCTGTGTACGCCCCCGGCAGGTGGCAAACCGTTGCTGGTGTCATACACCACGTTTTCATCATGCTCACGCTGCAAGCCCAGATAATGCTGCAAACCGTGAATGGTGTCTGGGTTTTGAAAACTCAAAAACAACATGGCAAACAGGGCCACAACGCCCAGACTAATGCTGCCCCCAATAACATACCACTTCCGTTTGCTGGTTGGCCCACTTTGGGCTTTCTTTGGTTTCCTAATGTTCCGCCGCATGATTTCTATCTCGCTCCTTTTTTGATATTTGGAATGTGCTGCCCCCATACCCTTAAATCCCCATGTTTAGGTGGAAGGGGGCAACAATCCTCAAGCCATTGTATGCAAACCGGCCAGTTTTTCATTAATTCTATGGAAATTCTTCACTTTACTTTACGGCCGTTCCCCCTCACAGCTTCAACCGGCGCAGGCGCAGCGCATTGCTTACCACGCTGATGCTGCTAAAAGCCATGGCTCCGGCAGCCAGAATGGGGTGCAGCTCGCGCAGCATGGCCGGCGCCCCAGAAAATGGGTACAAAACCCCGGCAGCTATGGGAATGAGCAACGTGTTGTAGCCAAAAGCCCACACCAAATTCTCTTTGATGTTGCGCATGGTAGCCTTGGACAATTTGAAAGCCTGGGGCACGCTGCGCAAATCGCCGCGCATCAGGGTCACATCGGCGGTTTCCATGGCCACGTCGGTGCCGGTGCCAATGGCTATACCCACATGAGCCTGCGCCAGCGCCGGGGCATCATTGATGCCATCGCCTACCATAGCCACCACGTACCCTTCATCCTGCAACTGCTTAACGTAGTTCGCTTTGTCGCCGGGCAACACTTCCGCAAATACGCGGTCAATGCCCACTTCTTGGGCAATAGCCTGGGCGGTGGTCTCGTTGTCCCCCGTCACCATCACTACCGTTAGCCCCAGGTCGTGCAGCCGTCTGACGGCCTCTTTCGAGCCTTCTTTGATGGTGTCGGCCACGCCAATGAGTGCGCTAGCCTGCCCGTCCACCGCCAGCCACATGGCGGTGCGAGCCTGGGCTTGCAGATCTGTGGCTTTGGCTTCCAGGCCATTGAGGTGG
>CAZDEO010000017.1:0-73271 GCA_964504445.1 uncultured Anaerolinea sp. | reverse complement strand
GGCCCCCTACGCCGCTCCCGAAATTTTTACGCAAACCGACACCTGGCGCGTCTTTCGCATCATGGGGGAGTTTGTGGCCGGCTTCGATTCCCTGGCTGAATGCGGTCCGGCCGTCACCATTTTTGGCTCGGCGCGCACCAACCCAGACCACCCCCAATACCGCCAAGCGGTGGAAACGGCACGCCTGCTGGGCGAAGCCGGCTTTTCTATCATCACCGGCGGCGGCCCCGGCATCATGCAGGCAGGGAACGAGGGAGCAAGGGCTGCCGGCGCGCCCTCTATTGGCCTGAACATTGAGCTGCCCTTTGAGCAGCACTTGAACCCTTACGTTGATTTAGCGGTAGATTTTCACTACTTCTTCGTGCGTAAAACGATGCTGGTTAAATATGCCCAAGCATTTGTTATTTTTCCTGGCGGGTTTGGCACCTTGGATGAATTGTTTGAAGCCATCACCCTCATTCAAACCGGCAAAATCTCGAATTTTCCCGTAGTGCTATTTGATTCAAGTTATTGGCAAGGGCTGTTGGACTGGATCCGGCAAACGCAACTGGCCGAAGGCAAAATTTCTCCGGCAGACCTGGATTTGCTAATTGTCACCGATTCTCCGGAGGAGGTGCGGGACATCATTGTAAGCAGCATGGGTGAGCCAGAGAAGCGGCAGGCCCAGGAAGCAGGGGCGCGGGAAGCGGCGCGCCAGGCTTATGGCCGGAAGAGCAATGCACAGTGACCTATTAGCCACGGGTTTTTCCAGGTTTCTGGGTTTTGGGGTTATGGTGCTGTTGGTGTTGGGGGGGTGTGAACGGCCGTCCGCTACCGACATCCCTCTGCCCACCTCCCCGACCCCAGCAAGCCACCAAATCCCAACCCCAACGCTGGCGCCTACTCACACGCCAAGCCCAGAAAAGCCTACGCCACCTTCACCCACACCACAGCCGCCCCTGGCTACGCCCACAGTTATCCCCACCGCCATCCCAGTTCTCGCCAGCACTGGGGCAACAAACTGTGGCCAAACATTACCCGTCTTGCCACAAGAAAAACCAGTTATCATCGCCCTCAACCCAGACAGTGCGGCGCTGGCGGCCTTGCGCGCCCGCATTCCAGAAGCGGCGCTGCCCGCTCTTCTGCAGCTCCTGGCAGAACCGGAAACAGTAGGGTTGGCTGCATATCGCGTGGGGCAGGAATCCGCGGGAGCTTACCTGAATGGCGATGTGCCCATGCCCCTGGCCTCCGTGGTTAAAGTGGTGCACCTGGTGGCCTATGCAGAAGCGGTGGCGGCCGGGGAGCTGGATCCGTTAACGACAGTACCCATTGCCGATATGGAAGCATATTATCAGCCTGGGCTAGACCTGGGGGCGCATCAACGAGCGGTGAATGAATTGACCGAGCGGGGCCGCACCTTTGGCGATCCGCCCAATGTGCTACTGGAGGAAGTGCCGGGGATGATGATGCGCTACAGTTCTAACGCAGCTACCGATTATTTGCACATGTTGCTGGGCCAGGCACGCATTGAGGAAACGGCCGTTACCCTCAACCTGACCAGCCAAACCGCCCCCTGCCCCTTTTTAGGCCAATTTCTGGTGATGGGTAACTTTACCCGCGAGAATGTAGATGACCAAACGGCCGTGGCCCAACTCATGGCCAACCCAGAGGAGTACGGCCGTTTAGTCATGGAACTCACGCTGGAATACTCTGGCAGTGCAGAGTTTCGTGCCCATCAGCAAGCGTGGCGCAGTAGCACCCGCCGCCCCAACGGCCAAACCCAGCGCACCTTCACCGAAAACCTTAACGCCCACGGCACAGCCCAAGAATACGCAGACTTAATGGCCCAAATTGCCCTCAACGGCCTCAGTAACGCCGACAGCAGCTACCTGACTCGCCGCTACCTGGAATGGCCTATGCAGTTTCCTGCCAACCAGGCGCTTTTCACCAACCTGGGATACAAAAATGGCTCATTGCCCGGCGTGCTAACCACCGTTTATTATGCCTATCCACTCAATGACGCCACGCCAACCGTCGTCGCGCTCTTCTACCATAATCTAGACAGCAGCACCTACCGCGCCTGGCGCAGCAACCAGGCCCACGACGAGCTGGCTCGCTGGCTGCTGTATGATCCGCAAGCCATTCCAATTCTGAGAGCTGTGCTACAATAAGGGCAGGCTGCCCACGCCGCTGTGAGGGGCACGCAGCCTGAGGCAAGAAAATGAAAAAATTGCTTAACTTTGGCGGGCCAGAAATGTGGGTTGTTCTGGGAATGGTCGTAGTAGTGGGCACAACAGTTCTTGGCAGCGCCTTATTGCAAGCCCAAGGGGACAACAGTCTCTACCTGCCCTTGGTCGCCAAGCCCCCCGCCACCCCCACACCGACGCCGACACCCACCGCAACCCCGACAATAACCCCTACGCCATCGCCTACCCCCACGCCGCTGCCACTGCCCATAATTGCCAATCCCTCTTTTGAAGAACCGTGGACCGATCTACCGCCCCCTCCGGAGGATCCCGATCTGACCAATCAGCAACCAGGTAGCTGGCAGCTCAGCTGGCTTTCTATAGGCCAACCCCTGTATGATGACCCGTCACAAACCGCCGGTGGCATTCCTGAATGTATCCACAAGCTAGCATGGCAACTGCCCCCCAATGAACAACCTGGTGGTGAAGATGCGCTAATTCTTGATGGGGAAGCCACATATAAAATGTTTAGCTTTTCTGCTCCTTTTGGTGCTGAACTACGGCAAACAATCCGAGACTTGCCCCCTGGCAGTAGCTGGATTCTGGTTGTGCCTATTCAAGTCCACCTGCACGGAGATGGTGATCCTTATGCTGCCGAATCTGGGGTTTGGGTCAATGGCGTTGGCAACTGGGCCAACGGCAGTGTCATGGGTGACAGAGAGTGGTACGAGCACGAGGTGCCCTTCACCACACCTGCCAATGGTCAGATTGAAATCGTGATTCGCGTCAAAAGCAAGTGGGCCTTGGCAAAAGATTTCTTTATTGATGCGCTGCGGGTGAAACGGCCGTAATCTCCAAAAGCATCAACAAATTAGTACCACGCCCATTTACGTAAACTGCATTTCCCCGGTTAGCAAAGCGCCGTCGGGAATGTGCACCGGTTGGCTGGTTTCGTTAACCAGCCGCACGTCTCCTTGGGCAACCACGTTTCGCCCAAAGCAAAAATCGCCCTCAACGGAAAAATGGGTGCAGTTCACCAGCGAAGGTGGGCCATAGGGAAAGCGTTTGTCCAGGTCTGGCACAAACTTGTAATAACGGCCGTCCAAAGCAACCAGGAAACGGCCGTTACCCCGCGCCGGGTTAGGCTGAATGTGAAAGGCCTCCGTCAGCACATAGGCATCCGAGCGCACCGCCAGCAAATCATCCGTGGTTTTCACCGGCGCAAAGCGCGTGCGCGGCACCCGCACCGCCTGCGCCCCGGCAAACACGGCAATGGCAGACCCCATCGCCGTTTCTAATTGATACACCTTAGGCGACGTTGCATCGCGGGGATCCACCGTTTTTTCGTTACGAATCATCGGCAAGCCCAGCCAGTAATCCCGCTCAACTAACAATTGCTGCAAAGCAGGCAAGTGCAGCCACAAATTATTGGTGTTGAAATACTTGTGGCGCGTCACGTCTTGGAAATAGCCCACATCTTCCGCCGGACACTGGGCCAACTCGCGCAAAATAAACTGACCATCCTGCCGCCGAGCCAGATGGCCACCCTTCTTGTCCATCTCCGTGCGGTCTGCCACTTCCATCATAAAGGGGTAGTGGTTGGCCGCAAAATAGCCCAAAAGCGCAGGGTCTACCACTGCACCCAGATTGTCAGCATTAGAAACAAAAGCATAGGCATACCCCGCTTCCAACAAGGCCGCCAATGCGCCACTGGTCACCAGGGCCAGGTAAATGTCGCCATGGCCTGGCGGGCACCAGGCCAACTGCGGGTTTGCCGGCCAATGAACTGGCTGCAAGTCCGCTTTGGCCACCTTAGGCTGCTTGTGCTGCAAAAAGCTGCGGGGCAGCGTGCCCTTTAGGCCCGGGTAAGCCCGGAGGGCCGGCAAAGCATCAGCCTGGGTGGCAAAACTGTCCATGAGCATAAGGGGCACGCCTATTTGTTGGGCCTGGCGGGCAATAATGTCCAGGAAGGTCAGCCCATTGCGCACGGGCAGCAAGGATTTGGCCTGGGCTAACCCCATGCTGGTGCCCAACCCCCCATTAAGTTTGATAACGGCCGTTTTCGCCAGCATCTCTTCGCCATAAGCCACGTACTCATTGGCAAAAGACTCGGCATCCGGCAGCGTTTCTACTGGCAAAATATTCCCTTCAGGAATGAGGCCCGTATGGCCCTGCCCCAATTGTTCATAATAATGCGCAAAAGACTCAATAAAAAGGTCTGGCAAGTTAGCAGCTTGCATTTGCGCTAAAAAAGGCGCAAATTGCGGCGCAGTTCGCTGGGAAGAAAGCATAAATTTACCTCTATAGTGACTATAAACCGGATTACACGGCGTCTGAGTCAGTCAGACGGCGCAGGTGGCTGCGCGCATCCTTGTCTTGGGGGTTGGCCTGCACAGCCCGCCGAAACCAGTAAATGGCCTGTTCAATATCCTGCCGGTCACGGAAAATCAGCCCCAGGTTATAGGCCACGCTGGGAGCTGCCGGATTCAATTCCAGGGCTTTTTGAAAAGCGGCAATCGCGTTAAGCTGCTCTTCATCACGGGCCAGAACCGGGTTTCCCAAATAAGCCGCGCCCAAATTTATCCAAACCATAACATGCTGTGGGGCTTGCTGGCTCAAAGGTTCCAGCAGTTCCACAGCCTTGCGAAACTGGCGGGTCAAAATATACGCACCACTCAGGTTGATGCCGGCATCAACGTGCTGGTTGTCCAGGTGAAAAGCTTGCTCCAGGTGGGGCAACGCTTCTTGGGGCTTGTTTTGGTGCAGCAGTTGTGTCCCCTGGCGGAAAGCCTGTTCAAAGGCGGCGGTTGGTTCGCCCCCGGTCTTGTACGGGTTGGTCACAATTTTGCGGGTACGGGCAGGTTTTTTCACATTCATCAGTTTATTCTACTTCTGGACATCCCATTGACAGGCAGTTTTCTACCGTCGCGTCGGCGCTAATATGACCAGGGTTGTCAAGCCAAAACCAGCCAGTAAAAGCGCAAAAATCAGGCCATTATCTAGCCAAAACTGCCAAAATGGTGAATGAGGCTGCAAGCTGCGCAGCCAGGATTGATTAAGGTCATCGAGGGATTGATTCAACGTGCGTAAGACCACAGCCTCACAATCTGCGCCATCGGTTACAGCCAGCACCATTTCTTGCAAGGTTCGGCTGCCGTAGTTTGCCTGGATATATTGAACCAAGGAATGGCTTTGGGCATAAGCCAGTAAAGCGTCTGCTTCGGTGGTGGGGAAGGTCTCGCATAGTTGGTTGAAGGGAATGGTGGCCTGGTTGGCTACGGCCGTTTCTAACACGACAGCATAAGCGGGGTTCGGCGCACTTTCTGCCAGTGTGGCCAGCCCTTCAGCCAGCCAAACCGGCAGCGCCTCGTATTGTGGCCCCGTAGCCTGGTAGAGTAAATGATGCACCAGCTCATGGGGGAGGCTCTGGCGTAAGTCGGTGGCGGCAGTGCGCGGGTTTACGGCCGTTACTAAGATAACCCCCAGTTCCGGATGCGCATGAGCACCCACCCAATCGCGCCCGGTCAACCGCAGCGCCGCCCGCAAATCTGCCGATGACGGATAAATGTACACCCGCAAGGGGTTTAGCTGCATCACGGGCAGAAACGATTGCAAAACCGGCAGGGATTCCCGCACAATGTCTGCCGCGAGCTGGCCCAAAGCGGGATCATCACCAGTCCAGCTTATGGCGCCCTCGGCCGTCTGCTGGGTGCGCCAGGAAAATTGGTTGTCCACATAGTTCAGCGTCTGCTCTGGCGTCGTGAGCAACTCACCGCGGTCAGTGGTGAGCACCCACCAGTAGGTCACCGTGGTAAAAGGGGCCAGGCGCAACTGTGCCAAATTCAAGACGTGGGTAATAACCAGGGGGGTTGCCAGCGTAAAAGTCACCGTGTCTGACAAAGCGTTAGGAAACTCTGGAGCGCTGAGAAACAGGGTAACGGCCGTAATCTCTGGTACATTTTCCGCTACCAGGTAAAAACGAATCTCTTGCCCAAAATCATACTCCACCGATGAAGTGAAGAGCGGGGCTTGAGCAACCACTGACCGCGGGGCCAGCAACCCCCAGCCTACTCCCAAAAGCATCCATAGTAAGAAAACCTGATTCTTTGCCATTACAAACCTAGATAGGTAATGACGACCGCCAGCGTGATGGGGCTTAGCAGCGTCGCCATGGCAACGATACTCGTAACGGCCGTTGGCTGCAAGTCAAACTCCGTTGCCAAAATAATATTAAAAACCGCCGGGGGCATACTGGCCTCAATAATTGACGTAGCACGCCCCAACCCCTGCATATTTAATAAAAGCGTTATCCCCACCGCCACCACGGGGGCAACCAAAAGCCGCAGCGAAATAGCCGGAATCGCCAGCCGCAACCGGGCCTGACCTTGCAAATCCGCCAACTGCATGCCCAAAACCAACAACATGACCGGTATTGCCCCTGCGCCAGCCACCTCCACACCCCGCAGCAAAGGTACAGGCAGCGGAATCTTAAAGCTGTACACCACCACGGCCAACACCGTCGCATAAATTGGCGGCATTTGCCAAAGTCTACCCAAGGCCTGCCGCCAGGAAAGTTGACCGGTAGAGGCTAACAAGATGCCCACTGTGTACAAAACGGCCGTGCTGGTAACAAAATAAACCACGGCGCGGGCCAGACCCTCATCACCATAACGCAGTTGATTCAGGGTCAGGCCATAATTACCCCCATTAACAAACATCACCATCAGCAGCAAGGCCACGCTTTCAGTGCGGGTTAGCCGCAGGACTTTGGCGGCAATCCACCCCAAAATGCCCATGCTCAAAATGGTGAGTAAGGCAAAACCCACTAAATCGGCAAGCTCATCTGCCGGCAGTTGGGAAGTCACCAAGGATGAAAATACCAGGCATGGGCTTAAAACATAAAAAACGGCACGGGAAAGGGCTTGTTTCTCCAGGCTGGCCCAACGCCGCAGCGCGTAACCAAACCCGGCGACAATGAAAATGGGAACGATGTTCTGGGTCAGTACGGCAATGATGTCGTTCAAAAGCGGTTATTCCGGCAAGTCAGGCGGCAAAATCATCGTCCAGGATATCTTCATCCAGATCATCCGGTTCGCCCAAGCGCAGCATGTCAAAAGATCCCCCTAACCAATCCACTTCTTCCAGGGCTTCATCAACCGCATCGTGCAGACGGCGAAAATCGTCATCTTCGCTCATCTGCATAAGCATGTTGTAGGCCACATCGCCACCAATTTGGCCCAGGGCTTCCACAACGGCCAGGGCAACTTCCAAATTTTCGTCAACAGCCAGGTGTGCCAACTGGGGCAGGGCCTCTTCTGCGCCCACCGCGCCGGCGGCCCGCGCAGCTTCTATGCGAATTTCGTCGCTATCACTGTGCAGGGCTTCTAATATCTGCGGAATCCAGCGCTCGTCGGCGCTACTGCCCATGGCGAAAACGGCCGACAATTGTAAATCATGGCGGCCACTGCTGTATGCCTGGCGAATGAGGGTGGGAATTTGAGGATGGTTGGCGCCTCCCAGGGCTTCCAGGGCGGCGCGTTTGAGGGAAACGGCCGTATCGGGTTTCTCGTACACCGCCAGCAGCGCCTCAATAATCTGGGGAGACCTGGCCGCAGAAATTTCACCCCACTCCGCCATTAGCACATAGTGGGCCAAGGCCTGCGCTGCCGCCGTTTGCACCTCTACGACCGTATCATGTTGCAACAAATCAATGATTGGGGGTACCAACCGCAGGTTCGTATCATCCCATAGGCCATCTAGCGCCGCCACGCGCACTGCGGCAGAAGTATCTTTCAGGCAAAAAGTAAATACCGGCGAAAAATCGACCAGGTAGTTTTCCTCACAAATATCAACCAGGTGCCGCACCAGCAAATGGCGACGCTCATCATCTACCCCAGGCCAAAGAGTCTTAAAGGCATCAAACTCCGCACCGCCAATATCGGATAGGCGATAAAGCAACGGCAAGGGAATGACGGGATCGGTGAACAAGCGGTCGAGCGCGTCAGCAAAGGGAACTTGTTGCTCAGGATCTAGAGTCATCTTTTTTCTAGCAAAGGTTATTGCTTCTCCAAAAATTTGAACATGATGGCAGCGGGTTCGGTTCAGGCATCACCGTCATCACCGAACCGGTATGATGGGATTCACGATGTCTTGCACAATCAACAGCACCATCAAACCGAGCAAAAAGAGCATACCCACTACGTGAACCATACCCTCTCGTTCTGGCTCAATACGCCGCCCGCGCACAGCTTCAATCAGCACAAATAAAATCCGCCCGCCATCCAGGGCAGGAATGGGTAGCAAGTTGGTGAGACCTAGGGCAACGCTGATGAAGGCAGTAATGTTTAAAAAGGGGAAAAGCGTGTTATTGGAGGCCGAAGCCTCGACCATCTGCCCGGCCATCTGGCTGATGCCCACAATGCTGACCGGGCGGGCCTCGCTGGGAGTGATTTCGCCACTGATGAGCATGGAAGGCACACGCACAAAAAGCGTCATGTACGACCAGATCGAATCGACCGAAGCACTCATGGATTCAATGATGGTACGGCTGACGCGGTCTTCCAGGTTGGTTATCGACGCGCCCAAAAGGCCAGCGCTAAATTCACCAGGGTTGGCTGGGGTAACGGCCGTTTCAAACACGCTCCCATCCCGGCTTACCAACAAGGGCACGGGCTGGCCCACGTTTTCCGCCAAAATTGCCTCAAATGAGTCCACACTTACCACCAGTAAGCCATCCGCCTGCTGCCCAATGACAATATCCCCTGGCTGCAAGCCCGCCACAGCCGCTGGGGATTGGGGCGCGACGGCCGTTATCATGATCGAGGAGTATGCCAGGCGTACGCCCAATGGCCCTTCAGCGCCAGGATCATATTCGCCTTCGGCCCGGGGCACTACCACCAGCGGCACCAATTCCCCATCCCGTTTTACCACCACTTCTATCGCTTCCCCCCCCTTCTCATACATGGGGTTGGCAATGTCGTTGGAGTTCAGCACTTTACGGCCGTCTACCTCTACAAAAAAATCACCCGCCTGCAGCCCCGCCATTTCCGCTGGCGTGCCCGGCTCTACTAACCCAACAGCCACAGCGGGCGGGCCAATCAGATACGCCCCCCACCAGATTAAAAACGCCATGATGAAGTTGGCCCCAGCGCCGGCCACCAACACAAAAAAGCGCGCGCGCTTTGAGGCTGCCGCCAGTCCTCCCGGCACCATCGGATCATCTTCACCTGCCGGACGCACGAACCCACCTAACGGAATCCAGTTGAGCGAGAAGATTGTGCCTTTTCGTTCTGCCAATACGACAGCCCGTGGAGGAAGACCAAAGCCAAACTCCTCCACGTGAATGTTTGAAAGGCGTGCAGCCACAAAGTGGCCTAATTCGTGAACCAGAACAATGGGCGTCAGCACCAGCAAAAAGCCGCCTATAGCCCATAATGTGTTTTCAAAACCCATCATTTACTCGTACCATCCCCGCATTGGTTTACCCTGCGATAGGAGCACATAACACGTACGTCCTCTTCAAAAATAAGATGTGGTTGGATTATACGCCCCCTATCAGAGGCAAAGCAACCAAAGCCCAGGTGAACTTACAGCATTCTAACCAGCCTGGAACAGAGGGATCTTTGGTTGGCAAGAATCTAATCAGAATCTTGCGAAAATGGGTCGTTATTGATAATCTGCTGCTTATGGAGCTAGACACCTTTCTACCCCACTTCAGCAACAAGCAGGTCACTTTCCGGTTTCAAAAGCAAGAATTGCGGGTGACTTTGTCGCAATCGCTGTTCAGCAGCTTTGATATTGACGTGGGCACGCGGCTGCTCCTGAAAACGATTGCTAAGGAAATTGACCTATCCGCCGTGGAAACGGTGCTGGACCAGGGATGTGGCGTGGGGACTTTGGGCCTGGCTGTGGCGAAGGCAGCTCCCCACGTTTCCCTGACGGCCCAGGATCGGGATGCATTGGCGGTTGCTTTTACCCAGCTCAACGCTCGCCAGAACAAAGTGCGGGGGGTAACGGCCGTAGGCGGGCTCGCCTTTGAAAATTTACCAAGAACCTTCGACTTAATCCTGGCCAACCTGCCGGGCAAAGCAGGCGGGCCGGTACTGCAGCATTGGCTGGGCATGATGGCGGTCAAAATGAATCCTCGGGGAACAACGGCCGTCGTCGTTGTCAATCCCCTGGCCGACTTCGTCACCACGGTTTTGCAGCAGCAAGGAAGCGAAATCACCTATTCAGAAAGCAGCAAAGGGCACACCGTCTTCCATTTTTCCGGCGGGCAGCCCTGGGTAGACGTCGATGACCCTTTACGCCCCTACACCCGGGGCCAATTTCCATTCAGGCTGGGGCAACACAGTCTCGCCTTGCGCACCGTCTACAACCTGCCCGAATTTGACACGCTGGGCCATTACACCACGCTGGCTCTCAATACCTTGAAACAGGAGGTCTTCAGCGGCCACATCCTGGCATGGAACCCTGGGCAGGGGCACATCCCTCTGTTTTTACAGCAAACAGCCCAAAACCGGCTGGCCCACTTAACCCTGGCCGGCCGGGATGCCCTGAGTTTGCAAATTAGCCAGGCCAATTTACTGGCCTATGGCGCGGACCCGGCGGCCATTTCTCTACGCCATCTGCCGCACTTCTTGGCTCTCGACGGCCGTTACGACTGGATCATCCTCTTTCCTGACGTTGACCCCGGGGTTCCGTGGGACCAACACCTGCTCCCGGCCCTGCAGCAGAGATTAGCGGAAAACGGCCGTTGCTTGCTCACCACCAAAAGCAGCTATGCCTTCCGCCTGTTAAATAGCCCCCACACCCTGCGCCTCATAAAAGACCGCAAAAAACAAGGATATCGCGCATTACAGTTACAAAACACCCTGTAGCACAAAAGGCCGGGCTGGCCGCAAATGGTGGTAGAATACGTCCGTGAACGGCAACAACCAAGGGGAAAACCATGAAAACCCAACACAAACGATTGCTGCGAAATTTTCTAATCGAACTTGGGGTATACGCTGTATTACTCATACTCTACTTTTTGGGTGTCCTGCGCTTTTTGGGCGAGCCTCTAAACCGCGTCTTTCATCTTAATCCTCTCGTTTACGCTATCGCCGCGCTGGTCCTCATTGTGGTACAAGGGGTCTTTTTAGAATGGGTTACCTCATTTTTGATCACCCGCCTCGGTTTAGAAAAGATGGAGTAACCCTATGGAATTCCCCATCACCGGCGTAACCATCAACCCATTCTTCCTCATTGGCATCGGCTTCATAGTGGGCATGCTGGGCGGGTTTTTTGGCGTAGGTGGTGGATTCCTGGCCGGCCCCCTCATGTTTTGGTCTGGCGTGCCCATGAATTTTGTGGTGGGGACAGATTTAGCCCATATGACCGGGAAATCTATTGTCGCAGCCAAGCGCCACCGCACGCTGGGCCACGTTGATATCAAGCTTGGCGCTCTCATGATCGCAGGTACTATCATTGGTGTAGAAATTGGCGCAAACATCATTGAAGCGCTAGAGAACGCTGGCAATATTGACCAGGTTATTGGCATCACCTATATCATCATCCTGGTCATCATTAGCACATTCACCGCCTGGGAAAGCGTCAAGGCCATACGCATGATTCGTACCGAAAAGTTAGCTGTATCGGAGGCCCTGGCCTTTGCCCGGCTTTCCAAACGGGTACACACCATCAACATTTGGCCTATGATCTCTCTCCCCGGGTCTGGCATCAAAGAAATTTCATTATGGGTGGTTTTGGGAGTAGGCATGATTACAGGCGTGCTGGCAGGGGCTTTGGGGGTTGGCGGGGGATTTATCCGGATGCCCATGCTCATCTACTTCTTGGGAGTACCCACCCATGTTGCGGTTGGTACAGATCTGTTTGAGATTGTGTTTTCAGCTGGATATGGAACCCTTACCCACGCCCTGAAAGGAAATGTAGATATCCTCATGGCGTTGGTGATGCACACTGGGGCTGCCATTGGCGCCCAAATTGGCGCTGTCGCTACTCGCTACTTTGCCGGGCCACGCATTCGTTTATTTTTCTCGGTTTTACCGCTCATTGGCGCCTTGTTGGTTATTATTCGTCTGTTAGGCGGTGGCGTTCCAGAATTTTAGGACTGCAGCTGCGAGGGTTTTGTCCTATGAATGTGTTAATCTGTGTCAGTAATTTGCCCTATGCCCAATCAACCGTCACGTTAGGGTCTCTTATGGGAGAGCTGCTGAGGCGACCCATCACGCTCTTAAAGGTAGTAGCTGATGAACAAGAAACAGAAACGGCCGTCATCACCCTGGAAGAAGCGCGCAAGCTCATTCCCACCCCCGAAACAGAAACGGCCGTGGCCCTGGGTCCCCCCGCTAAAGAAATCCTGCGCAAAGCCCAAAGCGGCAACTACGGCCTCATAGTCATCGGCGCCCATGCCATGCGCAGTTTGTGGGACCAATTCCTACAATCTGTCACCCACAAAGTAGCCAACCAGGCTAACATTTCCGTGCTGATTGCCAAAGGCCAAACCACCCAAATCCGGCGCCTCCTCATCTGCACCAGCGGGCATGTTAACAGCGAACTGGTTATCCGCAGCGGTGCAGCCCTGGCCCACGCCGCCCAGGCCGAAGTCACCTTGCTTCACGTAGTCGAACTCATACCCGGCATGTATGCCGGCCTGGGAGAAATGGAAGAGACCCTACCAGAAATACTGCAAACCAACACCCCCGTGGCCCAACACCTGAAATGGGCCTCGGCGCACCTGGTGCAGGCACAAATTCTAGCCGAACTAAAACTGAGACGCGGCATTACCACCGATGAAGTGCTGGCCGAAGCCCATGAAGGAAACTACGATCTAATACTGCTCGGCGCACCCATGGAGGCTAACCTCTTAAACAGCCTTCTACTGGGTAAGGTAAACCCCAAAATAATCGATAATGCGCCCTGTTCCGTTCTCATCATACGTGGAGAATTGTAACCCTTGACACCCTCCATTATCCTAACCCTGGTAATCCTGACCATAGCCGTTGCCCTATTCATTAGCGAGCGGTTGCGGGTAGATCTCATTGCCCTCCTGGTACTCATCAGCCTCACCGTGACACGGCTCGTTACACCCACAGAAGCTATTTCCGGTTTCAGCAACCCCGCCGTCGTCACCGTGTGGGCCGTTTTCATCATCAGTGGCGGCCTTTCGCAAACCGGCATTGCCAACTGGATCGGCCAGCAGGTGTTGCGCCTGGCCGGAAGCGGCGAAGCCCGCCTCATCTTCATCATCATGCTTACCGCTGGCTCGCTCTCCGCCTTCATGAACAATGTAGGCGTTGCGGCCCTGCTGCTGCCCGTCGTTGTCGAAATTGCCCATCGCACAGGGCGCTCGCCCTCCCGCCTACTCATGCCCCTGGCCACTGGCTCGCTGCTGGGTGGCCTCACCACCCTCATCGGCACCCCGCCTAACATCCTGGCCAGCGATGCCCTCCGTGAAGCCGGATATACGCCCTTTTCCATGTTCGATTTCACACCCCTGGGCGGAATTATTCTATCCTTGGGAATTTTGTACATGATAATTCTTGGACGGCACCTGCTGCCCAACCGGGACGTCATTGGCGAAACCATCAGACCCAACAACACCAGGCTAGAGGATGCGTATAACCTGAGCCAGCGTCTCTTTACCTTGCGCATACCCGACAATGGCGCCCTGGCCGATGTGCCGTTGGGGGAGAGCCGCATTGGCTCATTATTAGGGCTGAACGTGGTGGCTATTTTGCATAATGGTCACGTCAACTACTCGCCCAAGGGTGATACTCTGCTCAATGGGGGTGATCGCTTGCTGGTGATGGGGCGACAAGACGAGTTAGCCAGCTTCCATTTGCGCCATCTTTTCACAGATGTCCGGCTGCAGCCAACCCTCAAAGACATCACGGCATCGGGCATTATTTTGGCCGAAGCGCAGCCGACACCTCTTGCTTCTTTTCTGGGAAAAAGCCTGGAAACTTTGCACTTTCGCCAGCACTACGGGTTAAATGTATTAGCCGTGCGGCGCAATGGGGATGTGTTAACCCGTCAATTTCAACAGCTCCCGTTGCAGGCTACAGACACGCTTCTGGTGCAAGGAACGCAGGAAGCTATAGATGCCCTGGCCCTGAAAAAGGCCTTTGTGATTTCTCCGCCCAAAACATTAGCCGCTTACCACTTGGAAGACAGCCTGGTGTTTATTCGTTTGCCGGAGGATTCATTACTCAACGGCCGTTCCTTACTGGAAAGCCGTTTGGGCGATGCCTTTGGCCTGCGCGTGTTGGCCATTGTGCGGGAGGACGAAACCCGGCTGCTGCCCGGGCCTGACGACCGGCTACAAGCCGGAGATCGGCTGCTGGTGCAAGGCTATGAAAAAGACATTGCCATTCTCCGCGGCCTGGAAGAATTGGTCCAAGAAGAAGAACCGCCCAATCCGCAAAGCCTGGAGTCCGAGCGCGTAGGGCTGGTAGAAGTCATTCTTTCCCCCTACACCACGCTGGAAGGGCGCACACTGCAAGAGATATATTTTCGCGAAAAATATGGCCTCAATGTACTGGCCATCTGGCGGCGCGGACGGCCGTACCGCCACAACTTACGCGAAATGAGCCTGCAAATGGGCGACGCCCTGCTGCTCCACGGGGCACGAGAAAAGCTCAACCTCCTGGGGCAAGAACCTGATTTTGTGGTCTTGCGCACCGAATCGCAGCCCTCGCCGCGACTGGAAAAAGCACCCCTGGCCGTGCTGGCCCTCATCATATTGCTGGTACCCGTAATGGCCGGCTGGCTGCCCATTGCCATTTCCGCCATCATCAGCGCAACCTTCATGATCCTCACCGGATGCCTGAACATGGAGGAAGCCTATCGCTATATCGAATGGAAAGCGGTATTCCTCATTGCGGGCATGTTGCCCATGGGCCTGGCCATGCAAAACAGCGGAACCGCCCAGTTTCTAGCCGAGCAAGTGGTCAACGGATTGGGGGGAATTGGCATCACGGCCGTTCTGGCGGGCATCTTTCTCCTCACGAACCTGGCAGCGCAAACCATGCCCAGCCCCGTCGTCACCGTACTCATGGCCCCCATTGCCATCAACACCGCCCTGGATCTGAGCGCCTCCCCCTACACGTTCATGATTGTCGTTGCTATTGCCGCTTCTTCCAGCTTTCTCAGCCCCGTAGGTCACCCCGCCAACGTCCTCATCATGGGGCCTGGGGGCTACAAATTTAGTGATTACATCAAAGTTGGGCTGCCCCTCATGCTCTTGGTTTTACTCACGACTATAGTGCTGGCCCCCCTTTTCTGGCCGCCCCTCTAAAAACTGGTTGCAAACCTCCTCACGGCCGTATCACGAACGGCAGCGGCAGCAGCACAAAATCTGCCCCATTTACCGGCAGGCGGGCGCCGTCTGCGGCCGTGTACACCCCCGCCCGCAACATATACTCCCCCGGCGACAGCTCGGGCGGAATATCCAGCCCAATGACGTCTACAATGACTTCTCCGGGCACATAGCTGTCCGTAGGCTGACCACCCGGCCACTGATCAGACTGGGTGGCAATACTGCCATCTGGGGTGAGCAAATGCACAAAGGCCGTGTACAGTGCCGCCGGCTGGCTTTGTACCTGCCAGGTGAGCGTGATCACGGCCGTTTCCCCCGCACGCCCCGTCGCCACACTCATACCACGCAAGGCCAGCACCCCGCCAAAATCATAAACCAGCGGCACCGCCACATCTTCAGGCAGCACAAACAGGCGGTCCGTTTCCTGCAAATAAATCCTGCCCAAGACCACGGGTAACCCATCCGCCACCCGCAACGTCAGGGTAGCTTCTCCGTCAGTCATATCCGGTGGCACGGTAAACGTCACCTTCTCCTGCACCAGCTCGCCAGGCCGCCACAGGCTGGTGTCGTAGCGGCTCACCAACTGCTGCGCCACAACCTGCCCCCCCAACATCAGGGTAATGGGCAACTGGGCGGGCAACAGCCGTTCCCCCTGCCAGAACAAATCAACCGTCACCTTGCCACCCGTCAACACGCTTTCCGGCAGGGGCGAATGACCCCGCAAGCGCAGCGCCCCTGCCAGCCATAGCCCATCACTCTCAACGGGAAAATCCAGCGCTGTCAGCGGCGGAATGGTTTCCCGCGGCCGTACCGTTACCGGGCCACTCGCTACCGCCACACCCCGAAACGCGCCATTGGCGTCTACCACCGCCGCCTGGGCGCCCTGCCCATCAAACAGGCTCAATTCCACAGTATAGTCGCCCGGCGGCAAAGCCAAAGGCCGCGGCAACTCATAACGCACCACCGGCTGCGCTCCTGGCGTCCAATGCACCGGGTAAAAGTACACATCATTCAACAGCGCCGTCTCCAGCCCGCCCCAATCGTTGCCCGCCCCATCCCGCAAAGTCAGCCTGACGCTGAAGCGGTTTGCCGTAGGCGCGGACAGCCCCCATTGCAGGTAAACTGCCACAGCATCTTCCCAAGCAATGGCGTCAAAGCCCCAAAGCTGCACCTGACTGCCCATGATCAAAGGTTGCGGCCATACCTGGGGCAAATCGGGCGGCGGCTGGGGCGCCGGATTGCGGTAAATCCACGCCTGCGGCAGCCCGCCATAGCGCACCACGTGCAGCAGCTCTGCGCCGGGCATGGGGGTCGGGTCTCCGTCTAGCTGACGGCCGTTTAACGTCACAATAACATAATCAGCCTGGGCACGATTTTCCGGTGTATCGAGCAAGGTTTGGCCCAAAAAGAAGGGGGCCAGGGAAGGTGCAATGTTGGCTACGGCCGTTGCCTCCTCTGCGTCCGGCTGCGCCGCCAGCCAGCGCCCCGCCGCGCCAATGGCCTCTCCCCACCCCACAGTGATAACCCGCTGCGCCACCCAAGGGCCGCCCACCAGTGGATTAAAGGCCGCTAAAGGATAAGGGACAAAAGCCAACAGGTAGACCCACTGCAACCCGACCAGCCCTGGGAGCAGCCAGCGCCATCTCTTTAGCTGCGCCCAGCCCCAGGCCGCCAGCAGCGTCAACACCGGTATGGCGGGCAGCATGTAGCGGTCAAATTTCTTCACCGCCAGGGTGATGGCGGCCAAAAAGCCCACCGCCCACAAGAGTAAAATCAGGTTTTGCAAGGTGAAGAAAGAACGCAGTTCCTTGCGCTTTCTGGCATTCAAAAGAAGGTGCAACAAGCCTACCAGCACCACCGGACTCAAGCGCAACAGCAGCGCCACCGGGTAAAAAAGTGGTCCGTGGTCAAAGGCCGCCTGTCCCATGAAAAAGGTAGGGCGCAGGGCATTCTCAACGTGCCGCCCGCTTTCGCCGCTGATAACCTGCCACACCTGCACCGGCGCAGTCGCCACAGCTGGCAGCACGGCTATGGCCACAATGGCATAACTCCCCAGCCAAATCATGGTTTGCTTAAATGGAATCCCAAAGTTCACAGAGAAGGCATGCAGGAGGGGGGAGTTTTTCCCGTCAAACATTGTTTCTGCTTCGTGCGCTTTGTGCTTTCTTTGTGAACTCTGTGCCCAAATTGCAGCCAATGCCAGAGGGATAAGGAGCAAGCCAGGGGATTTGCTGAGGAAGGCGAGAGCGGCAGCGCCACCAGAAAGGACCAAATCTCTAAAGCCCTTGCTCTCACGGAGCCGCGCCAGGGCCAACAGGGAAATCAGCGTAAAGGTCATCAGCAGGCCGTCTACATGCAGCAGGCCAGACAGCCCGGCGACAAAGGGGTCTAACGCTAGCAAAACGGCACCCAACAAGGCTGCCTTTACGCCCCATAACGGCCGTGCCAACCAAAATGTCAGCACCAAGCCCGCGCTGTTGGTCAACGCCACCATCAGCCGTCCGGCGGAAAGAAAGTGGGCCAGTTGCTGGAAAGCGGTCACGTTATCGGGCGTCATCCAGACCAGGTGCGTAATCCATTGGTAAACGGCCGTGTCCCCCGCACGCAGCAGCAGTTGCCCAGAAATACCCAGCGCCCCCAGCCAGGTCGTGGTCACCCCTGGATGGCCGGTAACGAGGGTATTAGCCCAATCCCCCGCTAGCAGCGCCTCGCGAAAAGCCACCGAGCGCTGCACCCACATCAGCTCATCCGGCGTCACGTACCGACCAATAGCCAGCAGCCGGGGAGCCAATGCCAGCAAAAACAGCGCCACATACAGCCAGCGTGAGCGGGAAAACCTAAAGAAAAAATCCATAACAGGTAGATCATACAGGAGGCGCTGGATTTTTGAAAATTACTCTTCCGCGCGCAAATTTAGTGCAGAAACGCCTTGCTCTATGCAAGGGCAGGCAAGCACAAAAAAGAGCGCCCATTGGTGCGCGCTCTTTTTTATTCAAATCAGGTTAGAGAATCAGTTTAAGGAAGAAAAGCGGACAGATTGCCCAACGCCTCACCCCCTCAGCCTTTCAAGTTTTTAGGATTTCGCTTTAACCACTCCACAAATACCGCATAAGCTCAGGATCTGTAACAGCAGCTACCATTGCCACCCATACTGCTAACTGCATCCATACTTGCAAACTCTTTTTCCGCGTCATTTTTTCCTCCGTTACATTAATAGTTACCAATAAAACGTAACTTTACGATAGCGGAACGAAGGAAGAATTGGAATCAAAGGACCTCTAAAAAAACGTGAAGTAAAAGTTAACGTTAGGTAATTTTTTTCATGTAATTGAAGCATTTAGCACAGAATGCAAGCTTTTCATGGGGCAATTTACTCGCCGCGCAACCACGAAACGAATTTTCCAATGCTGCTGCCTTGTTTTTCACCATGAATACGGCCATTGCGCCCATTGACAAACAGGTCAAAATCCCGCCCCTCTAATTGATAGTGAGCGGTCCAGACCGGCAGCAAAATCAACTTGTAAGACAGCACCACCAGCCCCGACGAGTTTAGCGTTAAATCGCGCACATCCTGGCCATGCGTCAGACGATAGGGACGACGGCGCAGCTCCTGCAGTACCTCGCGCCGCGCCACCAGAGAAGCATCAGCCAGGGTCAGTTGATACCGTTGGGCGGGCCAGTCGGCCAGGTAACGAGCATCGTAGCTTACAAGCTGTTCCAGATCAAAATCATGGATGGCACGGCGCAAATAGTTTGACGGCCGTTTCTGGGCCAACACTAAATGATCATCTATCAAAATATAGCCAGAACCCGAAACCGGCACCCAATCATCTCCGCGACGCGCCCGCCCCTTCCAACCAATCTCACCATTCAGGTCAAAAGTCCACACTGGCAAATAAGTGCCCACAATAGGAGACAGCCGCACACGACTAATTTTTTGCTGCCGAAACCATTCACGTAGCTTAATTTTAACGTCACCCTCGGTAACCCCAAAAGGAATGAGCGCCTGGGCTGGTAAAATCTCGTGGGTTTCGGCCGTTTCCGTCACGTATACATGACGACAATAAGGGCATGTTACCGATAAAATTTCTGGCGTAAGTACAAACTCCACACCACATCCCTGACATTGCAGCGTGCGCATGGCCACCGGGCGCACGTGCCCGCTGGCCTTGGCCAACCCCACAACAAAATCCTGCTCCATGCCCCCCAGGCCAAACTCGGTCCGCGCAGCGTCAGCGCCATCTTCATTGAGTGCCTGCTCGTGACCACAAAATTCGCAGCGCAAGGATTGTCCATCAGGGGTATAGTTCATGCGGCTGCTGCACCGTGGGCAAACAAACTGTTCTGCCTGGGCTGTCTGAGGTTCATCCGGAATATTTGGCTGAATCCGATCAGGATCCACGATCTCTTCCTGGCGCAAACGGCCGTCCACCAAAGCAATACCTCGTCGCGCTACCCCATTAGTGGGATCCAACGCCAATACCTGCTCCAGGCATTCCCGTTTATTTTCCGGGTCGGAATACAGTTCACTAAGCCACAACCAGGCTTCAGCGCGCATTGCTTCCCCTGTATCCGCCGACAAAATCACTCGTTCCAGATGAAAAAACGCCTCATCCAGATCCTTCTCCTTAATCGCCCCCACCCCTTGTCGCAAAGAAATGCGCAAGCTTGTCTCCTTCTCTGCATTTGACCGCGCATACATGTTGAGTAGTTTTTGCGCCTGCGACAGCTCCTTCGCTGGGGGAAGCTGGCGTTTCGTTTCCTGCTTATAACCGCAGCGTTCGCACAATAGTCCCCGCCCATCTGGGGCAAAAGCCATTTTCGTACCACAGTCCGGACAAATTTGTTGATTTTTCATGAGATTCCTCTGGGATGGAAGCCGGTGATCATCCAGGGAGTGTCACGCTCTCTCAATTCTTTTTTTGGTGGGCCATGGCCCAGTCCCGAATTGATTTTGCCGGGTCGGCTAATGCCTCCTGGAGATAGTTGTCTCCCAACCACTGCACACCCAGTTCGTAAATGCGTTGCCGCAAGTCAGCCTTACCCACAATTAAACCCATGTCCAGCAATTGACGCTTTTGCACGGCCGTAAACCTGGCCGCATAAGCGGGCAGGGCATCTATCACACCGTGGCGCAGCACTTCATTGTGCGCGTCAGATTCGGCCAACACCATCTGAAACAGCTCCAAAGGGTTCTGTTCCAACTCGGCGACAGCTTGTATAGCATAGCGCCGCACAAAAGGCGGATGCCCCCGCACCCTACCAAAACGCATTCCCATAAGCATGGCGAGAAAGCCAACCGGGTCATTACCTGGCCCGTGGTGATCAGGCATTGGCACAATGTGGGGCGTACGCTGTAAATCTTCCATCACGGCTTGTTCATCCACCTGGGTCGCTTCTACCAAATTCATTTCAGCGGCGGCGGTTTCAGCTTCCTCCGTGTCTCCGGCAAAAGTGGCCGCCATCAAACGCCAATTGGCGGGTGGTACGCCAAGCTGCTCTTCTCCCATGAGCCAACCCCAGGCCAGCTCGCGCCGCAGGTCTAATGGCAAGTGAGGATGGGCCAGCCACACAGGCAGCAGCCTTTTACCCAATGTTGGCGGCAAATAAGCAGAAAGATACCAGAGCCACCACAGCTTTTCGGTGTCGGGTACGGCCGTTTCCGCCACCAGCCAGGCTGTTAGACTCTGTGCTTCCCCCAGCGACCAGCTCATCAACTTATCCTGCACGTCAGCAAGCTCCAAAGCCAATAACGCACTGCGAAACAACTCTACGCTCAGCCCATTGTGCTGCGCCAAAAAGCTGACGAAAGAGATTAAACCATGGGGCATGTGGTCAGGGGCAAAGGGATCGGCGGTTTGGCAAGCAAAGTAAGCAATTTTTTTGCGGCTATCCAGAGAAATCTCATCGTCAGCCAACACGGCCAGCACGCCATACCCAAACGTAGGCGCCTTGGCCATAAGCAAAGGAATGAGGAAAAACGGCCGTCTACCATATCGCCAATGTCCATAGTGCTGGTAATAATAAGTACCCGCTCCGGCTGCTAATGCTCTCTTCACTGCTTCATGCTCCGCTTCAGGAATGTTCAGCACAGTTAAAAATAGCGGCAAATCAAAAAATTCTTCGTCTTCATTCTCTAACAATGTGGCTACTGCTACATCAAGCTGTCCATCCCCTGCCTGGCGAAACTCCTGCCGCAATGTTGCCGCCACCTTTGCAGCCTGGGCAATGGTCTCCGCATTTTCATTCCGTGGTAGAGCAGGCTGCACCTGGGCTGTTGTAAATATCCAACCGCGCCATTCCCAATCTGCATCCAATGAAAACTGCGCCATACCCGGTGGCATCTCTTGCAAAGTTTGGCTGTCCCACTGCACAGCCAGGTAAGTTTGGCCTTCAACATCAATGACATCTATCACGTGCCCCTGCCAGCCAGACAAGGGCAGATGGAACCCAGGATGATACACACCCTCGCTAACTTGCACACTATCGCCAAGGTCATATGCTTTAGCCACTTTCTACTCTCACTTTTTTAACGCGCAAAATCCAATGCCGACTCTTTGGTTATGTGTCGCAACCACTGATATGCTCCCCACAGCAAAAGGCTCAACAAAACCACAAATGGGCCAATTATTTCCAAAGTGGCACTTTCTGCAAATAAGCCGGCAGCTCCGGGCAATAAAGCCAACCCCATGCTGGCCGCCGCATTTTGCAAACCCATGGCGTTGGCGGTGTGGCTGGGGCCAACGCGCCGCGGGGTATCGGAGGTAAGCAGAGGAAAGATGGCTGCACAGGAAAAGCCCGTGAGGGTGAGGCCCCAAAAGCTGGTTACGGCCGTAGGCCATGACAAAAGTAAAGCGCCAATCAATACCCCTCCCATACTCATCTGCAGCACACGGTCTGCGCCCAAACGTTCCCCGGCAAAACCAACCAAAAGGCGACCTATTGTCAAACAGCCCCAATAAATACTGATCCAACTGCTGGCTTGTAAGGCAGAAATTTCGCGAGACTGGGTGAGTAAAGTAAAACTCCACTGCCCGGTAGTGGTCTCTACACCTACGTAAAGAAAGAATAGCAACAAGCTAAGCCAGACAACCGGCAAACGAAGCGTACGGCCGTTGCCCACCTGCCTGCCGCTATCGCCCGCCTCACCTTTCACAATTGCAAACTGCCAGATGCGCAAGGTAAGCAAAACAACAATCCCCATTCCTGCCTGCAAAATTCCCAATGTGCCATAACTTTGCTGCCAGGTAAAGCCCTGGCGGGTTAAAAAAGCCAGCACCAAAGGGCCAAGGGCTGAACCCAAGCCAAAATTTGCATGCATCCAGTTCATGTGTCGGTGGCTAAAATTGGAAGCGATGAACGTGTTTAGTCCGGTAACCAACATGCCGCCACCACTCCCAACCAAAAACGCGCTACCCAAGAGAAAGCCCCAAGAAGGAGCCAGCGCGTATCCTGCAACCCCAGCCCCAGTCAAAATCCAACTCATCAGCAAAGTTGGCCCCAGGCCAATGGCTTGTAGGAAACGGCCGTTGCTCAAACTAGCCAAAAAATACCCTAGCGTAACTGTAAACAACACCACCCCCAACGCATCTAAACGGACATTAAACACCGCCCGCATTTCTGGCCACGCCACACCCAGCATACTACTTGGCACTGCATGGAGCACAAAGCTACTATAAGCAATTACAAGCTGTAGACTCTTTTTCATGGTCATCTTTACCTGTTGAAGGCTTGCCCCCATAGAGCAAGAATTTTGTATCTATACAGCAGGAACGCAGAGTGACACAGAGAACCGCAGAGTTACGCAGAGAGTAAAGAGATTTCCGCCCTTTCTCAGCGAAACTCTGCGTAACCTCAGTGAAGCTCTGCGTTCCTAAAGGTTTTCAACATAAAGACCTGTACAGTTACAGAATTTTACGCTATTTTTCACCAAAATTGCTGAAAATTCCTCGTACTCATGTATAATTATGGTCGAAAAATGGAAAATCTTGCTTTTATCTCGTTAAGTCAGTTGGTTTCTCATACGGCAAGACAACTAGAGGAGAACAACAATGCCGAAAGACACAGGGGAACCGAAGAGCGACAACCTCTTCAAAGGCGCTATTGAAGCAACCAGTTCATTAGATGAAAACCCAAGTACCACCTTCCAGCCAGTTCCCTACCCGGCAGACCATGAGCGTGCGCGCGAAGCCCCAGTCTGGCGGGTGCGTTTTGCCCTAGCATCAGACAATCGCTATCAATTCGGGCTAGAACTAAACGGTGAAGCCGTGTTGGGGCGAGATGTCAACGATCCCCATAGCGTTAACCTGAAAAATCATTTTCCCGACCTACAGGGCGTTTCACGGAAACACCTGCTGCTCCGCCCCACATCGACCAACCTTTACGCCATTGATGTCGGCAGCACCAATGGCACCTGGCGCAACGGCCGTTCCATTGGCGTTAATAATCCCACACCACTCAGCAATGGTGACGTTTTAGACCTGGGGGGATTGCAAATCCTGGCCAACATCGTTGACCGCCCCAATATGCAAACCGGAACCCTCCAAGAAAAACTTGACCTGGCCGACGCCCTCTCACAGATGGCGAAGGCCATCACTTCCCAACTAGACCCCGACGACGTGCTACACAAAGTGCTGGAAACAGCCCAGGTTCTCACGGCTGCCGACGAAACCGCCATCTGGCTCATTGATGAAAGCAGCGGCGAACTCTTCCTGGAAGCCGAACAAGGCATCGAAGATGAAAAAATCCGGCGCATGCGTCTGCCCGCCAGTGAAGACAACCTGGTCGGTAAAGTCCTTACCAGCGCTGAACCCTTGCGCGCCTTCCGTAAACCTGGTGAAGAACAAATTAAAGTGAAGACCGGCTATCTGGTAGAATCACTTCTGTTTGTACCCATCACGCTAGGCGGCGTCACCTTTGGCGTCATTGGCGCCGGGCAACGCAAAAGCGGCAAAGCTTTTAGTCAGCGCGATGAACGATTGCTAACAGCCATCGCCGACTTTGCCGCCATTGCCATACAAAACGCACGTCTTTACCAAGCCACAGACAAAGCCCTGGCTCGCCGCGTCCAGGAATTGACTGCTCTGAATGAAGTTTCTCGCGCCGTCTCCTCATCTCTGGATCTCTCCCGTGTCTATAATGTGCTGGTGGAACAGGTAAACAAAAACTGGCCAGTGCAAGCGGTCCAACTCTATCTGCACAACGATGCTGTAAGCGGGTTATTTCCTCTGGTCTTTGGCAAAAACGCGCAGCGCCCACGCCCCATTACCCAAGGCATCATCTGGCAGGTAGCCCAAAACAAAAAAGCGCTCTTTACCAACGATGCCCCCCACCATCCAGCCTATGCTAGCAGCGACCGCGTGGATGACCAGGAGACCCGCTCTATTGCCTGCGTGCCCCTGACCATCAAAGACAAAGTTGTGGGCGTGCTGGCCCTGTTTAACAAGCAAGCTGGTGAATTTAGCCTGGAAGACATAGCTCGCCTCGATGCTTTCTCTCACCCTGTAGCCACGGCCGTTGAAAATGCCCGCCTTTTTGCCGAATCTCGCCGCCAACAAGCCGCCATTCTCGCTACAGCCCGTACCATTAACGAACCGCTCATCATCCTGGATGAGCAAGGCAACGTACTCGTCTCCAATGAAGCCGCCCAAGCCTTGCTCGACAGCAATATGAGCCAGCTCTTCGACGCCATTAGCCGAAGCGTTGGGCGCACGGCTGAAGTAATGGTGGGTGACCACACCTATCTGGCTACCTCCCAACATCTGCCAGAAGTAGGCACCATCTCCGTTATGCAAGACATTACCTACGTCAAACAGTTAGAGCACGATCGGGCCGAGTTCATGCGCGCCCTATCCCATGACCTGAAAAGCCCCTTGACCTCCATCAAAGGGTTTGCGCAACTTTTGGGCAAAGTAATGACCCTCAACGAAAAAGGGGAGCGTTTCGTCGAGCAAATTGTCAGTGCCACCGAGCGCATGCTAGAAATGATTTACCATCTGCTGCAAGTAACCCACGAAGAGGTGGTCGAGCTGGAGCGAGTGGCGGTAGACATGCATAGCGTTGTGGCAGAAGTATTGGAGGATGTAGAGGGGGCTGCCCTAAGCAAATCCATCGACTTGCTCTTCGATAGTGTGGGCAAGTCGTATATGATTTTAGGAGACCCGGTTAGACTGTATCATATGACGTTAAACTTGGTAGACAACGCCATCAAATATTCACCGGCGGAAACCAAAGTGAAGATAACGTTGGACTTTACACCAGAAAACGTCACTCTAGAAGTGCAGGATGAAGGCTTGGGGATACCCAATGAAGATTTGCCTCACGTATTTGAAAAGTTTTATCGTGGAAAGCAAACGGCGGGGCAGCATGGAACAGGGGTGGGCTTATCGGTAGTGGCAGCTATTGCAGCAGCTCATGAGGGGTCGGCGGTTGTCTACAACCGAGACGGGCAGGGAGCAGGCTTTAAAGTTACTCTCCCTGGCAAGCTCCGCACAGATGGTTGAGACGCGTTACCCTGCAAATTCCGGGAATCACGCTGGGCAAAATTTTCAATCTCCCCACATGGCTCTGAGGGCGCAGCGCATTATCTTGCTGGAAAGGCATGTCCAGCGGCTGGATAGGCGAATTGCCTATTTGCAGGACCGAGGAGAACGTTTGTCTGTTTGGCGGCTGGCTGTTTTTTTGGGGGGCACGGCCGTTTCTGCTTTCACGCTGTGGCAATGGGGTCTCTGGGCCTGGGCAGGAATAACCCTTGGGTGTGTTGTTGTATTTGCCATCGCCGTGCAGCAACATCGGCAGGTAGATGTTGCACTTACCCGCCATAAGATTTGGCGAAGCTTAAAGCAATTGCACGTAGCACGCATGAAGCTCGATTGGGGAAATATCCCCAACTCGCTTACTCTTCCCCCTGATTTAGATCACCCCTTTGCCCGCGACCTGGACATTGTGGGGGCGCGTTCGCTGCACCAACTGCTGGACACGGCCGTCTCTTATCCTGGCAGTTTGCGGTTGCGCCAATGGTTGCTGGAGACGACGCCGGATCCCAACCAGACGCTTATCCGCCAGGCCTTGGTGCGCGAAATGGCGCCCCTGACGACCTTCCGCGACCGCCTAAGCCTGTCTGCGGCTATGGCGAAAGACAACCCGGAAACGGCCGTAGCCGCCCCCGACAAATGGCCCGGGCAGCGTGTTCTTACCTGGCTTAACCAACAACAGGAAATGGGATCCCTACACCGCAACCTGCTGGCGCTCGGGTTTCTCAGCAGTCTCACCATCATCTTATTACTTGCGGAGTTGGTGGGACAAATTGGCCCCTGGTGGCTTGTCACCTGGATTCCCTATGCCATTTTTGCCACCTGGCAAACCCGCCAGGTGAGTCATCTTTTTACCGACGCCGCTTTTTTAGCAGATGGGCTACGCAAATTACAGGCTATTTTTTCTGTGCTGGAGACGTTTAATTACCGCCGTTACCCGCGCCTGCAGCAGCTTTGTCAACCATTTCAAAACTCCCAAAAACGGCCGTCAGCCCAGCTACAGCGCGTTAGCCGTATCCTCGCCGGGGCCGGCATCAAATACAATCCCGGTTTGTGGTTCTTGCTCAACGTCCTCACCCCATGGGACACCTACTTTGCCTACCGCATGGAACAGGCCCGGCACACGCTGAGGAACTTGCTGCCCCAATGGCTCGACACCTGGTACGAACTCGAAGCCCTTAACAGTCTGGCCCACTTTGCTTACCTGCACCCCGAAGCAGCCTATCCAACCTTTAGCAATCCGAAGACTCCGCCAAGCTTTCAGGCGCAAGCCATTGGCCATCCCCTTATTCTTGCCGAACAGCGCATCAGCAACGATGCCGCCTTCAACCAACCCGGAGAAATTTACCTGATCACCGGCTCCAACATGGCGGGCAAAAGCACATTTTTGCGCACCCTGGGCATCAATCTTTGCCTGGCCTATGCGGGTGGTCCGGTGATTGCTCAGCAGCTACAAACTAGCTTCTTTCGTCTTTATACCTCTATCCATGTTACAGACTCTCTGGCTGACGGATTTTCATCTTTCTATGCCGAGGTCCGCCGCCTGCAAAGGTTGTTAGCTGCCTTACAACAGCGTGACTCCTATCCCGTGTTTTTTCTGATTGATGAGATATTCCGTGGCACAAACAATCGGGAACGATTGCTAGGCAGCAGAGAATATGTGCGGGCGCTAGCCACCAGCCCCGGCATGGGGGCCATTGCCACCCATGATTTGGAACTGGTCAAGCTAGCGGAAGAGCTGCCCAATATTAGCAATTTTCACTTTCGTGATAATGTGGAAAACGGCCGTATGGTTTTCGACTACAGGCTACATGCTGGTTCTTGCCCAACCACTAACGCCCTCAAAATTATGAAATTGGCCGGACTGCCTGTGCCTGTTCACGTCCAAGTTTAAGCATCAGCATCTGGAACCTGGTACCTTGCCCATGTCCAACTATCCAAAAGGTAGAAAATGAACCACAAACATGACGTGTTGATTGTTGGCGCCGGGATTACTGGGTTACTGGCAGCCCATCAGCTGCAACAAGCTGGTCTGAAGATATTAGTTGTTGACAAGGGGCGCAGCGTAGGTGGGCGCATGGCTACGCGGCGCATTGGCCCCGGAAAAGCCGACCACGGCGCACAATTTTTTTCAGTGCGCACGGCAGAATTCCAAAGGCTGGTGGACAATTGGCTGGCAAATGAGGCTATTTTTGTCTGGAGTCATGGTTGGTCTAATGGCTCCATCGACAAAGACAATAGAGACGGTCACCCTCGCTACGCCGCTTACGGGGGAATGACACGCATCCCTAAACATTTAGCCCAAAGGCTGCCCGTTCAGCTAGAAACCCATCTGGCTCGCATTTCGCCATGGGAAGCGGGTTGGGAAGCGCTGGATAAAAATGGGCAACGCTTTTTAAGCCGGGCATTGATCCTGACGCCACCGGTTCCACAATCTCTGGCGCTGCTGGCTGCCGGAAATACGCCCCTCCAACGTAACGATCAATCGTCGCTAACCCGTCTGGCGTATGCGCCTTGTCTGTGTGGCTTAGTTTGGGTAGAAGGAAAGGTATATTTGCCGGAGCCAGGCGCACTGCAACGGCCGTTTCATCCCATTAGCTGGATAGCGAACAATCAACAAAAAGGGATATCGCCAGACGCAACCCTGATTACCATCCACGGCAACCCCATTTTCAGCGAAACGCACTATGACGCACCCGACGCTGAAATAATTGAGCTGCTTTTGGCTGCCCTCCGCCCGCACCTTGCTAAGGATACCCGTTTGCAAGAGATACAGCTTAAGAAGTGGCGCTATGCCCTCCCCACCGCCCTCTTCCCAAAACGTACTTTGGTTGCCCAAGAACTCCCCCCTCTTGTCTTTGCCGGAGACGCCTTCAAGGAGCCTCGTATAGAAGGAGCCGCTCTTTCTGGCCTGGACGCCGCCACCATCATACAACAGTTGTTGGCCCAATAATTACAAGAGTGCTTAGTTGGTTTATTCGTCCACAACCCAACCACCCTGGTCTACTGTAAAGGAATTGGCTCTCCCATAATGGCCGCCGGCTGATGGCGCACAACGTCCCACAGGGCCACCAACGTAGCAAACGTCTCCCGAAATTCGTACCAATCGGCTGCACGATAAGCCCGTAAATCAGCAGCCACACCAACAGCCTCTATACCTAACTGGCCACAAGTGAAGAGCGCCCGGGGCAAATGAAAAGCCTGAGTTACCAGCACGGCCGTTTCCACGCCAAAAATGTGCCGCGCCCGGTAACAGGTATCATAGGTCCGCAACCCGGCATAGTCCGGCTGAATGGCCTCTTCCGGCACGCCACGAGCCACGGCGTAGGCCATCATAGCCTGAGGCTCATTATAGTGGTCCTCCCGGTTATCCCCACTCATGATAATCTGACTCACCTGACCAGCCTCATAAAGCTGCACGGCCGTTTCCACTCTATCGCGCAAAATTGGGCTTAAACGGCCGTTGGCATAAACTGCCGCGCCAAAAACCACCGCCACCCGCTGCGGCGGCGCTGTCGCCATCTCGTAAATTTGGCCAGCATAGGCCAGCTTGACGCCCCAACGCCAAATCCACGGAAACATAAGGAGCACCAGGAAAAACAGCAGCATTTTTATCCAACCCCTGCGCCAGCTAGCCACCTTGCTCTTCCTTATTGAGTTATTGCCACTCTTGCTTTTTTCAGCCATTGCCAAATCATACCCAAAGCGGCAAAAAAGCAGGAAAACATTAACAAAAACTTAACAGGATCCGCAGGAACTTTCGCAGAATAGGTACAAAACCTGGACAACTACGTAATTGAAGGTGAATCGGCAAAAAATTAAGCCGGAAAACCAAACATCTTCAAGGAGAAGAACCATGAAACGTATTACACTTTTGTCCATATTTTTAGTGTTGTCCATGCTAATTGTTGCTTGCGGTTCAGCAACCAATAACACCAACAATGCTGCCGAAACAGCACCGGCGGCAGAACCAACAACAGCCCCCATCGTTGAAGAACCTGCGGCAGAACCACCCACCATTGCCGCAATCGCCGCCGGTGACGAGAACTTCAGCACCCTGGTGACGGCCTTGGACGCTGCCGGGCTGGTAGAAACACTAAATGGCGAAGGCAGCTTCACCGTTTTCGCTCCCACCAATGACGCTTTTGCCGCCCTGCCCGAGGGCACCTTAGAGAGCCTGTTAGCCGATCCGGCGGGGGCCTTGACCAACGTCCTGCTCTACCACGTGGTTGACGGCGCCGTCATGGCCGAAACGGTCGTCACCCTCGATGCCGCCACCACCCTGCAGGGCGAAGATGTGACCATTGCCGTGCGGGATGGCAACGTGTTCCTGAATGACACGGTGCAAGTTGTGATAACTAATATCGAGGCCTCCAACGGCATCATTCACGTGATTGACGCTGTGCTGGTTCCTGCTGGTTAATTACGGCCGTAACACATTTACACCAAAGCTGGGTACAGGATTGCCTGTGCCCAGCTTTTTTGTCCAGTTATCCCTCAATTTCCACTCATTATATTGACAATACCTTGACAATTCGCGAACAAAGAGGTAAGCTTCAACCATGACAAAAACAGCAATGATTTGGGGCGCTCATGGTGGCATTGGGCAAGAACTTGTGCGACAACTTGTAGCGCAAGCCTGGCAAGTCATCGCCATTAGCCGCCACGCAGAAAAAATAGAACAGCTTACGCCGCTCTCTTTTGCGGGTGATGTCAGCAACGCCTATGAGGTACAAAACGCGGTAACAGCCGCCAGCCATGAGGTTACCGAGGTAAACTTATGGGTATACGCCGCCGGAGATATTACGGCCGTACCCATCAAAAACATGGCTCTCGATCAATGGCAGCGCATTCTGAATAACAACCTGACTGGTGCCTTTCTCACTACCCGCTACAGCCTACCGCTTTTGGCCCCAGACGCTCACCTCTTCTATCTGGGTGCCATCAGCGAACGACTCCATCTGCCTGGCCTGGCGGCTTATGCAGCAGCAAAAGCTGGCCTGGAGGCTTTTACCGATACACTGCGCAAAGAAGAGCGACGCCGCAAGGTAACCATTATACGCCCAGGCGCTGTGGCCACTCCCCTGTGGGACAAGGTGCCCATGAATTTACCCAAAAATGCGGCCTCTCCGGCCAAAGTTGCGGCCAAAATAATCGAAGCCTATCAACAAGAGGAAAAAGGCCAGCTCGATCTTACGTAGATTGTTAGGTCACATTGCCTTTACTGCAAACAACCCATGAAAAATGGAGACCCGTACATGAACAAGTCCATTGAAATCCTCCAATCTTTTTACCAACGGATGATGCCAATCTTTCCCCCTCAGGCAGAGCGCATTTTGGATAGTGTCGAAAAAGCGGCATTCAACGAAATGGCCTTTCGCTACACATTTTCGGTAGAGGCCATGACAAAAATCAGCCACATCATTGAAGATGCGGCTATTGAAAGTCAGCGCGCCTGCGATTTTCACGCATCTTTTCAATATTTGTCTCGTTTAGACCCTCAACGGGACCAGTATCAGGCTATTGTCGATTCGGGAAAGAATTTGTGGCTTTACTATGAGCCAGATGTAGAAGCGAGTAGCGCCGTTTCTAATTTACTTAGGCACAAAAATGTGCGCATTATCGAAACAACGGAAACACCGCTGGTGAATTATTGGTTCGTTGTCGCTTATGGTGATGAACTGAGCATGACTTTGCTGGCTTATGAAGTGCCAGCTCTTAGCGGGAGTGAGCGGTATTATGAAGGGTTTTACACCTTTGAAGCTGACACGGCGTACCAGGTACTCTCCATTCTCCATCGGATATTCCCGGACCGGGTGCCCAGACCCGTGCCACCCGCTTCCTAAAGGGGGCTGCATAATTCACCATGAAAACCTTTGACTTTTACTTCACCGTTAATGCGCCGGTTACGGCCGTTTCCGCTTTCCACCATGATACCCGCATCCTCAAAAAATTGACCCCGCCGCCCATCTTTGTTCAAATTCATCACTTTGAACCTCTGGGCGAAGGATCAGTTGCCGCTTTCACCCTATGGTTCGGGCCTGTTCCGGTTCGCTGGCAAGCAGTACACAACGGCGTCAGCGCTGCCGGTTTTACCGATACCCAGATGCGCGGCCCGCTGCGCCATTGGGCCCACACCCACCGGTTTTCGGCCGTTTCCCCCCACACCACCCAAGTCCATGAACATATCGAGTACGCGCATCATACTGGGCTGCGGGGCCTCTTTAGTCGCTTGCTGTTCGCCAGGCCGGGTCTCTACCTACTCTTTACCGCTCGCAAATTCCTGA
Source organism: uncultured Anaerolinea sp. (assembly GCA_964504445.1). Lineage (GTDB taxonomy): Bacteria > Chloroflexota > Anaerolineae > Promineifilales > Promineifilaceae > JACSRF01. The sequence goes on along the minus strand of CAZDEO010000017.1, from coordinate 40,966 downwards.
CGCGCTGGCACCTTCGCCGCGCCCGGCAAGTCAACCACCAGAGCCAGCTTACTCCATGACACACACCCTCATTATTGGTGCGGGCATTGGGGGCCTAACGGCAGGTGCCCTTCTACTCCAGGCTGGGCAGCGCGTCACTGTGCTAGAAGCCCACGTTTACCCCGGCGGTTGTGCCGGTACCTTCTACCACAAAAAATTCCGCTTTGATGCCGGCGCTACCCTGGCGGGCGGTTTTTCACCAGGTGGCCCCCATGGGCGCCTGGCCGAAACGCTGGGCCTGGAATGGCCTGTGCACCCCGCAGACCCGGCCTGGGTAGTGCATTTGCCCGACGGCCGTACCGTCACCCAATGGGCTGACCCGCAACAATGGCAGCAAGAACGGCGGGCCGCTTTTCCCCACGCCGAAAAATTCTGGCAAATTCAAGAAATGCTGGCAGATGTAAGTTGGGATATATCGTCACGGCCGTTTCCCTGGCCTCCGGAATCCGCTCATGACCTGTTGAGCCTGGGGCTTGCCTTGCGCCCCCGCACTTTGCGCGCCCTGCCCTATCTACTGCGCACCGTCAGAAGCCTGGCCCCCAACCAAGACCCCATGTTCAAAGCATTTTTAGATGGGCAACTCCTCATTTCAGCGCAAACCACGACCGAAAACGCCAGTGCCCTATATGGCAGTGCGGCACTGGACCTGCCTCGCCGCGGAGTCAATCACGTCCAAGGGGGCATTGGCGCGCTGGCAGATACCCTGGCGAACTGGATTCGCGCCCATGGGGGTGAGGTATTGTTTCGTCAGGAAGTTGAGCGCATTGAGGTAGAACGCGGACGGGCAACGGCCGTAACCACCAAAAAAGGGTTGCGCCTGCAGGCCGACCACATTCTGGCCAATGTAACGCCCTGGGCCTTGCACCGTTTACTAGGCGAACATGCCCCCGCCAGTCTGAGCCGTGAAATCGAGCACCGTCCGGCAACCTGGGGCGCCTTTACCCTCTATTTGGGGCTAGACGCTGCCCGTTTACCTGCCAAAAGTGCCAGCCACCACCAAATTATTATCGATCCCACCCAGCCTCTCGGCGAGGGCAACTCCGTTTTCATATCCTTTGCGGACGAGAAGGACGCTAGCCGTAGCCCGGCAGGCACGCGTACTGCCACCCTGTCCACCCATACCGCCATTGCGCCCTGGTGGCAGCTACGTCAGAAAGACAAAGCCGCCTATGAAGCACGCCGGGATGAGTACACTAATCGGCTGCTTCGCGCTGCCGAATTGGCTGTCCCTGGCCTGCAAAATGCGGCTCAGCTTGTGCTTCCTGGCACGCCCGTAACCTTTGAATTTTACACCCGCCGTCCTGGCGGTATGGTGGGTGGGTTTCCGCAAACTTCGATTTTTAGAGCGCGTGGCCCCCATACTGGCATCGGCAATTTATGGCTGGTGGGAGATTCAATTTTTCCGGGGCAATCTACGGCAGGCGTAACGCTGGGGGGTATGCGGGTGGCAACGGCCGTGCTGCGCAATACGCCCTCCAGGTTCCTCCTCACCACCCACCAGCCCATGGCGCCGGCTAACGGCCGCGTTGGTGGGCGCGGGAAGCGCGCTATCCCCAGGCGCTAACCATTGGCGTAAACTGGTTAGCGTAGTCGAAAAATCTCTGCCTGCATATTCTGCCGGGCAGCTTGCTCATAGCGCCAGCGCATGGGGGGAATGTGGTAGATGAACGGCCGTGCCAGCAGGGCTTGCAAGAGCTGTACCCGGCCCTTCCGGTAAGCGGCAGTCGGCACATGGGCGTATTCTTGCCGAATGGCGCGGGCATATTGGCGGTAAACGGCCGTTGCCGCCCCTAAAATCGCTAAATCCACGTCCATAAGTAAGGCGCAATCTTCATCATGGGGAAAACAGTGGTGGTGTTTGGTAGCCAGAATAAGTTCTCTGACGCGCTGCACCTGCGCTGGGCGCAAAAATGGCGTCAGCCACTGCCCGGCGAGTCGCGCGCTCTCTTCCTCATTATCGCTGCGGTGCGCGTCGTAAACCAGGTCGTGCAGCCAAAGCGCCAGGTGCAGGCTGGCGGGGTCTTGGGCAGGTGGCAGTTCAAGCAGAATATCCATCATGTGCTGAATGTGGGCCAGGGTGTGATAGAAACGGCCGTCTGCCTCATAACGCCGCACAATTTCAGGCCAAAGGGCCAACCAACGGGCACCCATCACATCCAGGCTTTTTCCCAGGGCTACCCAACTGGCTTCAAGGGCAGATAACGTTGCCAACATCGTGAAAAGTGCCCAGCGTGTTAGAAGAAGCGCCAGCGGGCCAGGTGGTGAATTCGCCGGTGTACAACACCTGCACCATCAGGCCAAAAGGATCAGCCAGTGCGCCCATTTCGGCCGCGGCGTTAATTTGCATCTCAATAACCCATTGCCCACCGCCACTGGAAATGGCAGCTTCCCAATTGCTGCTGCTGTAGGCATTATTCCATGCCTGGCCATCGGCATTATTGCCTATGCCTGCCAGTACGGCCGTTGTGCCATCACGCGCCACCTGGAAAAAGCGGTCTGAGGTGTCCGGATCGCCATTGTTGTTGGTGGTGTCAACGTACATGCGCACCGAATCTGTGGCGTCTGGGGTATCGTCGTTCACCAAAAAAGCCAGATAGAGGTTCTCCCCATCACGCACAAAATACACCTGCACCAATTGTGCCGTATTACTTCCCGGCTGAATTTGGAATAGGGGGCCACCGGGCCATTCAATCAAGTTAAAAGTCCCGTCAATAGTGGGCGGTGAGTCAATGCAAGACAAACTCAGGTCAGGAATTGCCGTGGGCGTTGGCAATGGCGTAGCCGTGTCCGTAGGTTGAGGCGTATGTGTCGCCGTCGGCTGCGGGGTAGGCGTGTTTGAAGCCGTGGGCGCTGGCGTGCTGGTTTGGGTGGGTGTGGGCGTTAGTGAAGGTATAGGCGTGAGAGAGGGTGTGGGCGTTTGCGACGGCGTAGCAGTTGGCCCAGGCGTGTCGGTAGGCGTAATGGTAAAAGTTGATGTTGCCGTAGCGGGCATTGTTTCTGGGTTGTCTGGAACCAGGGGGTCTGTGCCTTGCAAAACTTCCAGTCCGTCATTCCAGCCATCGCCATCGGTATCGGGGCGATTTGGATCTGTCCTGTAGGTCATTACTTCATCCCAATCGCTCAAAAAATCGCCATCAGAATCACGTTTGAGGGGATCTGTGCCGTATTCAAGCATCTCCGCGCCATCAGTCAGGCCATCACCGTCGGTGTCCGGGTTTTCTGGATCGGTACCGATGATGAGTTCCTGAGTATCACTTAATTCGTCATTATCGCGATCATTAGAAACGGCCGTTGCCGTTTCCGTAGGCGTCAGAAACAAATCCGGCGTCAGGGTGCCATCTGGTGGAACCATCACGGCAACCGTACTGGTAGGCTGCGGCAGCCGCCCCAAAAAGCGGTCCTGGTTAGTCACCAAGGCAATACCCGCAATGACGCAGGAAAAGGTCAACAGAAACACCAGCGCATAAACAACGCCTGCTGGAACCAGCGAGCCACTTTGCGCTTCCCCGCTAAGGCGCTGTTCACTGCCGGTCGAAGACCGCACCACAATATCAAAAGGGTACAGCTCGCCGCCGCTAAACAATTTTTGGGATCGCGCAGAAATCTCTAACTCTACGCGGGCTAACTGGCCCGGCTGTAACCGAATGCGCCCCGTCTCGCCCTGAAACTGTAACCCTCCCTGGCGGTCTTGGGCCACCAGGCTAAAATCACCCGGCCCGTTACCCGTGTTGCGAATGGTTACTGTAACAGTCGCCGGGAGTTTCACCATTGGCTGATCAAGAGTGGCTTCAAATTCAACAAAAGAGCTAATAAGTAATGAAGCATTGGTGCCAATTTTTAGCTGCGGCTGCTTTTGAGACACCAGTTCCAGGCGAAACCGTTGCCGGCCAGTAGGGGTGCTGCTGCTGCGCGGCGGGCGCACGGTAACCGTCAGGTTGACATGTCCCCCAACCGGCACATCCTTGAAACCTTCCTGCGTCACCCAATCATCGGGTAGGCCATCTATCCGCAGCCGCACGCGGTCATCCACAGAGCCGCGGTTCACCACCTCCACAGAAATCTGCACCGGTTGGCCTGGCGTCGCCGGAATCTTGTCCCGCGAAAGATACAAGCCTAAAGGATCAGGAGTAGGAGTGCCTGTTGCGGCGGCTGGTGGCGTAGGTGTAGAAGAAAGGCTTGCTGAATGGGTCTGGGTAGGTTGTTCGCTTTCTTGAATAACCATGCCCAGGCCGGGCGTAATGCGCCCAGGAGCAGCATCCCCAGCCGGCAATGGATCAGCCTGTTCTTTCGTAGGAGCGAAAAGAACAAGTTCGTAGGGACCAATTTTAAGCCGCGAACCGGGCTGGAGGGGTGTTGGCGTGTTACCGCGAAGACGACGGCCGTCTAGCCAGGTACCGTTGACCCCCCCCATATCTACCACTTCCCAACCCAGGGATGTGGCTTGGAGCCGGGCATGGTGGCGAGATACGCCATCAGTAGGCAACACAATATCATTGTCTACGTTGCGCCCAATTTGAATGACAGAATGAGAAAGCGAAGCTTTGCTAACCGGCTGGCCAGGGGTTTCAATATGCAGCTCATATCCTTCTGGCGGTTCCGTCACCTGTTGTAAGATGTCTGCTTCGTGGCGAGACATAACGCGGGTTGGGGCACCTTCCAGAGAAACAATAGCGCTGCGCATATTTTTGGCCATTTCCTGGCCCGTGGAAAATCGATTTTTGGGGTCTTTAGCCAGGGCGCGGCGCAACAGGCTGTCCATAAGCCGGGGGACATCACCGCGCATCTGGCTTGGGGACGTCGGCATGGTGTCGCTGCGGTGGGTGGTAATGGCCTCAGAGAGGGTTTGGAAATTGAAGGGAAGCTGGTTGGTAACCATTTCGTAAAGGACTACACCCAATCCATATAGATCGGAACGGCCGTCTAACGGCTTACCCTCACACTGTTCCGGGGACATATACATGGGCGTGCCCAAGGTAGTCCCACTTTGGGTAATGTCTGCGCCCTCTTGCAACTTTACCAACCCAAAATCGGTGAGTACAGCCCGAAAGGGCTGTTCATGGGGCTGATCCGCTTGCACCAATCGTTTCAAAATAATATTTCCGGGCTTAACGTCGCGGTGGATGATGCCCAAACTATGCGCGTAGTGCAGCGCCTCAGCAATCTGCGCGGCAATTTGCAAGCTCTGTTCCAGGGGCAAAAACTTTTGCATGCTCTGTAATCGCCGCAAATGGTCTCGCAGGCTACCCCCTTCCACATACTCCATGGCAATAAATAAGCCAGCCTCCGAATCACCAAAGTCGAAAATCCGCACAATGGAGGGATGATCAAGCCGGGCGGCCGTTTTTGCCTCCTGCACAAGGCGGTCACGAAACTCTCGCTGCCGCGCAAAATGCACGTGCATCACCTTAAAGGCCACAGGGCGGTCTAAATTCAGATCATAGGCACGGTATACGGTACCCATACCGCCATCGCCCAATAATGAGTCTATGCGATACCGATTGTTGATGGTGTGACCGATAAGACTGGTCATAGAAAGCTCCATGGAAGGTTTATAAAAATTGGAGATTGAATAACAGATTGTCAACTACAGGTTACAGGTTACAGGCCATTTTCGTCAACCAGCATTAACCCAAAGTGTGCCGCAACACCGCCAGCAAATGGTCCACCTCCGCCTTGCCCAACCAATAATGGGTGACCGCGCGAAACTTCCGCCGCCCGCTGCCGCCTAACCAAATGTTCTCTTGCTGCAACGCTTTCAAAATGTCCTGACTACTCTGTATCAATTCTTCTCCCAGGCCGAAGAAAACAATATTGGTTTTAACGCCCTCTGGATCAATGACAATACCTGGAATTTGCGCCAGTCCTTGCGCCAGCCGTTGGGCGTTGGCGTGGTCTTCGGCCAGCCGGTCTACCATCTCGTTGAGAGCTATAATGCCCGCGGCGGCAAGCACGCCGGCCTGCCGCATGCCGCCCCCCACAATTTTGCGCACGCGCCGCGCCCGGTGGATGAAATCGGCCGAGCCACACAGCAGGGAGCCTACAGGGGCGCATAATCCTTTGCTCAGGCAAAAGGAAACCGAATCAACGTGTTGGGTGATGGCGCTGGCGTCTATGCCCAGGGCAACGGCCGCATTGAACAAGCGTGCGCCATCCATATGCACGGCCAACCCGCGCTGGTCGGCTACGGCCTTTACCGCCGCAAAATAGTCCGGCGCAATAGGATAGCCACCCCGCTCGCCATAGCTATTTTCAACTAAAATGAGGCGACTATGGGGTAGATGGGGGTTATCAGGGCGAATTGCCGCAGCAATCTCCGCCAAATCCATGCGTCCGGCAAAATCTGTGGGCAGAGGATGGGGCATGACGCCACCAAGGACAGCCATGCCGCCGGCCTCCCATTTGTAGGTGTGGGCGTCTTGCCCGACAATGGCCTCGTCGCCGCGCTGGGCGTGGCTGAGAATGGCCACCAGGTTGCCCATGGTGCCGCTGGTCACAAAGAGGGCGGCTTCTTTGCCAACTTTGGCAGCAGCCAGCGCTTCTAGATGGTTGACGGTGGGGTCTTCGCCGTACACGTCGTCGCCTACCTGGGCAGCAGCCATGGCGGCGCGCATGGCGGGGGTGGGCCAGGTTACGGTGTCGGAACGAAAATCTATTTTGTCCATAACTTGGAAGTTTACGTAAACTTGGGAAGTGTGCAAGTGACGGGCAAGACGGGTGCGCGTTTGAACAGCGGGTATAATGGGGATATGGAAGATGGGCAACGTTGTGTACGGCCGTTAACCTGCCCCATTTGTCACCAATTTTTGCAGCGAGACGGGGGCGGCCTAGTATGCCCTGCCGGGCACAGCTTTGATCTGGCCCGTGAAGGGTACGTCAATCTGCTGCCAACGCGCAAGCGGCTGGCGGCAACCGTAGGCGATTCGGCGGAAATGCTGCAGGCGCGGCGGCGGTTTTTTGCGGAGGGGCTGTATGCGCCGCTAGCGGCGCGGGTGGCGGCGCTGGCACAAGAAACTCTTGCTGGTTATGCGCAAACAACAGGGTTGGCAACGGCCGTTACCGTGCTGGATTGTGGCTGCGGAGAGGGGTACTACACGGGGCAAGTGCAGCAGCAGTTGGCTGCCGCCGGTGGGCCGGTGTGCGCTTTTGGCCTGGATGTGGCGAAAACGGCCGTAAAAATGGCGGCAAAAAAGTACCCTGGCATACAGTTTGTGGCTGCGGATATTAACGGCCGTGTGCCCTTTGCTGACCAATCCGTTCATCTGCTGCTCAATATCTTCGCCCCGCGCAACCCGCCAGAATTTGCCCGCCTTTGTGCAGGCAGTCTGCTCATGGTTATCCCTACCCCCCATCACCTGCAAACTTTGCGCCAATCCTTTGGCCTGCTCGCCATCGAAAGCGACAAGCATAACAAAATCCAGGCCCAATTTCAGCCCACCTTCCACCAGATTCTTGCTGAAACAATCACCCTTCCCTTGCTGCTCAACCAACAGCAAATCCAAGACCTAGTACAGATGACGCCGAATGCTCGCCACCTTACCCCACCCCAAGAGCACCAATTAACGCAAACAACCCACCTGGAAACCCAAGCCCAATTCCAACTTCTGCTATTTAAGCGCAAAAAGGGCCTTGGGTAAGCTACTCTACATCCTTCATCTCCTCCATGCTATAATCCGCCACTATGGACCCTATTGAACGCCAAAAAAGAAGGCGAACGTGGCTGGGTATCCTTTTCAGCCTTATTTGCCTGGTTGCCATATTCTTCTTCATCAGGCCAGCCGACTTACTGCAAGCGTTACAAAATGCGCAATTCGGCTACTTGCCCCTCAGCGTGTTGGGCATGGTGGCTTTTTTGCTGCTGCGCGCCGTACGCTGGCGCTTCATGCTTAGCAACCAACCACCTTACAGCCAGGTTTTCCACATTCAAAATATTGGCTACATGCTGACGATGCTGCTGCCCTTACGCATTGGCGATGTGGCCCGCGCCATTCTCATTGGCAACGTGCCGCCGGTGACGCTGGCGCGGGGCATCTCTACCATGGTGGTCGAGCGCATTTTGGATATGATTTTTATGGTAATTATTGTGCCTTTCGCCCTGGCAGCAGCGGGGGTCATTTCGCCAGAATTGAGTGAAGTGGTGCGCTTATTTGGCCTGGCAGCCGTCGCTGGTCTGGTGGTCCTCATTGTGGCAGCTAATCAACGGCCGTTAGCCCAACGCCTCGCCACCGCCACCCTCAACCGCATCCCTTTTATGGACACCCAAACCTGGACGCGCCGCCTGGACGACCTCCTCGCTGGCCTCAGCAGCCTTACCCGTCTCAAAGATGGCCTCATCCTTATCGCTCTTAGCATCATCATCTGGCTACCCATCATCTTCTCCTATCACGTCACCTTACTAGCCGCCAACCTCCAGCCCATCCTCCCCATGACCCTGCTCACCATGGCTGCCGCTGCCTTCAGCATTGCCGCGCCCTCATCCCCAGGGCAAATTGGCGTCTTCCATGCGGGCGTCACCTTTGCTCTCACTGAAATATTGGCCCAGCCTGGCCCAGAAGCCCTCACCTTTGCCGTCGTCTACCACGCCCTCAACACCATCACCATGATCATCATGGGCATCATTGGCCTCTTTGGCGCCGGCGTCACCTTCCAAAACGTGGTCTCATCCACCCAAACCTTCATGCGCCGCCAGCAAGAAGACCACGGCAACCCATAACCGCGACAAACAGTAGCTGCAATGAATGCCAATTTCCCAAACCCAATTACGCCGCCAATCGTACAAAAGTTGCCGCAAAAGCCCTCTTGCGACCCCCCTAAAAAAACTCCGTGTACAGTAGACACCTTTCTTCTCACGATAAAAAAGGTAACGCGTATGAAAATTCTTGAAGTTCTCACCTATTATCGCCCCTGGGTAAGCGGGCTAACCATCTATGTAGAGCGCCTAAGCCGTGCCCTGGTACGCCAGGGGCACGACGTAACGGTGCTCACCAGCCAATATGACCCCAAGTTGCCCCGTTATGAAGTGATGGATGGCGTGAAAGTCGTGCGCATCCCTGTGGCGTACCGCGTGAGCAAGGGCGTGCTGATGCCCGGTTTTGGCCCCATGGCGTGGAAGTTGGCCCACCGCAACGACGTTATTCATTTACATCTGCCCCAATTTGATGCTCCAGGAGTCGCTTTACGTGGGCGGTTGCTGAATAAGCCGGTGGTGCTCACCTACCACTGCGATCTGAAGCTGCCCCCAGGCCTATTTAACCGAGTGGTGGACCGGGTAGTGCAGACGCAGAATTGGCTGGCGGGTACGTTGGCTGATGCTGTGGTAACGTATACCCATGATTATGGAGAAAACACCCCCTTCCTGGCCCAATATATGGGTAAAAAGTTGCACATTATTCCGCCTCCGGTGGAATTAGACGCCAGTGATGACGAGGAGGTGGCCTCTTTTAGGACGCGGCATGGATTACACGGCCGTCCTGTCATTGGCATTTCGGCACGGCTAGCGGCAGAAAAAGGGGTGGAGATCCTCTTGCAAGCGCTGCCAAAGGTGCTGGCGCGCCATCCCAACGCCGTAGTGCTCCACGCTGGTCCTTATAAAGACATTATTGGCGAAGAAGCGTATGCAGCGCGACTAGAACCGCTGTTTCAACAATATGCGGGCCATTATCAGCGGCTGGGCACCCTGCACGGCACAGAGCTAACCGCTTTTTATCGCAGCCTGGATGTGCTGTGCATCTGCAGCCTGAACAGCACAGAAAGTTTTGGCCTGGTACAGATTGAGGCGATGAGTAACCATGTGCCAGTGGCGGCATGCGCTTTGCCGGGGGTGCGCCAACCGGTAACAATGACGGGCATGGGAGAGGTTTCGCCTGTGGGAGATAGTGATGGCCTGGCGGCTGCCATTAACCGCATTTTAGAGGATAAGGCGGCGTATTTGCGTGATGCAGAGCTGATTGCAGCCAGTTTTAGCCCGGCGCAAACGGCCGTAACCTACACCCAACTCTTTACCGCCCTGCAACAGGGGCAGGTAGACAGCACCGCCCCCGAACCCCTGGCCTACCAGCGGTTGCGGCAAATGCGCGACGCGAGATAAGCAAGAGCACAAAGGTACAGAGGGGCGAATCTCCACCCTTGGCCCCCTGCTCCTCTGCTCCCTTGCATGCGACGAGGTGAAATTCTTGACAGCAAACCAGCCTTACTTACCACAAGACGACCTGCTTTGGCGACAGCTCAAAACCATCCCCGCCTTTCGCGCTTTGCTACGGGCGGTGGAATCTCGTTTTTACCGGCAAGTGGCGCTGCCCGGCCCCATTTTGGACGTGGGCTGCGGCGACGGCCATTTTGCCCAAATGACCTTTGATCATCCCCTAGACGTGGGCATTGACCCGTGGTGGGGACCATTGCACAAGGCGCAGCATAGCGGGCAGTACAAACAAGTTTTGCAAGGAATGGGTGACCGGCTACCTTTCCCCGACAACAGCTTTGGCAGCGCCATTAGCAACTCTGTGCTGGAACATATTCCCGACGTGCAACCGGTGCTAAGCGAAATTGGGCGCGTGCTGCAGCCGGGGGGGCGGCTGGTAATTACCATGCCCAGCCATAACTTTACGCAAAATTTGGGGGGTGCCGCCTTTTTGCAGGCACTGGGCCTGCCGGGGCTGGCGGACCGGTATCGCCAATTTTTTAACTTTATTTCGCGGCACGCTCATACAGACGCAGCAGAGGTATGGGCGGAACGGCTGGCGCAGGCTGGTTTTGTGGTGGAGCGGTGGCAATATTATTTTTCTACAGGGGCGCTGCGGGCGTTGGAGTGGGGCCATGTGCAGGGGCTGCCGTCGGCAGTGCTGCACGCGCTGACGGGGCATTGGATTGTGGCCCCCTGGCAAAGTAGCTTGGGATGTACGGAGCGCTGGCTACGGCCGTTTTACACCGAAGAGGCGCCAGGTGATGGGGCCTATGTGCTGTTTATTGCCCGTAAAGCGGCAGAAGGCAGGCCGGTAAAGGGGGTTTTGCCAGCGGCACGGCCGTTTACCATAACAGAGTTGGCGCAAGAGCGGGAGGGAGAACTAGCGCCAGAGCAAGAGGAAGAATGGGCAGAAAGGCCGGACCAGGGAACCAGGAGAACGGAGGAAGCGCAGCCGGTTCGGGAAATGGTTGAAGGCCGGGTTTTGCCCACTGGGGGGCCAAAGCTCATTACCGGAGGGTTGACACTGCTGGCGCTGTTGTTTACCGCGCTGGCCCAGGCGAATTTGCGCTCAGGGGGCAGCGCAGGGACACAATTGGGGCTGAGTGGGCTGATGCTGTTACTGCTTTGGGCGTACCGGCAGCCACGGGACGGTCCCAGAGAACTACATTGGCCTAAACTCGCCTCCATGCACCGCAAACGGCTGCTCATTGCCCCCGCATTTATCCTATCGCTGCTGGCGTTTAGCAGCTCCAATGGGCAGCGCCCCCTGTTGGCCTTGCTGCTTTGGGGCACGGCGGTGGGTTTGGCCCTCTACGCCCTCTGGCCCACTGCGGGCGCCATCCCCAAGCAACCTGCCGAAACGCCCTACGGCCGTTGGGTTATCTTGGGGCTATTTGTCGCCGCTCTCCTGCTGCGCACCATCAATTTGGCAGGGCTGCCCTTTATTCTAAACGGCACAGAAGCCATTCAGGGGTTGGAAGCCCTGCGCATTACGCGTGGAGAATGGCTGACGCCATTTAGCACCAGCACGCAGGGTTTCCCTGGCCTGCCCTTCTTTTTGATGGCCGGGCCGCTGCAGGTGTTTGGGCCGTCCGCCGTTTCTTTGCGGTTCATTGCCCCGTTGGTAGGCGCTATGACGGTGGTAGCTACCTATTGGCTAGGACAGCAATTATGGGACCGGACCGTAGGATTAACTGCGGCAATTTTGCTCTCAGGCAGCTATTGGCATTTGCATTACAGCCGCCTAGGTCTAACCATCATTTGGGATCCTCTGTGGATGCTGCTGGCTTTGGGGCTAGTGGGTGTGGCGTGGCAAAAACAAAGGGACAGCAAGGCATGGCTGGCGGCAGGCACGGCCGTAGGCCTGGGCGTCTATTTCATTAGCGATCCGCGGCTGTTGCCAGGGGTATTGTTGGCTTTGGCTTTGCTTGGGCTGTTGGGCAACCGGGCAGGGATGTGGGCACAAAAGCGGGCGCTGCTGGCGGCAACCCTTGTCGCCCTGGTGGCAGCATTGCCGCAACTGCTCTACGACCAGTCTCAACCGGTATCTGCCTGGACCCAGGCCAACCAGACCAGTATCCTAAATCCGCAAAACAATTGGTTGGCCGGACAAGCTGCCAGCAATGCGCAGTCTCCGGGCGCGGTGTTGCGCCAACAAATCGAAAGAGGCCTGCTGGTTTTTAATGGTCCGGCTGATAATAGCCCCTCTTTTCGTACGCAAAATGGGCTATTGGGTTTTGGCGCCGGGTTGCTGCTGTTGGTCGGCGTGGTTACGGCCGTGTTCCACCTGCAAGATGGGCGCACAGGGCTGCTGTTGGCCTGGCTGGGCGGCGCAATGCTGCTAGGCGCGGTTTTGTTGCCCAATCCGCCACAAAGTGACCGGCTGTTGGTAGCCACGCCAGCCGTGGCCCTTTTAAGCGGTTGGGGGTTGATAACAGTGGCGCGCTGGCAAGGACAAAGCCGGGCAACCCTGGTTTTGGGCGTCACTGCTCTGGTTGCCATGAGCGAGGGGGGGTATTATTACGGCCGTTATCCTGCGGAAAACAGCTTCGCCGACCGAAATACAGAAATCGCCCACCGCGTTGCCGACTACTTGAACACCTTTGACGAAACTTGGGCCGTTTATTTTTACGGTCCGCCTGCCATGTACGTAGATTTCCCAACAATTTCTTTTTTAGCGCCACAATTCCAAAAAAACGTCAACCTGTTCGACGTTGACCCCCTGCCCAATAGCCAAACACCCTCCACCTCAAGCAGCAAAAACCTCTATATCTTTCTGCCAGAACGCAGAGGGGAAATTGCCGTTGTAAAAAATTCATACCCAGGCAGCCAGGAACAAACCTTCGCTGGAGTTTTCGGCAACCCGCTTTTTTATAGTGTGGAAGTTTCTCTTCCCGCCAATTCTCCATGAACAAAAGAGCAACCGTTGCTATCAAATTTGTGGGCAAAACGGTGACCATTTAACAAGGTTTCCTGGTAATCTAAAGAAAGATTCTGCAAACAGCACTATGGAAGGAATTCGTTATGTCAGCACAAAACTCACCACCTGAAAACCAATCTCCCCCTTGGGGTTTGACAACAAAGGTGATGGTTGCCATTATCACGTTGTTGCTGCTGGCGCTGCTGGCTTATCGCTTTCAGGGTCTCATTGCCCAACTCATCTTTGCCGCCATTCTGGCTTATTTGCTCAATCCGGTCATCAATTTTGTAGATGAACGCACATCTCTGAAGCGGAACAGTGTGATAGTGTTAGCCTATTTGCTAGCAGCGGGCGGATTGATTTGGGCATTGGTTGCCTTGGGTGTGGCTGCTTTTCAAGAAATTGGGGCGCTTCTCAACGATGCGCCCATGTTAATTGACCGAATTACTGACATATTTCAAGAATTAACCACACGCACAGAACCATTTCAAATCGGTCAATTTGCGCTTGATCCCATCATCATTCCCTGGGATGCGTTGACTAACCAAATTATCGGTTTATTGGATCCGCTGTTGTCGCAAAGCGGGCAGATCGTTGGGCAAGCCGCCACGTTGGTGGCCGCACTCATTGGGAACTTCTTTTTTATTTTCATTATTTCCATCTACATTGCTATTGAGATTCCTAAAATGGGCGGATACGTTGGTGATTTTGCCCAAACGCCAGGTTATCGTCAGGACGCGGAAAGGCTGACGCGGGAATTTGGGCGCATTTGGAGTTCTTATTTGCGTGGGCAGGTTATTTTGGGCCTGGTTATCTTAGTGGTCGTTTGGGTTGGTTTAAGCATTTTAGGCGTCCAAAATGCACTGGCGCTTGGCATTTTATCCGGTGTACTGGAGTTTATACCCGTATTGGGGCCGGTTATTGGGGGTGGGGCGGCTATTGCCGTGGCATTTTTCCAACCAGAGAACTATTTGGGGTTGGCGAACTGGCAGTTTGCGCTGGCGGTACTGGCGTTTATGTTGGTTGTCCAGCAGCTGGAGAACAACATTTTGGTACCGCGCATTGTGGGCAACGCGCTGGATTTGCACCCGCTGGTTGTGATTGTGGCAGTTTTTATGGGCGGATCTTTGGCTGGCGTGTTGGGGGCCATTCTGGCGGCGCCGGTAACGGCTACGCTGAAACTTATTGGCATTTATGCCTGGCGGAAATTGTTTGATTTACCGCCCTTCCCCAAACCAGAAATTGAAGAAGAGCCAACAGATCAGCAGGTTTCCACCCGCTTACAGAGTTGGGGCAAGAAAATCCGGCAGCGTATGGGGAAAAAGCAACGTTCTTAGAATTTCCGTGGGGAATTTTGTCACCAACAAGCCGTCACTGCATCTAAGTTTTTAGATACATAGCCAGGCTATGTGTCCATCTGCTACTAACCAAACCGGCAAAGCGGGCTTACGTGGTTTTCTCCTCCTTTTTCCCACGTAAGCTCGTTTTGTTATTTTGGCATGGGCGGCAGGAGTTTGTGGCTAAACTGTTGGTGAGAAGATGACAATATGCTTATTTGCATGTGATTTGGCCTTTGTATAGTATGGTGAAATGGCAAGAGAAGATTTGCGGCAGGCGATTACGGCCGTGCAGTCCGGAGACCGAAAAACAGCGCAAGTGATCTTGCTGGCCTTGGTGCAAGAAGATCCCTACAACGAAATGGCCTGGCTTTGGTTAAGTGACGTGCTAGAAACTGTGGAAGATCGAATTATCGCCCTGGAGAATGCTATTGTCATTAATCCCCAACGGGTGCAGACGCGCAAACGGTTGGCCCAAATCCGCCATAATGTCCCGGTGCCGGTCAACGGCCATCAGCCTCATTCAGCTCTAATGGAAAACGGCCGTCGCCAGGAACTCTATGGCGACCTTATTCAGCAAGTGCAGCACGCTCCAGATGATGCCGCAGCCTGGTTTGCTCTCAGCCAGCTCGTCGACACAGTTGAAGATCAGATTATCTTTTTGGAAAGAGCCGTAAAGCACAACCCAAATCATCGCCAAGCCCGTACACGCCTGACTCAATTGCAATTAGTCCATCAGGACGATCTGGCACTGGGCAAAGCATATGAAGCGCAAAACGACTTGCCCTGCGCCGCCCGGGCTTATCGATTGGCGGCAAAACATTCGCAGTCTTCGACTGATGGAGCAATTGCCCGGAAACGCCTGAAACAGGTTGGTTACTTTAGGCACCTCTACGGGCACAAAGCAACATTTGTGCCGCCGATGGAGCCACTGCGCAGCCCTGCGCTAGCGCAGGGCCGGAAGGCGGAAGAGCAAGGGGAATGGGCGCAGGCCATTGCTGCTTATACTATGGCTGTGAGACAGGCCCCAACGGCCGTAGTACGCACCATTGCCCAAAACCGGCTGGAAACGGCCGTGCGCCAGCAACAACTTCCGGCCATTCGGCTCACATCGGCCACAACCACCTTGTGGCGTCTTGGGCTGGGTCCCGTCTTGCTCTATAGCCTTCTTCTGCTAATGCATGGCGGGCTAAACCCATTTCGCCTGCCCGCTCTGCTTCCTGCCGGCACTATAATTGTCTTCCTGGGCAGCCTCATCCTGGTTGCGGTAATGATTACCCCGCACCATACGCTGGCGCAAAAACTGTTGGGCAGCAACGGCCGTGCCGACAGAGTAACCCGCGGGCTATTCAACATCTTGGGCCTGCTACTCACCCTCTTTCCATTTCTACTCTTGCTCCTAAATGCCTTACACCGTCTGGCGCGGTACACGCCCGCCATTCCGCCCCCTTTTTAAGCCATGTTTCCGCTAAATGATACCGAGCCAAACCGTTACATCCATTTCCCCTATATGGTGGCGACCATCATTCTCATTAACATCATGGTGTTCGGCTATGAGATTGCGCTTTCTATCGATGGCCAAGAGGCTTATCTAAACTTCATCTACCGTTTTGGCATGGTACCCAAGAACATCATGGCCGGACAAGGGGCAGGCGCCCTGTCTCTCATTTCGCAAATGTTCATTCACGCCGGCCCGGTACACCTGTTTGGCAATATGCTGGGGCTGTGGGTATACGGCCGTCGCGTAGAGGATGCATGTGGACCATGGCGGTTTCTGCTGTTCTACCTGACGGCTGGTGTATTTGCCGAAGTCGTTTACGTGCTGGCCCGTGCGCAGTCAGAAATTGCTGGCGTTGGAGCCAGCGGCGCCATTTTTGGCGTTATGGGCGCCTACCTCATTCTTTATCCTGGCGGGCGTATTCGCACCCTCATTTTTTTGTGGGTTGTCCCCATCATGCCCAAAATTCGCGCCTTTTGGCTCATCCTCTACTTTTTTGCCCTGCAATTGCTGCCTGCTTTTGACACTCTGCTAAATGAGGCACACTACAACGTCGCTCATTGGGCACACCTGGGGGGATTTATCGGCTCGCTAACAATTTTCTTTTACCTGCGCCCCGACACGTTCCATCGTTACCGCAACGAAATGGCTCTCTAGCCCATTACCTAAGATATGAGTTCTGAAAAAGATATCATAAAGGTAATGCTCTGATGGTATTCGCTAACACGGCCGTTGGCCGTCCCAAAACACCCCATCCCCTACCATTGCCCGCCTCCTGCCAAAAAGATACACTTACCTTCGAAACCATCCACGTCAATGAGGAGTAATTCCATGAGTAATCGCGCAACATACACCGTAGAAATCGCCGGCCTCATTCGTCATCTACCCCTTTTCGAGGTTGTTTCCGGCGTGCGTATCGCCATCTTCAACATGCTCGGCGACACCTACGTCGTCAAAGCTGCCGCCGCTGCCCTGGCCGAAAAACTCAAAGCCACCCCTGCCCAGGTGCTGGTCACCGCCGAAGCCAAGAGCATACCTCTCATCTACGAAATGAGCGCCCTCATGGGGCTGCCTTACGTCGTTCTACGCAAAAGCTACAAAAGCTACATGGGCGACGCCATCGGCGCCGAAACCCATTCCATCACCACCGGCAAGCCACAAACCCTTTACCTGGATGAAAAAGACAAAGAGTTGATTGCCAGCAAGCAAATCATTTTGATTGATGATGTGGTGAGTACAGGCAGCACGCTAGAAGGGATGGAAACGGTGATTGGCAAAGCTGGCGGGCAGGTCACGGCCGTTGCCGCCATCTTCACCGAAGGAGACGCTGATTGGTCCCACGTCGTCGCCCTCGGCAATCTTCCCGTTTTTACGGAGTAGGTAACGGGTGTCATGCCCCCCACCTCTGCCACCCTCTCCATTTTCCGCCATCTCTTCGCCTCGGTCGCTGAAGAGATGGGCGTAACCCTGGAACGCGCTGCCTACAGCCCCAACATCAAAGAGCGGCTGGATTTTAGCTGCGCCCTTTTCCTGGGCGACGGCCGTCTGTTGGCCCAGGCCGCCCACATTCCCGTCCACCTAGGGGCCATGCCCGCCTCCGTGCAGGCTGCTATCCAGCAATGCGCCCCCTTCGCCCCCGGTGACGTCGTCATCGTCAACGACCCCTACCAGGGCGGCAACCATTTGCCAGACATTACCCTGGTGTCCCCCTTCTTTATGGCAAGGGAGCAAGGGAGCAAGGGAGCAGAGGAGCAAACCCTCACTACCCCCCTACCCCCCTGTCCCCCTGCTTTCTTCGTCGCCAGCCGTGCCCACCACGCTGACGTAGGCGGCATGTCTCCCGGCTCCATGCCCCTTTCCACCGAAATTTATCAGGAAGGCATCATTATTCCGCCCGTTAAACTGGTAGAGGCTGAGCAGCGCAACACGGCCTTGTGGCAGCTCATTTTGCGCAACGTGCGCACTCCTGCAGAGCGGGAGGGCGACCTGGCGGCCCAGCTTGCCGCCCACACTACCGGCGAAAAACGGCTGGTGGAAATTGTCGCCCGCTACGGGCTGGAAGAGACGCTGGCCCACGCCACCGCCCTCATCGCCTATGCCGAAAAGCTGACCCGTGCCGCCATTGAACAAATGCCTAACGGCCGTTACTCCTTCACCGACCATCTCGATAACGACGGTCACTCCCCTGACCCGCTGCCCATCGCCGTCGCCCTCACCATCAACGGCGAAACCATGGTGGTAGATTTTGCGGGCACAACCCCCGCCGTGAATGGCAACCTCAACGCCGTGCCCGCCATTGTCGAGTCCGCCGTCGCCTACTGCGTGCGCTGCGCCGCCCTGGCCTTGCTGCAAAGCGACCTGCCCATGAATCAGGGCGCCTTCGCTCCCATTCATGTGCACATCCCCCCCGGTTCGCTGCTCGATCCGCGCCCACCCCATGCTGTGGCGGCGGGCAACGTCGAAACCTCGCAGCGCATTGTAGATGCCGTCTTTGGCGCACTGGCCCAAGCCCTCCCCCACCTCATCCCCGCCGCCAGCCAGGGCACCATGAACAACCTCACCTTTGGCGGTATCTTCCCCACCCCCTTTGCCTACTATGAAACCATTGGCGGCGGAGCGGGCGCGGGGCCAGCAGGCGCCGGGGCTAGCGGCATTCACGTCCACATGAGCAACACCCTCAACACGCCGGTAGAAGCCCTGGAGTACAGCTTTCCGCTGCGGGTGCTGGCCTATCAATTGCGGCAAGGCTCCGGCGGTAAGGGGCAGCACCACGGAGGAGATGGGCTGATACGCAGCATCCAATTTCTGGCGCCCGTCACTGCCACCATTACCAGCGAGCGGCGCGAAAATGGCCCCTATGGGCTACAAGGCGGCCAACCGGGACAGCCCGGCTACAACAGTATCACCACAGAGGGAAGAGAAACGGCCGTACCTGGCAAAGCAACCCTCAACCTGGCCCCCGGCAATATTTTGACCATTGCCACCCCCGGCGGTGGCGGCTGGGGAAAAATAAGGGCAGAAGCGGAGGAGCAGAAAGGCCTGGGTGAAGAGGTGGTGCAGTGAAAAAGGCCGCCCGCGAAAGCCTCCTCTGTGGGGTGATGTTTTTGTTAGTTGGCTGCCAGGCGGCAACGGCCGTTTCCAGCGAAGAGCCGCCCATTACGGAAGAACCGGTTGCCGCCCTGGCCACGGCCGTACCCGCCCCCACCAACCGCCCCACCATCATCCCAGCCCGGCAACCCACTCTCCAACCGACCCACCAGCCCACCAGCCCGCCACCCCCCACCAGCACGCCACTACCCACCATCACCCCCTCCCCAACGGCAACGGCCGTTCCCGCCTGCGACCAGCGCATCCCCAATGACGACCTCTTCACCATTGTCACCCTGGTTTTCGGCCTCAGCCGCGACTACGCCCCTGCCGACCTGGTAGACCTGAACGACTACCTACCCCTCCGTGTGACGCAGGGTTACCCTACCCAACTACGCCAGATAGCCGTGCAGCCGCTGGTGCAAATGATTGCCGATATGGAAGAAGCCGGTCTCAATCCCCGCGTCCTCTCCGGCTACCGCAGCTACAGTGCCCAGGCCCTTGCCTGGGCCAAATGGAACGAAAGCCATCCCGACTCCGCCGCCATTGTCAGCGCACCGCCGGGCCACAGCGAGCATCAGCTAGGCACCACCATAGACTTCGGCTCCCCGGAACTTCCCGACATCGTAGGCGAAGAAGATATTGAATTTCACACCTATTTTTACATGACCCGCGAAGGGCAATGGCTGCTAGAACATGCCCACGAATATGGTTTTACCCTCAGTTACCCCCGTGAAGCCTTTGAAACCACCGGCTTTTACTACGAACCGTGGCATTACCGCTACGTGGGCGTAGAGATGGCCACCCAGCTCCGCGAAGAGGGTCTTTCTTTGACAGCCTATTTGCTGGCGCAAAACCCCCAACCATGTGTGCCGTAAGAGGTGTCAAATGGTCAGGTACCAGGTAGTGAGGTGGATATGGTTTGGGCTGGTTTGGGCTTTGATGGGCTGCCAGGCCGCGGCAGAAAATGGTCCATCGGCAATTGCCAATGGTCAATTGCCAACGGTAAGCGTTGTCCCCACGCTCCTCTCCACCTTTGCGCCACCGCCCCCTAGCCCTTCGGCACCTCCGCCTACCGCTACCGCCACTCCCGCGCCCACGCCAATCCCCACATTCACGCCCACGCCGCACACCCTGGCCGTGCCGCCCATGTGGAACGGCCGTTTGCAAGGGCTGCCACCAGATTGGCAACTGCTGATAACGGAAGATCCCGCCGCTCTTTTAAGCACCGGAGTGGTGGATGCGGCGCTGCTGCCCACCGCGCAGGGCGCCCTGGTGCAGCAGCGGGCGCTGGCCCTAACCGTGCCTTTTACCCTCGATTGGCACGACATCACCCTGGAGCACGCCCAGGAAATTTTGGCCCAGGGACACCCGGAGGTAGTGGTGCTGCCCTGGGATGAGCTGACGCCTGAGCGACGGCCTTTACGCATTGACGGCCGTGCCCCCGCCCATCCCGACTACCCCCTGCAAGAAACCTGGTCTTTGCAGGTAAATGCCCCAACGGGCCACGCCGATGCCTTGGCGACTACTTTGCAGGCCCAGTTTAGTCCAGCGTCCGTCGTCCACATCGCGGCCGTGGGCGACCTGATGCTCGACCGCTCCCTGGGCTGGCATATTGCCCAGGGCGATCTGGCCTACCCCTTTGCCCCCGTTGCTGACTTGTTGCGCGCCGCTGACCTGACCATTGGCAATCTGGAAAGCGCCCTGGGCGACACCGGCGCACCTGTCGCCAAAAGCTACCCCTTCCGCGCCCCACCTGCCGCCGCCCAAGCCCTGGCCCTGGCAGGTTTCGACGTGGTTACTTTGGCCAATAACCACGCGGGCGACTATGGCCCAGAGGCGCTGCTGCAAGGCATCGGGCTGTTGCAGGAAGCCGGCATCACCCCCATCGGTGCAGGAGCCGATGCCGCGGCGGCCCATGCGCCGTTTATTACCGTGGTTCAAGGGCTGAGGCTGGCTTTTTTGGGCTACGTGCATGTGCCGGTAGAGGCAATCAGCGGCTTCGACACGGCTAGCTGGACGGCTACCACGGAGAGCGCGGGCCTGGCCTGGGCTGACCCGGAGCAGATTCGCGCAGATGTAACGGCCGTTGCCCCCCAGGTCGATCTCGTCATTGTCAGCCTACATAGTGGGTATGAATACGTGGACGCCCCCAGCCCACCGCAAATGGCGGCCGCCCGCGCCGCCATTGATGCGGGCGCCGATGTGGTGCTGGGCCACCACGCCCACATTTTGCAGGGTATTGAGTTTTATGGGGAGGGGGTAATTGTGTACGGGTTGGGGAACTTTGCTTTTGAGATTGATGGACCGCCGGAAACGGCCGTACTCCACTTGTGGCTCGATGCGGATGGCGTGCGTGAGCTAGAAATTGTGCCCGCCGTCATCCAGTTTGGCGGTCAGCCCCGCCCGGCAGAAAGCTGGGAAGCGGGGCCAATTCGCCAACGCGTGTACTATCTCAGCAATGTGCTAAATCAGTGAGGGTACAAGTTACAGGCTGCAAGTTACAGGCTGCAAGTTGCCCCCATCTATGCTGCTACCACATACCATGCCGCCACGTACCCTTCTTTGCCGTCGCTAGCGCGCACGTGCAGCCATTGGCCTTCCTGCCCAATTTTGGCCTTGTCGTCCGTGTTTACCAATGTCAACCCCTCTCCAACCGTCAGATAACGAATGAGGGTGTCGCCGCTAACGTGAGGTTGGGTGCGAAAGG
This sequence comes from uncultured Anaerolinea sp., assembly GCA_964504445.1. Taxonomy (GTDB): domain Bacteria; phylum Chloroflexota; class Anaerolineae; order Promineifilales; family Promineifilaceae; genus JACSRF01. Next base: position 19,198 of record CAZDEO010000017.1, on the reverse strand, counting down.
AGAGGCTTTCGGCGTTTACCTGAACCCTAACGGCGGAAGAAGGGGCAGCAGGTTGGGGTCTGGAAGGGGTAGGGGCAGGTTGCGGGGGCGTCACGGCCGTTTCCTGCACCAGCCATGCCGCCACATAACCCTGCTGGCCCCCTGCATCCTGCACGTGCAGCCATGCCCCTGGCTGCCCAATTTTGGCCGCCCCCTTGGCATCCAGCACGGTTAGGATTTCGCTGGTGGGGAGTACGCGCAATACCGCACCGGTTTGGGGCTGCTGCCGGAATTTCAGCTCAATGGTGGGCTGGACAGCCATCGGGCGAGCCGGTGGGGATGGCGACGGGGAAGCCGGCGGAGCTACGGGCGTGGGTGCGCGTTTACCCTCACCTCTAGGTTTGCTTTTAGGGGCAGGTGGTGCTCCTGGCGTTTCCAAATCTCCCTTACCATGCCAGATAGCCTCTAAAATCACGTCCGCAGCCCCTTTGCCGCCAAAACCATAGCGCCCCAACAGCGTATCTGCTGCGTCATCCTTCTGCCAGGGATCCCAGATCAAATAATCATTGCCCTGTTTTTGGTAAATGACCACCCAATGGCTGTCTATGTTGGCATTCGGCGTCCAATCCACGCGTACCACCACCAGCGAGCCTTTCGCCAATCCCACGTCAATCAGGTCTACGGGCGCCGGTATGCCTTCACATACCACGTGCTTTTGCCGCTGCATGCCCAACTGCGAAAATTGGCCGGGCACTTGTGCGGCTTTAATCCATGCGCCAGTAAAGCCATTGTTGACCTTCATGCGCTCATTGAGCGAAGCGGGGGTTTCCTGGGCGCCAAAATAATTAACCACCATTGCCATACTGGTAAGCAGACAGCCTACTTGTTCAATGGTCAGGCTATTTTGCACGCCAATTTTTTGGTTTTTCCAGCGAGGATCATTTTGATACAGTGGCACAGTCATCTACACGCTCCTTTAACCTTGTTGGGGATTTTTGTCGAAAATTTTGCGCGATTCGTTAAACTCACCCAATCAGTGAAAACAGGGCCGTTGCCAGGGCGTGGGCAACGGCCGTCTACAAAACCGACCAATCCCCTTACAACTCCCGGTTGCGCATGGCCCGGAAGGCAGCATAGACATGGTCTTTACGCTGTCCATCATGGCGCACAATGCCCGCGTTGCGCATCCAGTCTGACCAGGCAAACCAGATGACCACCGGTACCAGGTCTACGTACCGCTGCTCTACGTGCTTGAACACGTCGCGGATATACTCGCCAATCTGGGGATAATGGGGCGGGCCAATCTCGTTGTCGGCGGCCACACCCAGTTCTGTAATCCAGAAAGGTATGTCGGGAATGGCCCGGCGATACACCTCGAAAGCTTCACCCAGGGTGCCAAAGTGGCTACCCCAATCGAAGGGGGCTTTGGTGGCCCAACGGCCGTACGGGTGAATGCCAATCGCATCCACAGGCCAGGGGCCATTTAGCGCCCGTTGGCACGCCAGCAAATAATCAACGCTTTGCTGCGGGCCAGTAGCCAACCCACCAAAGACCAGGGGAGACTCTGGCGACTTGGCGCGAATGGCGGCTGCCACTTTTTGCAACACCACCGCAAACTGCGCCGGGGGCACAAAGACAGAAGCTGGATTATTGGGCAGATCACCCTCGTTCCAAATCTCGTAGGCGACTTCCGCGCCATACCGCCGATATCGTTTGGCAATTTGCCCCGCCACGATCGCCAATTCATCCCCATAGCCAGACCAGTCATTGTTGCCAGTCCACGGCGCGCGCCCCCACACCGTCTCCTGGTTGATGACGATGAGGGACTTGACGCCCATGCGATTGTAGCTGCGCACCATGGGGTCATACTGGGCAAAGGCTTTCTGAATGTCACCGCGCTCGGCGGGATTTTCACGGGCCGCCAGCTTGAAGACAAAGCGCACCCATTCCAGCCCTTTCAGGTCATCGTTGTCGAAGGGGTTGCTGTGAGGTGCGTCGGGGTTGATGTTCATGCCCCGCTCCAAGAGAGTAACGGGGGCGGGGATGGGTGTGGGGGTAGGCGGGGGGGTGGGCGGTGTCACCGGCTTGGTGCTGCGATAGAAGATGGCGGAGCGAATGGCATCCCCCACGGGTTTGCCGGTACGGCCGTACCTATCGCGCAAGGACGCTTCTTGGGCAGGCAGCAGCCAGGGGTCGTTAATGCGGTAATCGTCGCCGGCGCGCCCCACAATCAGCACCCAATGCTGGTCGTTTTCCGTGTAGGGGGTGTCGCGGGTAAAATCTACCAGTGCTGTCACCGGATTACCAGCTTCCAAGCTGGCATTGATGCGGCTGAGCAAATCTGGCGCGCCAGCATCTACTTTACCCATGAAGACAATATCTTTGTAGACGTTGCTAAGGGCGTTCCATTTGGTAAGGTAGCCATTGAGGTAGCCGCCGTTGGTGATCATGGCGTGGTTGAACTGGGCGGGGGTGGCGGAACGGCCGTAAGTGTTGGCAATCATCGTAAAGCAGGTCATCAGGCAGCCCCACTCGCCAATGGTCTTGGGGGAGCCAGGGTGACCTAGCAACGTGTTCGCCCACTGCGGGTCGCGCTGTGATAGCGGCGTTGCCAGGGATACTCCCAAAGGAGAGGGCACCACAATACGCACGTAGGTCACTTCGCCAAAAGGATTACCTTGTTCATCCTTCATACGGTAATCGGCAAAGTGCATACCCGGGGCAGTAGGTGCAGTCATCTCCATGGAAATTTCGGCCTGGGCGCCAGGGGGTGTATCCGGCAGCGGTATGCTAATTTGCCGCGCCATGTTGGTGCCACCAATGAACTCTAGCGTAAACCCACTGCCCCAGGCACGGGTGCCGCTGTTTTTCACCCGCCAGATTTTGGTGAAGGTGTGTCCTGGTTCAACAGGCGTATCATCGGGAATGGTGACGTCGGCCACAAACTGGCTGTTGTTAATACCGGTAAGCGGTGAGGGGACTGTCTCAGAGATGATGCGCGCATAAAGCACATCGCCAAAAAATTGCTCTCTGTTATCCTGAAAACGCCAGTCGCTGAAGTGAACGCCGGGATTGGCGGGCGCCACCATGTCTATGGAGATATTGGTTTGCTGCCCCGGCGCGGTGTTGGGCAGGGGAAAGCTGGACAGGTCATGCATTTTTGTACCGCCCACGTGGACCAGTTTGTAACCGTCTCTCCAGGCAGCATCGCCGCTGTTTTCCACAGCCCAGGTTTTGGTGAAAGGTGCGCCGGCGTAAATATGCATGTCGTCGGGAATGGTCACGTCGCGAATGAAACGGCCGTTGGACTCTGCCGGCTTTGCTTCTACCGTCACAGGCGGGGCTGGCATGATGGTAATAGGGCGCGGCTGTGGCGCAGGCGGCGTCTCTATCTCATCTGGCACCTCAAAGCGATGTACCAAGGTAAATTGCGTCACCGGCTCAATTAATTTTTGCGCAAAATTAGCAATGCCCCCAAACTGCGGTCCCAAATACCAGATGGCGCCGCCCAAGATTTCCGGGTACCGTGCATAAAATTCCCCCACCTCGCGAAGGTGACGGATGGCCGTGTCCGAATCGGGAACCCGTTCATGGGTCCAGCCCCACTCGGTCATCAACACTTTCGGCCGTTTAAGATGATGCTTGTCACAAGCGTCAAACAACTTTTGGAAACGGCCGACGTGATCCCCACGCAAGAACCAGATGTCATCCACCTTCAGGCTGTACTCATGCAAGGCCACCGATAGGGTGTCCGGATGCTGCTGGCACAGCTCCAAGTACTGCAACATACCATCCGTCTCCCACGCCCCCACGTCTGGCGTACCCGTTGAGTAGCCAAAGGCAGAAAACTTGTAGCCATCAGCCAGGGCCATCTGTCCGGTAAAAAAGGCAAATTTGCCAATCCAGTCCGCCCATTCCACCTCTTTACGCAGTTCGTTAATGGTCTCAATCCAAACCAGTTTGGGATCCAGGTCCGAAGGCAAATTATCTCGGTGCCACTGCCAATGGTCAGCGGCCGCAGCCTCTGGCTCCTTGGTGTAATCTGGCACGTCAGCAGCGCCTGAAGGGGGTTCACCCGTTGGGCCAGGAATTGAGCGGCGAAATACGAGAGTATGGCCAATGTCGTTATTCCCCCGTGCAGCAATAATTTGCTGGGCATCTGCCAGTCCGGTCATAGAATCAGCGGCTTTAATAAAGAAAGGGATGTTGGCCTGATCAATGGCGCGCAAATGGTCACCGATGCCGCGAGGATTACCGCCCACGCTAGTGTGGAAGCCAATCTTGTTAAAAGTTATCAAAATGACACCTCCAGATTGAGTTACAGATTGCAGGCTGAGGCTACACCAAATGTAACCTGCTACCTGCACCTTACTTACATTTAGGCTGATGGGGTTCAGCCAAACACGATGCCGGGGACGGTGTGCTCGCGAATCGTCAGTTCGCCTTCTAATGTGAGGTTGCGGGCCAGGAGGAGTTTGCGAAGCTCTACAACACGAAAGGTAGAAATGCGCAAGGCGCTGGCTTGAGCGCTGTTCCCTTGTGCTTCTGCGGCGTCAGCCAACCGCAGCAGGCGAGCTTCGCGCAACTGTAAAAAGGTATCGAGGAAGGTTTCCTCATTAATGTCTCCCTCAGGCCGCCGTTCGCCAACGCTGCCGCCTAAGGCTTCTTTAGTTTGGGGCAAAAGGGCAAAAAGGCCACCTTGAATTTGGGTGTCGTAGAGGCAGGCCAGGCCCAAAGGGCTAGACAGGTTGTGCAAACGGGCTTGATTGACGGCCGGTTGGTAGAAACCGTGATCGAAGATTTCATCTTGGGCGGCAATCATTTCTGGATCGCCCGAAGCAGCGATGAGCAGTTCTTTGAGGCGCGGATCGTGACGCAAGCTGGCATCCCGGGCGGCAATGCGGGCGGCATAATCTTGCCGGATAGCCAAAGCCACAGGGCTGTCGCTTTTCTGCAAGTATGCATCAATCACGCGCTGTAGTGTACCAGATTGTAAGGTAGCCTGATGTTTGCCGTAGCTGATAATGCCGGCGTCGATATTTTGGTAGGCAGCGGGGTCGCCAGCGGGACGGCCGCTTTCAAAGATGCTGGTAATGGCCCAAATGGTCCCGCGCCAGCGATCTGGGGCAAAAGGCCAGGGGGTGCTGCGGGGCACAAGGATCCGCGCAAACAGCACGTCACCAAACCAGGCTCCCTGGGCGTCCTGCAAACGCCAATAGGTGGTATAAGTTCCCGGTACTTCAGGTGCGGTGAGAAAGATGGTGAGATCGGCCGTTTGCCCGGGCAGTGTCGGTGGCAACGGATAACCCAAAATCTCGCTTAGCGAGTCTCCGGCAAAGAAAACCAGGTGATAGCCTTGCTGCCATGCCCTAGTTCCACTATTTTCTACACGCCACGCTTTCATGAAGCTAGTTGCAGGAGCGATGGGCGTATCGTCGGGTATGGTTAAATCCGCCACAAAGCGGGCGTCATTATTCAACACCGTTCTCCTTTGATTGCCATACAGCTCCCCCGCTAAAAGAATAACATATTTAAGCTACGGGCGAAACAGCCGGGTGCAATCGTCCCAAAATTAAGCACTTGCGCCAATGATCACCCTATTTTAGTGACATTTGTTCTTTGATTACTGCTCTTTGATGCAGTAAATTTATAAGGGTGTACTATCTACACAATTACTTGACGCTTATTGAGATAGATAATCTCACTCAACTTTTGTGGTCAGCACCGAAGTTTTGGGGAACAATAAGGTGCATGAAGTGTAACAGCCATGTCCCCACTCTTGCATCTTGCCTCCAAAACTTGGCAATAAAACCGCACACCATCCTTCAATCTTTACCACCCATTCGTTTACTTATCAATAATCAGCCAATTGAATACCAGCAAGATTATGAGCACAATATGCCCAACAACCTTTTTGCGAGTATGCGATGAAAGATAACCTGACCAAACTATTTTTATCAAAGAAACTGGATGGCATCCTCCCAATGCTTGCCGCAACGGCCGCCTTTGTCATTGGGGCCGTTATCTTGCTCATCATGGGCACAAACCCCTTAGTTGCCTATGGAGCTATGCTCAACGGCGCCTTTGGGAACCAAAACGCTATCGTCGAAACCATCGTGAAAGCTGTTCCATTACTCCTCATTGGTTTGGGCATCTGCATTGCTTTTCGCGCCAAGGTCATCAACATCGGCGCCGAAGGACAGATGATCGTAGGGGCGTTGCTGGCAACAGCCTTTGGTCTAGCCGTAGAGTGGCCCGGTTGGTTGGTTGTCCCCATGGCTATGCTAATCGGCTTTTTGGGCGGGGCAGTGTGGGGGGCAATTCCAGGAGCCTTGAAAGCCTACTTCAACGTCAACGAAATCTTGAGCACGGTAATGATGAATGCCATTGCCGTACAACTCATGAATTACCTTCTGGGTGGACCTATGATGGATCCTGCTCAGGCGGCGGCTTTAGGAAAGTTACCAGAAACAGCCCGCCTGAATAGCGACTACCACCTGGCCCGCTTAATGCCACCAACGCGCCTTCACGGTGGGTTAATCATTGCTCTGGTATGTGCTATCCTCGTTTACATCCTGCTCTTTCACACCACCCTTGGCTATCGCATTAGAGCGGTTGGATTTAACCCATCCGCTTCCCGTTATGGGGGCATTCGCGTTCGTCGCCAAATTGTCATCGCCCTCCTTTTGAGTGGTGCATTAGCCGGGTTAGCCGGTGCCATTCAGGTATACGGCCTAAATTACCGCATGATCACCGATGGTTCGCCAACAGGGTTTACTGCTTCTGCCGGCTACAACGGCATCGTAACCGCTTTGTTTGGCGGTCTACATCCCTTGGGCACAATACCAGCCTCCTTTTTCTTTGGGGCGCTGCTGGTTGGCGCAAACTCCATGCAGCGTATGGCTCAGGTTCCGTCAGCATTCGTCATCGCTCTCAATGGCATGGTCGTTGTATTTGTAGTAAGTGCTGCAATTTGGCGCGAAATGCGTGAACGCCGGCGCCGGTTGACAGCGGTAGGTAATGTACCCCCACCCGCAGAAATTCCAGAAGCCACATAGGTCAAGCAGGAGTCGTAAATATGGACACATCGCAAATTTTCTCTGCTACTGTCATCATTGGCATTCTCACCGCCGGTGTGCGTCTGGCATCGCCCTATCTTTTTGCGGCCCTAGGAGAAATGTTTAGCCAGCGCAGTGGCGTGTTAAATTTAGGCGTAGAGGGACAAATGTTGATGGGCGCCTTCTTTGCCTTTTACTACACAGTCCAAACCGGAAACCCATGGATAGGCCTGCTGGCGGCTATCGTTGTTGGCGCAATAATGGGCTTTGCCATGGCCGTAGTAAGCGTCAGATGGCGTGCTGTCCAAGGCATCAGCGGCATTGGTTTTTTCATTTTTGGGGTAGGTATGAGCGAATTGCTCTTCAAAACGTTGTTGGGAGAAGTCAAAATAATCAACACCGGCTTCAATCCAATTGCTATTCCCCTTCTAGCAGAAATACCCGTATTAGGCCCTATATTCTTCCGGCAAAATTTCATGACTTACGTCGCCTTCCTCCTGGTACCAGTTTCCTGGTTCATTCTCTACAAAACCACACTGGGCCTAAAAATTCGTGCGGTGGGCGAAAACCCCCACGCGGCAGATACCTTGGGCGTCAGTGTGGCTAAAATTCGCTACCTTACCGTCACCATGGGTGGGGTCATGTCGGGAATAGCTGGCGCAGCGCTCTCTATCGCCAATCTAAATGTTTTCCAGGAAAACATGACCGCCGGTATGGGGTTCATTGCCGTGGCCCTGGTTTATTTCGGTGGATGGCGGCCCTTTGGCGTGATGTTTGGCGCCTTGTTATTCAGCATGGTGATGGCTTTGCAATTGTTTATGCAAGTGTTTAACGTAGCTATTCCATCTGAATTTGCCATTATGCTGCCCTACATCTTGACAATTGTGGTCTTAGTATTAACCGTAGGGCGGGTACGCGGCCCGTCTGCTCTGACAGAACCTTTTGTACGCGAGTAAGAAAAAGTGAAGGAGCTAAGGAGGTGACTAACTGGAACATCATTCATGGTATGCACAGTTACCATAGTAGTACCAATTGATTGCTAAATAGAAATTTAAAAAGGAGAGAAAGAAATGTCTAAAATTTTCAAAATTACCGTTCTGATTATACTGCTTACCCTGGCTTTAAGTGCCTGTTCAGCAACGGATGAAGCTACTGATGATGAAATGGATACGCTGCGCGTTGCGGTCATTATGCCCAGTTCAATCACGGACCTTGCCTTTAGCCAATCTATTTACGATGCGCTGATAAAGCTGCAGGAAGAGATGGGTGGCCCGGAAAACTTTGAGTTTGTCTTTTCGGAAAACATGTTCCAGGTTGATGACGCCGCCGCCGCTATTCGCGATTACGCTTCTCAGGGCTACCAACTAGTGATCGGTCACGGCTCTCAGTATGGCACTTCTATACAAGAAATCGCACCTGATTTCCCAAACACCGTTTTTGCCCATGGTACGACCAACAGAACATTTGTGGATGAGGGCATTACGAACGTTTATGCCTATGAAGCCGCATCTAATGAAGGCGGCTATGTAAACGGCGTGATGGCAGCCAATCTCACTCAAAGCAAAATTGTCGGCATTGTTGGTCCCATTGATGTTGGCGATGCCAAGCTGTACATTGAAGGGTTTGAGAAGGGTGTCCGAGATACAGATCCCAGCATTGAAATATTGAAGGTTTTTACTGGCTCCTTTGGTGACGTTGCCCTGGCTCGCGAAGCAGCCGATGCGCACATTTCCGCTGGTGCGGATGTGTTAATTGGTACCGGTCAGATGGTTGTAGGCGCAATTGCTGCTGTTGAAGAGCAGGATGGAAGAGTTCTTTGGCTAGGTACTCAGTCCAGCCAAACGAACCTGGCGCCTAATGTTGTGGTGGCCAACCAAATCTATGACTGGACTGTTACTTTGCGCCAAATCATTGCGCAAATGAGAGAAGGTCAGTTGGGTGGTGAGGCTCTGATAATCACCCTGGCAAATCAGGGTCTTTATATGGAATACAATGAAGCATTTCCCCGGATAGGTGATGTTAGAGATATTGCTGAGGCAACTGTGCAAGGTATTGTTGATGGTTCTATTGATGCCCTGCCACCAACTGAATAAAGGTTGGTTAACCGTTTAGTCAGCCAAGAACAGGTTAGTTGGTTAGTCTGCTGGTTTTTAGTTACCGGCTTACTAACCAACTAGCCAAATTTATGGGTTAGGTTAAACGCTTTTATTTATTTTGGGGCTGCGATTGCCACATTTGGCTTGTGGTTATATTAACGCGGCAAAGGTTCCGTGACGCATTTTAGGAGTCGGCATGTCTGAAAATCAAACCGCCGTCAACAAGCGCCAGAAAATTGAACATCTGGAGATGATCAATATTACGAAGGTGTTCCCGGGTGTGCTGGCAAATTCGCAAGTAAATTTTGACGTCAAAGAAAGTGAAGTTCACGCTTTACTTGGGGAAAATGGGGCCGGAAAAAGTACGTTAATGAAAATTCTATACGGCCTTTACGAACCTAATGAAGGTGAAATTCGCATTAATGGCGAATCTGTGAGCATTAAGTCCCCGAATGATTCTATTCAGTTGGGCATTGGCATGATCCATCAACATTTTATGCTGGTGGAGTCGCTAACGGTGGCTGAAAACATTGCTTTAGGACTCCCCTCTACAAGGGGGTTCATGACCGATTTGGACGTTGTTGCCAATCGGGCAATGGCGTTAGGGGAAAAGTATGGGCTTACGGTGGATCCGCATGCGTATATCTGGCAATTGGCGGTGGGGCAGCGTCAGCGAGTGGAGATTCTTAAAGCGCTGTATCGGGGCGCGGATTTGTTTATTTTGGATGAACCAACGGCCGTGCTAACGCCGCAGGAAGTTGAAGAGTTCATGGGCACCATGCGCCAGATGACCCAGGAAAAACATGCCATCATCTTCATTTCTCACAAATTGCACGAGGTGGTTGATAGCTGTGACCGGGTAACGGTTTTACGCAATGGAAAGCTGGTAGGTTCTCGCCCAGTTGCGGGGGCCACTAAGCTAGACCTGGCGCGCATGATGGTAGGACATGATATCGTCTTGCCCAAAATTACCTCTGAACCCCATTTAGGGGAAGTGCGCCTGGAAGTACAAGACATCCATGCCCTGAGCGACCGCGAAACGCCGGCACTACGCGGAGTAAGTTTCAAGGTTCAAGCCGGGGAAATTGTTGGGCTGGCCGGCGTTTCAGGAAATGGTCAATCAGAGCTAGCTCAGGTTATCACGGGCTTACGGAAACCAACCCAGGGAAAGGTGCTTATTTCTGGCGAGGACTTGACCGGCAAACTGCCCGGGGAATTTTTGAAACGGGGTATGGCATACATTCCTGAAGAGCGCATGCGTGATGGGGTGGTTGGTAAGTTCTCTATTTCCGAAAACATTATTTTAAGAGACCATAATAAAACCCCCTACTCAAACCGGGGATTGTTGGTTCACCGCATGATTGGGGAAATTACGGATAGGCTGATCAAGATGTTCAACATCAGAACCCCTTCTAAAACCACAAATGCCAGCAGCCTGTCTGGCGGTAACATTCAAAAAGTGGTGTTGGCGCGGGAATTATCACGCAATCCCCAAGTGCTAATTGCTGCCCAACCCACCCGTGGCGTGGACATTGGCGCCATTGAGTTTATTCATAACAACTTGCTGGAACAGCGAGAAGCGGGCGCAGCTATTTTGCTTATCTCGGAAGATTTGGATGAGATATTGGCCTTGTCAGATCGGGTGGCGGTGATGTTTCACGGTGAAATAATGGGCATCCTAGCCAACAAAGATGCGGAACGGGAGCTGGTGGGCTTGCTGATGGCTGGTGAAAGATTAGAAAACCTGCAAATAGAAAGCGCCGCCCTTTGACCTCGGGTTTTTCCTCTTGACAATCGCCTTTAGAAACGGGATGATAACAACATCCCGTTTTTGTTTTGCAAAAAACCCCACCACAATAGGAGAGGATTATGAGCGAAGAGAAAAGAACCTGCCAGGCCATGACCAAAGCCGGAAGGCGGTGTAAAAATGCCCCGCAGGCTGATTCCGCTTTTTGCCACGTGCACCAGCCCGCTAGGCCGCCAAACTTTGGTGAATTTGTGGAGGAACTGAACCAGGCAGCCGCTAACCTGCGTGCCGCGGAACCGGAATTCACTCCCCCCCCTTTTTCCCCCCTCAATTTGTTACACTTGATTCGCGAAAACTTAGATCGCTTTACGCCTGATGCTCAACGAGAGCTTTTGCATGAACTTCAGGACAGCCTGCAAGGGGCTACGCCGAAAGATATGCTTGACCCAGCTACTTGGAAGGGGTTGGCTTATCTGTTGGCGCATGCGCTGCAAAGCGAATCGGAGGCGATGCGGGCGCGGATAAACCAGCAGATAGTGAAGTTGCCCGGTGGTGAAACCTTGGTGAGCATGCAAGAAATGTTGGAAGGCGCTTCGCCCAAGGATTTGTTGGACCCGGAAACCTGGAAGGGCATGTGGTATCTGGTCAATTATTCGCTGCAAAACCAGGCCCAGGACGTGAAGCGGCGTATTTTGGGCGAAGGCGAAGGAGCGTAGCTCATGTTGATTCCCAGTATGGTCTTGAAGCAATTGTACACTTTTGGCAGCCTGGAAAATGTGGGGAATGGGGTGCGTTTTTCACTAAAAAATCGGCTGAGTGATGCAGAATTTGCCGGGCTGGATGAGGTTAGAATTGATGGGCAAGTGGTGCCGTTTACGGCCGTTACCCTCAGCCTGGGTAATGGTGAAACCCTATCACCCGGTAGCATATCTCCCGAAACGCCCCTTCCCTTTCCTTTGCGCACCGTGGTCCACCTCACCGCAGCAATCCCCCAATTGCCCAAAGGCAAACACCAAATCGAAATTGCCTTCCGCGCTAAACCCTTTGGCAAACTCAAATTCAAAGTCGAAGACGCCATCAGCGAAAAAGATGACCTCATTCGCATCCCGCGAGACCTACAAGACGACTATGCGCCTGCCATCATCCAACAGCGCCAACGTTTTGTAGAAGAATTTACCGGCAAAAAACTGGAACACATTCCCCAATACTCCTTCGACCCGCACACAACCCAGGGTAACATCGAACATTTCACCGGCATAGCCCAGGTCCCGCTGGGTTTTGCTGGTCCCCTGACCATCCATGGCGAACAAGCCCAAGGAGACTTTCTCATCCCCCTGGCAACCACCGAAGGTACCCTGGTAGCTTCTTACAATCGGGGCATCAAAGTTATGAACCTCAGCGGGGGCATTAAAGTCAGCGTTGTGGGAGACGTGATGCAGCGCGCCCCCGTCTTTGTCTTTGAAGATGCCCGCGCTGCGCGGGATTTCGTCGCCTGGGTCCATGAGAACATAGCCAAAATTCGCGAAGAGGCAGAGTCTACCTCCAGCGTAGCCAAGCTGCGGGACGTGGACGCCTACCTGGCCAGCAAGTTTGCCTATCTGCGCTTCAATTACCAAACGGGGGATGCTGCGGGGCAAAATATGGTTGGTCGGGCTACCTTTGCCGCCTGTAGCTGGATTTTAGATCAATATCCGCCCGGCCACATTAAACATTTCTACCTGGAATCAAATCTGGCTACAGACAAAAAGGCGTCGCAAATTAACGTGATGCGCACCCGCGGCAAGCGCGTAACGGCCGAAGCCATCGTCAAAAAAGACGTCCTCATCCAGCATATGCGCGTGGAGCCGGAAGGGCTTTTCTACCATTATGGCGTGGCAAACGTAGGGTCCATTCTCTCCGGAGCAAATAACAATGGGCTGCATTCGGCCAACGCCATTACCGCGTTGTTTATTGCCACCGGGCAAGACGTGGCCAATGTGGCCGAATCTTCCGCCGGTGTTTTATACACTGAGCTAACGACTCAGGGTGATTTGTACATATCGCTAACCATTCCCTCGTTAATTGTAGCCACCTATGGTGGTGGCGTGGGGTTGGCTACGCAGCGGGAATGCCTGGAATTATTAGGTTGTTTTGGCCGAGGTAAGGTGAATAAGTTTGCGGAAATCGTAGCGGCTACAGCCCTGGCCGGGGAAATTTCCCTGGCGTCAGCCATTTCTTCGTCGGACTGGGTGTCTAGCCATGAGCAGTACGGCCGTAACCGTTAATCATGCAGTGCAAAATAGGTTGTTAACCATTTATTAAACATTGTAACGGGGATTGTAACACTCTTCAGATATAAAAGTATTGTAGTGGTTAAATCCACATTAAGGCGTGAACCAACAACGAGGCCGCATTAAACCACCACTCCACTCCGCAAAATAGCACCATCACAACAGCAAGACAGTTCACCCCACAGAAACAATATGCATGGTTTACGCCAACCTTTTACCCTTTACATTCTTACAACTATGATACCGGCGTCCAAGATTGCACGATTGTTGCAAAGCTTCATCACCGCCCCATTGCTACTTCATAAAAGCCACAACGCCACCAGCACGGCAGCACCATCAAAGCTTTGCCTTGTACGAATATACAGTCAATTCATACCAGTCATCATTGCACCATCGCAGACTCACACAACCAACATTGCTGCGCCAACATTGCCCATTACAGCATCGCTTTGCCCGATAACATAGCAACAAACTCAAAAAGGGAAGAGGACAAGGAGAAAGAGCTTAGATTGCTTTACCGCGGTCTAAGCTCTTTACCTTTACGACTCAGCCCAAGCGACCTTGGTCCTTAAGACCTTTTTGCAACAAATATCCGCTGCGGACAAAGGAACCATACACCAATTACGTTTTGGCATTATAATTAACCATGAGGCACAAATGTACCATGCTCAACCAGAAGTTAATCAGTGAAATTGATACGGCATTATCTCCCTCTCCAAAAATTCGTGATGGGGGAAGTTTGCTGCTGATGGCTGGGCTGCCGGGCAGTGGAAAATCGTCCATTGTGCATGAGCTAAACAAGTTGCTACCCTTTGTCGTCATCAGCACGGATTGGGTGCGGGTTCAGTTACGTAACCAGCCTGTTTACACGACCTCCGAACAGGAAAAGGTTTATGAATTAAGCTATGCCCTAATAGTTTGTCGCCTAAAAATGGGCCAACGGGTGGTATTTGACGCCTCTAATTACCTTGCGGCAAGGCGGGAATACGTACTTAATCTTGCGAAAGGGTGCGGTGCGCCTGTCGCCATTGCTCTAGTTCAGGCGGCACAAGAAACCATTCGCCAGCGCCTGCAGCAACGCATGTCCGGAAAACGGCATAACGGAGATTTGTCAGATGCCGACTGGTCGGTGTATAAGTGGATGGTAGAAAAACAGGAACCTATTGTGGGACCCCACATAATTTTGGACACGACAGATGCGTCACCCAAAAATCTGGCATATAAACTTTACCAATATTGGGTGAAGGCAGAAGCTGATGCGGCAAGCAACTTTAATCTACAATCCCCTGGCTGGGCCAGCAAACTTATTAACAACGATTGAGCAAGTAGCTGAATATTGGCAACTGCGCGGCTGGCAAGTGGCCATCCGGGCAACAGAAGCGGCGGGGCATGCCACAACCTTAGCGCGACAAGCAGCCTTATCTGGCACCGAGTTAGTTCTGGCTGCTGGCGGTGATGGTACGTTGGGAGAGGTAGCCAATGGCCTGGCGGGCACAGAAACGGTGCTGGCCCCGCTGCCAGGGGGTACAGCGAACTCCTTCACCAAAGAATTGGGGCTGCCACGCCCAGGTTTGTTTAACCGACATAATTTGCTGGAAGCAACCGAGCAATTGGCTGCTGGAAAAGTGCAGCGTATGGATATGGGCTTTACCTTCATGGCTGGCAAAGGGGGCCAGGGTGGCAGCAACGGCCGTTACTGGATGCTGTGGGCAGGCACAGGAGCGGATGGCTATCTGGTTAACCAATTAGAGCCACGGCCCAAATGGTTAAAACGCATGGGTCCGCTGGGCTATGCGTTGCAGGCGTTGGCCCTGGCCCCGACCCTGCCAGACATGCACGCCCTGGTAGAGATAGACGGCCGTACCTACGAAGACGATTTTATTCTTGTGGTCATCAGCAACTGCCGCATGTACGGTGGGGAAGTCATTCTAAGCCCTCATGCCCATCTGGATGACGGGTTGTTTGAGGTGTGGCTCTTCCGGGGTAAAGGGCTGCCCCAAACCATCCGCCACATCACCCTGGCCATCCGCGAGGAACATCTTTATGACGCCAAAGTCCACTGTGTACACGGCCGTACCGTAAACATCCAGACCCGCCCCACCATGCCCTGCCAGACCGATGGCGACCCAGCCGGTTACACACCCCTTCAGTGCGAAATTCGCCCCGACGCCCTGCGCCTGCTTGTTCCGTCCACCGCGCCACCCGGTCTGTTCCGCCAGCCGGGAACCTCCCTGTGATCGCCCTCAAATAATGACCTTGCCTGTTGCTTCTTCCAGGCGCGTCACCAACGCCTGCATGTCTTTGGGAAAAGACGCAGTAACCACACACGCTTCACCACTTACAGGATGGGCAAATCGGACTTCTTGGGCGTGCAGGGCGTGGCGGGTCATGCCCTGCATTTCCGGCGTAGGGCGCGGGTCTTTAAGCCAGCGCATAAAGGCCGCATCACCCATGGTGTAGAGGGCATCGCCCACAATGGGATGGCCCGCAGCCGCCAGATGCACGCGCAGTTGGTGGGTGCGTCCGGTGCGCGGGCGTAATTCCAGCAAAGCATAGCCAGGTTGATAGGTAGCAATGGTTTTGTAGGAGGTCACGGCCATTTTTCCCCCAGCCACAACGGCCTGCTTGTGCCTCCACGGCGACCCGAACGCCTTGCCTAACGGCAAGTCGATGACACCCACTGGTGGATTAGGCACGCCTGCTACCACAGCCAGGTACACCTTTTCCACCTCACCGGCAGCAAACTGGGTGCCCAGAGCCTGCTGTACTTCTGGTCTGCGGGCCACCACCATCACCCCAGATGTATTTGCATCCAACCGGTGCACCAACTGTGCTTCCGGGTACGGCGGCTGCCGCTGGTGGCGCAAATGATAAATCAAATTAGCCGTGACGAATTTGCCCTGGCTGTGGACACGCAGGTTTGGCGGTTTGTTAATGCCCAGCAGCCAGGGGTCTTCGTACACAAGCTCATAATCCAGGTTCACTTCCGGCGCCGGAAAGTCAGGCAACTCACAGGTGATGCGATCGCCAGCTTGCACAAGGGTTTCCTCATGGCAAAGCAGGTCATTGCGCCAGGTACGGCCGTTTAGCACCATCTGCCGCCATGCCTCTGCAGGCAAATACGTAAAACGCTCTGCCAGATAAGCGACAATAGGTTGATCTTGCACCCCTTTGGGAACTTGCGAAGAAACCCGCATCACACCCTCAAATAAAAACTGGAGATCGAAAACCGGTTAATCCCCAGTCTTCAATCTCCAGTTGGCTAATCAGCAAGCCCTAAAAAGCTACTTCCCCACAATATAATCTTCCGTCATTTTTCGCGCTACGTCATCGGTAAACTGCTGCGGCGGTGATTTCATGAAGTAAGAAGACGGCGCAATCAGCGGGCCACCCACGCCCCGGTCCAGGGCCAGTTTGGCGCAGCGCACGGCATCAATCATCACCCCTGCGGAATTGGGTGAGTCCCACACTTCCAGCTTCAGCTCCAGGTTCAGGGGCACGTTACCAAAAGCACGCCCTTCCATACGAATGTGGCACCACTTGCGGTCCGTTAGCCACGGCACATAGTCGCTGGGGCCAACGTGGACATTTTCTTCACCCAGGTCATAGGGAAGCTGGCTGGTCACCGCGTTGGTCTTAGAAATCTTCTTCGATTCCAGCCGTTCCCGCTCCAGCATGTTGTAAAAATCCATATTCCCGCCAAAATTGAGCTGGTAGGTGCGATCCAGGTGAATACCCCGATCTTTGAACAGGTTCGTCAGCACGCGGTGGGTGATGGTAGCCCCTACCTGGCTTTTAATATCATCTCCAATGACGGGCAGCCCCCGTTCTTCAAACCGCTTGCTCCAATATGGGGAACTAGCAATAAAAACCGGAATGCCGTTCACAAAAGCGCAGCCGGCATCCATCACCTGCTCTACGTACCACTTGGTCGCCATTTCTGAACCCACCGGCAAGAAATTGACCACCACATCTGTACCGGTGTCCTTCAAAATTTTGACGATGTTGTCTGTAGGCCCAGGCGCTTTTTGAACCTTGGTGCTGACGTACTTGCCCAGGCCATCATGGGTCATGCCCCGGCTTACGGGGACGTTAAGATAAGGTACGTCGGCAAACTTGATGGTGTTATTGGGCTGTGCCCAAATCGCCTCGCTCAAATCTTTACCCACTTTGGAAGCAACCACATCAATGGCGGCAGAAAATTCTATATCCCGGACATGATATCCGCCGACTGTGGCGTGCATTAACCCTGGAATCACGGCATCATCGGCGGCATTTTTGTAATATTCTACCCCTTGAACCAGGGAAGAAGCGCAATTGCCAATGCCAACAATGGCCACACGTACTTTTTTACGCTGTTCAGACATGAAAATCTCCTCTGCTTGTTTCTTGATTGCCAGCTTTCTTGGCAGCCGGAGGCATTTGGTATGGGCTGTCTCCAGCAGCAAGCCATTATACCTTTGCTTTATTAGTTTGCCGAAGATTGAAGCGTGCGGCGCACGGCCGTCACCACCGCCCCCACCAGCGCCAGCAAGCCAACTACGGCCATGGTGCTGCCCACCACAATTGCGCTATCCAGCCTCCCCCCGCTTTCAGCCTCACTAGCCACGGGAGCTTCCTCTGTTACCCTCACCGTCTCTTCTGGCAGCGGGGGAACTGTAGACGTGATTCGCGCCGTAATGACGGCATTCAGCACGGCCGTTGCTGTGGGCTGGGGCGTAGCCGTGGAGGGGGGCGTGGGCGTAACTGTTGGCACGGCCGTGGCCTCCGCCCGAATAAACAATGCCTGCCCCTCCCGAATCAGTGCATTTTGTTCCAAACCATTCAGCGCCAGCAAGGCGTCCAGCGTCAACCCATACTGAATCGCAATACCCCACAAGGTGTCTCCCCGCCGCACAATATGCGCCAATTGCGGCGTAGGCGTCGGTGGCGGCGCTTGCCCCGGTAACAGGCGAATCACCACCTCATCACCAGGGTGCAAAATACTCTCTTCCGTCAAGCCATTAAGCCACAACATCTCATCCAGCGTCAAACGGTAGCGGGCGGCAATTGTCCACGCCGTTTCTCCTTCGCGCACCACGTGAGTAGCTGGGGGAGTCGGCGTTGGTGGCGGCGCCTGTCCCTCAGCCAGCCTAACCAGCAACTCATCCCCTGGCTGCAAAAAGGAATCCTCCGTCAGATTGTTGTACAGCAACAATGTTTCCAAAGGTACTTCGTAGCGTGCGGCAATCGCCCACAGCGTTTGGCCGGTCAGCACCCGGTGCACGACGGAGCCATCTTCCCGTGGGGAGGCCAGCACAATGGGTGCCACAAAGGCCGGCGCACTCTCGGGCTGGGCTGACTGCTGTGGGGGGGGGGGGCTATCTCCAGGATTACCTACCACCAAAACGTAGAAGTTTTGGTCTGCGCCATAAGCGACGCCCACGCCGGCTTCCGTATAGCGCGTAGAAATCATGGTATTAAAGTGCGTAGGGCTGTTTTGCCACCATATTACCCCTTGTTGGGGCGTCAGGTCGGTGCCGCCGACAATGTTTTCAGAAACTCGCCCGCTGTAGCCAGCAGACTGGGCACGGGTTTGGGGAGTTGATCCGTCATGATTATGGACATACTGTACGTTAACGGCCATCCAATTGGCCTGTTCTTGGGCAGCAGCCGCCAGACGGCCGTTATAGGTAAAGCCAACCAGGCCATAATTAGCCCGTACCTGGTTGACTAATTGAAACACCTGCGATGCCGGGTCTTGGGCAGTCACCGGAACCGCCCGCGCCAGGTTCAGCAGCAGCCCCAGACCGAGCAGTGCGCAAAACGCAAATATCTTATTCATAACGGCATGATGATAGCAAGAACGGCCGTTTCCACAAAACAGCTCATCCACACTTCAGCCTTTTCGTCGGGACACCAGACGGGCTGATAGGCTGGTCCGCGAATCCGCTAAAACCTTGCCCGCCAGAGCCAGCTATGGTAAGATTTCCGTCGCAATCATGGCGGCTGTAGTGTAGGGGTTAACACGTCTGGTTGTGGCCCAGAAGATCGTGGGTTCAAATCCCA
>CAZDEO010000016.1:65518-77680 GCA_964504445.1 uncultured Anaerolinea sp. | reverse complement strand
CATTTATTTCAGCCGAAATGCCTCGTTTTCAACTATTCATTTTGGCCGCTAATAGTACCCATTCGCCGAGGAGTTAAGATGAACCCTATTTGGAAAGAAATCATTTGGCGCCAATTCGGCGCCGCGATTGAGACACTGGACAACGCGCTGGACGCCTGTCCCGCAGAACTGTGGCAGGCTCGCCTCTGGCGCGAATCAGACATCCAGCCCGAATTTACCGAATTTTGGTATGTCGCCTACCATGCCATTTTTTGGCTCGACTATTATTGTTCTGAATCGGCGGACGCGTTTGCTGTTCCCCCTCCTTTTACGCATTCGGAACTGGAAATGGACGCTGTGCTACCAGAGCGGGTTTATACCAAGCAGGAGCTGCAAACCTACCTGGCATATGCAAGCGCCAAGTGCCACGCAAAAATTGAGGGTCTCGTAGACGCAAACGAGCCTCAGCGCGTGCGGAAGAACTGGCGTGTTACGACCGTTGCCGAACTGCTGTTGTACACCATGCGGCACGTTCAAGAACACGCCGCCCATTTGAGCATGTTCCTGGGTCAAAAAACGGACTCTGCGCCCGGTTGGGTGGGTCAGGTCACGCTGCGCTAGTCGGACACTTTAGGGCCAGCAGTGGGCAAGGCATGTGATTGCACGGCCGTAGCTAAAACGCAGGGGACAGGCCATACGGCCGTCGTGCCTGACCCCCCATTTACCGGTACAATCAACCCCCTATGACCGAAAAACGCATTCTGGCCCTCATCCTGGCCTTGTTTTTACTGCTGGGCAGCGTCTACGCCCTGGTGACGCCCGCTTTCGAGGCGTCCGACGAACTGTGGCACTACCCCATGATTCGCCATTTGGCTGACGGCAACCCGCTGCCGGTGCAGGTCTTCGATCCGGCCCAGGCCGGCCCGTGGAAGCAAGAAGCCAGCCAGCCGCCTCTGTACTACTACCTGGGCGCGGCCCTCACCTTTTGGGTTGACGCCAGTGATATGGAGCAGGTGCGCTGGCTGAACC
The DNA here is from genome assembly GCA_964504445.1 of uncultured Anaerolinea sp. Taxonomy (GTDB): domain Bacteria; phylum Chloroflexota; class Anaerolineae; order Promineifilales; family Promineifilaceae; genus JACSRF01. Next base: position 76,672 of record CAZDEO010000016.1, on the reverse strand, counting down.
CCCACGTAGACAACGGCGTCATCACCGTGGACGGCAACACCAATTTAGCCATCCACGACCCGGCCTTGAATCCGTGGCAGGGCACGCTGCTGGCGGTACGCATTGTGCGCCTCTTTTCCGTGCTGCTGGGGGCGGCCACCGTGTACCTGACCTATCTCATTGCCAAAGAGGTGCTGCCCCACAGGCCGGACGTGGTGTTGGGGGCAACGGCCGTTAACGCCCTCTTGCCCATGTTCCTCTTCATCAGCGGGGCGGTGAACAATGACAACCTGGCCATTCCCCTGGCGTCTCTGGGCGTCCTGCTGCTGATTCGGACGGTGAACGGTGAACGGCTTACATCTTACAGCTCACGGCATACGGCATACGGTTTACGGCATTGGCTGTTGGTGGGGGTAGTCATTGGCCTGGCAATTCTCACCAAGCAGGGCACCTTTGCGCTGCTGCCCCTGGCCTGGGGCACACTGTTTATCGCCCGCTGGCAAAAAATAAACAAAAAACAGGAAACAAAAAACGGAAAACTGGATACGGATGACCGCTTACCGATGACTGGTTTCTGGAAACGACTGGGGCGGGCGCTGGCGGAATCGCTGGCGTATTTGGGTGTGGTGTTGCTGCCAGTAGTGTTGATTGCCGGATGGTGGTACTGGCGCAACATTCAGCTTTACGGCGATTTTTTGGGCTGGAATGCTTTTATTGCCGTGCTGGGGCAGCGGGCGCAGCCGGCCACGCTGGCGCAGTTGTGGGACGAGCGCTGGGGCTTCATGATGGCCTTTTGGGGCCTGTTTGGCGGCGTCAACATCCCCATGAGTACCTGGATTTACCACGGGCTGAATGGCGTGGTTGTGGCGGCGGTTGCTGGCTTTGTCGTTTATGCGGTAAAGGAGATTAGAGATTGGAAATTGGAGACCAGGGCGGCGAAAACCCGTAATCCGAAGACCGTTTTCCGTATGCCAAAACTGTTTTCCAGTAGAAGCCTTCGGATTACCGATTACGGATTACCGACTACGGTTTTTAATCTCCAATCTCTCATCTCCAATCTCCTTTCTCTGGTCATCCGTTACTTTCCGCTGGTGGTGCTGCTGCTTTTCACCGGGGCGGTGGTGTTTGGGCTGGTGCAGTGGGCGACGACGACCTGGTCTAGCCAGGGGCGGCTGGTGTTTACGGCCCTGTCGGCGTTGTGCGTGCTGCTGGTGGTGGGGCTGGTGGGCTGGCTGCCGCCGCGTAAGGGCCAATGGGTGGCTGGGGGGCTGGGGGGCTTTTTGTTTGTGGTGGCGGCGGCTGCGCCGTGGCTGTGGATTGGCCCGGCTTACCGGGCGGAGGCGTACAGCCCGCCGCGTACCTTCGTGCTGACCCCGGCGCGGGTAGACTTTGGCGAGGCGCTGCGGCTGACGGGCTTTGCCGTGGAGCCGCCCCAGGTGGACACAACAGTGGTGCAGCCGGGGCAGTTTGTGGACGTGACGCTGGCCTGGGAAGTGCTGCAGCCCATGACCCGAGATTGGAGTGTGTTTGTGCATTTGAATGACCCGGTGCTGGGCGTGCCCATTGCCCAGCGGGATATGTACCCTGGGCAGGGGCTGCGGCCCACGAGCTTGCTGGAACCAGGGGAGAAGCTGAGGACGTTTTACCGGCTCTTTGTGCCAGACACGGCCGTTTCTCCCGCCACGTTAGCGCTGACGGTGGGTTTATACGATTACGCCACCGGCGAAAGGCTGCTGACAGACACCGGGCAAGATGCAGTGCTGCTCAAGGTGCTGCTCCTGGAACCTAAGCCGGGCGAGTACCCTAACCCCACGGCCGTTAACCTCATGAACGAGTTAGAATTAGTGGGGTATGCGCTGAACCCGCGGCGGGCGCAGCCGGGTGAGGCGGTGACGGTGACGCTGTACGTGCAGGCAAAACGGCCGTTAGCCACCGACTACAGCTTCTCTGTGCAGACGGTCAATTTACAAGACACCACCCGCTGGGGCAGCAGCGACCTGCGCTTACCCACCTCTTCTTGGGCACCGGAAGAGGTGCAAACTATCGAAATGACCTTTACCCTGGCCGACGACACGCCGCCTGAGGTGTACCCGCTCATTCTGGTAGTGTATCATCAGGTTGAGGACGGCCGTTTGGCCCGCTTGCAGTTGGTGAGCGGCGACGGCCGTATCACCCAGGACGACTTCTTACAGTTAACCAAAATTCGAGTAGATTGAATGATCGAACAAATTCGCGCAATCAACCATGGCCTGGATTTGCGTTTCCCCGAAGGGCGCGATCCTTTCCAAATTATTACCCGCCTGGCCGAAGAGTGCGGGGAGCTGGCCGCCCAGGTGAATCATTTTGAAGACAGCGGCGTGAAGCGTAAGAAACATGGCGAGCCAAGCAAAACAAAGCTGGCTAAAGAAGTGATGGACGTCATGCGCTGCGCGTTGCAAATTGCGGCTTATTACGATGCCGAGGCGGAACTGGATGCCGTGGTACAGGTTTCTTACAACGCTATGAAGGAAGCGGGGTGGATTCAGTGAGAACGCGCTCGCCGCAAAGGCTGGATGGCCAACGATTTTCCCTTTGGTTGGGACTGGGGCTGGGGGTAACGGCCGTGCTGGCGGGTCTAATTCTCGCCTTTGGTGGCCCGTTGGCGGCGGCCGCGCTGCTCATTGCTGGGACGGCGGGCATCATTGTGCTGCGCGACGTTGAGATTGGCTTTTGGGGCGTCATTGCCGTGGTGTGCCTGCTGCCCTTTGCCACGCTACCCATTGATATTGGTTTGACGCCCACCTTTTTGGACGTGGCTATCGGGGCGGTGGTGGGCATTTGGCTGCTGCGCCTTGCTACCGGGCAGCAGCGCCGGGTGGTGACGGCGCCCATCACCTTGCCCCTTATTATCTTCATGCTGGCGGCCGTTTTTTCCTTCATTTTTGGCCTGGCCAATGGCCCCCTGACGCCTACACTGTTGCGCAAATTTGCCGAATTACTGCTGAGCCTTGGTTTTGTTATTGTGGTAGTAGACTACTGCCGCGATTGGGCGCGGCTGGAACGGTTGGTGAAAATCATCATTCTAGCTGGAGCAGGGGCTTCACTCATCGCTATCGGCCTGTGGTTGCTGCCGGAAGACACAGCCAACGCCTTTTTGAATATGCTAACCCGCCTGGGCTATCCCGGTGGTTGGGTGATTCGCTACATTGAGGAGAACCCGGAATTGGCGGAGCGGGCCATTGGCACGTCGGTGGACCCCAATGTGTTGGGCGGGCTATTGCTGATGATAGGTGCGTTGGCGGGACCCCAGGTGGTGGCGCAACGGCCGTTCTTCCCCCGCTGGCTGGCAGTTGGTTTATTTAGCGTTATCTTCCTAGCCTTGGTCTTAACCTTTTCCCGGGGGGCAATGGTTGGGTTGGTAGCAGGATTGGGTTTTGTCGCTCTGGCTCGCTACCGGCGGCTCATTCCTTACATGGCTGCAGCCGGGCTGCTGTTTTTGTTGCTACCAGTAGCTCAAGAATACATTGCCCGGTTTGTCGAGGGCATCCAGGGAGCAGACCTGGCCACGCAAATGCGCTTTGGCGAATACAGAGATGCCCTAACGCTTATTCAGCGCTACCCCATCTTTGGCGTCGGCTTTGCCGGCACGCCCGACATTGATTTGTACCTGGGGGTCGCCAACGTTTATTTCACCATTGCTCAATTAATGGGATTGGTTGGATTAGGTATTTTTCTGGCAGTCATGGGTACCGTGTTGGGCTACGCGTTTTTCAACCGGCACATATTCAAGGCAAGCCCTTTACAAGATCCCGTTTGGTTAGGCTTGCACGGCGCGCTAATTGGCGGATTGGTCGCGGGCATCTTTGACCATTACTTGTTTAATATGGAGTTTCACCATGCCGTCACGGCGTTTTGGCTATTGGTGGGGCTGGCTGTGGCGGCTACCCGGTTAGGCAGCCAGCAAGGGACGTGATTTTCGCGCCAGAGGTCTGTTGCCAACTTTATCTCCCTGTTATAATGAGGTTAGTTTCACGCATTTATTGTAGTTAATTAACAAGAGAGTTGGCACATCACCACCCATGAAAATCCGTTACGCAGGTTACAAAACCTGCATATCTTCCAGGTTTGGCAATCTAGATTACATTATTAGAGGAGGAGACACGATGCGCATTTCCATTTTTTTTGTTCTGGTCATGTTGTTCTTACCAGCTTGTGGGGGGCGAAGCAATAATGAGGGCGCCTTGCCGACATTGATGCCTATACCCAATTTGAACGAGTCGCCACGAATAGAAGCAACGCCAGACCCTGGTCTACCACCAACCTGGACACCAGTGCCCGATGAACCCCAAGGTCATTTATTGGACGTGAATGGTAATGGTGGGGCATCTGGGGAAACTCTTGTCTTTGAAGGCACAAGATTTTTACATACCGTCCAACGGGGCGAAACTTTAGGAATCATTGCTGCTCGTTACGGGGTTGCGGTAGCTGACCTGGTAACATTAAACAATATTGATGACCCCAATGTTATTGAAGTAGGACAACAAATAATCATCCCTGTCAGTGGGGAATAGCGAATAGCGCGCTCATTTTGATGCTCCAAAAAGAAAGACCCGCTTTCTATGACGGGCCTTTTTTATTATCTGGCTCAGGGCATATCAGGTTCAAGCTACGGGGAGTGCTTCATCGGTCTGCTTTTCTGTTGCTTCTGCATGGCGCAGAACAATTGTGCCTGCTTCTTTGTCGAAATCAACTACGACCGTTTCGCCATGCTTGAAGGTGCCCGCCAAAACGGAATCGGAGAGCCGGTCCTCCACCTCGGTTTGAATGACGCGGCGCAACGGCCGTGCGCCAAACTCCGGATCGTATCCTTTTTCACCCAGCCAATCTCGCGCTTCATTTGTAACTTCCAGCATCAGCTCATAATCAATCAGCCGTTCATTGACCTCACGCAAAATAATATCCACAATTTGGCGAATATCTGCTTGTGTCAACTGGCGGAAGACCACAATACTATCTACCCGGTTGATAAACTCAGGACGGAAGTTGCGTTTTAGCTCATCCATCAACTTCTTTTGCATCTCCCGGTAATTTTCTTCTTCGGCGACCGTCTCATCACGCTGGAAGGCAAACCCTAGATTCGGGCCACGCTTTATTGTGTCCGCGCCCACGTTAGATGTCATGATGATCATAGCATTGCGGAAGTTTACCTTTTGCCCTTTTGCATCAGATAAATGGCCCTCTTCCATAATTTGCAGCAAAATGTTAAAAGCTTCAGGATGAGCCTTCTCAATTTCATCAAAGACCACAATGGAATAAGGGCGGCGACGAATAGCTTCCGTTAGCTGCCCGGCATCTTCGTACCCAACGTAACCAGGGGGCGAACCAACCAGACGGGCCACATTATGGCGTTCCATGAATTCGGACATGTCGAGTTGCACTAAAGCATCTTCACTACCAAACAAGAAATTTGCCAATGCTTTGGTCAACTCAGTCTTACCCACCCCCGTTGGCCCCAAGAAAATGAAGGACCCAATGGGACGGCGCGGGTCCTTCAAGCCAGCTCTGGCCCGACGAACTGCTTTCGAGATGGCTTGAATGGCTTCCGATTGGCCCACAATATTCTTGCGAAGCTCTTCTTCCATACGCAGCAACCGTGCAGACTCTTCTTCAGTAAATTGGTAAACGGGAATACCTGTCCACATGGAAAGAACTTCAGCAATGTCTTCGGCGGTGACGCTGGTTTCATCGTCTGGTTCAATGCCGCCAGCGCGCAACTGGTCAAGCTTTCGCTGCAGCTCTTCTTCGCGCTTGTTTAATTCAGAGGCATACTCCTCACGGCCGTCATCCAGAGCGGCATCACGTTCATCGCGCAGTTCCCGCAGCTCCTCATATGCCTCGCGCACATCTGCTGGTTGCGGCAAACGATACATGCGAACCCGCGAAGCACTTTCATCAATCAGGTCAATCGCCTTGTCCGGCAAGAAGCGCTCCGTGACGTAGCGCGTGGACAGGTTAACAGCGGCCTCAATAGCATCTTGCGTGATGAAGAGGTTATGGTGCTGTTCATAAGCACCCTTAATACCTTTTAAGATTTCTACCGCTTCCTCAGGGGAGGGTTCATCCACATACACGGGCTGGAAACGGCGTTCCAAAGCGGCATCACTTTCTATGTACTTACGATATTCATCCATGGTGGTTGCGCCAATGGTTTGTAGCTCACCACGAGCCAAAGCGGGCTTCAAAATATTAGCCGCATCCACAGAACTTCCTGCCGATCCAGCCCCAACCAGCATGTGTACTTCATCAATAAACAAAATGGCGTCGCTAGATTTCAGCTCTTCAATAACCCGTTTCAGTCTCTCTTCAAATTGCCCCCGGTACATGGTTCCAGCAACCAAACTGCCTACATCAAGCTGCAGCACCCGCTTTTCGTACAGCGTTTCCGGTACCTTGCCAGCCACAATACGCTGGGCCAGCCCTTCGATGATGGCTGTTTTACCGACACCAGGTTGCCCAATAAGCGCCGGGTTGTTTTTTGTGCGACGAGCCAAAATCTGGATCACGCGCTCAATTTCAGTTTGACGACCGATGACAGGATCGAGTTTGCCTTCCTCAGCCATAGCGGTGAGATCAGTTGCCAACTGATCCACCATGGGCGTTTTACTTTTCTCTTTCTTTGGACGGTGGCTAGATGCTCCTGGCGTTTCCGCGGCGGCTACCGGGCTTTCTTTCAGCATTTTGCGGGTTTGGCGGCGTATTTGCTCGGCGCTAATGCCAAATTTGCGTAGTACATCAATGGCTAGCCCCTCATTCTGCCGTGCCAAACCAAGCAGCAAATGCTCGGTGCTGATGTAATGCTGGCCCATGCGACGCGCTTCTTCAATGGCTAATTCCAGCACGCGTTTTGTGCTGGGAGATAGTTCGATTTTTGTAAAGGGTGTGCGGGTTCCCGGTCCCCCAGATAAGCGTTCGACCATAGCCTGTACGCGGTTGAGGTCTAGCCCCAATTCGCGCAGAACTCGCCCAGCCACACCCCCTTCTTCACGAAGCAGCCCAATAAGGACATGTTCACTACCAATGTAGCTGTGGTTTAGGCGTTCTGCTTCTTCTTGCGCCAAACTTAGGACGCGGCGAGCCCGTTGTGTAAATCGTTCCCAATTTTTGGAATTCACTGGCTATTACCTCGATTTTTCTCTTATGATTTAAAATTCCTAAAGTGCAGTAGAATTTTAAATCAACCAAATAAGCTTGTTTATAGCTCCCCAAGCCTCTAGATGTTGTTGCTTTTCAGCCTTCTCTCATATACAAAACGACCCCAATAAACGCAATTCAAGCCACAAGCATCTCCGGGCTGCGTTTGTTGGGGTCGTTGTCAATGGGAGACGCAATTTAATTTGAGCTTAACATGGCCATGTCAGCTTCAATATATTCGGCGGAGTCCACTTGTTTGAGGCTTAAACCTAACTGCCGCTGGTCGGAAGCGATACGTATGATACGTACGGTTACGGTATCTTCGGCTTTTACAATTTCGCGGGGATGATTGACGTGATCCTGGGCGAGTTCAGAGATGTGGATTAACCCTTCGAGTTCGTAATCATCATTCAAGCGGGCAAAAGCGCCAAATTTGGTCAACTTAGTGATGGTTGCTTCAATGAGTTGACCTTCACTGTATAACTGATCGACGATTGTCCAAGGATCGGTTTCTAGCTGTTTGAGACTAAGCGCGATGCGTTGCTGTTCTTGATCAACGCTAAGGACGCCAACTTGAACTTCCTCACCTACTTTGAGTACGTCAGAGGGGGCCTTTACACGTTTCCAGCTTAGCTCTGAGAGGTGAACTAGCCCTTCAATGCCCCCAATATCGACGAAGGCGCCATAGTTGGTGAGGTTGATGACGCGGCCGGTAAAGACGTCGCCTGGTTTGATATTGTCCAGGATTTCTTGCCGTTGAGTTTCCCGGCGCTCGCGCATGGAGGCGCGTTCGGACATGATGAGCCGTCCCCGTTGCCGGTCAACTTCTAGTACTTTGACAGTGATCTTTTTGCCTACCAGTTTTTGTAACTGTTCCGGGCTGATGTTTCTGTCGGGGAAACGGCCGTAATCTAGCTGCGAGTTTGGCACAAAGCCGCGAAGTTGGCCCATACGAACGATAACGCCTCCCCGATTAATCCCAATGATCTTTCCGGTAAAGGCAGTTTTGTCTTCCAGATGTTTTTGGGCCAGGTTCCAATCTTCTTCCTCAGCAGCTTTACTGTAGGACAGAATTACATTGCCGTTGGCATCCTCAGGATTAACCACAAACACTGTGACTTCTGCCCCAACTTCAAAGCTATCGCGAGTAGCTTGATCTAATTTGTCATACTCTTGGTTGGGGATAATGCCTTCGGATTTGGCGCCAATATCGACGAGGAGCTCGTGAGGACGCTTCTCGACGATCCAACCTTGCCGAATTTCTCCGGCTGTTGGCAAATTAAACTCTTCGTCTAGTAAAAAATCCATAGGGTGACCTTCTTGTTGGTCACCGCCCGTTTGCATAGATGCATCCATTATCTACAAGTACCCCCTGTGTACTGTGGTGGGTTTTGCTCGAATTATACTGGGTTTGATGGTGTTGGCAATATAACATCTGGGCTATAAATGTTGTTCATATACATTGTTAATGCCCTGCGGCTAATCCTCTCAGCTAATTTGCTGCCAAAAGGCGTCGAGGATTACGGCCGTTTCCCCCATCCGCTCAAAATGAGGCAGCCCCCGGCTTGGCATCAGGCGCACCGCTTGCCAATTCTCCTTTTCCTCCACCAGCTCCGGCAGCGTGTCGAACCGCGAGAAATAATCTTCGTCATAAATCACCAGGGTTGGCACTGTCACGTTTTGGTACACAATTTGTTGTGCATTGCGCGTAAACAGACGCCCACTCACAAAATGCAAGGGGGCGTGCTGCGCCCCTGGCTGGTGCGCAGAAAGGTACGCATATTCCACAAAGCCCGGCGTAATCTCCCCGGCAAAGCTCTTGCCTAAAAAGAATTCAATGCTGCGCCGCGTGGCGATCAGATCAAAAAGCGCTTGCCCCCAAAGCGGGAAGGAGAGCAGCTTGTGCAAGCCGTTGCTGTTGCCGCTGGCTGTGGCCCGCTGCGTGGCCCGCCCGCTGCGCGGTTGGTTAAAGCCGCTAGGGGAAATGAGGGTGATGGCGTGGAACCAGCTGGGGTTTGCCATGGCGGCGCGGGCCAGAAATTCGCCACCTAGAGAGATGGCAACGGCATCTACCGGCTCGCCAATTTCATGGGCTACCAGGTCGGTAATGGCGTCTTCAAAGAGCTGCGGCGAATAGTCTGCGTCTTTGCGCTCTGAGAAGCCGAAGCCGGGCAGGTCAATGGCGTAGACGGGGCGCTGGCTGCGGTAATGTTGGAAGATGGGGCGCACTTCGTAGGCGCTGGCGGTGGCGTTGACGCTGTGGATGAGGAGCAACGGCCGTTCCCCTTTCCCATTTTTGTCCGCATAATAGCTAATGTGCCCCGCCGTCTGGCTATAAAAGCGGTGGCGCGGCGCTGGAATTGCATCCGGCAAGGGCAGATCGTGGTCAATAAACAGCTTGCTGTACAAAAGCCAGCCAGCTACAGGCGCGGCAACGGCCGTACCCGCCACAGCCGCCAGCACAGACAAAACCGAACTGTTACACTGCTTCTTCACTGAGTCACTCATAAAACACCTCCGGGTGCGAAAATAATTGTCAAGAATTTTGGAAGACTCCCACCAAGCACTATACACCCGCCACCCCATCTCGCAAAGGGCAAACAGCGCGAATTTGGGGTGACATTTATCATCTTTTCAAATTGGCGTTGACAACTCCCAGTTATTTGTTATAAACCCCAGCCATAATGAACAGTAGTCAGACAATTTCCCGCCGTTTGCGCCGTCGTCGCCAGCCACATGGTCTGGTGCTTCGCGTTGTCTGATTCGCTTAACCGCAAAATCACCCCAAGGCAACCCGCCAGACCGGAATCGGTTGGCGGGTTTTTTGTTGTGTGTGGTTGGATGGTTGGTTGGATGGATGGTTGGTTGGATGGATGGATGGTTGGTTGGTTGGTTGGATGGTTGGTTGGATGGTTGGTTAGATGGTTGGATGGTTGGTGGGGTCGGTTACAACCCAACAAACCCAACAAACCCAACAAACCCAATAAACCCAACAAACCCAACCCACTCACCCACGGAGTTCTTAACAATGATAAAAGTAGGCATTTTTGGAGCAACGGGATACACAGGTTGGGAGTTGGTGAAGATTTTGCAGCGCCATCCGGGGGCGGAGATTGGGTTTGTATCGTCAACGTCCCAGGCCACACGGCCGTTGTCCACCATTTACCCTACCGCCCCCGACCTGACCCTGGTGGATCCGCAAGATGCACCCTTAAGCGATGTGGACGTGGCCTTCCTATGTTTGCCGCATGGCGCGGCGGCAGAAACGGCCGTCACCTGCCTACAAGCTGGCCTAACCGTCGTAGACCTCAGCGCCGACTTCCGCCTGAAAGACGCCGCCGTGTACGAGCAATGGTACAACATCCGCCACCCCGCGCCGGAACTATTGGCAACGGCCGTCTACGGCCTCACCGAATTTGCCCGTCCCCAGCTTCCCGGCGCCAAACTCATTGCCAACCCCGGCTGCTACCCCACCAGCATTTTGCTGGCCGTGCAGCCCCTTATACAAGCCGGTCTGGTAGCCGGAGCCCTCATCGCCGACAGCAAATCCGGCGTCTCCGGGGCCGGACGCGCCCCAAAACAGCACACCCACTTTGTGCAAGTAGCCGACAACTTCAGCCCCTACGCCATTGGGCAAACCCACCGCCATTGGCCGGAGATCGCCCAGGGCTTACGCGCCTGGCACGCCAACCCGCCCGACATTATTTTTTCCCCCCACCTGCTGCCCGTGCCTCGCGGCATCTTGTCTACCATTTACGCCCCCCTGCAACCCGGCTGGCAGCTAAGCGCCCTGCATGAGCTTTACCGTGAAACTTACGCCAGCGAACCCTTCATCCATGTTTTGCCCCTGGGGGAGTTAGCAACCCTGGCCCACGTTACCCACACCAACCGCTGCGCCATTGGCCTGGCCCAGGCTGCCGACACCCTCATTCTGACTTCTGCCATTGACAACTTGCTCAAAGGCGCGGCAGGGCAGGCAGTGCAAAACATGAATGTGGCCCTGGG
>CAZDEO010000016.1:0-65418 GCA_964504445.1 uncultured Anaerolinea sp. | reverse complement strand
ACTTGCTCAAAGGCGCGGCAGGGCAGGCAGTGCAAAACATGAATGTGGCCCTGGGGCTGCCGGAGACGGCGGGGCTTTTGTAGAGATTGGAGATTGATAGCGTCATTTTCAATCTCTAATGTTCAATCTTTTGGGTCTTCAGGAATTCAGGGGGTTGACACCCAATGATGCGTGATGCGTGATTCGTGACCAGAGAGACCGCACGCATCACGCATCACGTATCAAACCAAACCCCACGAAATCCCAAAGAGCCAATCTTTTATTTGTGGAGGCATGAATGCAAGTTATCAAAATTGGTGGCAATGAATTAGGTGAATTAAGTTTTCGGCAGAGGTTGGCAACGGCCGTGGCCCAACTACCCGGCCCCATCATCCTCGTCCACGGCGGCGGCAAAGCCATTGCCGACCTGCAACAAAAGCTCGGCCTGCACCCTACCAAAGTAGACGGCGTGCGCGTCACCGACGCCGCTTCCCTGGAAGTAGCGCAAATGGTCCTTTCTGGGCAGGCCAACAAGCAGCTTGTAGCCGCGCTGCTGACCGTTGGCGTGCAGGCTATGGGCCTTAGTGGGGTAGATGGCGGGTTGCTGCGCTGCGTGAAAAAGCAGCACCCCACCGTTGATCTGGGTCATGTCGGCGAAATTGTGCAGGTCAACACGCCTATTTTGTACAACCTGCTGGCGGCGGGCGTTACGCCGGTGGTATCCCCCATTTCCCTGGGCCTGGTAAATGGGCAAATTTACAACGTCAATGCCGACGAAGCCGCCAGCGCCATCGCCCGCGCCCTTCATGCCGACCTGCTCACCTTTGTCTCCAATGTGCCCGGCGTCCTCGACCAGAGCGGGCAGCTCATTGGCCGACTAACCGGCCCGCAAACGGCCGTACTCATCCAAAGCGGCATCATTCATGGCGGCATGATTCCCAAAGTGCAGGCTGCCTTACAGGTCATCGCCCAGGGCATTCCCCAGGCCCGCATCGTCAATTTGGCGGGATTAGGCACGGGTGGTGGTACGTTGTTTAAGGCGTAAAGAGGTGATGGGTGACTTTTTCATCCACCACCCACCACGCAAAAGGAGTGAATCCATTGAACAAAGAGCAAATCATTTCCGCAGAAAAACAATACATTTTGCAAACCTACGTGCGGCCCGACGTGGTGTTTACGCATGGCCAGGGCATATACTTGTACGATAGCGATGGCAATCAATACCTCGACTTTGCGGCGGGCATTGCCGTTACCGCCCTGGGGCACAGCGACCCAGAATGGGTGCAGGTGGTCAGCGAGCAGGCGGGGCTGCTCACCCACGTCAGCAATCTGTACCACACGGAGCCGCATGTGCAGTTGGCGCAGCGGCTGGTGCAAAACTCCTTTGCCGACCGGGTTTTCTTTTGCAATTCCGGCACGGAGGCTAATGAGGCGGCGCTGAAGTTTGCGCGGAAGTGGGCGAAGATGCAGGGGGGCAAGGGCGCAGGGGAGCAGGAGCGTAAGACAAAGATGGTGGCCTTTACGGGGGGCTTTCACGGCCGTTCCATGGGCGCCCTCTCCGTTACCCACAAAGCCCAATACCGCGAGCCCTTTGCTCCGCTGCTGCCCAATGTGACCTTTGCCCCCTTCAACGACCTGGCGGCGGCGGAGCAGGCCATTGACGACGAAACCTGCGCTGTCATTGTGGAACCGATTCAGGGCGAAGGGGGCGTGCATCCGGCCAAGTTTGAATTTTTGCCCTGGCTGCGGCAGGTGTGCGACCGCCACAACGCCCTGCTGATTTTTGACGAGGTGCAGTGCGGGCTGGGGCGCAGCGGCAAGCTGTGGGCGCACGAGCTGTACGGCGTGACGCCAGACATCATGACCCTGGCGAAGCCGTTGGCGGGTGGTTTGCCCATGGGCGCGGCACTGCTCACGGAGCGGGTGGCGGCGGCCATTGGCCCTGGCGACCACGGCAGCACTTTTGCTGCTGGCCCGCTGGTAGCGCGGGCGGCCATGGTGGTTTTCGACCGCATCAATCAGCCCAGCTTTTTGGCTGACGTGGCCGCGAAGGGGCAATACCTGAAGGAGCAGTTGTGGCAGCTATCGGGCAGTGACATAACGGCCGTGCGTGGGGCAGGCTTGCTGGTAGGGCTGGAGCTGCGCCAGCCAGCCGCACCCGTCATTGCCGCTGCCCGCGAGAAGGGGCTGATTGTGATTGGCGCCGGCGAAAATGTGCTGCGCCTGGCCCCGCCATTGATTGTGACGCGAGAGGAAATTGATACGGCCGTATCCACCCTCAAGGAAACCTTATCCAGCGAGAGCGAGAGCTAGAGGAAAGACGTTCCCCTATTCTAGCTCTAGCTCTACTCTCCCATGTACATTCGACCCGCTACCGAACCCGATATTCCCGCCATTTTGCGCCTGGTTAACGACCACGTGCGGCGCGGCGACCTGCTGCCGCGCACTGCGCTCTCCATCCGTGAGACGCTGGCTGATTGGCTGGTGGCCGAAGATGCCGATGGCGACCTGGTGGCCTGCGTCTCTTTGCTCTACTACACGCCCGCCCTGGCGGAGGTGCGCTCGCTGGCGGTGGCGGATAAGGTGAAGGGGCAGGGATACGGCCGTACCATCATCAAAGCGCTGGTGGAGCAGGCCCGCCTGCGCGGTGTGCCCACCCTCTTTGCCCTCACTCGCGCCGTGGGCTTTTTCGAGAAGGCCGGCTTTTCCGTCACCAACAAAGCGCGCTTCCCGGAGAAGGTGTACCGCGACTGCCAATTTTGCCCGATTCAACATGCTTGTGATGAAACGGCCGTGATCTTAAAAATTACCAATTAACAAGGAATAATTAACAAGGAGAATGCATGGCAAATACTGGATCGCGAGGGCAAGAAATTTGTGACCGAACACGAGCATTCGCTTTGCGAACTATTCGTGTGTATCAACAGATTCGCAGGCATGATGCGGGGCGTATATTGGGAAAGCAATTGTTGCGCTCAGGCACATCTATTGGCGCAAACGTAGAGGAAGCGCAAGCAGCGCACAGTGATAAAGATTTCTTATTCAAGATGACGATTGCGCTAAAGGAGGCAAGAGAAACCCGCTATTGGTTATTATTACTGAAAGAGTCTGCCATTTTCCCAGACGCGAAATTTGACGAGATACTGGATGAGATAGACCAACTCATTCGTATTATTTACACCATCGTCCGTAACACAAAGCAGCACCCAAAATAGTCCCCCTTTTGTTCATTGTTCATTTCTAATTGCCAATTGATTGAAGGAGAAACAGATGCCTAAGAAACAAAAAGTCAACAAAGTTGTATTGGCCTATTCCGGTGGTCTGGATACTTCCGTGATTGTGCCCTGGTTGAAAGAAAATTATGGCTGCGAAGTCATCGCCTTTTGCGCTGACATAGGCCAGGGCGGCAGCGAGCTGGCAGGCCTAGAGGAAAAGGCTCTGAACAGCGGCGCCAGCAAAATGTTTGTGGAAGATTTGCGCCACGAATTTGCCAAAGATTTTCTCTTCCCCATGATGCAGTCTGGGGCCATTTACGAGCGCCAATACCTGCTGGGTACCTCCATCGCCCGCCCGCTCATTGCCAAATGGCAGGTAGCCATTGCCGAAGCCGAGGGTGCGGACGCCGTAGCGCATGGCGCAACGGGCAAAGGCAACGACCAGGTGCGCTTTGAACTCACCTACAAGGCCCTAAACCCCACGCTGCAAGTCATTGCCCCCTGGCGCGAATGGGACATTCGCTCCCGCGAGGATGCCCTGGCCTACGCCAAAAAGCACAATGTGCCCGTCACCCACACCGAAAAATCCATTTACAGCCGCGATGCCAACTTGTGGCACATTTCCCACGAAGGGGGCATTTTAGAGAACCCAGCTAACGAACCGGAAGAGCCGATGTTCCAGTGGACGACCGCCCCCGAAGCGGCCCCCGATGAGCCAGAAGTGGTAAAGATTGAGTTTGAGAAGGGCATTCCGG
Organism: uncultured Anaerolinea sp.; assembly: GCA_964504445.1. Lineage (GTDB taxonomy): Bacteria > Chloroflexota > Anaerolineae > Promineifilales > Promineifilaceae > JACSRF01. The sequence continues at coordinate 61,469 of CAZDEO010000016.1, read as the reverse complement.
TAGCCATCAATGACGTGCAGTTGCCCCCGGCGGCTCTGATTGAGAAGCTGAATGAGCTGGGCGCGAAGCATGGCGTGGGGCGTATAGACCTGGTGGAGAACCGGCTGGTGGGCATGAAGTCTCGCGGCGTGTACGAGACGCCAGGCGGCACAATTTTGTACGCCGCACACCGAGAGCTAGAGTCGCTGGCGCTGGATCGGGATACGCTGCATTACAAGGAGCAGGTGGCCGTGCGCTACGCGGAACTGGTTTACTACGGCAAATGGTACACCTTCTTGCGCGAGGCGCTGCAAGCCTTCATTGACAAGACCCAGGAAACGGTGACGGGTTGGGTGAAGGTGAAGCTGTACAAGGGAAATGTGATTGTAATCGGCCGTTCCAGCCCGGAAAGCCTGTACCGCGAAGATTTTGCCACCTTTGGCAAGGAAGACGTGTATGATCAGTCGGACGCGGTGGGCTTTATCACTCTCTTTGGCCTGCAAATGAAGGTGCGGGCGATGATGGAGGTGAGCGACGGCGGCAAGACGCGCTATGCCGCCCCGGATTACAGCAAGTTTAAGCGAGATTAGAGATTGCCAATTTGAGATTGAATCTAATGGGGAGTAGAGGCTTTAGCCGGAGTTTTGCCTATCCCGACTGAGGCCTTTGCTCCAGGGTGGATAGAAGCGAATGGAACTGATTGAGAATGGCACGGTGGTTACGCCGCAAGGCTTTCGGGCTACGGCCGTTTCTGCCCACATTAAGTACAAAGACCGTCTGGACCTGGCCCTTGTCGTCAGCCAACGGCCGTGCGCGGTGGCCGGCTTGTTTACCCAAAACCAGGTAGCGGCTGCCCCCGTGCTAATAGATAAAGAGACCCTGGCGGCGAACAACGGCCGTATTCACGCCATCGTTGCCAACGCCGGCAACGCCAACGCCTGCACCGGCCAGCGCGGCCTCACCGACGCCCGCCTGACCCAAACCATAGCCGCCTTTGAACTGGGCTACGAATTTGGTCAGGTGCTACTCCTCTCCACCGGCGTTATTGGCCTGCCCCTGCCTATGGACAAAATGCAGGCTGGCATTTATGCCGCCGCCGCCGATTTGCAGCACCGCCATGCAATAAATGTCCCCAAAGAGGAGGGCGGCTTGCTGGCGGCGCAGGCCATCATGACCACCGACACACGCCCCAAGCACACGGCCGTGCGCGTGCAACTTTCCGGTGGCTCTGTAACCATTGGCGGCATAGCTAAAGGGGCGGGCATGATTCACCCCAACATGGCTACCATGCTGGGCGTGCTGACCACCGATGCCGCCATTGAACCAGCGTTGCTGCAAAGCATGCTCAATCAGGCGGTGGGCGTGAGCTTTAACCGCATTTCGGTGGATGGCGACACCAGCACCAACGACACGGTGCTGCTGTTGGCAAATGGGGCCAGCGGTACGGCCGTTGCCACCCCTGCCGACCACACCCTCTTCCAGCAAGCCCTCAACCACCTTTGCACGGAGTTGGCGCAGATGATTGTGCGCGATGGGGAAGGGGCCACCAAATTTGCCGCCATCCAGGTCACGGGCGCGGCTACAGAGGCCGCCGCCCACGCCATTGCCAACACCATCGCCACTTCCCCCCTGGTAAAGACGGCCCTGGCGGGCAGCGACCCCAACTGGGGACGTATTTTGGCGGCGGCGGGGCGCGCTGGCGTCGCTTTTGACCAGCAGCATACCACTTTGGCGGTGGGGAACCCTGGCGGTGAACAGCTGCAACTGGTGGTGGCGGGTACGCCCACCGATTATGCTGAAGTAGACGCGGCAGCCATTTTTGCGCAAACAGACATTGACATTCACCTGGATGTGGGGATGGGTACGGCCGTTGCCACCGTCTGGACCACTGACCTGACCCATGACTACGTCACCATCAACGCTGACTACCGGACGTAAGAGACCAAACTCATGATTCACCTAAAATCCGTGACCGTCCGTGATGGGCACCAAGAGAATAAAACCCGATTTCCTTTTAACCTGCCCATTTTGCAAAACCTGCACGAGCTGACTTTTACGACGCCGGTCACCTTCTTTGTGGGTGAGAACGGTACGGGCAAATCCACCCTTCTGGAGGCTATTGCCTGCGCGTCCAACGCCATCACCGTAGGCAGCGAAAGCGTAAAAACGGATAAAACCCTGACGGCCGTGCGCCACTATGCCCAACATCTCCGGCTCTCCTGGCAAAAACGCACCCATCGCGGCTTTTTTCTGCGTGCCGAAGATTTCTTCGGTTACGCCAAAAACCAGGCCCAAATGCGACAAGAGTTGGAAGAGGAATACAAAGCCGTTGACCAGGATTACGCCGGGCGCTCCAAAATGGCGGCAGACCTGGCACGTTCAGCTTACGCCGGGCAGCTAAACGACATGCAACAACGGTATGGCCCTGGCCTGGACGCCCGCTCCCATGGCGAAAGTTTCCTGGCGCTGTTTCAGTCCCGCTTTGTGCCCGATGGCTTTTACCTGCTCGACGAGCCAGAAGCGCCCCTGTCGCCGATTCGCCAACTAGCCTTCATTGCCGCCCTCAAGCAAATGGTGGACCAGAAGGCGCAGTTCATCATTGCTACTCATTCGCCCATTATCATGGCTTTTCCCGGCGCGGCTATCTGGCATTTTGACGGCCCGCAAATTCAGCCAGCCAGCTACGACGATTTGGAACACGTTCGCCTGACCAGGGATTTTCTGAACAATCCCGAAGCGTTTTTGAGGCATTTGTAGGAAGAATATTTGGCTTGGTTGGCAAACCGACAAACCCAAACAGTGGAGGCAAAATAATGAGCAAACTTTGGGGCGGCCGTTTCCAAAAAACCACGGCCGAATTAGTACGCAAATTCAATGACAGCCTGCCCTTCGATGTGCGCCTGGTGAACGAAGACATTCGCGGCAGCATGGCCTGGGCGCGGGCGCTGGTAGGGGCGGGGGTGCTAACGCCTGATGAGGCGCAAGCTCTGGTAGATGGGCTGGCCCAGGTGCAGCAAGAGTTTGCCGTCGGGCAGTTTACCTTTGCGCCGGGGGATGAGGATGTGCATACGGCCGTTGAGCGGCGTCTCACCGAAATTGTAGGCGCAGTGGGCGGCAAGCTGCACACCGGGCGCAGCCGCAACGACCAGGTTGCCACCGATTTCCGGCTGTGGGTCATGGGCGCGGTAGATGCGCTGCAGGAAAATCTGGCTGCATTACAGCACGCCCTGATTGCCAGCGCCGAAGCCAATTTGCATACGCCTATGCCCGGCTACACTCATTTGCAGCACGCCCAGCCCGTTACCTGGGGGCATTGGGCACTGTCTCACTTTTGGCCGCTGACGCGCGATGCGGCGCGCCTGGTAAATGTGCGCGACATGGCCGCCGAACTGCCCCTGGGGTCGGCGGCGCTGGCGGGCACGGCGTATTCCGTTGACCGCGAATTTTTGGCGCGAGAATTGGGCTTTGCCCGCATCAGTCAAAACAGCCTGGATGCCGTATCCGACCGCGATTTCGCCACCGACTTCCTTTACACGGCAGCGATGGTTGGGCTGCACCTCAGCCGCCTGGCGGAGCAGTTGATTTTGTTTAGCAGCAGCGAGTTTGGCTTTGTGCGCTTGGATGATGCTTACAGTACCGGCTCCAGCCTGATGCCGCAGAAGAAGAACCCGGACACCCTGGAGCTGACGCGGGGCAAGGCGGGGCGGCTGATTGGCAACCTGACCGGGCTGCTGGCCACGCTGAAGGGGCTGCCTTCCAGCTACGATAAGGATTTGCAGGAAGACAAGGAACCGGTCTTCGACGCCTTTGACACGCTAGACGTGGTTCTGCCGGTGATGGCTGGCGTGATTAGTACCCTGACCTTGCGCCAAGAACGGCTGGCAGCGCAGTTGGAACCAACTTTGCTGGCCACGGACCTGGCGGATTACCTGGTGAAGGGGGGTGTTCCGTTCCGCGAGGCGCACCACCTGGTGGGGCAGGTGGTGCAGGCGGCGGAGGAGCGGGGTGTGCCTTTGACGGCACTGCCGCTGGCGGATTTGCAGGAGATTAGTCCTTATTTTGGTGCGGATGCCACGGCCGTTTTTGACGTGAAGGCCTCGTTAGCTAGCCGCAAGGTGACCGGCGGCACCGCCCCAGAGGCTTTGCAGGAGCAGGTAGCCGCAGCGAAAACGGCCGTAAAGCGCCAAACCTCTTAAACCGCTACACACCCTGTCATGGGTAACCAGAATAAATCAACCCCGGAGCATCAAAGCATCATTCCCTGAAAACAGCTACTTACATTATTTTCCCGGAAGCTACGAACCAATCGCTTTAACAAAGACACTTTCTTAGCTTCCGGGAAAGTTGAAATGCTTTTCCGACAATGTCTAACAATGTCTAATTCTTGAATTCCAGCCAACATTAGCGTAAGCTACTACTATGTAAAGATACAAGTCTTTGCGTAGCCCATTCCTACTTTTCCATCTAAACTTTTAAGGAGCTGAACCCATGTCTGCGCGTAAAAAGGTGTCCTTACCCGTTCTATTTAGCAAGGTAGCCAAAGGTGAACCCATTACCTGGCTGACCTGCTACGATTACCCCACCGCCCACTTCCAGGATCAGGCCGGCATCGACATGATCCTCGTGGGAGACAGCCTGGGCATGACCATGCTCGGCTACGACAGCACCCTGCCCGTGACCATGAACGACATGATTCGCCATACCCAGGCGGTGCGCCGCGGTGCGCCCAACGTCTTTCTCATTGGCGACATGCCTTACATGAGCTACCAACCCAGCGACGAGATTGCCGTGAAAAACGCCGGCCGTTTCATGGCCGAAGCCGGTTGCGATGCCATCAAACTGGAAGGGGGCCGGGAAATGGCCCCGCGCATTGCCACCATTGCCGCCGCCGGCATTCCCGCCTTTGGGCATTTGGGGCTGACGCCGCAAAGCGCCAGCGCCCTGGGTGGCTTTCGCTTGCAGGGCAAATCTGCCTTGCAGGCCAAGAAAATTGTCGAAGACGCCAAGATTCTGGAAGAAGCGGGAGCCGTTGGCGTGCTGCTAGAGCTAGTGCCTGATCGCGTCTGTGAACTCATTACCGAGCGGGCCGAAAATTGCATCATCATGAGCCTGGGGTCTGGTCCCAACGCCCATGGACAGTTACTGATTTACCACGACCTTTTTGGCCTTTACCCCAAGTTCACCCCACGCATGGCCAAAGTCTACGGCAACGCCGGTGAAGTCATCCAAAACGGCCTCATCCAGTACGTGCAAGAAGTGCAAAACAAGCAGTTCCCCGAACCCCAAAACTATTTTGGCATGAAAGATGCTGAGTATGATGAGTTGAAGAAGTTGCTAGGGTAGCGGTGTGTGCGTGGGCACACCACCATGAATGAAAATCCGTAACGCAGGTTACCAAACCTGCATATCTTCCAGGTTTGGTAACCTGGGCTACATTTTCGAAGGAGATTCCCATGACCATTGATTTACGCGAAAGATTACGCATTTCCCCTGATAGATTGGCGGCCATTAACGATGTTTTGCTCAACCCGGACATGCGCGTGGTGAATGATGTGCTGGCGGTGGTGGCAAAATATGGCACGCCGGAAGAGATCAATGCCCAGGCCGAGGAGGCGGGCAAATTGGAGAATTTGCTGCAAAAAGTGGAGGCGGTGAAGCCGGAATACCTGGCTGACCTGCATTGGCTGATGGAACAGCGGGATAAGGGCGTGTTTATCAGTATAGCCGACTACCGGCGCAAGGTGCTGGGGGAGAAGGCCGATACGATGCGCTTTGCCGATGAGTTTGCGGTGACGCTGGAAGTGAGTGCGCTGCAATATTTTCCCTGGTTGATTACGGCCGTTAAACAAGCCATCGCCGACCAAACCCTTGTACCCGGCCGTTTTATCCGCGTGCGCAAGATGAAAGAGCAAGAGGCGGATGGCGATCTGCCCGCCGTGGCTGCCGGCCTCAAGATCATTGGTGCTAGCTACGTAGATACCCTGGACACCAAAGGCACCGATGGTTCCAATGTGCATTTAGGCGGGCCAGAAACCATTACCGGTTACTTTGGCGGGGTAGGCCAGCCCAACCATTATCCTCTCAAATGGCTAGATGAATACCTCTACTACTACACCAACTACGGCATCCGCCAGGTACTCAACATCAATCCGGGCACGGTGCTGGTGGGTTATTTGCTGCACCGCCTGGGTGTAGACATTGAGTTCAAGATTTCGGTGTTCATGGGCAATGACAACTCCTACGCCGCACTATGGACGCTGCTGGGCGCCAAGCTCTTTGCGCGTGATGACGGCACATCGCCCCTCATTGGGTTTAATTGGAGTAACTCGGTGAACAACGAGACCATGGAGATTACGGCCCAATTCCGCCAAGATCTGGGCTTTGAAGAGGTGGTGCGCTTTGAGCATCACATCACCGAAACCTTCAAGAGTATTGTGCGCCAGCCGTATAACCGGCGAGACGAACTGCTGGATTTAGCCAGCCATGTGGCGAATATTTCCGCCAAGCATGAGGGAGGCGACCCGGAAATTGACCAGACTCGCGAACACCCGTCAGATATTTTGGATTATTTCCGCGATAAAGAGGAGATTATTGCCGCGGGGCATTGGGACTTTATGGAGCGGAATTTCCTGGACAAAGTAGAGGCGTGCAACAAGACGGCCTGGGCGCTAACAGAGCGCGGCCTTTCTTTTGTGGCGGCGGCGCATTTGCATAAGGCATAAGCATCTATTTAGTGGCAGGGAGTTTCATAGAGAAGGCGCGGGGTTCCACGGAGGAAAACTCTCCGTGCAGCTCCGCGTTTTTTCGTGAAATCCCGTGTTCCAAGAGGCGCCTGGATGGTCAGCGGCGTAAAGGGCCATGCCAGTTATTGTTGAGGATTGGGACCGGCATAAATGCGAATATCCTTAATTCCATAGCTCGGAACAACCAGGTTTTGGTATATTGGCGCCCATGGACATGACTAATTGGTTCGGGCAAGTAATGCGCCTGCGTTTTTTTGTTTTGTTGGCTGTGGCGCTGGTATTGTTATGGGGGGTGGGTTGTGCCATCTCTCCGCCGTCAGCACAGCAAGAGGTCGCGGTTTTTCCGGGTAGCAATGGGTTGCAAAATGGCACGGCCGTTTCCCCTTCCACAACGCCTACCTTCACCCCATCCCCCACGCCCACCCTCACGCCATCTCCCACCCTAACCCCTTCGCCTACGCCGACCCCCACACCAACGGCCGTTCCCCTCTTCATTAGCGGCAACCCCCGCGAGGTGCGGCTGGCAGCGCCGGTGGCCCAGGTAGGGGCAGCCTGTGGCGTTGTAGACGTCCTCGATTTCCCCATGGACCCTCCTGATGGGGAAGACGTAACGCGGGGCGGGCAGGATTTTGGCGTATTCCGCCAGCGGTATGACAGTTACCATGCGGGTGAGGATTGGTGGGTGTCGCGGGGAGAAGGTAACTTTGGGCTGCCTGTCTACAGCATTGGGCATGGCACGGTGACTTATGCCGAACCGTTAGGCTGGGGGCGCGACCAGGGCATTGTTATTGTGCGCCACATTTTTGCCAACGGCCGTACCTTTCTCTCCTTCTACGGCCACTTAGACCCACCCAGCATTACTCTGCGGGCTGGAGAATGTGTGGTGCGCGGCCAAAAAGTAGGCGAAATTGGCCGCCCGCGCACGCCGCCCCACCTGCATTTTGAAATTCGCACCCACATGCCCACCCAGCCTGGTGGCGGCTATTGGGACGTAGACCCTACGCAAGCGGGCTGGCTGCCTCCTTCGCAAACCATTTGGGAGCAGCGCAACACCGAGGCTCCTGGTGTCGTCTGGTCCTGGCCCATTGGGGAGTCAACACGCACGCCGGTCGGTTTGTTGAATGACCAGACCTTTTTGCTGCTAGAGAATGAGGCATTGGTAGCGGTGAATGTGGCTGACGGCCGTGCCCGGTGGCGGCTGGCGGCAGAAATGCCAATTGTTGGCGCCCAGCTTCTTAGAGACGGGTCCCAGTTGGTGGTTGCCGGACGGCAGGGTGAGGTTGCGGCCTATGCGCTGGTGGCTGATGCCAGCGGTAACTGGCAGCCTGATCTCAACCCATTGTGGCAGCAAAATCTCAATTTGGTAGGCCAACCCACCCTCATGCCGATGCCCGATGGGGGCGTGCTGGTGGCGGTGCGGCAGCGCCTGTCTGCCCTGGCGTCTGATGGGCGGCTGCTGTGGGAGGATGAGCTAGATAGCCAGCCGCTAGATTGGGTGCTGGCGAGGGCCCAACTTGTTTTGGCCAGCAGCGGACGCAACGGCTTGTTGTGGACGGTGACGGCTGATGGGTTGGCGGCCTGGCCTGACGCGCGCAACGGCCGTTTCCTCACCCACGGTGACCGGTTGTTGCTCTATGCCCAAGATGGTATCTACCAGCTAGACCCCGATTCGCAAAGGGCCGTGCTCTGGTATGCGCTGCCGTCTCTTTTTGGCGCCGGAGCCGCGGTCTCTTTGCCGGATGGCAGCCTGCTGCTGCTGCACAGCGACAACCGGGACCGCCTCCTCCTTTTGCTAAACCCTGACGGAAGCCTGCGTTGGGAGCGTTCTCTGCGGGCCGTGGCGCGGGGGGGCGACCTGGCGCTGCTGACGGCGGGTGAGCGGGTGCTGCTGACCGCGCAGGATGCCTCTTCGGCTAATCATGAACTGCGGGTGTACGGGGTGAGCCTGGCTGCTCCGGGCCTGACCCATTTGTATACTGGGGGTACACGCCAACGCGGATTTAGCGGTAGTTGGGCACAGGGTACAGAGGCAGGTTTGCTTTTGCTGCAAATTGATGGGGGCAATTTGGTGGCTTTGGATGTGACGGTGGCGGCAACGGCCGTGCTTTCCGATTAGAGAGAAAAAGAAGAGCTTCTGTCTAACAAAATGAGACATCCGATTTCTCCGAGAAATCGGATGTCTTTGTTTAGCGGCGGATCACTATCGTGCCAACGATGCCCAACACAATTAGACCAATGCCAGCGATGAGCAGCAGATTGCTGTTGCTGCCCTGGGCCTGATCGCTGGCCAAAGGTTGGGCCGTGGCTGTGGCTTGCTGACCGGTAATGGTCGCGGCTGCCGCCGGCGTGGCCGTGGGCGCATTGTCTGCCAGCGGGGCTGGCGGCGCTGGTGGGGACGTCGTGGGAGCCGTCACGGCCGTTTCTGGGGTCTGGGTTGTTGCTGCGAGGGCGTCATCCTGTTCCCGGGTGGCGGTGGGGGGAACGGCCGTGGCTGTTGCCGTGGCTGTCGCCGTCGGCGCGCTTGTGGCTGTGGCCGTGGGGCAGCCGGGTTGGGGGGTGGGCTGCCACAAAGGGCCAGGGGTGGGCGTGCTGCCATTTAGCGTTGGCGGTGTTGCCAGGGGCACGTTGCCGGTGTAACCATTCACCGTCACGGTAAAATCGGCCACCCAGCCTTCGCGGCCGTCAGCCAATTCAACAACCCACCACTCGGCAAATTCGGCGCGCCCAGTAATAAGGCGCACTTCGCCAGCAAAAAGCGTGCTCAAAATATCATAATCGGTGCCGGGGCCGCGGCGGACATTGATGTTGTTGTTGGCGCGGGCTGTGGGTGGTTCGCCACATGCTTCTGCGGTGGGCAGCAGGGTGCTGGGGTCTACGGTGGGTTGAACGGCCGTGTTGGTAGCCGTAGCTTCTGGTACCGGTGTGTCCGTAGCGGCTGGGGGCGCTGTGGGCTGGGGCGGGTTGGTGGGCTGGGGCTGCGGCGTATTGGTGGGCGTTACCGGCGCAGGCGTAGGCGTGCGCGTGGGAATGGTTACAATTTGCGCTGCGGCGGGTTGCACGTGCCGAAATGCGGTATAAGCTGTTATGAGCAGGATAAATGCCAGGATCGTACTGATTATGCGTTTTAACATGCTCCTCCAAAATGGTTATGGCTGGTAGGTAATTTTCAACTGCAAATTAGTTTCCGCGGTTAAAGTATAAGTCACGGTGGAACCGGTGATAGACGTTGGCGACGGTGTGGCGGACGTTAGTGTTGCCCCTGAAGGCAATTGTAGCACAATCTCCAACGGAGCAGCAGCTGTGCCGGCCTGCTTGTAGACGGTTAATTGGTACTGCTGCTGGCCATTTACCAATTGGACAATACTGGGTGGTAGTTGGTAAATGTAATTGCTGGTGAGGGTTTCGTCCCAGGGCAGCAAGAAGGCGTTGGCAATGACGGTCAGCGGGATTGGTTCTTGAATAATGTGGGCTTGCTGGTTCCAGCCCTGACCTGTCATCATGGTTTCGTCAGGTATGCGGTGTTGCGAGGCGCTGCTGAGCTGGGTGCCCAGAGGCGTGTAAATGCGCAAATAGTTCCAGTAGCAGGTGTTGATTCGCTCGTCGTAGCTAATGCCGCCGGTGTAGGGGGTTCCCTGGAAACAGGGTTTATCTTCTGGGGTACCGTTGTGGCGGTAGGTGACATTTAGCTGGGCCTGGCGGCTGGAAAGGTCAACACGGTAGCTGACCTGCCGCTCAATGAGGGAGTTGACTTTGTTATAGCCCACGTTGGTATCTACCACGCCTAATACGTCTTGCCCGGTTTCGTTTTGGTAACGGCCGTCCCAATCTACCGTGTCTAAAACGGCCGCTTGGGCGGGGTCGGTGACGTAAATTTGCAAATGGCGCTGGGCAATGGCCATGTTGATGTTTTGCACCAGCAGCAGGGGGTCAAGATGGCCAAAATCAGTTTGAACCTTGGTCATGATGGCGTTGGCAAAAGTGCCCAGGAACGCTTTGCGGTCGCGCACCCATTGGCCTACCTCTTGCCCCTCTTCATAGCTCCACGCCTCTTGCATGGCGGCAATGACGTTACGGTCGTTAATGGTTACATCTTCTTCGGGAATGTAGACACTGCCCAAGGCTTCGACAAACAACTGCATAAAGCGCTGGTCAAAGGCAATGGCGCCATCTAGCGGCGGCAAATCCTGACCATAGCTATATAAATCCATGGCCATTTGCGCTGAAGTGGGGAAATCGGGCCAAAAATTGGCGTCACGCAGCAAAAATAGCTCTAATCCCATGAAGTCGTATAAGGGCTGGGGCGGAAAAGCGTAGGGTTTGCTAACGTAATTGTCTACGTAGTTGGCGTCGGCAAAGAGCATGTTTTGGATACGGCCGTTTTCCAGCGCTAGAATCCCTGCCCCAGCAATAAAGCCTCCGGTGGGGCGCAGTTCCTCCTCATTTTGAGCCAGCAGCAGGTACAGGCGCAGCCCGTCAGCACCCATAAATTCGGGCAAAATTTGGGCGACTTGCAAACCATCCTCTGCCAATGGTTGGTAAGTGTCTGCTTGTTCTAGCAGCGTGCGTACCCGCCAGGGCAAATCTGCCGTATCTCCCAAAGCGGCGCGGGCGGCTACGTACCGGTTGAAGGCCTGGGCGGCAGCGGCCAAATCAGGACCGGCCTGGTCTAATACCGTAACCAGTTCCGCCAGCTTGTCAGTGCCGCCAAGGGTGTCGTTTTGCAGCAAAGCCAGCGCCGGTTTGAAGCCCAGGAAGGCGTAGGCGGCCGTTTCTGTGCCAGCGTCGGCCATTTCCAACAGGGGTTCGGCTTTCACGGCGAGCGGCCCCACGGTGGGCAGCCAGCCCAGGTAAGGGGTGAGGGGCATGAAGACGGCCGTTTCCCGTTTAACCACCAGCAAATCCCGCCGCACACCTAAAATCAGGGCTTCAGCAGCTTCGCCATCCATATTCATTGGGCCATTAGCCAGCAGTGCTTCGGCTTCTGCCTGCCGCGCCAGCAGCCCGTTGGCAGCATGGTAAATGCGCCAGCCTTTGAGCGCCAGCCAGGCCACAATGAGCAGGACGCCGAGCAAAACAAGCCAGCGAATGGGGTGTTTGATACGTTTTGTCATACGTTTTTAGTCGCTTCGGTAATCGGTAATCGGTATTCCGTAATCCGTAATCCGTAATCGGTAATCCGTTATCCGTAATTGGTAACTGATAACTGGTAATTGGAATGTTCTACAACTGGATAAGTTGTCGGAAAACGGACCACGGAATACGGCTCACGGACCACGGTTTTCGAGATCTGGTTGGTAAAGCGTCCATAAGTTTACGCGCAAAATGGGCCGCAGTGGACCATTTTCCCGTTGAAAACCGCCCAGGTCGTCGTTGGCCAAATGACGCAGGTCAGGGTGCCGAGCCTGCAGCCGCGCCCGGTACCAGTCGAAGGCAAAGAGGTTTTCATCTACCAAAACCAGGTCCGGGCGCATGCCTTCCACGACCTGGAAATACCAGAGGGTGAAGATGGTTTCGTTGCCCGGCGTGAGTAAAATGGCGTGGTTGGGCGCTCCCTCTAGCGCGGCAGTGGCAAACGGCCGTACCGGTGCTTCGTCCCGTAAATTTTGCGCATTAAAGTTTAGCAAAAGCAGGGCGAATGGCAACAACCAGCCCCACAGCCCCAGCCGCCATAGAATGGGCGCCAGCAACAGCGCCAGAATCAGCACGGCGGGCAGCAGTAGCACGGTCGCATCGGGCGTATTGTAGAAGAAAGCGTAGATGACGTAGAGCCAAAAGGTAAGAAGCAGTGCACGGCCGTTTTTACCGCCTTGTAACTTGTCCCCTGCAGCTCCTAATCCCCCCACCACGCCGCCGGCTACCAGCAACAGTGCCCATTCTGCCAACCGGGGCAGCCATTGGTCAGGGGGCAGGGCAAAGGCGTTGGCGTGGTAAATGCGCCCGCTGACCAGCCACCACCAGCCACCCAGAGTGGTAGGGTCGCCCCATACCACGGGACTGTTTCCCTGGGCTAGTAGCGGCAGCAGCAAAAAGGGAGTTAGCCCGGCAAGCAGCCCCGCTCCTAATTTGGCCCACTGGGCTTTGGGAGTAAAATGCAGCGCCAGGGGCAACAGCAGGACGCTGGTAAGGTGTGTGGTGAGGCTGAGGCCAAGTAAAAGGCCAGTGAGAGCAAATTTGTGTTTGGGTAACGGCCGTTGTCCCCCCAACGCCCACATAACCAGGGCCACCAGCAGCAAATTCAGCCCGTATACCTCAGCAATGAGCGCCTGACCCCAGACCAGGGGGGTGAAGGCAAACAGGAGGCCGGCGGCCGGTAATACGTAGCCCGGATTCCGTTCACGGCTCACGGAATACGGCCCACGGAATACGGAATACGGAATTTGGCTCACGGACACCACGCCCGCGGCCAGCGCCACGCACACGGCCGAAAACAGGTTAAAACGCCATGCCACGGTACCCACGGGCAGCAGGCTGACCAACTTTCCTAAAATGGCATAAGTGGGATAGCCAGGAGGGTGGGGAATGCCCAGAGTGACGGCGGCGGCAATCAGCTCCCCGCCATCGCCGCCAAAGTTAGCCCAGGTCAGGTCCGGGGCCAGGGTGAACAGGTAGACCAGCAGAGCCAGCAGGGTGGTTGCGGCAAGTATTAGGAGATTGACGGGATGTTTATGAGTCAAGAATAATGAATTGTGAATAATGAATGACGAATTGAGAAATAGGGCGGTTGTCTTGTTTGCTTAGGGGGCATACAGGCATTTACAATTCGCAATTTGTTGTTCATTATTCATTACGGCCGTATATGCCCATCCCCATAGCCAATCCACTTGTACGTCGTCAGCTCCTCCAGACCCATGGGACCGCGGGCATGCAGCTTCTGCGTACTTACCGCCACCTCGGCTCCCAAGCCAAACTGCCCGCCGTCGTTAAAGCGCGTGCTGGCGTTTACAAAGACCGCCGACGAGCTGAGAGCATTTACAAATTTGGTGGCATTGGCCCAATTGTTGGTGAGGATGCTTTCTGTGTGTTCGGTGGTGTGCTGTTGAATGAAGGCAATGGCCTCGTCTACGTCGGCTACCAGGTGAACACCCAAAACCAGGGACAGCCATTCCTGGTCAAAATCGTGAGGACCGGCCGGCACAACGCGAGCATTATGGGAATCGCTGGATTGCGCCAGCAGGTCATAGGCTTCGCTAGTGGCGCGCAATTCTACGCCGCGTTCCGCCATGCGTTGGGCCATCATGGGCAGAAACGGTTCCGCTACCCTGGGGTGGACTAGCAGCGTATCCAACGCATTGCACACGCTGGGGCGCTGCACTTTACTGTTTTCTACAATGTCTACCGCCCGTTCCAGGTCGGCGCTCTCGTCCACAAAGAGATGACAAATGCCAATGCCGCCGGTAATGACGGGGATGGTGCTTTGCTCTTTGCACAATTTGTGCAGTCCGGCGCCGCCCCGCGGGATAATCATGTCTACGTATTTGTCTAACCGCAGCAGTTCAGCGACCAGAGCGCGATCTGGGTTGTTGATGTATTGGATGCTGGCAGCAGGCAGGTCCACCTTTTGCAGCGCCGCCTGAATGACCTGCACCAGGGCTAAATTGCTGCGCAGGGTTTCGCTGCCGCCGCGCAAAATGGTGGCGTTGCCCGCTTTCAGGCTGAGGGTGGCAATGTCGATGGTGACGTTGGGGCGGGCTTCGTAGATGACGCCGAGGACGCCAATGGGAATACGGCGGCGGCTGAGGCGCATGCCGTTGGGCAGCATGCGGCTTTCGATTTCGCTACCTACGGGGTCGGGTAGGGCGGCCACTTTGCGGGTGTCGGCGGCCAGGGCGGCTACCCGGTCAGGGTTTAGCAGCAGGCGGTCGAGCAGGGCCTCGCTTAACCCTTGGGCACGGCCGTCGGCAATGTCTTGGGCGTTTTGGGCCAGAATAGCTTCTTGTTGGGCCTCAATTTCGGCGGCAATGGCCCACAAAGCCTCATTTTTGCGGGCGGTAGACAAGACGGCAAGCTGGTGGCTGGCGGCTTTGGCGGCCTGGCCCATGGTGGTTAGATTGGTCATGACGCTCTCCTTTCAAGAATGGTCAATGGTCAATAGCCAATTGTCAATGAGAGACTGTGGAATAGTGACGATTAGCTATTGGCGATTGACAATGATCATGTCGTTGCGGTGGACGGCTACGGGACCGTAGGCATAGCCTAGTTCTGCGGCAATGGTGTCGGAGTGATGGCCAGCAATGCGGTGCAGGTCGGCGCTGCTGTAGCGCGTGATGCCCCGGGCCAGTTCACGGCCGTTTTCATTGTGGATGGTTACCGTATCACCGCGCTGAAAGATGCCGTCAACCTGGATGATGCCGGCGGGGAGGAGGGAACGGCCGTTATCAACCAACGCCTTCTGTGCTCCGGCATCCACCGTCAGTTTACCGGCCGGCTTCGACCCGGCAAAAATCCATCGCTTGCGGTTTTCCAGCGGGTTTTCCAAGGCTGGGAAGCGCGTGCCAATCTTTTCCCCGCTGGCTGCCCGCAAAATAACATTAGGCGCCTGCCCGGCGGCGATGACTACATCGGTCCCGGCGCGGCGGGCCGCGTCAGCCGCTTGTAGTTTGGTGGTCATGCCGCCCACTCCCAACCCCGTCACGCTACCTCCCGCCAGGGCATGCAAGGTTTCATCAATGGTCTGCACTTCTGGGATAAGCTCGGCATGGGGGTTGGTACGCGGATCGGCCGTAAACAGCCCGGGCTGGTCCGTCAACAGCAGCAGCAAATCTGCCCCTGCCAAAACGGCAACCATGGCAGAAAGATTATCATTGTCACCCACTTTTATCTCTTCCGTAGCGACGGCATCATTTTCATTAAAAATGGGGATGATGCCATGTTGGAGCAAGGCTTGCACGGTGTCACGGGCATTGAGGAACCGGCCGCGATTTTGCACGTCGCTGCGCGTGAGCAAAATTTGGCCAACGTGCAGGGCGTAAATCTCAAAGAAGCGTTCCCACATGAGCATAAGGCGGCTTTGGCCAACGGCTGCCAGCATTTGCTTGCTGGTGACGGTGGAGGGCAGGCTGGGGAAGTTTAATCGCTCTCGCCCGGCGGCAATGGCTCCGGAGGAGCAAAGAATGATTTCTTTGCCCTGTTGGTGCAGGTTAGCACACTGCCGCGCCAGTTCAACCATGTGTGCTCGGTTAAAATGGTGGGTGCCGCCGGTCAGAACGCTAGTGCCGAGTTTGATTACAATTCGTTGATACATGGAAAGTATGCTTGCCGGTTGACGATTGGGCGTATTGTGCCTGGGATTTCTGACGAACTGGGTTAAGGGGTAGAGAATGGAGATGGGGGTTAGGCTTTCAGGCTTCCGCCGTTAATCTTTGACGTTCTCTCGCTTTGTTTCATGGGCCAGGGGGCGCAAAATGCCCCAAATGTAGCCAATGCCGAGGGCCAGGGCGCGCACGGCAAGCAAGCAGGGAGACAGGGCGGCTACGAGCCTGTCTTTGGGCCATGCTTTGACTGTGAAGGGCCATGTTGTGAGGAAAAAGATGGCGGAAAGTAACCCCAAGAGAAGCGAGGCCGGGGGAAATAGGATGCTGAAAACGGCCGTTACCAGCATCAAAGCCATTAACCCAATTTGCACCTTCATGACTTGGGGAGTGTAAGAATCTTCCACCGTGCGTTCCGGGAAATGGCGTACAGCCTGGGCCGTCCAGTAGCCATTCATTACCTTTTTGCGGAAATAGTTGGGGAGGTTGTTGGCGTGGACATGGCAAACCAGGGCTGTTGGCTGGAAGACCATCTGGTAGCCGCGGGCAGCCAGGCGGTAAGACAGTTCGCGGTCTTCGGAGTTGGGGAAGCGTTCGTCGAACCCCTGGTTTTCTAGCAGCACCTGGCGGCGGCAGGCTGCGGAATAAAAGTCCATGAAGGTGATGTAGGGAAAGGCGCGCAGGCGATCGTATTTATCTTCGTATTCCAATTGCACAAAACGGGCCAGAATTTCGCGCTGTTGGGTGCAGTAAGCGCCTTTACAGGCGGAAATCTCGGGGTTTTGGCGCAGCGGCGCCGTGATTTCGGCCACCCAGTTGGAGGCGGGAAGGCAATCGGCATCGGTGAAGCACACAATGTCACCCTGGGCGGCGCGAATGCCGCAGTTCCGCGCCGCAGCGGGGCCTTGGCGGGGTTGATGAATGACGGTGGCGCCAGCAGCCTCGGTTAGTTGGCGGGTTTCGTCTGTGGAACCATCATCAATAATTAGGATTTCCAAGGGTTCGGACACGGCCGTTTGCTGCTGCAAAGCCGTGTAACAGGCAATAATGGTGCGAGCGGCATTATGCGCCGGAATAATGATGGAGATCATGGCACACTATTTGAGTGAGGCGAAGGGGGCAGCGGCGTTTCTGTGGGGTGCGAAGCCCGCCAATGCCAGTTGGTGCGCGACGCCGCAATGGCCCCAAATACCACCTGCGGCAGCACAATCAGGAAGTGAAAGAGGATGGCGTAACTAAAAGCCAGGGCTGTGTTGTCCAGGCCAAACTGGTTGAGCATAAACATAACGGCCGCTTCAAAAACCCCCAGCCGCGCCGGCGTTGGTACCGGGAGCGCGCTGGCCAGGGTAGAGCCAACGTGAATAAGCGCCGCCTCAACCGGGCCATAAGGTAAACCCAAAGCTGGAAAGAGCAGCCAGGGGGTGACAATGGAGAGCAGGCCAATAAAAATGGAGGCGCTGAATACCTGGACCAGAGCTTGTTTACTGCGCAGCGCGGCCAACCCTTCCAGGCCGGAGACGGACCAGCCCAGGAGGCGTGCCGCCACCGCCTCTGGCAACAGGCGCAGCAGGCGACTGAGTAGGCCAATCACCCATTGGGTCTGGTAAGCCAGTAAATAAAGCAGAAAAAAGGCCGTTCCGGCGGCCAACCCGATGGTCAGGCCTTGTTTAGACACGAAGTCGGGCACAATGACAAAAATGAGCAACAAGACCACGGTGAGTACCAAAGTAATGAGTTCCAGAGTTTTTTCCAGGACCAATGTGCCTAAGGCGCGAATTTTACTGATTCTGGTTTGTTGGTAAAGGGCGTAAACACGAGCCAGTTCGCCGAGGCGTAAAAAAGAGATGACGGTGTTGACAAACTGCCCCAGCATGACGGCCCAAAAGGAGGCTTTTAGGGTTAGCCCGGTCTCTTTGGGGTAAAAAAGGAGCTGCCAGCGCCATGCTTTGGCGGCCTGGGTGGTCACAACTAGCAGCAGGGCCAAGAACATGAGGGGGAAGTTGGCGACGGCCAGGGCGGCAACAATTTGCGCGTAGGTAATTTCTTGGGCAATGTACCAGATTCCCCAGAGGATCAGGGCGAAACCTAGTAAAAGGTTAAGCCAGGAGAAAATAATCTTTTTGGTGGAACGGCCGTTAGGGCGTTTTTCGTTTTGGTGGGTGATCAATCGCTTACCCTCTTACCTTGTTGCACAATGGGTGTTTTTACAACCATGCGGCGTTTGCGTCAAGGTGTTGGTCGCATGATGAGGGCGCTGGGGTCGCCAAAGAGGGTAAAGGTGTCGCTAATTTCCAGCAACCCGCGATTGGTAACGTCTAGTTCACGTTTGGCGTCTAGCACGGCATCGCCTACCCGCGTATACGCTGGGTCTTGCAGGTTGTGGAACAGGTTGGTGGCAAAGACTTCCTGGCTGCTGGAGAGGGTGAGGCTGGTGGCGGCAATGTGCAGAACTGGCCCCTGGGAGTGGCGCATCATTTCTTCGGTGAGTGAGACTTCGTTGGGGTGGGCAAAAAGGCCAGAGAGGCAGGTTAGTTGGATGACGAAGGAGGGGCTGGTGGTTTGCAGATCGGGCACGGCCTCCAGATTAAAGACATCTTCTTTTCCCCAACGGCGCACGCTGCCGTGGCCGACGTAGGTGGTGAGCCAGGCGCCCTGGTTCCATTGGGCAATGACTTCACCGGCAGTGGCCCCGTTGAGCAGGGTCATATTGGCGATGTTGCTGTTTGCAGCCAGGCGATTGGCTATATCGGCAAACTGGGCTTCGGTGCCGTCGGTGGCAAAGAGGGCCTGACTGGCGGCGGGGCTTTGCTCGTAGGCCAGGGTGCGGCTGGCGAGGCTTTGTACGTCTTCTACTGTGTCTACGGGCCAGCGGCCAACGGCCAGGTCGGGTTTGAGGTCGCCGTCTATGTCAACGAGACGGCCGTCGCTGACGGTTTCGCCGCTAAATTCCACAGGGATCATGAAGGGTGGAATAATGTTTTGCGGGGCGTTGCCCAGGTAGTTGCGGTAGTCGCTGGTGGCGTCGCCCACGAGGAGCAGGTAGCGGGGCTTGGGATCTTGCCAGTTGGTGGAGGCGTGTTGCAAGAAGACGAGAATGCTGTCTGGTGTAGCAGCGCCATAGCCAAATTCATCGTAAATTTCGGCCACGGGGACGAGGGCGACGGTTAACCCTTGCTCTTGGCGGGCGGTGATGAGGGCGTCGAGGCCGGAGGCCAGGGTGTCGGTGGTGAGGATGATCAGGTCGGCCTGGTGGGTGGGGTTGGCCCAGTCGCTGGTGCGTAACGGCCGTATCTCTTGGGGTTTGTGGAAACCGGAGGGACCAATGGCGGCTATGTGCATTTCTGGTGTGGTCGTCAGGCAGGCCTGGCGACTGCCGCATTCCCAGCCGGTGAGCAGGCGGGGGGCTGCCGGGTCGCTGATGTCGAACAGGGTTGGCGGGCCGCTGAAGCCGGACAGGGTGACGCTGCCGGTTGTGTTGTGAAAGGTAAAGCGATCATTGACGGCCGTTGGCGGGGCCATGTAGTCCAGCTCAAGCCAGTTGAGGGCCATGATGTCTACGACAACGGCGCCCGGTGGCGTATTGTCCAGCGTGAGACTATTGTTGCCCGTTTTCAGTAAATTGGGGGGAATATTAACGGTTGCTGTGTGGTAGGTTTGCCCGTCCCAAGCGATAGTGGCGATATTCTGTCCATTGAGGACAAAATCAATATCGTGATCTCCCTCAACGGCCGTGTCGTAGGAAATTCCCCATAGATGTAGGCGGGCAACCGCCGCGCTGGAGCTGCTGAGGCTGGGCAGGCTAAAGGAGAGTTCGGCTTTTTGTTGGAGGTCAATTTTTTGCCAAAACCAAAGATCGCTGTCGTCACCGCGGCGAGCTTCGGCCAGGTACTCGTGGTTCTCCTCCAGGCGGAGGGTTTGGGGAAGTTGGGTGAGGGTGGCGGCGGTGGTGGGGGTAACGGCCGTGGTCGTCATCAATTGCCCTGCTTCGCCCAGAGATAAGATGTAGGGCCGGGTGGCGGTGTAGCGACTGGTGGGAGCCTGCCCGTAGAAGATGAGCTGGTCGCCGGATATGTAGTAGGGAACGGCCGTGCCGCCGGTACTTAGAGAGAGATTGGTGGCGTCCAGGCTATCTATTTTCAGCCCCGCTGTGTGCAAATCGCGGAGAGTAACTTGATAAACGCCAGGGTGGGCAATGTTCAACTGCACGGCCGTACTGCTAACATCGCCGGTGATTGGCAGGTTGTCTTGTTGGCGGCAGCCCAGCAGGAGCAGGGTTAGCAGAAGAGTGAGCAGTATGTGCAAAGGATGGGGCATTGTTGACCTGCGGGAAATGGATGGTAATGAACGCAAAATTCCCCTCGATTTTTAGCGAACTTGTTTGCGGGTAAACAGGATGATGGAGCCGACAATGCTGCTGCCAAAGATGAGGAGGGCCAGGAGGAAACCAACCCAAAGAAGTAGCCGCCCTTGTCCTGCTTCTGCCGGGGTGGCAGGAACAGAGGTGGCGGGGGTGGGCATCATCAAGTTTGGCCGATCGCTACCGATGGGAATGGGGGTGTTTTGGGGCGGCGTGTAAGCTTCTTCGCCCTGAGGGGCATCGTATCCTTCTTGGGCAAAGATGACACCGCTATCGACGGCGATCTGGTTATCGGGAGTGACGGACATGGGCGGCAGGCTAACCGGATCTGGGGTAGAAACGGTGGGGGCAGGTATGGTGTTTGGCGTGTTTTCGGTTGTGCCGGAAACGTCATCAGTAATGGTGGGCGTAGCGGCTGAAAACGTAGGCGCTGGAGGTGTGTTGAGGGTTGAATTAGCAACAGTAGAGGTGGTGCTGGGCGTGGGCGATGCTGAACGACTGCCGGTGGTCACAGCGGGGGTAACGGTGAGCGTGGCGGTAGGGCTTGCCGTGGCCGTAGACGAGGGTGAGGCGGTGCTGGTGTTTTGTGGTACGGGAGTGTTAGTAGGGTCATTGCTACCAATGACAATGGGGGTAGCCGTAGGCCCGTTCAGGAAAACGGTTTCCTCTGCCAGTTCGATTTCGTTGCCATTGGTTTCGATTTCATAAAGTTTGTAGACGTAAATGTTGCCATTGACGGCCGTTTCGTCAATCACCTCATAATCTGCGCCAGAAACTGTGCCGCCTTCACCAGGAATGATGCCGATCTCATTCAGCGGGATAAAGACACCATTTTGCCCGCGCTCCAGATAAAAACCAGCCAAGTCTAATTCCGTATCTGTACCCCATTGTAGCCGCACCGCATTGTCCATAGCCGTGGCATCGAAGTACGCTAGCGTGACGTTACTGGGCAAAATTTGCGCCTGTAAGTTCAAATGAATCAGGCCCGCTAAAATGAGGCTTATAACCGTTGCCAGCCACCGCCAATCAGGCCATCTTGCACGCATCATGGTAAGTCCCCGCTTAGTTTCGCAAAATTGCCGGTAAAAAAACCCTCTTTATTTCAATAAAAATAGTAACCGTTGCCTGATCCTCATTATTTTCCAGATTCAAGTCTAGCCCAGGACTGTCTACAGCAGACTGAAAGATGACCGAACCGGCCACGGCATTGCCGCTCACCGTGGCAGTAATAGTGACAGTAACAGCTTCGTTTTCAGGTACTGATGATACCACATCGACAATAATCAGCCCGGTGTCAGCGTCGACATTTTCACTAATGCTGGCTGTGGCTGTTACACCGCCAAATTCCAGACCTGCCGGCAAGGTGCTGGTGAGCGTGGGGAAGGTGGGGTAGAGAGCCTGATTTTGAATTTCCAGATTGAAGGTAATAACTTCCCCAGGTGTAACACTGCGTGGTCTAGCACTTATCTCCAGGCTCAGGTCAGGACGGAAGAGCTGCATGGCGGGGTCGCCTTGCAGCGTAAAACTGTAAAGCTCTGCTTGCTGGTAGCCGCCCAGAAAGTAAAGCAGTTTGGCATAGTTGATGGCGTCGCCAATGGCTGTGTGCCCTTGCGCGAACAACCCTTCGTAGAAGCTGAGCATCAGGGCAGTGTGTTCAAATGTGGTGCCCAAACCGGTGCTGGACCAGTGCGCGGCTGTACCCCGATTTAAGCCCATTTTTAGGATGGTTTCACCTAGCCCTGGTATGCCGGCATAGGTAAAGTACCCATCCAGACAGTCGGCACTCAAGATGACAACAGGTTTGTTAACGTTATCCCAAGTAACAAGGTAACTATCGTTACGAACATCCAGCAATGTGGGGGATCCGGCCCAGGTCCAGGGACTGCCATGCCCCCGGTAATTAAGTAAGGAGATGCCATTTGTGATGGCTTCTCTCATTGCGATTCGGATGTTTTCGGTATCTGTTGCTGGATCAATAATACATAGATGCTCCATATCGAAATTGCTGGGTATGCTGTTGGCTACAATTTCGTTTTCTGCGCAGAAGTCGCCCCCATCGTCAGCATTATCAGCAACAAAGACAATATCGCTATGTTGTTCCCATCCGGCGGGATCTATCTGGGTTTGTTCATATAGGATGATTTTTGAGATGACATTTTCTGCTTCTTCTAGGGTGCTGGCGGCGATGCGTCCAATTGCTATGTCGGGTATCAGGTCATCACCAGAAATGGTTACAAAAGGGTGGTCGCTGGGAATCAACCCCTGGTATGGGTCTTCGAAGATCAGGTTTGTAAGCAGTAGATTTGGCTCTTGCGCGTCAAACCCTGGACGGCAGCTTCGAGTGTGAATGAAGCAGTTAAGGTTTAAGGGATTGTAGGTGGCATCGCCCAAAAGCAGAACATACTCGGGTTGGATACTCCAATTTCCGTAAGCATATGCCAGGTAATTGTGAATGGCTTCGGGAATTGCCAGACCATAGCCATATTGGTTGATGACGTCGGCAATATCTACGACGTGGGTGCTGAGAGCGGTGAAGGTGGGATCGGCGCGGTGGGTGGCCAGCTCTTCGGCAGCTGTAAGGAAGTTTGCATGGCTAATGGCCACCCACTGGGCGCCACCGCCCGCGGGGTTGAGGCTGGGGGGAGTGTAGGCGGTAATTTGTGTTGGCTGGCGCAAGTTGGCGGCTGTGGTAGCGATGAAGGCGGCATTTTCTCCGTGGGTACGGCCGATCTGGTAGGTGAAGGGCGCGGTGCCACTGATGGCGCCGTTCATTTCCAGAGCTACTGGGGTCAGACGGTTGCTAATATCCCAGACGATAGCTTGATTGCTATTGAAGTCTGTGACGTGAAATTCATGGGAGCCGGCGGTGGGCATGGAGAATTGCAGTTCGTCATTAAGGGCCACAAGCTGGCGGGTGTAGTCAACGGTTGCTCTGTTGATGTATACAATTTCTTGCAGGGTTGCATTGGTTAAGGATGCGTAATGAACCTGATTGACCATATGCTGCAGGGTGGTGATGGGAACGGTGGTGGTGATGTTGTCGTTCCAGTAGCGGGGTAATGTTTTTTGCCCGGAGAATTCAGGGAAATTGTTTAAGGTAACGCGACCTACGTAGTTTAGCAGGTTGTTGAAGGTGGTTATTTCTACCAATACTTGGGCATTTGGGCCAGTGGGTGCAGGGTGGGGCAAGGTGATGGGGTAGGTGCGGGTAATCAATGCAGAACCGCTTTTTACAATCCAATCCATGTACCAGGCATCGGGTTCGTTGGGAAAAAGTTCCCAGAGGTTGGTTTGGGTGTGGTAATGGTAGTAGGTTTGTTCTGGGGTGGTGGGATTGTCGCGTGTGATGCTTTCGGGGAAGGTGGTGATGAGGGGGTAGTCTTGCCCGACTTCGTTGGTGGCGGTGACGACGTGGGTGCTGTGGCCATTGGCCCACAGCCAGTAGACGTTTTGATCGCCCAGGTATTGCTTTTCGGCGCGGGGGCCGTCGAAGGCCCAACCGTAGAAGCGGATCTTGTCGGTAGGATCGAGGACGCTATCGCCATCGTCGATAAGTTGGAAGGCGACGGGGTCGCCGCGGTGGAGCATTTGCAGCGTGCTGGGGTTGACGCTGGCGATGTTCATGCCGGATGTTTGTAAGTTGGCGCCGGTGATTTCGTAGATGCCGTCTTGGTTGATGGTGATTTTGAAGGTTTGCTGCCCTACGGGTAGGGTGGTGACGGTGGTTTCTAGGAGGTTGGGGGGCAGGTGGCGCCAATTTTGGGCCTGATGGTAGTTGAGAATGGGGGGAGATAGCTCGCGGTGGTCACGGCCGTTTCCGGCATACCCCTGGCTGACATCTCCGCCGATAAAGGAAACGGACACTTGTAACTGACCGGCCTGGGACAACAACCCGACCACCGGGTTGTAGCGCACCGGATGTAGGGTTAACTTGACCAGGCGCAAATCGCGATAGTACATGGGCTTGGAGAGGGTGTAGAGGGTGTTGGGATAGGGGGTGTTTTGGGCGTAGAGGGTGCTATCGGGCTGGTAAAGGGGTTGGTTGAGCTGCTCACGAACGGCCGTCGCAGCTTGGGTATCAAAGAAGTCATGGCTGCCTGCCGGGAGGGAGACTGCAAAAGTGGCTACCGGGCGCAAGGGGGGGGTGGCTGTTTCTGTTACTTGTGTGGCTACTACGGAGACAACAGCTTCAGCCTGGGGCGGCAAAGCGATGTAAGTGGCATAAACGGGTAAATCGGGTGCCCCACTTTCCTGAATACGCTGCTCTAGCCCAGCAATGTCTAGCCGCCCCGCAGCGGAGGTGGTGGCGGGGGGGGTGAGTAGCGTAAAGGTGAGGCCTTGGGCGGTTGTCGCGGTGATTTCAGTGTGGGCAGAGCTTACGGCCGTAAGCGGCGTTGCGGCATTTACCGGCGCATCAATCATGTTGAGCCATGGAATGAGTGTGAACAATGATAGAAAAGAGACCAGCACAGAAGAAATCAACGCAACCTTTTTCATCATAAACTTTGTCTCCAGTTAAGAGGCACGCTTAGCGAATAAAAAAACACCCCTGAAAATTAAGCGTCAGGGGAGATGTACACCATTTTTCGATGAGGTGCTTACCAAACTAATAACCCGCGCTCAGTCAGTTCTGCAATAAAACTTTCCAGGTCATGATATGCTTCTGCCGGTGTTACCTCATAGGTGTCCACCAGACTTTCATGAATGGCGGTCAAGGTCTTGTCTGCGGCCAGCATATGCCAAATAAGGGTGCCCGGCCCGTTAAAGACGCGGACTTTGCCAACTTTCGGCGTAACCACTACCGCGTTGTCATCCATCGTGTGCCAGATGATTTCTGGCGCAATTTTGGGGCTTTTTTCGCCATTCATAAATTACGCTCCTCTTTCATCCCGGTAACTAAAAGCACGAGGCCAATGATTACACTAACCGTAGCGAGCACGGCCGTTAGCCAGCTAACATAAGGCACCTGATAGGTAAAAATATCTTCTTCGTACCGCTGCGTGCTCCCATCATACTCAATCTCTTCAATAAGATAGTAGTAAGTCTGTCCAGCTTCAATCGCGGTATCGGTAAATGAATAAGTGGCTCCGGATACTGCATCTCCCTGACTAACAATAATGCCGTCCTGGTTAATGAGCAAAGAAATATCATCCCTGCTATTGCCCCGATATAAATTGAAGCCAGCCGTCTCTAACTCTGTCGCTGTTTCCCAATGAACTTCCACCGTTGGGTTAACGAGTTGATAAAGCAAAAGCCCGGCTGCTAAAACAAACCACAGTGTGCCCAAGGCAATTAGCCACTTAGAAGATTGCTTCTGTGCTGAAGTTGCTGCCAGTTCCATAAGAATTATCGTTTGATCAAGCTAGTCAGCCAGCCAACGCCCTTGTTAGATTTGCCAACCTTTCTCCGGGCACGATTTTCTTGTTCGTAGGATCCATAGTCGTGGTAATAGTAGTAGTAATAATCGTAATAATAACCGCTGCGCCCAGGGCGTAGACGATTCATGACAACGCCAAAGATATTTGTGCCTGTTTTATACAAGCGCTGTGTGGCTTGAATAAAGGTATCGCGGCGCGTTTTGCCGGCTTCAATGACCAAAATGCAACCATCAACCTGAGAGGATAAGATAGAAGCGTCGGCAACTGTCAGGGTAGGTGCCGTGTCGTAAATGACGACATCTGCTTCCTGACGTAGTTCGGACAATATCTGGGCCATGCGCTGCGAATTCAGCAGCTCAGCCGGGTTAGGCGGGATAGGACCACTGGTCATCACGCGCAAGTTACGAATATTTGTAGATTGAATGTGGCTAGAAACGGCCGTTTTCTGGTCTAAAAGTGCCGTTGTCAGCCCCTGGTTATTTGACAAAGCAAACACCTTATGTTGTACAGGCCGACGCAGGTCCGCATCCACAACAATTACCCGCTTTCCAGTTTGCGCCATCACCGTAGCCAGGTTTGCTGCCGTAGTTGACTTACCCTCTCCAGGAGATGAACTCGTAACCAAAACATCCTGTAATTCTTTGTCAATAGCCGAAAAACTCAGATTCGTGCGCAACACGCGATATGCTTCAGAAATAGGATCTCGTGGGCGAGTATGTGTAACCACCCGTTCTTCAAGTTTCTCCCCTTTAATAAACGCCACCGCACCCAAAATAGACAGCCCCGTATCTTCCATAACCTGTTCGGGTGTTTTCACCGTATCGTCAAGATACTCGACCAAAAAAATGACACCCAAAGCCAACATGCCACCCACGGCAGCTGCCAATAGTGTGTTATTCATAACCCGCGGACGAATAGGGCCGGCAGGTACCGCAGCCGGTTCAATGGGTTGAATATTGTTGCTTTCCTGAATTTGCGAAACTTGCAAGTCATTGAGCTTGTTAAAAGCATCGGTATAACGAATCCGTGCTTCGTTTCGCTGCGTTTCTAACCGCGAAAGCAGCGCCAAATCTTCTGGTGACTCTGCATTACCAAGAGCCCCAATTTGACGGTCAAGTTCTTCAATTTCATCCCCAATTTCCTGCATGCGCAATTCCCAGTTGGCAATAGGTTCCGCGTAGCGCTGACTTTCTCTGGCTAAATTTTGCGCAATAAAAACCTCTCCGATAGTGTCCGCTATGTCAGCAGCACGCTGCGGATCTGTGTCTTCGACGCTTACTGCCAAAATTTGGGTTTCTTGGGGGGCGCTGACGGTGATTTTGCTTTTAAGTTGGTTAATGGTGAAGGGTAATTCTAGCCGAGCAATAGTTTCCTCTAACACCTGGTTGGTGGTGATGATTTGCACATAAGTTTGGGCCAAGCGTTGTGCCGTCAAAATTTGACTGTACTCATTACTGCTACCTGCACCCGGCGCTTCGTCAATGAGATAGCGAGCTTCCGCACGGTAATAAGGTGTGGCGTTTTTGCTAATAAAGTACGCAGAACCACCAGCAACGACAACGCCTAAAATGATGAGCCAGACCCACCGCCAGATAAGTGCTATATATCCCTTGATTTCCATAAAAATTTACTGCTCCTGCCAGGCATTTCAGTTATTTGCCAACTTTAATGAGGTTGACGAGATTCAATAGGGTAAAGCCAATCCAAATGATTGCTTCCCAAGGAGTCTTGCTTGTTCCTGCTAACCCTATGCTAACCATCGCTAACCCCAACCAGAATGATCGTAAAAATGAAGCTTGATTGAGTTGTACTCTAAGTGGTTGCTTAGCTTGAGATGCTTGCCATTGATGGTAGCTGAATGCGGCGAGAAGGAGGGCTAGCCCCAGTATCCAAAAGCTATTAATGAATATCGAAGACCAGTTAACCACTCAGGGAGTATAACATATGCTAGAATTGCTCAAAATTAGTTCTTTGGTCACGCTAATTGTGATGTGAGTTTGTTACAAAGCATATAAAGATGGGAAATTAGGCCTGCTTTCTCATGGGTTTTTTAGTCTGGTGGCCCTTTTCCTGGTTCGGGAGGCTTTATGGCAAGGCAGAAGGTGCAGTTCGTTTGTCAAAATTGTGGGCGAGTTACGCCGTCCTACATGGGGCGTTGCCCCAAGTGTGGCGAGTTTGGCACTATGCAGGAAGAGGTAATGGTGGCGGAAACGGCCGTTCCCCACAAATCTCCGCGCATTCCTGGGCGCACAGCCAGCACCCCCCAGCGCCTGGCTGACGTCACCCCTGATGGCTTTGCGCGTATGGTGTTGCCCCTGGGTGAATTCTCCCGCGTGTTGGGCGGTGGCATTGTGCCCGGCTCTTTGGTGCTGGTGGGCGGTGATCCTGGCATCGGCAAATCTACTTTGCTGCTGGACGTGGCTGCTATGATTGCCAACCAATATGGCCCCACGCTGTATGTTTCCGGTGAAGAAAGCGCCCAACAGATAAAAATGCGTGCCGATCGCATGCAAGTGCAGGCTAATGACCTGTTTCTGGTTACCGAGACCAACCTAAACGCGATTTTTAGCCACATTCAGCAGGTTTCCCCGGCGCTGGTTATTGTAGACAGCATTCAGACTACCTATACGGACGATTTGAACTCCTCGGCGGGCAGTGTAAGCCAGGTGAGAGAATGCGCCAGCCGCTTGCAAGAGTTGGCTAAAACCAGTGGCGTGGCCGTCATTCTGGTAGGGCACGTAACAAAAGAGGGGGCCATTGCTGGCCCGCGGGTGTTGGAACATATTGTTGATACCGTGTTGTATCTGGGTGGCGACCCGTTCCACCGCTACCGGCTGTTGCGCGGCGTGAAGAACCGCTTTGGAGCGACCAGTGAGGTAGGTGTGTTTGAGATGGTGGCCATGGGTATGAAGGAAGTGCCCAACCCATCGGAGGCGTTTTTGGCGGAGCGGCAGGTGAATGCACCGGGGTCGGCCATTGCGGTGACGGTGGAGGGCACACGGCCGTTGTTGGTGGAGATTCAGGCGTTAGGAACAGCCACCACCTTTTCTAATCCGCGCCGCACGGCTAATGGTGTAGATTACAACCGATTACTGCTGCTAACGGCCGTCCTTACCAAGCGCGTCAGCATACCCATGCACGATAAGGACGTGTTTGTCAATGTGGTGGGCGGCCTACAGGTGGACGAGCCAGCCGTTGATTTAGCCGTTGCTGTTGCCATGGCTAGCAGCATTAAAGATCGCCCCATCCATGCCGATATAGCCTTTGTGGGAGAGGTTGGTCTAAGCGGCGAACTGCGCGCCGTGAGCCAACTCGACACCCGCCTCAAAGAAGCCGCCAAGCTAGGCTTTAAACGCTGTATAATCCCCCGTTCTACGCGCCAGCAGAGCGGCGATTTTCCTAAAGGGCTAGAGGTAATTGGCTGTCGTTCGCTGCACGAAGCCATCCAGCATGCCCTAATTCCTAAAAGCTAGGGCCGGGAGAAGAAGAAAGGGCAACTCACGCGCTCCCTGCAGCCCGCTACCTTTTTTGACCCAAGTAGATGAAGATGGCAGCGGTGAGGGTGACCAGCCCAATGATGCCCAAAGCCAGGGGCATTAGGCTGGCAAAGTTGCCACCGTTTGCTGGTGCGGCTGGAGGAGGTACGGCCGTTGCTGTGGGAGACACGGCCGTTGCCGTGGCCGGTTCGGTAGGCGTTAGGGATGGCGCTGGGGTGGGAGACACGAAAGTTGCTGTGGGGCTGCTGGCGGCAGAAACGGCCGTGGGCGTTTGATTCGGC
Organism: uncultured Anaerolinea sp.; assembly: GCA_964504445.1. Classification (GTDB taxonomy): domain Bacteria; phylum Chloroflexota; class Anaerolineae; order Promineifilales; family Promineifilaceae; genus JACSRF01. Next base: position 31,986 of record CAZDEO010000016.1, on the reverse strand, counting down.
AAATCCGTCGAGCCGCCAACCTCTTGGGGCTGGGGCCGTTCCCCCACCACCACTTCCTGGCCAACAATGAGCAGCGAGCTGCTGCCCAACCCGCTAATAGCATACAACTCATCCAACGTTAGATCATATGTAGCGGCAATGGAAATTAGCGTATCGCCCTGGGCAACGACGTGAACGATACGGCCGTCAGGCTTCACCCGCGCCTGCGGAAAGCCCGGCAACAGTGTCGAGCCATCGGGAAATGAAGCATAACCAAGAATAAGGGTTTGCCCCACGCTGAGAATCGAATTAGCTGTAAGTTGATTAAAGGCATACAAATCGCTGAGCGGCGTGTCAAACCGTTCAGCAATATTAATCAAGGTATCTCCCACGCTGACGGTGTAGAGGATACGGCCGTCGGCCTGCGGTGTAGGCGAAGCGACAGGCGTGGGGGTACTAGTCGCTGTCGGCGTCAGCGTCGGCGTCGGCGTACTACTGGGGGTCGGCGTAATCGTCGGCGTCGGCGAAGGTCCCGGCGTATTGGTGGGCAAAGGCGGTGAGGTTGGCGGCGGTGGCGGCACGGCAATGGTGCCTGCCTTGTATGCCGCGCTCAACTGCGCCGTTAACTCCAAATAAAAATTCCCAAACTCCAGGCTGGGTTCAATGTTGCTGCCCTCCGGCCATTCGTTAAAAGAGGTGATGATCAGCATATCCGGCGCACTAGCCGCCGCACCGCCGAAGCTGCTTTCATAAAACGCGCCGTCCGCCCGGTCGCGGTAAAAAGCCGCATCCCCGCGGCCCAATAGCGTATCATCCCAGCCGGGCATGGCCGTAGCCACCCAATACTTGTACCCGCCATAGGTATTAGCCGCCGCGCGCGTATTGGCCGCAAAAGAAGCGGCCGTGCCCGCGGGATTGTTTGACCAGGCAATATTGTACAAATGCAGCCCATCAAATACGCTCAGGTAGTTGGTGTTGGTACCCTCCGCAATCCAAATACTGTTCCGGTCAGGGTCCACGGCGTCACGAATAAAGCGCCAATCATCGACACTCAGTAGCCAATTGGCCCAGAAGAAAATAACCGGCTTGCCATCTACGCGCAGGTAGGCGGGGTGTTGGGCGTGGGTGCTAAGCAAGGCGCGAAGGGCATTGATGCGGTCATCATTACTGGCGAAAAAGGGGCTGGCCACCTCAAAATCAACGGCCGCCTTAAATCCATTGGCGTTGGCAATGTTAAGCAGAGCCTGAAAGTTAGGCTCCGTCTGGTTGTTTTCTATCTGCGGGCCATACCAGCTTTGCACAAATCCATCAATGCCTGCTGAACGGGCCTCGTTGACGTGCCGCTGAATGGTTGCCGCATCAGCAGAAAAATAGGGTTGGAGTGGTTGGTAAGGGGTTCGCCCCGGACCAAAAGAATCGGGCGAAAACCAACTGTAGTAAAATGCCAAAACCAGCCGCGTTTGCCCTTGCGCCTGGCTTTTCTCTGCTGGCAGCGTGCAAAAAAGCAGCGCCAACAGCATCATGACGGCCAACCGCAGCAGAGGCCACCCTGCTGCTGGGGATTGTGTGTGTTGCAATTCCATAACCTGTGGATATTATACTGTCCCACTGTGGACGTCAAAACCTTGTCGGCCACAAGATTTGTGCTATGATATTCAACTCGTTGCGCAGCACTATAAAAATTTAATAGCGAATAGTTGCTGCTTTCCGCTCTCATTGCGGCCTGAAGGGGTCTTTTGAGCCTGAATAGGCCAACAAAATGAGGGCAACACTCGCCAGAGTCATTCCAAGGAAAGGAGGTTAATGCAACGTGCGAGAATACGAAATCACCATTATTTTGCAACCTGAATTAGAAGACGAGGCCCGGACGGCGCTGATTGAACGCATCCAAAATTGGCTTGCGCCCAGTGAGGCTGAGATGGAGCATCTCAAAGCAGACCATTGGGGTATGCGCGAGATGGCTTACCCCATTCAAAAGAACAATCGGGGATTCTATCTCTATTACAAAGCAAAAGTTGCGCCAGAGCGGATAAGTGAAATTGAGCGCAATTTGCAGTATACGGAAGACGTCTTGCGCTACATGTTTGTACGCAAGGATAGTTAGCTGCCGCCTGGATTGTCTGAAAGGCCGGAACATGCCCCAAGGTTTAAACAAGGTCATGCTCATTGGCTGGGTAGATGATGCCCCAGAATTGCGTTATACGCCGGGAGGGCGGACCATTGCCTCTTTTAGCGTTGGGGCACCCCGTACTTGGGTGACACTCGATGGGGAAACTCGCGAGGAGACCGATTGGTTTAGTGTGGTGGCCTGGGGCAATCTGGCGGAAGTGTGTGGCCGGTGTTTAGCAGGACAAGATCAAGTTTACGTTGAAGGCCGCTTGCAAACGCGGAGTTGGGAAGATGGTGCGGGCCGCAAGCACTTTCGTACAGAAGTTGTGGCGCAGGAGATGATTGTCTTGTCCGACCATGGTGTTGATGTTTAATAGATAGGTATTTGCCGGGTTTGCGGGATATCGTTGTGCCCGGTTGGAGGATTGATCAATGCAAGATACAAGACCGAACAGAAGATTTCGCAGAAGAAAAAAGATTTGCGCTTTTTGTGTAGATGGTGTGGAAGTAATTGATTACAAGCAGTCGGAGATGTTGGGGCGGTATGTGAATGAGTACGGCCGTATTCGCCCGCGCCGCCAGACCGGAACCTGCGCCAAGCATCAGCGCGCCTTAGCCGTTGCGGTAAAACGTGCCCGACATATCGCGCTGTTGCCCTTTGTGGCCGAGTAATCAGGGCGATTTGCTGGTTATATAACATGAAACAGGCAACGCAGATTAGTATATCTGCGTTTGTTTTGTTTAAGCTGAGCGATTTTCGGTTCAGATAACCATGTAATATTGATATGGCCAAGAAAAACGAAAAACAAGTAATCATAGAGCGGGAGTCTCGTAAGGAGATTTTACGCAAACGTAAGCAAGATCAGCAGTTGCGCCAAATACGTATAGGCGTTGCCGCGGTTGTGGCTTTAGTGCTGTTGGTTGTGATTGTTGGATTAGTTGTTGAGTTGGTTGTGGCTCCCAACCGCACTGTTGCTGAGATTAGCTTTGTAGACGCCACATTGGGAGTTACGGGAGAAAGAAAGATTTCTCTACGTGAGTGGCAAGACCGGGTTGTGTATGAGCGTGCGCAGCGCATCATTTTCCTGGAGACGCAGCTTGAAGCCTTTGGTGGTGATGTTGGGCTGATTCAGCAGTTTGCGGGACAGACGATTTTGGATTTGCAGGATGCGGAATTGTTGGGGCAAAACACCCTGGATTTGATGGTGGAGGAAGCGATCATTCGTGAGGCGTCTGAAGCCCGTGGTATTACGGTGACAGATGCGGATGTGAATGAGGCGCTGGGTGAGGCTTTTGGTTACTATGGGGGCGGGTTGCCTACGCCTATGCCGACGGCGACGCAAACGGCCGTACCCACACCTTCTCTTACCCCTATTCCTACGCCAGTGATCACGGAGGTCGTGCCAACGGCCGTGCCTTCTCCCACACCTACTACCGGCCCCACCAGCACCCCCGGGCCTACCGCCACGCCGGTATCAGAGGAAGCCTTCCAAGAACGACTGGGCGAAGAAATTGCGCGTTTGCGTGACTACAATGTGAAGGAGGAGACCTTCCGGGAGTATGTTCGTACTCAGCTTTACCGCGAACGCCTGACCGAGGCCCTGGCTGAAGAGGCCAACCTGCAAACGGAAGCCGAACAGGCTAGCATTTACGTATTGACCTTTGCGACAGAGGCTGATGCCAATGAAGCCCTGGCCATGATTGAAACGGAGGGCTATTTAACCGTTTGGAATACCGTAAGAAGTACACCGGTCGATTCGGAAACGGCCTTTTTCCCCGGAGCCCGCGCTCTAGAAAACATCTGGCGCACCCAGGGTGATCTGGCGTCTATTTACAATGAGGAAATTGCTGTCGCTGCCTTTTCCCTACCCGTTGGCCAGGCTAGCGATGTGTTGGTACGGTCTGGGGCTGCTGAAGAACAACCCGATCAATATCTCATCATACAAGTTAGTGGGCGCGAAGAACGCGAATTGGCGCAGAACACCATTGACCAGCTAAAAGCGCAACTGCTTGACACTTATGTGCGCTCCCAGGTTGCTCAAGGTGTGCAACTGTATGAAAATTGGCGGAGCCGGGTTCCTAGCCAGCCGATTTTGGACCCCATTTTCCTGACGCAACCTACCCCGGCGCCAGCGGTGACCCCCGTTGAAGAGTAATTAGGGCGCACGCAATTGGCGTTTACGCAAAACTAACAAGGCCGGAGGACTTCAACCTCTGGCCTTGTTGCTTAAATTGGGTGATAAAATTATTTGCGACGCAAAATATCGGTGTTTGTACCCCAACCAACCCAGAGGTGCGGCTTACGCCAGGTCAGGAGACCTGCCGCTGCCCAGCCTACCAAGGTAAAGATGATGAAGGAAACGGCCGTTACCTCCATCCCCGCAAATTGCCCTACACTGCGTTGCCCTAGCCACGTTATGCCATTAACAACCAACGTTGCCAAAGCCATGGCCAATACGCCGGTGGCAATTCCCGCTACTGCACCCAACAACAACGCACCAAATAGGCGTCCCATCAGCGTCAATTCGGGTTCCAATACTTGCTGAATTGCTGGTGGTAGTTCCTCTACGCTTACCTGCTCGCCGGCTTGGCGCTGCTGGATCAAACTATAGAAGTGCTTGCGCTTTTTATCATCCTCTACCTGGATAAGCGAGATATAAAAATGGCCTTTATGTTGCAAAACAAAAGGCATTGGTTTTCCCTGGCTCAACGCACGCTCTGCCTGCGCCTTAATAGCCGGATGCAAAATGCGTAACAGCTTGTTGGCAGCAATCAAGTCCTCAATTTCAGAATCTGAAGTGTACGAAGCTGCCAGGGCTACATCCTCGTTCATAAACCTCCCTGCCTGCCTTAATGATTACCGATACTGGCCAAAAGCATGGCATCCCCATTATCAACCTCCAAATAAACTGCTGTCAAGGGGACATTGGTCGCATGTCTTTCGCTGTTCGCCGCAGGTTTAGGAGCGTGCTATAATCTTTCTGTACATTAAACAATTCATCAACTGGAGGCGAACAATTTGTTCGCCTCTCTATCTGTATGGCAATTTGTGTTTCGAAACGTGCGGGGTAGGCCAACGGCCGTTTCCCGCAAAACACCAAATCCCACGAACAAAAGGAGTTATCAGTGAATCTGCACGAATTTCAGGCAAAACGACTCTTTGCCGAACATGGCGTGCCCATTCCTCAAGGCGAAGTTGCCCGGACACCAGCCGAGGCCGCAAAAATCGCCGCAGATTTGGGTGGCCATGTGGTGGTAAAAGCCCAGGTACATACCGGTGGGCGTGGCAAGGCTGGCGGCGTCAAGCTGGCCCATAGCGCTGCCGAGGCAGAAGTTGCCGCCGCGCAAATTTTAGGCATGGACATTAAAGGGCTAACCGTGCGCCAGGTGTTGGTAGACGAATTAGCTCCTGGGGGCATTGACCAGGAAATCTATCTGGCGGTGCTAATTGACCGCGCCCAACGCCGCCCCATGATTATGGCCTCGGCTGCTGGCGGCATGGACATTGAACAAGTAGCCGAAGAAACCCCAGAAAAAATTATCAAAGTCCACATTGACCCCTTCTTGGGCGTCAAGAGCTACCAGTCCAACTACATTGCTGGCAAAATGGGCATGCCGCGAGAACTATGGCGCGACTTTCATAAAATTGTAGCCAGCCTCTATGCCTGCTTCAAAGCCAACGACGCTTCGCTAACCGAAGTAAATCCTTTGGTTATCACGGGCGAAGGCAAGCTGATGGCGCTGGATGGCAAGATGTCTATTGACGATAGCAGCCTTTTCCGCCAGCCCGCCATTGTGGAAATGCGTGACACCAGCGAAGAGCCAGAAGCCGAGAAAAAAGCCCGCGAAGCAGGTATCAACTTCATTAAGCTAGATGGCAATATTGGCTGCATGGTTAATGGCGCTGGCCTGGCCATGACCACCATGGACGTCATCAAGCTGTTTGGGGGTTCCCCAGCCAATTTCTTGGATATTGGCGGCGGCGCCAAAGCGGAGCAGGTAGCCACGGCGCTTCGTCTCATTTTGTCTGATGAGAACGTGGAAGCGGTGCTGATCAATATTTTTGGCGGGATTACGCGTGGGGATGAGGTGGCCAAAGGGATCATTGCTGCCCTGGAGCAGGTGGAGACGGATGTGCCCTTTGTGGTGCGTTTGGCGGGCACCAATGCGGCTGAAGGGATGGCGATTTTGGCGGATGCGCAGATGGAAACGGCCGTTACCCTTTCCGACGCCGCCCAGAAAGCCGTAACCTTGGCCAAGGAGGCAAATTAACATGAGCATTCTCATCAATAAAAACACCCGGGTAGTCGTTTCGGGCATTACCGGGCGCGAAGGCAGCTTCCATACCACCCAAATGATGGAGTACGGCACAAAAGTTGTCGCCGGCGTTACCCCCGGCAAAGGTGGCCAGATTTTTGAGGCCGCCGGTCAGCAAGTGCCCGTGTTTGACACCATTGCCGAAGCTGTGGCCGAGACAGGGGCCAATGCTTCAATGATAATCGTCCCTGCGCGCTTTGCTGTGGACGCCATTTACGAAGCTACGGATGCTGGCGTAGACCTAGTTGTGTGCCTGACCGAGCACATTCCCGTGCTGGACATGATTGGCGCGCGGGCTTATCTGGACGCCAAAGGCGTGCGGTTGGTAGGGCCAAACTGCCCCGGTCTGCTAACGCCCGGTCAGGCCAAAGTAGGCTTCATTCCGGGAAGCATTGCCATGCCCGGGCCGGTGGGGGTTGTCTCCAAAAGCGGTACGCTAACCTATGAGGTTATTGATGCCCTAACCCGTCTGGGCCTTGGGCAAACCACCTGCGTAGGCATTGGGGGCGACCCCATTAACGGCACTGACTTTATTGACGTGCTAAAGCTTTTTGAAGCTGACCCGGAGACGGAACACATCGTCATGATTGGCGAGATTGGCGGTAATGCGGAAGAGCAGGCGGCGGCTTTCATTAAAGAGCACGTGTCTAAGCCAGTGACTTCTTTCATTGCCGGGCGTACTGCCCCACCCGGACGGCGTATGGGTCATGCCGGAGCCATTGTTGAAGGTAAAAGCGGTACGGCCGAAGGGAAAATTGAGGCTTTACGGGCTGCCGGAATTCCGGTGGCAGAGAACCCGGATGACATTGCCAAAATAGTGGCCCGGCGCATGGGTAAGGCATAGGCTGTAATTTGTAACTTGTAACCTGCAACTTGTAATCAGTTTTTTGCGGTTACAAGTTGCAGGTTATATTTTGGGGGTGTTTTGTGCGGGTTATTGCTGGCCGGGCCAAAGGGCGCAAGCTGAAGCAGGTTCCAGGGGACACAACCCGGCCAATAATGGACCGGGTGAAGGAAAACCTCTTCAATATTTTGGGTCATGACGTGGTGGGCACGCGCTGGCTAGATTTATTCGCCGGAACGGGGCAGGTGGGCATTGAGGCGCTGAGTCGCGGCGCCCAGGAAGTGGTATTTGTAGATAATGCCTATGCTGCCATTCGTGTCATCAAAGATAATTTGCAGCATACGGGGTTAGGGGCTGGCGCCCAGGTGGTGCAGGCTGACGCCTTTGCTTTTCTGCAGCGGGAGCAGGCTCAGAAGTTTGATGTGCTGTACGTGGCGCCACCGCAGTACAAGGGCATTTGGGCGGAAGTGCTGGCGATGGTGGCGGAACGGCCGTTAACCTATCTCAACCCCACTGGCATTGTCGTTGTGCAAATTGACCCCAAAGAATACGCTGAATTTCCTCGCAAAACCCTGGCCCTCTACGACCAACGAAAATACGGGAATACGCAACTAGATTTTTACGAAATAGCCAATAGTCAATGATAGTGCTGACAGCTAAGGGCTGACAGCTAATTACTTAATGTGACCTGAATGACGCAGGAGCCGGTGGTGCTGCCCTGCTGGTCTACGGCCGTTAGGCGAATGAGATAGGGTCCAGGCACCCATTCGCTCAGGTCGGCATTGCCCAAAAAGCTATTGTTCACCGGTTGGTCAATGGTACGCCCCAACAGCGAAGCCCATTGCCCGTTGGTTTGCGGACCGTTGGCTTCCAGGGTGTAATAACCGAAGTCGGGGGTGTTGGCCGTGCCACTAAAGGCAACCATGCCGCTGACCACACTGCCTTCTCCGGGTTCGATGATGTTCAGGTTAACCCGGCAGCCAATGAAAGGGGTGGCGGTGGCTTCGGGCACGGCCGTTTCCGTGGGTTCCAGCGTTACTTCCTCTTCCCCAGGTAATACCAACACGCCGGGCAGGGTGACGGTGGGGGCTAAAACGCCAGTGGGTGTGGGAGGAACGGCCGTATACAACGGTGTCGGCGAGGAAAGCGGCGTCGAGAAAATATCCGGCGTGGGTGTGGGCGGGCGCAAAAGTTCTGGTGGCAGTGTCGGGGCGATGCTGCTGTTGACATAAAAAACGCCACCCGCAATGGCTCCCAAAACGAACATAAAAGCCAGCGCATTATTGCGCCTCCGCGTGCCTGTCTCTCGTTCCAAACCAAACACTGCCCGACGCAAAATTTGCCACGCTCGCCACAACTCTGTGCTGTACCAAAACAGGCCAAAGGCACAAAGAATGTATATCCAAACATCATTACGAATTAGGAAGACGTAAAACCTTTCCATAAAAAGTCAATTCAGGCGCTCAGGCACTCAGCTTGTTAGCCGGTTAGCGCTTCAGGCTGACAAATTGACGTACTGATGGGCTTGCACTCAAAAAGCTGGTGATCAGACTCCATTGTCAATCACCAGCTTTTTATTCTTTCGTCGGCAAGTTGTCCACTAAGGTAGCCGCTGCACAACCCCATGAATCAAGTTTGTCAGGCGGGGAATAACCCGTTGACCCGTTTCCAAAACCTCATCGTGAGTTAACTTGGTGCCCGGCACCGGGTCAGGTACAGCCATATTGGTAATAGTAGAAATGCCTAAGACATTCATGCCGGCATGGCGAGCCACAATAACCGAAGGCACAGTAGACATGCCTACGGCATCCGCACCGCCCATGCGCAAAAAGCGCAGTTCAGCCGGTGTTTCATAGCTGGGGCCGGCAACATAAGCATAGACGCCCTCTTGTAGGCTAAAACCCAGTTCGTGGGCAACATGGTGGGCCAAATGGCGTAATTCCGCACTGTAGGGTTCGGTCATATCAGGAAAGCGCGGGCCAATAGCGTCATCGTTGGGGCCGCGCAGAGGGTTGTGTCCTGCCATGCCCAGCATATTCAAATGGTCTTTAATGAGCATCAGGTCGCCAGGGGCAAAGCTGGCGTTGATGCCCCCGGCGGCGTTGGTGACAATGAGGGTGCGGATGCCCAGACCATGCATTACTCTTACGGGTAGAGTAATTTGGCTCATGGACAACCCTTCGTAATAGTGGGAGCGTCCTTGTAGCACGAGAACATGCTGATTATGTAGTTGGCCAATGATTAATCGCCCGGTATGCCCGGCTACGGTGGAGGTGGGCCAATGCGGAATGTCTTTGCTGGCAATAATGTCGGCGTTGGTCAGCCCATCAGCCAGGCTGCTAAGGCCAGAACCCAGCACCAGCCCGATGGTGGGTTTTTGGGAGGTGAAGCTGCGGACAACGGCCGTTGCTTCAGCAACCTGTGCCGGCGTAAGAAATTTGCTCATTCTTTAATTCCTTGTGTTGAGGAGAAAAGTAAACCGCTAACCTTGCGATTCGGCATCTTTCCCATCGGCAGTTTGCTCTAATTGCGTATAAATTTGTGTTGTAGAGATGTTGGCATGCCCCAAAAGCTGTTGAACTTCTTGCAGATTAGTGCCCCGGGCAAGTTTATGGGCAGCAAAACTGTGGCGCAACGTGTGCGGCGTCACCGACACGCTCAGCTTTGCTTCCTTGGCATACGCTTTGATAATGAGCCACAATCCCTGTCGGGTAAGCTGTTGCCCCCGATGGTTTAAGAATAACGCTTGTTCATTCTTGTTTTTCAACAAATGTGGACGGCCGTTTTCCAAATATTCTTGCAAAACAGCTTGCGTTTCTTTGTCAAAAGGTAGTTCGCGGATTTCTCCGTCCTTGCCCGGGCAGTACAAAACTTTCTTGCGCATATCCACGTCAGGCAGTTGTAGTGAAACAACTTCCGTTACCCGCATTCCAGTGGCGTACAAGGTAGTTAGTAGAGCAGTATCCCGCAAATTTTTTGCGCTTTTTTTGTGGGTTGGGGCGTCCAATAGCAATTCAACGTCATCCAACGAAAGAGGTTTGGGCAAACGTTTTTCAACCTTGGGGGATTCAATTTCTGTGGTCGGATTTTCTTTGATCATGCCCTTTGAGATCAGGTAATTGAAAAAAGATTTTACCGCCGCTACCTTTCGGGCTACCGATGAAGAAGCATAGTCTTGCTCATCCATATAGAGGACGTAGGCACCCACCACATCATCTGCAGCTTCTGTCCATTGCTCCACATGGGGATAATTTTTTTGGATGAACTGCACGAACTGATTGAGATCGTTTTTGTACGCTGCAATCGTATTAGGAGAGTATTTATATTCTGTTTGCAGGAAATCCAAAAAGGCGAATAGTTGTTCTTCCATCGCCTATTACTCCTGAAGGAACTAAAATGTCATGCTGGAGGTTACCAGTACATTCACATACAAATTACCAATACAAAAAAGCAAACTACCAACACACAGACAGCAGTTGAATAAACTGGCTTTTGGGGGCAGAAATAGTTTGCCGCTTCTGTGTGTCATGAATATCTTATGCGGTACACAGTAAGTACCTGTGTTAATCATTCGTAGGGTTTTACTTTATGTTAGATAAAACTAGTGGCATTATAGCATTACTTTTCATAATATCAAATATCAATCAACATAATCTTGGCTTCAAGCTATAAGGCGGGCAGTGGCCTCTTAAGCGGATTTTGATATGATACCCGTTAGGAAACAGGCAGTGAGGCACGGCCGTTTCCACCAACTATCCCACTTTTCAGGAGAAATTTTTTATGGACACACAACCGACAAAAGTTATCATCATGGGCGCAGCCGGCCGCGACTTTCACAACTTCAACACCTACTTTCGCCAAAATAATCAGTATCAGGTGGTCGCCTTCACCGCCACGCAAATTCCCAACATAGAAGGGCGGCAATACCCACCCCAGTTGGCTGGCAGCCAGTATCCTGCCGGCATCCCTATTCACCCTGAAGACGAGCTTGAAGAGTTAATTCGCACCTATGACGCCGACGAAGTTGTCTTTTCCTATTCTGACATTTCTCATGAATTCGTTATGCACCAGGCTTCTCGCGTCTTGGCGGCCGGAGCCAGCTTTCGCTTGCTAAGCGCGGCGCAGACCTCGTTGAAATCGAGCAAGCCCCTGGTTTCTGTAGGGGCCGTGCGTACTGGCTGCGGCAAAAGCCAGACCTCGCGCCGCATTCTCAGCATTTTGCAAGATGACCTGGGCTTCCAGCGCGTGGTGGCTATTCGGCACCCCATGCCCTATGGCGATCTGGCTGCCCAGGCCGTACAGCGGTTTGCCAGCTATGAGGATATGGACCGCCATAACTGCACTATTGAAGAGCGCGAGGAGTATGAACCCTACGTAGAGCGTGGCGCGGTCATTTACGCCGGCGTGGACTACGAAGCTATTTTGCGCCAGGCGGAGGCAGAAGCGGACATCATCATTTGGGATGGTGGTAACAATGACGTGCCTTTCTACCATTCTGACCTGCACATTGTGGTGGTAGACCCGCATCGTCCCGGCCATGAACTACGGTACCACCCTGGCGAGACCAATTTGCGCATGGCTGATGTGGTTGTAATTAACAAAGTAGACACGGCCGATCACCACAACGTGGTGGAGGTGCAGCAAAATGTCCGGTCGGTTAACAAAACGGCCGTCATTGTCAAAGCGGCCTCGCCCATCTTTGTTGATGACCCCGCCGCCATTCGCGGCAAGCGCGTGCTGGTTGTTGAAGATGGCCCCACTCTGACCCACGGCGAAATGGCCTATGGGGCTGGCGTGGTAGCCGCCAACTACTTCGACGCCGCCGAAATTATCGACCCCCGTCCCTACGCCGTGCGCACCATTGCCGCCACCTACGAAAAATACCCCACCACCGGCAGCGTGCTGCCCGCCATGGGCTATGGCAAAGCACAGATGGCTGACCTGGAAGAGACCATCAACCAGACGCCGGCAGACATGGTGATTGTGGCCACGCCCATTGACCTGGCAAAAATCATCAACATCAAGCTGCCCAGCCAACGCGTGCGGTATGAACTGCAAGAGATTGGTCAGCCTACCCTTACAGACCTGCTGCGACAAACCTTTGGCAAATAAAATGTGTCGGTTAGCTGGATGGTTGGTTAGTGAGTTTAGTTCTTTACCAACCATCCAACTAACCCCTAAATTATTATGAGCATTTTTAACGGCCAACGGCTGACAAACAAGGTTTTTAAGCTGGACGTAGAACGCATGCGGCGTGGTTGGTACTCGGATAAATACTTCGAGAATATCTTGACCATGCTGGATGGCGTGCGCCACAATGGGGGGTACCAGGGGGAGTATGCGCGGGAAATAGGGCGTGACCCACAGGGCTTGAATGTGGGCGACCTGGAAGTGGAGATGCAGTTTTTTACGCGCCGCGCCGGAAAAACGGTGGTGGTGGGCGTAGACAAAGCCCTCTCCATGTTGCGCCACTGCACAGGCTTCTTTACCGAGGATGGGGAATGGGTGGAGACGTGGGATGCGTTGGCGGTTACGGCCGTTCAAGATGGCGCCACCACCGAATATCAGGGCGACCCCCTGCGCGTACAGCCTGTCATCAAAGTGCAAGGTCGTTACCGTGACTTTGCTTTGCTGGAAACCCCCATGTTGGGCATTCTCAGCCGGGGCAGCCGCATTGCTACCAACGTCTACAACGTGTTGCGGGCCGCCAAAGGGAAACCGGTGCTCTTTTTCCCTGCTCGCTTCGACATTCACGAGGTGCAGGCCGCCGATGGCTATGCCTATGACATTGCTGTGGCGCGCTTTAACAAAGATTTTGCCGGCCGGTTACGGCCGTTCATCTCCACCGATGCCCAGGGCGACTGGTGGGGCGGCGGCGGCGGCGGCACCATCGCCCACGCCGCCATTGCCTGCTTCCTCAGCGACACCGCCGCCGCCATGATGGCCTTTGCCCGGCACGTGCCCGCCGACGTGCTGCGCATTGCCCTGGTAGACTTCAACAACGACTCCATTACCGATAGCCTGCGCACCATGAAAGCCATGTTTGATCAGTACGCCACCTTAATTGAGGCGGGTGAAAAAGACGAAGCCCAACGGTATGTGCTCTACGGTGTGCGCCTGGACACCAGCGGCAACATGCGCGATGTTTGCGTACCGCCCCTGGGTGACCCCCTCCTCGACCTGGGCGTGACGCCCCGGCTGGTCTTCAACGTGCGCCAGGCGCTAGATACGGCCTGGCAGCAATGGAATCTGCCCCGCGAACGTATCCAAATGGCTCAGGAGTATTGCCGCAATGTACGCATTGTGGCTACTGGCGGCTTTAACCCGGAAAAAATTAACCGTTTCGAAAAGCTCAAAGTGCCTGCTGATATTTACGGCGTGGGATCCTCATTGCTGCTGAATGACAAAGAAACCAATACCGACTTCACGGCTGACGTGGTACGCATAAAAGTGGGTGATGACTGGATAGATATGGCCAAAGACGGCCGTGCCGTAGCTCCCAACTCCGACCTCGAACCAGTGGACCTGACAAATTTATAAACCGCTAACGCTTTTCTAACCTCATCTGGCTACCATTCCCCCTGACGTCAGATTGTTACCTGGAATCTGGCGTCAAATTTTGCCGCCATGAACTTTCAACTAGTGGATATTTCGCCCCGGCCTTTTAGCCGCGGTTTCAGGTGCAAAACAAAAAAACCAACCAACTAACTAAAAAACCATCATCGAAGAGGAAAAGCTATGACAGACCAGACAAACGCCTATACCTTCAAAGCCGAAATCAAACAACTCTTGCACATTTTGGTGCATTCCCTCTACAAAGACCGCGATATTTTTCTGCGCGAACTCATTTCCAACGCCTCCGATGCCCTAACACGGATGCACTTCGAGATGCTGACTAACCGCGACGTGCTAGACGTGGACGCTGAGTTGGCCATTCACATAGACGTGCCCGAAGTAGAAGAAGGACAACCCAAGCGCATCGTCATCAAAGACAGTGGCATTGGTATGACCCGCGATGAATTGGTGCGCAACCTGGGCACCATTGCCCAATCTGGCGCGCGCGAATTCCTCAGCCGCCTCAACGAAGGCGACCTGGACCCCAGCGACATGATTGGGCAGTTTGGCGTGGGCTTTTACTCCGTGTTCATGGTGGCAGATGAAGTGCGCGTGGTGTCGCGCAGTTATCAAAAAGAGGCCGCCGCCGCAGCTTGGGTTTCTGACGGCAGCGACAGTTTTCGTGTAGAGGACGCTGAAAAAGACGACCGGGGCACAGAAATTCACATCACCCTGAAGAAGGATGCCGAGGAATTTGCCAGCGATTGGAAGCTGCGCCAGGTGGTGAAGAAACACTCCGATTTTGTGCGGTTTCCGGTGTACGTGGGTGAGGAACAGGCCAACCAGCAGCAATCCTTATGGCGCAAGCAACCTTCCCAAGTGGAAGCCGACGATTATAAAAATTTCTACCGCCAGATGACGATGGAATTTGAGGAGCCATTGCTCACCCTGCACTTTTCGTCTGATGTGCCGGTCAATTTACGGGCGTTGCTCTTCATTCCCGCTAAGCGGGAGCCGGGCATTTTGGCGGCGCGCAAAGACCCTGGCGTCATGCTTTATTCCCACAATGTTCTCATTCAAGAGTATTGCACCGATTTGCTGCCGGCCTGGCTGGGTTTTGTGGACGGCGTGGTGGACAGCGAGGATTTGCCGCTGAACGTAAGCCGCGAAACGGTGCAAAACAACCGCATTATGCGCCAGTTGGGTAAAACCATTCAGAAGCGCATCTTCCGCGAATTGGAGAAATTGGCCAAGGATGAGCCGGAAAAGTACGCCACTTTCTGGAAAGAATTTGGCCGCGCCTTTAAAGAGGGGGTGGCGACGGACCCCGCGGCCAAAGAGGAAGTGCTGCCTTTCTTCCGCTATCGTTCCTCAGCCGGCGAAGGATTGACCTCTTTGGACGAATACTTGGCGCGTATGGGCGCTGAGCAGGAGGCCATTTACTATGTGGTGGGGGATGATGAGAAGTCGGTGGCGAACAGCCCGCACCTGGATCCCTTCAAGGCGCGGGGGTTAGAGGTATTGTACTGGGTTGATCCGCTGGACGCCCTCATTGCGCCGATGATGGGGGAGTACAAGGAAAAGCCGTTCCAGAATATTGATGATGCGGAACTGGAATTGCCGGAGCTGGCAGAAGAAGAAACGGCCGTTGCCGACGATCTCGTTCCCGAAAAAGCGTTCAACCTCTTTGTGGGGCGCTGCGTCACCACCCTGGGCGATCGCGTGGTCGAAGTCCGTGAATCTAAAGTGTTGAAAGACAGCCCGGTGCGCCTGGTTTCCCCCAAAGACGCGCAAAACCGCGAAATGCAGCGCCTTTACCGTTACCTGGACCAAAACTACGAAGTGCCCAAGAAGATTTTAGAGGTTAATCGCCACCATCCACTGATTGCCAGCCTGGCGAAGATGGTGGAAGCGCAGCCCGATTCCCCCGTCATCAACCTGTCCATTGAGCAGTTGTATGACAGCGCTCTGGTGCAAGAGGGGCTGCATCCTAACCCGGCGCACATGCTGCCGCGGATACAGGAGTTGATGATGCTGGCGGCTAAATCGAAGGAGTAAGGGGCAGCCGGGGATTGGAGATTAAGGATTGGAGATACGTGAGGGGTGAACTCCCGTTTCTAACCTTTAATCTCCGGTCTGTTCTAATAGTGCGCGGCCAATTTCCACGGCCGTTTCGGCGCTTTCGGTGGCTTCCACAACCACTACCAGCACGTAACGCGGCGAAACAGCGGGAGCCAGCGCCAGATACCAGCCGTTACTGCTGCCATCCGGGCCGGAGAGAACCAGTACAGCGTGTTCGGCGACTCGATTATGGGTAGGTAGAGCGCGCAGAATCGCCTGGGCTGCTGGTGATGTTGTGGCGAGAGTTTCATTGGTGGGAGGGGTTACAGGAAGCCAATGGCCCGCTTCGTCTTGCACGGCCGTTACCAACTGCAGGGTGGGGAAACGGCCGTCTTGCCCCAAAGCTGCTAGCGCCAGCCCCACTTGCAGCGGCGTCACTGTCAGATTGTCCTGGCCCATGGCCGCCAGCGCCGGCTGCGCCAGCGGCTCTGGCGGGGGCGTTTCCGTGTTGAGGGGCAATTCCGGTTGGGAGGTAAATCCCCAATTGGTGAAAATTTGCGTCAATTCCGCTGTACCCAACGTGTTACCCAGGTCTTGCAGCGGGCCAGGGCAGCGGGCAGCCAGCACGTCGGCCCAGGTAGCCGGGTTCGGCGGCGGCGTGGCGCAGCGGCGCACCGTGCCGTTTAGCGCCACCGGGCGATTGGCATTCTCTACCGTTGCCCGCAGCTGTATTTGCTCTTCTGCCAGCGTCTGCCCCAGCAAAAAAGGCTGCAGCACCAACCCTGGCTGATATAAACCCTGCGTGACGCGATTAACCAGCGGCGCAGTTTCATCGGCTAGCAATGTTTCAAACTGCTCATCCAACAGATTGGGGTTGAAGGTGGGGTGACTTACCAGGGCGCGAATTTGGGCCAGATTTTGGGCGCGGTCCAGTTCCAGCAGCAATAGCGCCCCGGCATGGTCAGTCAGCAAATTGTCGGCCTGTTGCTGCCAGGCGGCGTCTAGCGTTAGCTCAATGGCCCGCCCCGCCTGTGGTTCGTGGAGCAGCCGCCGCCAGGCATTCACCCAAAAGGCAGTTCCCTCCCCGCGCAAAATGGCGTCGTAGCTTTCTTCGACCCCAGCCGTGCCGTGCCGAAAGCTGTAGTAGCCCACTGCCGGGCCAACGCTGGTAAGGGAGTATTGGCGCTGCTGATGGGCAGCCGTGCCCCCATTTTCGGCCAGGGTAACGCCGTGGCGGTCAACGATAGCGCCTCGCCGGATACGCAGTTCGGCTTCTACCAGGCGAGGATTATCGTTGCGGGCCAGGATAGCGTCAGCGCGCAGGGTACCCCAATAAAGGAGGGCGATAGCTATGAGGGCAAAGCTGGCGAGCAACAGGAAGGTGAGCTGCCGCAAATGGTCGACTGGCTGCCCGTCACCGTCTGTCTGGGGCAAGGGAGGATTGCTCATATACCTTTTGTCCTTCTCCTTTCATCTCTCATGCATGCCGGAGAGAAAGAGCAGCAAACCAGCCATGACACAACTGACCATGAGCGAACTGCCGCCGTAGCTGATGAAGGGTAGGGTGACGCCAGTGAGGGGCAGCAGCTTGGTGACGCCGCCCATAATGAGCAGGGCCTGGGCGCTGAAAAGAATGGTGATGCCGGCGGCAAGGTAGGTTTGAAACGGCCGTTTCCGCAGCAACGCAATGCGCATTCCCCGATGGGCCAGCAGCACAAACAGCGCCACCACACCCAGACTACCCACCAGTCCCCATTCCTCAGCAATGGCTGCAAACGCAAAATCAGAATGCACCACGGGAATGTAGGTGGGGAAGCCCTGTCCAATGCCCTGACCCAGCACGCCACCCGAAGCCAGGGCGTACAAGGATTGCACAATCTGAAAAGCGCGGTCATTGGCCTCTGGCCAGGGATTCCACCAGGCATCCACGCGCAGCGCGACCACAGGAAATAGCCGGTAAGCGATGAAGCCTGCCAGCAGCAGCAATAGCAGCCCGCCCAAGACATATCGTTTACTGCCGGTGGCCAGGTACAGAAGGGCCAAAAAAAGAATGAAATAAAGGGTGGCCGCGCCCAGGTCTTGCTGCCACACCAGCAAAACCATGCAAAAGCCCCACATGAGCAACAAAGGAGCCAAATAGGGTAAAGCGGCCAACACGCCCTGGCGGTGGCTGAGGCGCAGCAAGGCTTCGCGTTCGTCGAAGTAGCTGGCCAGAAAAACTAGCAGCAGCAGCTTGAGTAGCTCCGAGGGTTGGAAGTAAATGGGGCCAGGCAGTGGGAGCCATAGGGCTGCCCCAAAACCTGTGGGGTTTACGCCAAAAAGCAGGGTGGTCGCCAACAGGGCCAACCCGCCAATGAGCCAAGTGTAGCGGTAGCGGCGCAGCCAGCGCAGGTTATTGGGGAGGATGGTGGTGAGAAGCAGGACGGCCGTGCCCAAAACCACCCATACTACCTGCCGGGCCAAAAAATTGGGCGCCAGCCGATCAATAAGCACAATTCCCCAACCCATGAGCAAGGCCAGTAAGGGCAGCAATATGGGATCGCGCTGTGGGCGGCGCTGCTGTAACACCACGTGCGCGCTGACCATAACCAGCAGCCATACCCCTGGCCCCCACAAGTGGTTCCACGTTACCCGCCCTTCGCGCACCAGGCTGAGGGCAACGGCGTTGACCCACACAAAGATGGCGGCAATCTCCAGTAAAAGACGTTCGCGACGGCCGTTTTCCTCAAACAGCTCTTCAGGTAAGAGGGGAGAGAAAAGCATGGGGTCAGTATTCGGTAACCGGAGAATTAAGGGCTAATCGCCAACCGGTCATTGACCAGAGGTGCCAGCTTTGCCAACGTTTCGGCGGGAATTTTGTTCCGATCGGTGATGATGGCGTTTTTCAGGGCAGAATGGGCGGAAAATTCACCGGTCCAATTTTGCATGGTAGCTGCTATGTGGCTAATGACATTTTGCGCCAGAGCTGTGTTTTGTTGCAAAACACGAATCACTGCTTCTACGGTAACTGCCTCTTCGCTTTCGTGCCATACGTCATAATCGGTAACGTGGGCCATAATGCCGTAAGCGATTTCGGCTTCCAGAGCCAGATACGCTTCTGGGCTAGTGGTCATGCCAATGAGGCTCATTCCCCACTGCCGGTAGGTGTGCGATTCCCCTTTGGTGCTAAAGCGTGGCCCTTCAATGGTTATAAACGTGCCGCCTTCGTGGACGGTGCCGCCTACCTTGCGGGTGGCTTCGATGATGACCCGGTTCATTTCTACAGAAAAGGGGTTGGCGGGGCTGATGTGAGCGACCAGGCCATCCCCAAAAAAACTACTTGCCCGCTTCTTGGTGAAGTCAAAAAGCTGATCGGGTACCACAATGTGGCCAGGGGCGTAATCTTCACGCAAAGAGCCGCAGGCGCTGACGCTGATGATGTAACGTACCCCCAGCGTTTTAAGGGCAAAGATGTTGGCGCGGTAGGGCACTTCGCTGGGGTTGAGAACGTGACCGCGCCCGTGCCGGGGCAGAAAAGCAACTTGTCGCCCGTGCAAGTTGCCTATGGTTATGGCGTCGGATGGGGGGCCAAAAGGGGTGTCTACATGAACTTCGGTGACGTTGGTCAGGTTTGGCATGTTGTAGAGGCCGCTGCCGCCAATGACGGCGAGTTCGGTTTTGGTCATCAGGCTGCTCCTGTTGTAGTTATTGATTTTTCTGGCGTTTGGCGAGTACGGCCGTTGCGTCTTGAAGCTGTTTTTTCGTGCGACTTAGCTCAATTTGCAATCCCTTAATACGCTCTCCGGCCAATTGTTTGAACTCCGCAATGGTTTGTGTTTGCTTATTTATTTTTGCCTGAGCAGTTTGTAGTGCCAGATCGCGTTGAATAAGGAAATTACGCGCTTCAGCCAGTTGTTGTCCCTGGCGCTCAATTTCTTGCAGGTATCTTTCCAGTTCGTTTTCGTAGGCTTCCATCTGCAACCGGCTGCGGCGTACTAATTCGTGCATTTCCTGGCGTTCAAGTTGCAATTTTTGTGTACTTTGGTCCCGTTTTTCTAAGGTGGCGCGCACTCGTTCGGCGCGATATTGCCATTTTTCGGCGGCTTTTTGTTGTGCAAGAAGTTCGGCTTGCATATCTGTCAGTCTAGCGGTTTGTTCCTGGCCTGCCTGGCGCAGTTTGTCTAACTCTTGGCGATTTGTTTGCAGGTTGGCACTGTACCACAAAAGTTGATCTTCTTGCTCTTGCACCGTCTGATTGAGTTGGGTTAGCCTGGCGTGCAGGTTGTGCAATTCCTTTGTTTGTTCTTTGAGGGTGTCTAGTTCTGCCAGTTGTGCTTCAAGCTCGGGGATGCGTTGGGTCTCTGCTTCTAGCTGGGCCAGGCGCGCCAGCAGAATATCGGCGGGTTCGGGCAAAAGATTCGCGTCTTTTTGCCGCAGGCTTTCCAGTTCGTCCAGTGTTGTTTCCCACTCTTTTTCAATTTGACGCCGCTGTTCTTGCAGCATTTCAACTAAACGGCCGTTTTCTTCAGCCTGCAAACGCACTGTTTTCAGCTCCGTTTCCAGATCATTGGCCCGTTTTTCAGTTGCTTCTGCCAACTCTTGCCAACGCACCAGGGCATCTTCTTGTTCAGCGGCGTGGGTTACGCTGTTTTGCAAGGCGGTTTCCAGGCTTTCGGCGCGGTTCGCCAGTTCATCTACCTTGCGTTGGGTATTGTGCAGGCGCTCTTCAATGGCCGATTTTTTTACTTGCAGCTCAGCAATCGTTTCAACCTGCTCCGCATTTTCATCGCGTAGTTGGTCTAAAGCAGCGTTGCGTTCCCCTAATAGCTCGCGAGCAATAGCCAGTTCGTTACTCTGTCGTTCAAGCTGTACTTCACGTGTGTGTAAGGTTTCCTGAGCGGCTTCCAGCTCTTCATGCTGTTTATCAATCTGTTTTTGTAAAAGCTGGACTTCTTCGCTGAGGTGCGAAACCTTGGCGGCTGTCTCTCCGGCGACCTCTCGCAGCCGCTGGTCAAAGCTTTGTTCTAATTCAGCGCGAGCAGCCAGAGCCGAAGCTGCCTCCTCTTGCAATTTCCGCAGGACGTTAATTTGGTTTGGGCTTCGTAGGGCAGCCTTTTCCTCGGGGGATGCATGAGCTGTTTTGGGGTCGGGGTCTACTTCGGGAACGATGCCGCTGCTGCGGATTTGTTGGTAGCTTTCCTCATCTAGGGCGCAAAACCACCCCATTTGCTTACCCCCTGGCTCAATATGAAGCTGGCTGGTATAGACATCGCCCCAAATTTGACCAGTGGACAAGATGAAGGTTTCTATGGCTGCTATAGAACCGTGGACGAGCCCGGCAATTTGAATTTTTGGAGCGATGACATGGCCGATGACATGGGCATCTTCGTGGATGAAGATGGGCTCGTCTAGTTGGATATTCCCGACACGATACCCTGTAATTTCTACCCACTGCTCCTGACGGCGGAAGAAGGGGAACTGGAAACGGCCGTTTTGTTTTCCGGGGGTTACTGTCATACCTACTCTGCCTACTTTTACACACTTGGCTACATTATAGCAGCAGCTACTAAAAATGGCTTGTTTGGCAACGCCAACTTTGATACACTGCCAGTGTGAGGAAAAGTAGGCAGCTATTATTAACAGGAGTGATTCTGGCTTTTAGCGCGTTTGCACTATGGCGTTGGGAGACGGCTGCCACCACTCTGCCTGTTTACAGCGGCTACGCGCGCCTTGATGGCTCCTATTTGCTGGAAATAACCCTAGACCGTCCTGCCCTGGCTCCCGGTGATACCACCACGCTTTCTCTACGCATCGCCAACCAGCAAGATGCCAGTGGTATGCCCCTGGTCAACGTGCTGCTACCCCCGTCCTTGCGCCCCCAACTGACCCGCCTACCGGCCGGATTGACTCAAAATGTGCAAACAGGCACCTTTAGCTGGCTACCGGTTGTTCCCATAGGCAGCACCGCCCAAGAGCTGGTTTTTACCTTGCGCGCAGAAACAGCCGACCTAACCAAAGCAGAGCAGCCAATCATTGTCCACTTGTGGCCGAATGCGGCTGCTGATGAAGCCGGGCAGCGTGAAGGTCAGCAGCTGACTGTAAGCACCTGGGTTGGACTACCCCCGCAAATTGATCGGGTGAGCAATATTCACCAGGTTCCAGTGGGCCAGCCAGTGCATTTGCGCCCGGCCCTCAGCGGGTCTGGCCCCTTTGACCAAAAATGGGCCTTGGGTGATGGACGACAGGTAGACGTGAATGACCCCATTGTGGTGTACCCGGCAACGGGCGTGTACCAGATAACCCTGGAAGTGGCAAATCCGCTACGAAAAGAGACGCGCACCCATCTCATTACAGTTGTGCCCCATCCAGCCGCCCAGTTCACCGCCACTGATTGGGCGGTGGGCGTGGGCCAGCCGGTGACTTTTGTAAATGAGAGTGGCGGACAACCGCCCTTGACCTATCGCTGGAATTTTGGCGATGGCCTGGCTTCAGATGAGGCACGCCCAACTCATACTTATGCGGCCCCTGGTAATTACCTGGTGCAGTTAACCGTCGCCAACAGCTTTGGTGAATCGGTGGCATATGGGGTTGTGACGGTTGGCGCGCCACCGGTGGCTGATATGGTGGTTGCGGAGAGTGTTCCCGTTGGGCAGCCCCTCATGGGGCAGGCTTTTGGGGATGAGTCGGTGCAGGAGTTTGTGTGGGATATGGGTGACGGCCGTTTTTATCAAGGCGCCACCGTCAACCATGCGTACCGGCGAACGGGCGATTTCTACGTTTTGCTTACAGCCAGTAACGAATTTGGCGATACCCAGGTTGGCCGTTGGATCCACGTGGACTCTGGCGCGTTGTCCCTCTACCTGCCCCTGATTGTGCACACAAACGATGGGATGGGGGTGTTGGTAGATGATGATTTGTACGCCTTGGACTTGGAGCCGGTGGAGCTGGCGGAGGAATTTCGGTTAGAAGCGATGGCCTTACCCGCAAATCTTACGCCGGCAGAACAATTATTCTTTTACATTAATGAAGCACGCGCCCGCTTCGACTTGCCACCTCTGACCCAAATGTATGAATTAAGCGTTGCCGCCCAACAGCACACCAACGACATGGCCCAATTTGGGTATACGGGCCATACCGGTTCCGATGGCTCCTATCCGGCAGAACGGCTGCTGACCTATGGGTATCATGGGGGCTATGCGGGAGAGGCAACGGCTTGGGGCTACGAGCATCCTTATGAAGCTGTGGAATTTTGGGTGAACAGCCCCGCTCATCGCCGCATTATTTTGAACCGCTTTGCGACCGAGGTGGGGGTGGGGTTTACGGTTAATTTTAGTGCGCCCAATGTCTGGTATTGGACGGCCGAATTTGGCAATGCTTACGGCCCTACCACGCCAGCGCTACTGCGTCTGAACCAGCCCTCAGCAGCCCACGAAACCTTTTTTACCTCTGAGGTGCGCTATCGTTGGAACTGGCCACGGCCGTTGGCTGAAGGAGAGGCTTTTGCCGTATACCTATATAATAACCAGCGGCAAGCTATGCTGTTGGGAACTGTCAGCCAGCCCATTTTAGGCACGTTGTACGAGCTGCCCGCAGCAGCTTACGAGACCCTACTGCTGCAAGAACCGGGTGACTATCAGTGGCAGGTGAAGCTGCAGCAAGGTGAGGCTACCCTGGCGGAAAGTGAGGCGCAGCCCATTCTGTTCTCGTGGGATCCCCTGGTGCCCACGCCCACGCCTGATTTTACCCCCACGCCCACGGCTACCCCTGCGGGAACGGTTACGCCCACGCCCACGCCAGAACCCATTTGGCCGACGGCGACACCGCCCCCCACGTTGCCCGCGCCGCCAGTTTTCCCCACGGCGACGCCGCACTCTTAGACCGGTTGGCGACGAATCGGTAACATGTGCCAATGAGCTTGAACCAGCAACCAGCCACGAGAAAACCAATTTTGTTCTCTACATTGATTGACACAGGCACCCTGTTGGCCCATTTGCCAGCGGCAAACTGGGTAGTGGTGGACTGCCGCTTTAGTCTAGCGGATACGGAGGCGGGGCGGCGCGCCTATGCTGCCGCGCATATTCCGGGGGCGGTGTATGCCCATTTGGATGAGGATTTGAGCAACCCACCCGCGACGGATAACGGCCGTCACCCGTTGCCGCCGCCAGAGGTGCTGCGGCAGCGTTTCGGCGCCATGGGCATTGGCCCAGAAAGCCAGGTGGTGGTGTATGACGACATGAATGGGGCGATTGCCTCGCGGCTGTGGTGGATGCTGCGTTACATGGGCCACGAGGCGGTGGCGGTGCTAGATGGGGGGTGGCAGGCGTGGGCGGTGGCTGGTTTGCCGACGCGGGCGGGCGTAGAGGTGCGGGAGCCGGTCACTTTTGTGGGCGAGCCGCGCCGGGAATGGCTGGTCACCATGGATGAGGTGCCAGAGCTGCCGTTGCTAGTGGATTCACGGGACGAAGCGCGCTTTCGCGGTGAAGTGGAGACCCTGGATCCGCAGGCGGGTCACATTCCGGGGGCGGTTAATTTTTTCTTTGAGCGCAATTGGGATGGCAACGGCCGTTACCTGCCTGCCAAAACCTTGCGCGAACAGTTGGTCGCGGCACTGGGCGACACGCCGCCGGAGCAGGCCACCTTCCACTGCGGGTCTGGGGTAACGGCGTGTGTAAACTTGCTGGCCATGGCGCATGCCGGGTTGGGCAACGGCCGTCTCTACGTCGGCTCCTGGAGCGAATGGAGTCGCACGCCAGGCCAGCCTGTAGCCCTGGGCGAAGTGTAATTTTGGTTGTCAACTAAGAGAGGGGTTGCTATAATTTAGCCCACTTCGCCACCCTAGCTCAATTGGCAGAGCGACGCTTTCGTAAAGCGTAGGTTAAGGGTTCAAGTCCCTTGGGTGGCTTTTTCATTTAAGGGTAACCCTGGTAAGATACCAGGGTCTTTTTTTGCCTATTTGTTGAATGGTGTGATGGTTTGTGTGTTGGATGGTTTGTTGCCAAGCGATTTTCCTGACAGGTGAGACAAGCAATTCTTGGTAACGAGGGCTGCGTGAAAAAACAACGACCTATTGTGTTTGGTGTAGCCGGAGGCACCGCATCCGGAAAGACAACCGTCGCCCGTAACGTATTGCGGGCCGTCGGCGCAGCCACAGTCGCCTATTTGCCCCATGATGCATACTACAAGGACAACCCGCACCTCTCCCTGGAAGAGCGCGCCCAGCAGAACTATGATCATCCCCGATCTTTGGAGAACAAGCTGCTCGTACAGCACATCAAGCAGTTGTTAGCAGGTAAGGCGGTTGATGTGCCAGTGTACGATTTTACCCTGCACCGGCGCACGGATGAGACAGTGCTAGTGGAACCCAGCCCCATCATTTTGGTGGATGGCATCCTTATTTTTACCAAGCGGCGGCTGCGGGAGCTGATGGACATTAAGATATTTGTCGATACGGCCGATGATATTCGCTTTATTCGCCGCATGAAGCGGGACATGGAGGAACGCGGCCGTTCATTAGAATCGGTAATCGAGCAATATTTGACGACGGTGCGCCCCATGCACATGAAATTTGTAGAGCCGAGCAAGCAGTTCGCCGACGTTATCATTCCGCATGGCGGGGAGAATGCCGTGGCGATGGCCATGGTGGTGTCGCGGTTGCGGGAACTGCTCAATGACTGAAACGATAGCAGATGGGGGTTAATTTTGATTGTTAATAGCTTTCCTGTTATTGAATGGTTCGGATTCGGGCAGTCGCTAAGTCAGAGCTAACATATCCGCAAATAGAGTAAATAGTTTGAGCAACAGCGTGGGCGCGCTGGTGCGCTGGCGGGCCGAAAGCTCGTGAACGATGTGGTGGGCGGCCATAGCAATGGGGGCAAAGGTTAGTTTGACCTTGGCGGAAGGCCCTTCTGTCAATGGTTGATTTTCCTTTTTGGCCTATAATTCCATGGGCTTAGACAGGTCTTGGCACCTTATAATCATAAGTAAGGAAATGAAAAGGTGCAGAAAAAGCACCCCAAACACGCGTGAATAGCAAAAACGAACCGCCTGACATCCAGAAGCCAAGCACAGACAGCTTGCGCCAGCGTACCATTAGTGGGCTAGGCTGGCGATTCAGTGGCGTTTGGATCCAGTTTGTCGCCCAATTTGGCATTAGCATCATCCTAGCCAGAATTCTTCCGCCAGAAGATTTTGGGCTGGTTGCCTTAGCGATGATCATCATCGGCTTCGGTCAGCTCGTCACTGATTTAGGGCTTGGACCTTCCTTAATTCAGCGCAAAATCTTAACGGCCGCACACATTCGCGTCGCCTTCACCTTATCCCTTATCAGCGGCGCGGTACTTGGCCTACTCGTGTTTACCACCGCCCCGATGCTGGCCTTGTTCTTGCAAGATGAGCAAGTTGTGCCTATTTTGCACCTGCTTTCCTTCAAGTTTTTAATTGTTGGCGGGGGCATTGTCAGTTATTCGCTCTTAAACCGGCAACTCCGGTTTCGGCCGTTGCTCGTGGTTGATCTGGGTAGCCACGTACTAGGCTACGGGTTGGTATCCATTACCCTTGCTCTACAAGGGTTTGGTGTGTGGAGCTTGGTTTATGGATCGCTATTGCAGTCTGCACTCGGAACGATTATCGCCTATTGGTATACGCGCCACTCTCTGCGCCCGCTACTAAGGCTTGCCGAAATTAAAGAGCTGGCTAATTTCAGCATTGGGGCGTCGCTTACCACCGTTGTGAACTATTTTGCTTTGCAGGGGGATTATTTTGTTGTCGGCCGTTTGCTGGGGCCAGCACCTTTGGGGCTATATTCACGCGCCTACACGCTGATGAAACTGCCCCTGACGTATTTCGTCAAAGTGCTGTCTCAAGTCCTGTTCCCCGTGGCGGCTCAAATTCAGGATGAATCTCGTCGCTCACAACGCTTTTACTTACTTTCATTATCGCTAACCAACTTTATGGTGATCCCGATGATGGTGTTTATCATCATTCTTGCCCCAGAAATTATTTTGGGGGTCTTTGGCACCCAGTGGGAAGGTGCCATTGTACCCTTGCAGATTTTGGGTGGCTTTAGCATTTTTCGGGCAACTTACCACGTTGCCGCTCCGTTTATCAAGGCAAAAGGGCAAATTTATCAACTGCTATGGTATCAGGTGGCTTATGGAGTCGCTGTGGTGGGTGGCAGTTGGCTGGTGGCCGCGCGGTGGGGGATTAACGGCGTGGCTCTTGTGGTGGGTCTGGCTATTTTTCTTATGTATGTTCTTGTGCTTATTCATGCCAATCGGTTGACTGGCACAACATGGCGACAGTTTTTCAGAGGGCAGTGGCCGGGCGTAGCTTTAGCTTTGTGGGTTATTCCGGTCACGTGGCTGGGGCGCGTGGTTTATACGATGCTGGATTTGGGTTTGCTGGGCGTTTTGTTTAGCACGGCCGTTACCACCCTCTTTTCCGTCCTCATCGCCTTATACCTGTTACCCCCCAGCCTATTTGGCAATATCCCAGCCATTATCCTAAACTCATTGATCAGCGTCACCCCACCGCGCATCAATCACCTGCTCAAACCCTTAGCGGCACGTTTTGACCAACATAAGCCCCAGCGACAAACCTAAACCAACAAGCCCCAACGGTATTTCCGCAAATGACGTACAAAAACAAACCACAGGTCCAGCCTGAGCAGTATTTCCAACAAGCATACGACACCAAAAAACGCTTTCTCAGCTATTGGTATCAAATTGAGGCCATTCGCGCTTTGCGCCCCGATAATTTTTTAGAGATAGGGGTGGGCAATCGGTTTATCTCCGATTATCTGCGGCAAAGAGAGTATGACGTGACAACGGTAGATATTGACGCGGCCTTGTCTCCAGATGTGAACGCTTCCGTAATCACGTTGCCATTCAAAGCTCAAGCGTTTCATCTTGTGGCCTGTTATGAAGTGCTTGAGCATCTCCCTTACGACCTGTTTCAACAAGCTCTGGTTGAACTTTATCGGGTATCGCGCCAATTTGTTGTTTTTTCTGTGCCAGATCGGAACCATGTGCTTTCCGGCCGATTTTCATTCCCGCTCATCGGTGAACGAGAACTCTTTTTCTCCATCCCGCGACCGATTAGGCTGAAAAAGCCCAAAATCATAGAAGAGCATTATTGGGAAATAGGGGTGCAACATTTTACTTTGAAGCGGGTAATGGGTGATGTGGAACAAACTGGATTTTCTATCCGCAAAACGTACCGATTATTTGAGTATCCTTCACATCGTTTTTTCATCTTGAGTAAATAGATGCGTGACTCTTTTCAAAAACGGCCGCGTCCGGTTTTTATTATTTCAACGGGACGAAGTGGTTCCCAGATGTTGGCTTACACACTGGCAAAAATTCCCGCCGTGTGCGCTTTGCATGAGCCATTGCCGCACCTAAATGTAGAAGCGTTTGCCCATTGGTCTGGTTTACATGATCGACAAAAAATTATGTCCCATGTGCGTCACAAGCGGAAAGGGCTGGTAGAGCAAGTGCAAGGCAATGGCCTCATTTATGTCGAAAGCTCCCATTATTGCACCCATCTGGTGCGCTATTTGTCTGAGCTTTTTGAAGCGCGATTTATTTATGTGTACCGCGACGGCCGTTCCTTTGTGCGGAGTGGCTTAGAGCGGGGGTGGTACAAGCGGCAATCCCCCATCACCCAACTCAAAGCCTACCTTCGCCGCAGATTCCTAATTGACATAGGCAACTCCTATCTTGACCATCGCCTTCAACCACCTCGCCATCTGCGAACCCCTTTTGAAAAAACAACATGGTTATGGGCCGAGATAAACAGCATCGCCTTACGCGAATTAGCCACTATTGACGAGCCAGACAAATACATGCTCCCCCTCGAATCTTTTAACCAAGAAAAATTGCTAGAAATCTGCCAATTTTTAGGCATTCAGCCCCATGATGCTTTGCTTACCGAGATGATCCAAACCGCGCAAAAAAAGCCTAATCAAACCACACAACACACCGTTGCCCCCCCTAAAGCGTGGGATTTGGCCGAAAAACAGCGGTTTCAGGAGCTTGCCGGTGATGTGATGGCCCGGCTTGGCTACCAACTGTGAGGCGAACCGTGAGACGAACCGTGAGGCGATATGCTCCCTAAACCATTGGTAACCGTTATCATTCCCACCTACAACCGCGCTCAGATGGTCAAACGCGCCATTGACAGCGTCTTAGAGCAAAGTTACACCCATTGGGAGCTGTTGGTGATAG
Source organism: uncultured Anaerolinea sp. (assembly GCA_964504445.1). GTDB lineage: Bacteria > Chloroflexota > Anaerolineae > Promineifilales > Promineifilaceae > JACSRF01. The sequence goes on along the minus strand of CAZDEO010000016.1, from coordinate 2,916 downwards.
ATGACGCCTCGACAGATGAGACCGCAGAAGTGGTGCAAAGTATGACCGATGGCCGAATTCACTACCTTCGGCATGATACCAATCGGGGCGGTTCGGCGGCACGCAATACAGGATTGGCACAAGCGCAAGGGGCGTATATCGCTTTTCTTGATTCTGATGATGCGTGGTTGCCCACGAAGTTGGAAAAGCAGGTGGCCTGTTTTGAACGGTTGCCAGCGGCCGTTGGACTGGTTTATACGGGGGCGTTGGTCGTGCGGGATGACGGGGTGCAGGATGAGCAGAGGCCGATTCATCGCGGCAATCTATTTCGCCAATTGTTGTTAGAGAATGTGGTGGTGGGCAGTGGATCGGCCGTTATGATTAAACGGGCTGTTTTGGAGCAAGTGCCAACTTTTGACGAAACATTACCCGCCCGTCAAGATTTAGATTTTTGGGTGCGGGTGGCGCGGCATTACTTGATGGATTTTGTAGATGAGGTTTTGCTGGTCATCTATGCCAGCAAAACCTCAGATCGAATTACCACTAATGCCACGAAGGTGCTAAACGGCCGTCTGATTTTTTTGCAGAAATTTGAGCAAGATATGCGTGAGGCAGGCGTGTTGCCCATTTATTTGTACCGTCTCGGCCAACAATACCAACGGTTGATAGGGGATCGTCAGCAAGCGCGGCGATGGTATCGGGCGGCGATCAAAGCCAAGCCCACCGCCTTTTATGCCTACCTCCTATATCTACTTTCCTTTTTACCGAATGGTTGTTACCGCTTGTTTGATAAAGCCAAACGGCCGTTTCGCCCCCTCACTTCACCATGAAACCCATCATCCTACTTCCTTACGCCGGTACTTCCGTCGGTGGTTCCTACGTCTCCTCCGCCCAAGTTGCTGGCTACATACAGCGTCATTTCGACTACGAATACCGCGTTTTGTTACCCGAACACGGTACGAACGAGGCTGTTTTCAGGCGTGAAGGGCTAACGCCTTACTTTTATGGTTTAGGGGATGATGCGGTAAAACGGATGCAACAAACTGTTGGCTTGTGGCCTAAGTTGCACGCCTTTCCGGCTCAATTGCGGCTGTTGAAAACGGCCGTTGCCCAACTCCGCCAGCACCAACCCCACCTCGTCCACATCAACGACAACCGCACCTTCATCGCTTGGGCTTTAGCCGCCCGACGACAAAAAATACCCGTTTTATGGCATGTGCGCGGCATGGATGGCAACCCCAAAACTGACTGGTTGCGCCTAAAATTGTCCGATTACCTCATTTTCGTAGCCGATGGCATCCGCTTGCGCTTACCTAGAGCCTATCTTGTTCCCAACCAAACCATCTATAATGCCGTAGATTTCAATTTATTTTCCCCAACCACGAACGGCCGCGCCAGTAAACAAAGTTTCGGTTGGCCGGCAGACAAAGTCATCATAGGGTTGGTGGCGAATTTGATCCCGCGCAAACGGCCGGAATGGGCTGTACAAGTCGCTATAGATTTGCTTCAACGCGGGCACGGCATTCACTTCGTCTGGTGCGGCGCTGATCCATCCGACGGCGCGTACACAAAACGACTACAACAAATGGTTGTTGAGGCGGAGATGACCCCCTATTTTCACTTTCTTGGCTTTTGTCCCGAAGTTGAGAAGGTAATGCAGGCAATTGATATTTTATTGCTGACTTCCACCGCTCAAGGGGAGGCGTTTCCGCGAGTGGTTATTGAGGCGATGGCTTGCAGTACGGCCGTTGTCACGACGCGCTGTGGGGGTGTGGCCGAAGCGATTGAAAACGGCCGTAACGGCCTCATCGTCGAAGCGGATGACTTCCCCACCCTGCTTAACGCCACCGAACAGCTCATCACCCAGCCCGATTACCGTCACCAATTGGCCCAAACGGCCGTTGCTGACGCCCGCGCCCGCTTCTCCCTTAGCCACGTGAGCCAACAAGTTAAGCAAGTTTATGACTTTTTGTTAGGAGCATCTGTCCATGACCGCTAATCCCGCTTTGTCCACCCCCACAACCGATTATTACGCCACCCTCATCCACGAAGTTGTCCACAATCATTTCGCCTTGCCGCCTCAGCCCTATGCGACCCTGCAAGGCTACTACCGGTCACTTCTGCAAAATGAGGCGTTACGGCCGTTCTACCGCTACAACTGGCAACGACGCACCGCGCCCATGGCGCAACTCATCCAAGCCCTCCCCCCGCGCCAGCAAAAGTGGCGCATCCTCGATGCGGGTTGTGGCGTAGGCACAGAATCACTATTTTGGGCTACCTTGCGCGATGACGTGGCAGTGACGGGCGTCGAAATCAATCAGGAAAGATTAGCCACCGCCCAAGCCCGCTTAGAAAAACGGCAAGCCGCAACCGCTCATTCCCTTCCCGTTACCTTCCGCAGTGCCAACATCTTCGACATCCTTGAAGCTGAAACCTTTGACCTCATCTGGACAATGGAAGCCATTTCCCACATTGACCCTGCCGAACGCTTTTTGGAGGCGGCTTTTCACAGTTTAGAAAGCGGTGGGCGACTGGTAATTTCTGATAGCCATCTGGCAAACCCAGCCATGCTTTGGCGCATTTTCAAACTGCGGCGACAAGGCATCAAGCAGACCCATAAAGTGCTGGCTGACGGGCGACGCATCACTTACGCCGAAGAGCGACTTTTCACCGTTCCCCAATTAACGCGCTTGTTGCGGCAGGCTGGCTTTGCAGAGGTGCAAACCCAATTAAGCATCTTTTTCCCGCCCCGTGCCGCCCATTACCGACGCCTTTTTACCGCCTGTGTCATGTTGGATAAGGCGTTCAATCGCCTGCCCCTTATGCGGCAAATTGGCGGCATCTACACAGTCACGGCCGTTAAGCCATGAGCCAGCCCATCATCCACCTCATCACCGAACTCGACCGGGGCGGGGCGCAAACCGCCCTCTACCGCCT
>CAZDEO010000015.1:0-79469 GCA_964504445.1 uncultured Anaerolinea sp. | reverse complement strand
GCTGCTACTTGGTATCTTGTTAAAGAGCAATCCCAACTTGTGGGTAATAGATAGGCAATAGGGAACTCAGGCGTCTCCGTTTGGTTGTCCCAATAAGCGCCCACTTTCTGGGGCAGGATGTCAAGCTGTTTCGTGATCGCTGCGGCCCAGACCCATTCCTGGCACATATGCCTAAAGGGTGCTTGTCCCAAAGCTTCATGGAGACTGGCAGAAGCCGTAACGGCCGTTTCTCGGGCAGAAGGTTGGTTCAATACTGGCTTTAAATGTTGGTAGTAGAAGTGCAGAGAAGGCTCGGCCAATGCATGGTGAAAGCGTAGGCTGGCGATGGGCTCGTGAACCGAACGATGGTCTTCTATCAATTTCAACAGTCGCAGCAAACACAACGGTTGCTGTAAAGCGTCATAGGGCATGCCCATTCGATGGCTCAGCGCTTCAGGCGTTGCCGGGCCATTGCTTAAGGCCTCTAAAATAGCGCGGTACAATGCCGGTTCCTCTAGTCGCTCGTTAAATAACGTTTCCATATCGACTAAAAAAGGGCTGTCAGGCGCAAAACAAAGGTGCTCAACGGCAGTGGGTAAGTCAGGCGTCCGGACAAAGTAGCTCAGATATGCAGGCAAGCCACCCGTAATTGCATAGATGGCCATCCGCTCTTCTACTGAGCCTTCAGGGAACGAATCCAATACGGCCGTATAAGGCAGCGGCTTGAGATACAGATTGGCATTGGCTCGGAAATAAAGCGGGGCTGAATAGGCCAGCACTTCACGGATCATTGTGCTGATGTGGGAACCGGTGATGATAAGTCGCAGATTGGCAATTTCTTTCAGACGGTGATCCCAAGCATGTTGGAAATAACTGCTCAGGCCGCTTGATTGGTGACAAAGTTCCGTGAAACCTTCCAAGATAAACAGTTTTGTCACGGACCTGCGCTGAGTGATTTGGGCTAGATAATCCAGGGCTTCCCGCCAACTGAAAAAGGTGAAATCAGGGGAAGGGGGGCCAGTTTGCTCGACATCATAACTCAGCAATGCTTGAGAAAATTCCCGCAGCTGTGTTGCCGCATCGCCTGGTGGCGCTTGCCAGAAGAAATAATCGGTAATGGCCGCCTCCTGCAGAAACTGTTGCAGCAGGCGGGTTTTGCCAGCCCCTTTACGGCCGTAAAGCAGCAAGAATCCGGCACCACGATGCCAACCGCGATCATAGAACCTTTTCAACAACATCAGCTCATTTGAACGACCAACAAAAGGAAGGAGAGAATCGGGAACTGGCATAGCTCATCGGATCCATCAATTGGCTTTCTGAAACAAATCGTGGTCCTTCTCGTTGAAACCTTCAGGCCACACGGTGGCCTCATCCGTTTGCACGGCATCAAAGTGAGTCCCTTCAAATTGTGCCTGCGCCAGGTTGGCTCCCCGTAAGTTTGCCTCAAAGAAGGCGGCTTGCACTAAATCCGCCTGGCTTAGATTGGCATGGGCCAGGTTGGCGCTAATTAAATCGGCATAGCGCAAATTCGCTTCAGACAGATTAGCCTTGGTGAGATTGGCACTAAAAAAGGAGGCGTGGTGCAGGTCGGTATGTGATAAATCAGCGGCTTCCAAGTTGGCATAGGAGAAATCGACTTGGGACAAGTCTAGATAGGACAGATCAAGTCCTGAGAGATCGACGCCGCGCAAACGGAGAGGCTGGCGGGCGGCGGAAACAAGTTTGATAACATCCTGACGGGTTAACTCGGCCATGATAGCGGTATCCTTTTGTAGGGGATGACAAAATATTAGCACATAAGTTCTGTTTTGACGATAAAAAAAGTGAATCCAAACTATGTATAACAGAGCCAGCATTAGATTACTTCAAATTAAGTTAATCCGAAAAATGGGCCAAGGTACGCGTTGACGGCAGATTTATCCCCAAGTGTCACCCATAGGGAATTCTGGAAGATTCCAGGCTACCTGAGCTGGAGACCAAGAGCGATGCTTCATAATCAAAAGGGATACCGATTATAAATATTAGATACTTGACATAATGATAAATTTCTGCTATTTTCTAGTTATGAAAACAATAGTTTTCAAAACTAGAGGATATAAACAGCATGAATTTGCTAACCCCAAGTGACACACCAAGCAACCTGCAAACCACAGCCAAAAACAAGCTTGATGAAAACCCGGCGGCCGTTTATCTGGCCGGGTTGAGTCCCAGCTCGCGGCGTACGATGGAAGCCGCGCTCGATACCATTGCCCGCCTGGGTCTTGGCGATGAAAGAGTTACCTGCTGGGATGTGCCCTGGCACCAGCTGCGCTTTCAGCACACCCAGGCTGTCAAAAGCGCTTTGGCCGAACAATATGCCCATACCACGGCTAACCGGATGTTGTCCGCCCTGCGTGGTGTGCTCAAAGCAGCGTGGAAATTAGGCTTGATGACGGCTGAGGAGTATCAGAAAGCCGCCAGCGTTGAGAGCGTGCGCGGGGAAACCTTGCCCAGCGGCCGCTCCCTGGCCGCTGGCGAGCTGGTTGGCCTGTTGTACGTCTGCCCCCCCACCCCACTGGGCATTCGCGACGCAGCAATAATCTCCTTACTCTACGGCTGCGGCCTGCGCCGCGCCGAGTTGGTAGCACTTAATTTAGCCCACTATATAAAGGAAGAGAACGAACTGCATGTACGAGGCAAAGGGAACAAGCAGCGGGCCGTCCCGGTTGGCAATGTAGCGCTGGCCCTGGCCGACTGGCTGGCTATCCGGGGGGAAGCAGAGGGACCCTTGTTTTGGGGCTTGGGGAATCGCAACCGCAACGGCCGTCTCACAGACCAGGCCGTCTATAACCTGCTGCGCAAGCGAGCCAAAGAAGCGGGTGTAAAAAACCTCTCCCCCCATGATTTTCGCCGCACCTTTGTTGGTGATCTGCTAGACGCCGGTGCTGATATTGTCACCGTGCAGAAGATGGCCGGTCATGCCAGCCCAACTACTACCAGCCGCTATGACCGGCGTGGCCAGCAGGCCAAACACAAGGCGGCGGCCCTGCTGCATATTCCTTATCGAAAACGGAACGTGCAGCCAGAATAAGGTGAGTAATACTATTTTGACACTTTATCGTGAATATAAACCATGACCTTCCCCTAAAAAAGTGGACGTAAAGAAAAGGCAGAGTACACTTTTTTCGGAGGAACAAATGACAACCAAAAAACGAACCTATCCGGCAGAATTCAAGCAAGAAGCGGTGCGCTTGTGGGAAACAAGCGGTAAAAGTGCCATGGAAATCGAACGCGAACTTGGCATTACACATGGTTTGCTCAACAAATGGAAGCGCCAGCTAAAAAATGAGGGCCAGGCAGCTTTTCCTGGCCGGGGTCACCTGACACCAGAACAAGAACAGATACGGCAGCTGGAACGGAAGTTAGCCATTGCGGAACAAGAACGAGATATTCTAAAAAAAGCAGTAGCCATCTTCAGCAACCCAAAATCATGAGATACCAGTTCATTGAAGATCATCGGCATGATTTTCGGATAAAGCTCATGTGTCGGGTGTTGGATGTCTCGTCGAGCGGCTATTATGCCTGGCGCCAACGGCCGTCTAGCCCGCGGGAGATGGCTAACGAAACGTTACTCAAAGAAATTCAGGCGGCACATGAAGCCAGCAAGGGTGTGTATGGCAGCCCTCGGATCTACCATGAAGTGAAGGAGAAAGTGAGCTGTAGCCAAAACCGTGTGGCCCGCCTGATGAAAAAGCACGGCATCGCCGCCAAACAGAAACGGCGATACAAGCAAACTACCAAAGCAAACGGAGCCCATCCTGTGGCACCCAACCTGGTAGACAGGGCTTTCGGGGCTGCGGCACCAAATGAAAAGTGGACCACAGACATCACCTACATTCCCACACTGGAAGGGTGGCTGTATCTGGCCGTTGTTCTGGATTTGTTCTCGCGCCGCATTGTGGGCTGGGCCATGTCGGCACGGATGACCAGTGGGTTTCCCCCGTTTGAGTGGACAGTAAGTTATGATACTGCACCACAAAACAGGAGAAAGCTTCATGAAAAAGCGTACCAAATCATATTCCCGAGAATTCAAGCTCGAGGCCGTTAGGCTTTCACACCAGAGCGACCGGACGGTTTCAGAAGTGGCCAGCGAACTGGGCATCAGCAAGAGCAGCCTGTTCCGCTGGCGGCAGGAACTGGCCGACGATCCAGAACAGGCATTCCCCGGCCATGGCCAAATGAAAGACCGTGATGCCGAACTGGCCCGGCTGCGCAAAGAGTTGCGGGAAGCGCAGTTAGAGAATGAAATCCTAAAAAAAGCGACGGCCATCTTCGCGCGCGCAAAGAGCTGAGATTTCAGTTCATCCATGACCATCGCTGCCGGTATCCCATCGGGCTGATGTGTCAGGTGCTCCAGGTTTCCCGTAGTGGCTATTACGCCTGGCTAAAACGGGAACCAAGTGCTCGAAAGATGGCCAACGAAACATTATTAGCGCTCATTCGTTTGCATTACCGGCGCAATAAAGGCGTGTATGGCAGCCCGCGTATCTATGCGGCACTGCGTCGGGAAGGCATCCGTTGCAGCCGCAAGCGAGTGGCCCGGCTGATGCGCTTGCACGGCATTCAGGCCAGCCGTAAGCGGAGTTACAAGGTCACGACGCAATCCAATCACCGCTTCCCCGTGGCGGCCAATATACTCAATCAGCAGTTTACGGCCGTCCGACCCAACCAAATCTGGCTGGGCGACATCACCTACCTGGCCACCGCAGAAGGCTGGCTTTATCTGGCGGTGTTGTTGGACATGTATTCCCGCAAAATTGTCGGTTGGTCAATGCAACCCACCCTACAGCGACAGTTAGTGCTGGATACATTTCGGATGGCATTTAAAAACCAACGGCCACAGCCCGGATTGCTGCATCACTCTGATCAGGGCAGTCAATATGCTAGTTACGATTACCAGCAGCTCCTAGTCGATCATCAGGTTCAAGCGAGCATGAGCCGCCGTGGCAATTGCTACGATAACGCACCGGTTGAAAGTTTCTTTGCTACGCTGAAAGCCGAATGTGTGCGCGGCATTGTCTATCCGTCAAGAGCACTCGCACGGGCAGAGTTGTTTGAGTACATCGAAATCTTTTATAATCGCCAGAGACTCCATTCTCAACTGGGATACCGCACTCCCGTTGAGTACGAGCTCTTGCCAGCAGTCTCGCAACTATCTGTCCACTAAAACGAGGTAAGCCCATTGGTCAGTATAACATATCATGGGTTCGAAAATATGCTCGCCACGCCATCCTTAGTTCCCTTCACATACAAAATGCCAGAATTTTGGTCGCAGGAATTTATCAATTGGGAAGATCAAGACCGCGCTAAAGAAAAATTTCCCAATCAATGGCTCACGGTTGAAGGTGGAAAAGTCCAGGGGCGCGTGATGGGCGGAAATCTCAACACATTTCACGGATTCTGGGGCAGCGAGTATATGCCCGATATTCGAGAAGGCGATATATTATTTATCGAAGACTCCCTGCATACAGCAGCAACAGTCGAGCGTTCATTTTCGCTTTTGAAAGTAAGTGGCATCTTTGATAAAGTGGCAGGCATCATCTTTGGTAAACACGAATTGTTTGATGATCAAGGAACAAATGTCAAGCCTCATCAGTTGTTGCTAGAAGTTCTGAACGGCCAAAAACTACCAATCCTGGCTGAGTTTGACTGTTGCCATACTCATCCAATGTTTACTTTGCCCTTGGGTGTGCAAATAGAGCTCGATACAACTAATAAACGGGTGACAGTTCTGGAAAAATGGCTGTCCTGACAAACCGTCGCCTTAATCTATTCAAAGTAGAGTATATGGATCCAAAATCAATCAAAAACGATGTGGAAGGCGAGCGTTTGCGTAATGAAGCGCTGGCAATTGTCTCCCATGAACTGAGTACGCCGCTGGCAGCAATTAAGGGATACGTCACGGCGATGCTTTTGGAGGAGGTGTCGTGGCCAGAAGAGAAGCGTCGTCAATTTTTGCAGCTTATTGCTGAAGAGGTCGACAATCTGCAGACGATGATCAGTGAAATCCTTGACACAACGCGCATTGAAGCGGGTTTGTTGGAAATTGAGTTGCAGCCATTACGCCTCTCACGTTTGGCGCAAGAAGTGATTGATGAAATGCAGCAGCGGGCGATGGCACATCGTTTTATGCTGGACTTTTCGTCCGATTTCCCTTTAGTTGATGCTGATCCGCGCCGTATTAAGCAGGTTTTTCGTAATATTCTCGACAATGCAGTGAAGTATTCACCGGATGGCGGATTAATCGTCATCCGCGGCGTCGTGCGGGCACAGGATGTTGTCGTTAGCATTGCTGACCAGGGCGTGGGTATTTCACCCGAGGATATGATTCCTTTGTTTGATAAATATTTTCGGGGTCGCTCTTCTTACGGCCGTTCCATACCTGGAACTGGACTCGGTCTGCCGGTATCACGGGAAATTATAGAAGCGCATAACGGCCGTATTTGGGCTGAAAGTAACGTTGGCGAAGGAACGACGCTTCATTTTTCTCTTCCGCGTCATGGTCCCAGCACGTTGGAGGATTAAGATGTTGCCCATACTCAATAAAAAAAGCCAAAAAACTGTCTAATGACCATATCACCGAAAATATTGATTGTTGATGACGAACCAAAGCTGGTGCGTCTGGCCCAGGAACTGCTTCTCGCCACCGGGTTTACCGTGGTAACTGCCAGCGATGGGCAAGCGGCCATAAAAACAGCAGCTCTGGAACAGCCTGATCTTATCCTTCTAGATATTATGCTTCCTGGCAATATGGACGGCTATCAGGTAGCAGAACGCATTCGCCAGTTCTCCAACGTACCCATAATTATGCTCACAGCTAGAGACCAAGAGCAAGATCTATTGCAAGGCTTTGATATGGGTGCTGATGATTACGTGACCAAACCGTTTAATGCCAAGGAATTGCTGGCCCGCATCCGGGCTGTGCTGAAACGAACACAGGCGGCCGCGACGGCGACGGGTGAAGCCGAAATTATCTGCGGCTCGCTACACATTGATCTGGCCCGCTATCGTGTCACAATTGCCCAAAAACCTGTCTCCCTGACAAAAACGGAGTTTAGCCTCCTGCGCGAACTGGCCCTCCACAAGAATCAAGTGATGTTACACAGCCAGCTTCTCAGTGCCGTTTGGGGGTCAGAATACCGTGATGACGTTGATTATCTACGCGCCTACATTCGCTACTTGCGCCGCAAGTTAGAACCCGATCCGGCTAAACCGCAATACATTGTGACCCATACCGGCGTCGGCTACATGCTATCCTGCCCAGAACAACCCGCACCTGAGCAAGAGAAAGAAAGCTAACCGCGTCTACGCTATCAGGACACCACGCCACTTTTTCATCCCTTTTTCATACAAACTCAAAGCTTATCTATGCGTTTTTCGTTTACCGCATGATAAACTGTTTCCAGATAACCTCAGGAGAGTAATCATGTCCACGGTAATTGACAATGCAAAAGCGGCGTTTACCGACATCAATCTGATGCACCTGCAGGATATTGTCGAGACGATCTGTAACCATGCATTAGAGCGCGCTTATCCGCCTATCCCCTCTAGAAAAAAGCTCAAACTGGAAGAACTGCTACATGATTCAACATTTGTAGAAAGGTTCAGAGTAGGGTTGATGCAGGGCGCTGCCTATCTTTTAGCGGCCAGTGATGAACGAGTTCTTGCAGTTTATCGGGTAGAAGGAAATCCCGGTTTGCAAACAAGAGTAAAAACAATCACGGCAGAAGCTGCCAAGACACATCTTCTTATATTGGTCAGCAATCGCTCTGCAGCATTAAATGCGTTAGCCATTGCCCTGGATCAGGCACTTATACGTGAAGTAGGTAAGTTGTCACCAAAGTTGCAACACGAGCAGAAATCTCTTCTTAATCCGATCTTTATTACCGAAGCGGACGTAGTGCAGAATAAGGGATATGCCATGTTGCTCTCAGCAGCGCTGGCGCCACCGCTGACCATTTGGCAGAGAGATGATACATGAAGCATCAGATTCATCGCTTTAAAGAGGTATTCAGAAATTGATAAAAGCGGTCGTCAGTTGTTTGAGCGACCTTCAACATAGGTTCAGCCGGGTCACCCTATTGTAAATGAAAGGCCCCGTAGGCGTTCAGGCTGCCTAAGGGTGAAGCCTGCGTCATAAACAAGGTAGGATGCAATGAATCCAATTTTTTTGGCTGCTTTAACCCGAAGAATTAAACGGCGATTACGTATCTGTCCCCGGTGCAAACGACGGCAAATTGCTCCTATTACACAGGAAAAAGTTAGAATTCATTGTGTTGCTTGCGGCGCGCTCTTGCCTTCATCCAACAAACAGAAATAGAGAAGCGATTGGTTTTGTGGAAATCACTGTTTGGAGAGTGGCAGTTAGCCAGGTGATAAGGAATGTCAACAGCATATGGAAAATTCTCGCTTACAGTGGTGGTTTTGCGGTTGGCACCCTTGTTGAGATGAGGCTGGAAGATCGGCTGGCTTTAGGCGATGTCTCTGTTTATGTGATTTCTCGTATTCAAGGTTCTGAAATTGCTGCTCAAGTCCGTAAGGCCCACTATGGCGCAACTGAGCTAACTGCATCCGGTAAATCTGGACCTGTTACCTTGATCGGGATTGTGACTTCACGCAAGCGTCTGCATGAGCTGCTTCAATTAGTCAATAAGCGTGATGCGAATGCATTTATTACTGTAGATGATAAACGTCAAGTTTTTCGTGGTTACGGCCGTATCGCCAAGTAATCAAAAAAGATAACAAATCAACTGAATAGGGCAATAAAAAAATGAACACAATTAATGATGCCCCGCTTGTCTGGCTTCAAAATAAAAAGACATCTGTTCACAAAGACGGAAATGCCGTTAACTGCTTGCTACCGAATGGCGTGCTGCAAGAAACTCTCGCCTTTCATGCGCAGCTACCAGGTTATGCAATCACGCCATTGAAACGTCTGTCCAATTTGGCTTCCCGCCTGGGTTTAGGTGAAATCTGGGTAAAAGATGAATCGGATCGAATGCGCCTCAATGCGTTCAAGGCGTTAGGTGGCTCCTTTGCGATTTATCGTTTTATCTGCAGGGAATTAGGTGTTTCCCGTCTAGCCTTTTCAGAATTGATGGCTGCTGAGGTTAGGGCACGTCTAGGGAAAATCACCTTTGCCAGCGCGACAGACGGCAATCATGGTAAGGGGCTTGCCTGGGCCGCCCAAAAACTGCGTTTTCCCTGCATCATTTACGTTCACAAACAAACTTCACAAGCGCGTATCGATTCAATTCGAGAATATGGTGCGAAGGTGCGGATTGTGGATGGCAACTATGATGATGCTGTTCGTCAATGTGAACAAGAAGCACGTGCGAACGGCTGGCAAGTTGTTTCTGATACGGCCTGGCCGGGTTATGAGGATATACCCCGATGGGTCATGCAAGGGTACACAACACTGCTAAGTGAAACCCAGGAACAGTTAGCATATCAAGGCATTATGAAACCCACCCACATTTTTCTACAGGCCGGTGTCGGGGCCTTTGCCGCTGCTATGATAGCTTATTACCAGAAGATATTCAGAGAGAACGCACCAATTTCTATCGTTGTTGAACCGCGAACGGCCGGGTGTTTATATCACTCAATGCAAATCGGCGATGGCCTTCCCCATTCAATTTCCGGTGACTTGGATACGATTATGGCCGGCCTTGCCTGTGGCGAACCCAGCCTGTTGGCCTGGCAAATTATCAAGGAGTATGCCGATTTTGTTATTACTGCACCCGATTATGTGGCCGCTAAAGGTATGCGTATGTATGGGGTGCCACTGAAGGGCGATCCGTTTGTGGTTTCTGGCGAGTCTGGCGCCGTTACTTTGGGGGTTCTAAATTTTATCATGGAATATAAAGGCGCAGCCGAACTCAGAGCACAGTTGGGTTTGGATGCAAATTCCCAGGTGCTGCTGATTAACACAGAGGGGAATACAGATCCAGAGTATTTTCGCAATGTGGTTTGGAATGGTACCTATGCTGTTCCAGAAGCGTATTGTTAGCCTGGCTTCAATCTTATTAAACGAACTCTAGACTGTAAATGAGCAACTATTCATTGAAGGAACGGCCGTATCAAATAGCAATAAACAGGTGAAAGATGAACAAAGATTTGATGATTACACCGCTTGGTCATATGCTTTTGACCCGGAAAAAAGACCAGCTTAAAAAAGCTATTTTAGAAACACAAGAGAGTCTAGTCGATTTGACTCAAGGTGACTCTGGCGATGGATTTCAGGATGGTTTTTTATTGGAAACACAAACAAATGTTCAGATCATGCAAAACCGGCTTCGGGAAATTAAAGCATTTCTGAAAGATGCTGTCGTTACAGCAGAGCCGGAGCAAACAGATACAGTTTCTCTTGGGCACCGGATTGTGCTGACGCTTGCCTACCCATCAGGTGAGCATGAATGGTTGACTGTTGTCCTTACAACCACTCATGAACTGGCTTTGTTGGAACAATCACTTTTAGATGACGAAATCCCAGTTTCCCCTAATTCTGCCTTAGGCAAAGCTATCTATGGTAAAAAAGTTGGAGACGATTTCAGCTATGAGATTGAGGCTGGCACAGTTCGGGGAAAGTTATTAAAGATCGAGATTTGGAAATATGCTTTCGAGCTACCGAAATTCGCGTTGTTATGAAACAAATAATCAGAAACAAAAGATATCTGCCTATTGGTTTGGTCAGCGGGGCGATTCTCCTAATTTTTATCTGTAACCGTTATTTTGGCCGATAATGCAAATATTTTTCTGTAAAAAGCGTATATCCCCAGCGTAATCAAACGGATTCAGGTGGCTGATGGAAATGTGGACAACTCTCCGCAAGCTCCGAGTTACCCACAATCCCACAGCCTCTACGACGACTGCGGTCGTCAGCACATTAACAGCTAATCAGCGTCCAGGCGCAGGTAAGTGCGGCCGGTTACCCACTCTTCGCTAATCTCCATCAGGACGGCCGTTGCCAGGCGCAAGCAGGACGCTTCGTTGGGGAAGAGCACCGCAACGCGGGAGCGGCGACGCACTTCCCGATTGAGCCGTTCCAGGCCGTTGGCGGTACGAATACGCCGGGAATGGGCGCTGGGAAAGGCAAACGCGGTCAACCCTTCAGGGATGGCGGTCTCCAGCCATTCGGCCAGGCGCGGGGCGCTCTCCGCATACTTGGTCACCGTCTGGGCCAACAAAGCCTCGGCCGCCGCTCGGTTGGCGGCATTGAAGATGGCGCGGATGTCAGCGGCTACCCTCTTCTTCAGGCTCTGGCGCGGCACGTAAGCCTGGGCATTTTGCTGCAAGTGAAACTGGCAGCGCTGCCAGGGGATGCCGCCAAAGACAGCCCGCCGCGCCTCTTTAAGTCCGGCATGGGCATCGCTGATAACCAACTCTACGCCTCCCAGGCCACGGGCGACCAGGCTTTGTAGAAAGGTGCGCCAATGAACTTCATGCTCACCCAGAGCCACCGACACGCCCAGAATGGTGCGTTTGCCCTCTTCGGTCAAGCCCACCGCTTTGAGGACAGCGGCATCGCGTACCTGACCGGCTTGGCGCACCTTTTCGTAGTGGGCATCCAACCAGAGGTAGCGGCTCCGGCCTAACGGCCGTTGGCGCCATGCCTCAAGTTGCTCGTCCAACAGCGCCGCCGCCTGACTCACCTGGGTCGAAGAAACGTCAAAGCCGCACAGCTTTTCGGTGATCGCCGCCACCTTCCGGGTGGAGACACCCTGCACGTACATCTCGGCCAGCGCCAGTTTCAAGGCCCGCTCGGAGCGTAATCCTTTCTCCAGCGCATTGGGGTAAAAGCCACCGGCACGCACCTGGGGCACGTCAAAGGTGATTTTGCCCAACCGCGTGGCCACCGTTTTGGGCTTGTAACCGTTGGCCTGGCCGCGCCGCTCCTCGGACCGTTCGTAGGGGCCGGCCTGGAGATACTGTTGCCGTTCCAGCCGCATAGCGGCGTTGACCAACGTCTGGATCAGCTCTGGCAGCACATCCAGCCCTTGCTCGGCGATTGATTCCAGGAATTCTTCTGGTAAAGTTCTATCAAGGTCATAGGTCATTGTGTCACTCCTTTCAGATGTGTTTTAGTCGACACCTGAGGATACACAGTGGCCTATCGACCCTCAAACCAAATTTACAGAAACTAATTTACACTACCTTTTGGCCTGGCTGATGGTCCTGCAATCATATTGATCATCTTTTTAAGCATAATATTAAGCTCTATGCTCTTGTGGGCTTATGCAAATAGGAAAGCAGATGGGACTGAGTGGTGGCAGGATGATAATGCCTCAGGTTGGCGTGGTTATTAATGTGACAGTTTGCCCTTCCAAATCAAATGTTTGAACACACGGTGTCAAACCTTGTGGGGACACGGTCTCCTTTCATATAGTAGATTTTCAATTTTACATCGCAAACTATTTAAACAAGGATTTCATTGTTTAATGTCATTATTATGATATGCTAGTAAAACTCCTTTCTACTATAAGAGGGGCTTATACGTAAAAGTCAAATAGGGAACAAGAACCGAGTTGAGTTCAAACTTGGCTTTTACTTGAGCAAAGCACAAGAAACCTTGTTTTCTGTAATTTGCTTTCCTACTGACGCACAGTTACCAACTATCGGTTATCCACAGCGAGGTACCTATGAGTCGAGAAGTTGTCAAAGCCACGAGTTGGGGGATGGGGACAACCTTAATTCTTGGTCTGCTCATTCTTGTTGGTTCCCGCAATCTGGCCCACTTTGATGCCGCCCTTGTCGCCTACACCGCCGCCGTCCTCTTTGCTACATTTGGCTTGACCTACCGCTATGCCATGTGGTTACAGCGACCGCCAACGGCCGTTTACTGGAAGCGCGGTTGGCAAACATTTTTCAAAGGCGGCCACCGCGCGCGCAACTTGCGTGCCTGGGTTAATCACGTCTTCAACGATATCCTCATCAACCGCTTCATCCTGGCCCGCGACAGAGTGCGTGGCGTCACCCACCTGCTCATTATGTGGGGCTGCATCATTGCCATCGCCATTACCTTTCCCCTGGTTTTTGGCTGGCTCCATTTTGAATCTATTCCCGACGATTTGTCACTGTATCAGGCCTACGTTTTTGGTTTCCCCACCTTTACCTTTCCCGTTGATTCGGTCTTTGCCTTCTTTGCATTTCACGGATTGGTCTGGTCTTCCTTCATTGTCATTGCCGGGGTGATGCTGGCCATGCGCCGCCGCATGCGGGATGAAGGGGCAGCTGCTTTGCAGCTTTTTGTAGAAGATTTTTTGCCCTTGTTTTTGCTCTTTGCCGTCAGCCTGACCGGGCTGATGCTCACCGCCAGCTACACCTGGATGCGCGGCTACGCCTATGACTTCATCGCCATCTTGCACGCCATCACCGTGATTGTGACCTTTTTATGGCTGCCGTTTGGCAAGTTTTTCCACATCTTTCAGCGTCCGGCCCAGTTGGGTGTGCGCTTTTACAAAGAGGTTGGCGAGCGTGAAGAAGCCGCCCACTGCCGTCGCTGCGGCCAGCCGTTTACCTCGCTGATGCACGTCAACGACCTGATCCAGGTCGAAGCAGAGTTAGGCTACAAATACGAGATTCCTAACAGCCACGTAGACCATTACCAGTGGATTTGCCCGCCTTGCCGCCGGGCAGCAGTTGCCCAAGCACAAGGCCAGCTATGGCAAACGGCGCGTGGCGGAACGCCCGTCCCCAGCCACACCACACCGCCCACCCCCACCTACGTCAATCCCGGCCGGGGCGAAGGCCCGCTGGGTGACGAAGACGCCCGCAACTTCCATGCTTAAGGCTTCTGACAGAGGTTTATACAGGAGTTATCTGATGAAAACATTTAAAGTACACGATAATATTATTTTTAATGACCCAAATCCCAATGCCGAACCGCTCCATGTTGATCAATACGGCCGTATCTTGCGTTTCGCGCTTCAGCCAGGGCAAATCGTGCAGGAACATAACGCCCCCAATTCACCAGTAAATATCGTCATTTTGCAAGGCCAAGGTCTTTTTGCTGGCGACAATGGCCAGGAACGCAAATTTGGCCCTGACACCATGCTGTTATTTGATCCCGGAGAAAATCACACCATAAAAGCACTGGATGAACCGCTGGTTTTCCTCGCCATCTTGCATGAGGCCCCCAACCCTGATCGAAAAGGAGATTAGGAATATGACCAACGTCTCCCTTGAATCCATCTCCGTTCGAGACCAATTCGGCCCTACGCTGGCCTACACGCGTGGTGTGCGGCTAGACACCGGGGTCGAACCAGACAAGTTAGTCAAGACCCATTGCTGCTTTTGTGGCCAGCAGTGTGGCATCCAGCTTAAGGTCAAGGACAATGAAGTGATTGGCTTTGAGCCCTGGTACGAGTTTCCCTTCAACCGGGGCAAGCTATGCCCCAAAGGCGTCAAGCGCTACCTGCAAGGCGCTCATCCCGACAGGCTGCTACACGCTTATCAACGAGACGCTTCAGCTTCAGGCGGCTTCAAGGCGATGGATTACGATCAAGCCATCCACCGCGTGGCCAATGAGATTGAACGCATCCAGACGGAATACGGCCGTGATGCCTTCGCCCTCCTCAGCGGCGCCAGCCTGACAACGGAAAAAACGTATTTGATGGGCAAGTTTGCCCACATGTGCTTGCGTACGGCCAATATTGATTATAACGGCCGTCTCTGCATGGTCAGCGCTGCAGCCGGTAACAAAAAAGCGTTTGGCATCGACCGCGCCGCCAATCCCTGGAACGACATCCTGGGCGCAGAAATCATCTGGATCAGTGGCGCCAACGTGGCCGAATGCGCCCCCATCACCACCGACTACGTCTGGCAGGCACGCGAACACGGGGCCAAAATCATTGTCGTTGATCCGCGCATCACCCCCATTGCCCGTACCTGCGACCTGTTCCTGCCCATCAAGCCAGGCCGTGACATCGCTCTCTTTAACGGCATCCTACATCTGATGATCGAAAACGACTGGCTGGATCACGATTTCATCGACAACCACACCGTCGGCTTTGACGCCGTCGCCGAGCACGTGCAGCAGTGGACCCCGCAAAAAACGGCCGAAGTCACCGGCATCGCTGAAAAAGGCATCCGCCAGGCGGCCGAATGGTGGGGCCAGGCCGGCACCAGCTTCCTCATGCACGCCCGCGGCATCGAGCACCACAGCCACGGCGTGCAAAACGTGCTGGGTGCTATTAACATCGTCCTGGCCTCGGGACGCATCGGCCGTGAGAACTGCGGTTACGCCACCATCACTGGACAGGGCAACGGCCAGGGCGGCCGCGAACACGGTCAAAAGTGTGACCAGCTTCCCGGTGCACGCGACCTGGGCAATCCCGAACACCGCGCCTACGTGGCTGGCGTCTGGGGCATGGACCCCGATGATTTGCCCCAACCCGGTGTGGACGCTTATGAAATCTTCCGCAAAATTGATCAGGGAGAAATTAAGGGACTGCTTTCGATTTGCTTTAATCCGCTGGTTTCCCTGCCGGACAATAATTTTGTGCGTGCCCAACTGGAAAAGCTGGAGTTTTACGTGGCCATCGACTTCTTCCTCAATGAAACTGCCCGCTACGCCGATATTGTTCTGCCCGGCTCGCTGCACGAAGAGGATGAAGGCACGGTGACCACGGCCGAAGGCCGGGTCATCAAAATCAACAAGGCGGTGGAATGCCCCGGTGAGGCCCGGGAAGACTGGGTCATCATCCAGGATATTGCTAAAGCCTTAGGCAGGGAAAAAGGATTGACGTTTAGCAGTCCGTCCGAAATGTTTGCCGAATTGGGGCAGGCATCGAAAGGAGGTATTGCTGATTATTCCGGCATCACCTACGAGAAAATCGTAGCGCAAAACGGCGTCTTCTGGCCCTGCCCGGATGCGGAACACACGGGCACGCCGCGCCTCTTTGAGCCTGGGTCCTGGAACCCGGTGGCGCAGGGCAAAGGCCCATTTTACTTCCCTGACGGCAAAGCCCGCTTCAATGTGGCCCCATACACGCCGCCAACCGAAGACGTGGACGATGAATATCCGCTCATCCTGACCACCGGCCGCGTGGTCAGCCAGTTTTTGTCCGGCACGCAAACGCGACGCATTGGCCCGTTGGTAGACAATTACCCGGAGCCGCGCGTCGAGATGCACCCGGCATTGGCCGAAAAATTGGGCGTGGCCGACGGGGATTGGGTAACGGCCGAATCCCGTCGCGGCAGCGCCACCCTGCAAGCACTGGTGGTCAGAACCATCCGCCCGGACACCATTTTTATTCCCTACCATTGGCCCGGGCGCAAATCCGCCAATCAGCTCACCATCTCAGCGCAGGACCCTATCTCCAAAATTCCAGAATTTAAGGTGTGTGCCGTACGGGTGAAGAAGGCGGTGGGTCATGCCTAAACCAGCCGAAATGGAATTTTTTATCGATCCCAGCCGCTGTATTGGCTGCCAGGCATGTGTGCAAGCGTGCACGGAGTGTGACACGCACAAAGGCCAATCGATGATCCAGCTGGATTATGTGGACCGCAACAGCTCGCCACAGACGGTGCCGGTCATCTGCATGCACTGCGATTCGCCCACCTGCGCCGAGGTATGTCCGGCCGATGCCATCAAACGCACCGCCGACGGCGTGGTACAGACGGCGCGCAAACCGCGCTGCATCGCCTGCAACAACTGCGTGTTGGCCTGCCCCTTTGGCGTGCCCAAAATGAACAACGGCATGAACCTGATGATGAAGTGTGACATGTGCTACGACCGCACTTCAGTTGGGCTAAAGCCAATGTGCGCCTCGGTTTGCCCCAGCCAGGCATTATTTTACGGCACGCGGGAAGAGATTGAGCGGCTGAGACCCCGTTCCCGACCGGTGAACAGCTTTCAGTTTGGCAGCCAAACGGTGACGACGAAAGTAAGCATGATGGTGCCCCGCGAAACACCAGTGAACCTGGTAGACGTGGCTGCCTCGCTGCACCAGACGCCAGCACCGCAAACAATGGCTCCTGTGGAAGATGTTCTGCTGGCAAATATGTTTGTAGAAGCATAAGGGAGGATTGAGTATGGATAATGAGTATGATCAATTGACGGTGCCGCCGGACGGCCGTTCTCCGGCTGACCAACCACGCTGGCGTCAGGATTTCCCGATTGATTGGCCCCAGGATGAATATTTAACGCGGCGAGAATTCATCAAATTCCTGCTGCTCACCAGCGGAGCCTTTAGCGCCGGGCAGCTCTGGTTCCTTTTTGCCGACTTCCTCGAACAGCGCGAGGCGGCTCCGGCAGCTAAAGTGATCGCTCGCATAGACGATGTGCCGGTAGGCGGTTCGCTCATCTTCCACTATCCAGAGGAAGACAGTCCAGCACGCCTGCTGGTGCGCGTGGACGAAGAGACGTTTGTGGCTTACGAGCAGCAGTGTACCCACCTCACCTGCCCGGTCATTCCTCACGTGGCCGAAGGCGAGCTGCACTGCCCCTGCCATGAAGGAATTTTTGATTTGTTGACGGGACGGCCGTTAGCCGGGCCACCGCGACGGCCGTTGGCCCGTGTCGCGTTGGAAGTCCGAGATGGCAATGTCGTCGCCACCGGCATTGAAAAGAGGACCGTATGAGACGAAAATCCCGCTTTGCCCGCTCCCAGCGCTTAACTATTGCCTCCGGCATCCTTTTCATCGTCGTCATCATCATCATCTTACAACTGTGGCTGTTTACCGCCACGATGAATGCTTTTCTGGGCGGTGACAGGGCTATTTTGTGGCCTGCCGCAATTGCCAGCCTGATTTGCCTGGGCCTGAACGTGGGCCTGCTCTGGTACCTGTATGGCCTCGATTAGCCACCTGCTCAGCCGCCGTCATCTGGCCCAAAACGCTGCCGACCTTTTCCCCGGTTACTTTGCCCTGGTCATGGCGACGGGCATTGTGTCGATTGCCGCCTTTTTGCTGGAAATGGTCTTCATTGCCCAGGCCTTGCTGGTTGTGAATATCATCGCCTACGCTATTTTGTGGCTGCTCATGCTCTGGCGACTTTTTGTGTATTTTTCGCGGGTAATTACGGACGTCAAAAGCCATGCGCGAGGGCCGGGCTTTTTTACGCTAATTGCCGGAACGTGCGTGTTGGGCACGCAGCTGCTGCTGGTTGTCGGCAGCCGGGCTGTGGCCTGGGGTTTATGGGGGTTGGGGATTGCCCTGTGGTTGGTGGTGATGTATGCATTTTTTACGGCCGTTACCACCCGCCCGCAAAAACCCACTCTGGAAACCGGCATTAATGGCGCCTGGCTGATCGCCACCGTAGCCACCCAGTCTGTCTCCATTTTAGGTACACTCCTGCTGGCCGCCATGCAAACACCACCTGAAGCATGGTTTTTCTTCACCCTCTGCATGTATTTGCTGGGCTGTATGCTCTATCTGAGCATTATCACCCTCATTTTTTACCGCTTCACCTTTGTGGAATTAACCAGCGCCGCCCTGACACCACCTTACTGGATCAACATGGGAGCCGTGGCCATCACCACCCTGGCCGGCTCTACGCTCATTTTAAATTCGGCCCACTGGTCCTTTCTGACTGAGATCGAGCCATTTCTTAAGGGCTTTACGCTTTTCTTTTGGGCCGCAGGCACCTGGTGGATTCCCCTGCTATTCATTTTGGGGGCGTGGCGGCATCTCTACAAAAGGTATCCACTGACATACGATCCACAGTATTGGGGCATGGTCTTTCCCCTGGGCATGTACACAGCCTGCACCATTCGCTTGTCGCAGGCGTTAGACTTGCCTTTTCTCATGGTGATTCCCCGCTACTTTGTTTATATCGCTTTTATTGCCTGGACAGGTGCGTTTCTCGGCCTCCTAGCTCATCTGACTGACTTTAGAACTGTCACAGCTGAACAAAGTTAAGGATGCTGTGAAGCAAAAAATCATCGGATTTGAACAAGACGAAATTGGAGATTGGCGGGCAATCCTGACCTGTGGCCACCGGCAGCATGTGCGCCATAATCCGCCATTGGTCAGCCGACCATGGGTGCTTACAGAAGCAGGAAGGGAGCAATTTCTAGATTATGAGTTACATTGCAAGCTATGCGATGAAGAGACTGATCTAGAATGAATTATTTTTTAAGGAAACAGAGTTCCAGAAAAAATCTTCTAAGTATGTTATGACTCTTCCGCCGTCAGTTGTTCTAGCAGCAGGTGCAACTGTGGCCCAATACGCCGTAGTTCCTCATGATGGGTTGCTGAAAGCTTAGCCAAGATTTCATTTCCTTGAGATGTGAGAAGGGTATCTCCCAGAAACGTCCGTAAATGTCCGCTAAGAAGGTAGCAATCCGATAAATTAAGTTTATCACCAGAGGTGGGTACTCACAGAAAAAGCCTGCCAAGCAACCCTAAGGGTGCTTCCGCTTTTCGTCTGTAATTGTGCAAGAGCTAACACGGTAGGCCAAAGTCGATTCCTCACTATTCAAACTTCCAAATAACAGAATTCTCCCATAGATAAGAACATTTCTCGTTGCTAGAAGCGGACGAATGATATAAGCTTATTATCTGAGTACATACTCAGATAATCATAAAGAGAGTAATTTAAATATGCCGCAGCAGCATCAAATCATAGAACAGGTTCAAGGTCTGCCCGAAGAAATTCTGGCCGATGTTGTGGCCACGTTTAAAGCACTCAGCGACTCCACGCGAGCTCAGTTAGTTTACCTGTTGACCGAAAAGGAGTACAGCGTCAATGAGTTGAGCGAGTGTGTGGCAGTTTCTGCTTCAGCCGTATCCCATCACCTGGCTAAACTGCGGGCGATTCGGCTGGTACGCACCCGGCGTGAGGGAAACCAAATCTTCTACTCGATTGATGACAGCCACGTAGCAGCCTTGTTCCGCGAGGCACTCTTTCATCTAGATCATGTGCGGCAGAACCTGCCAGACCACCCTTACCCCGATTATCTGAGAAATTTTACTAAAAAATAAGGAAGCAACATATGTCAAAGCATCATCACCTCGATGAACACCATAATCATTCCCACCTTCATGATCATGAACACCCCAATCCTCACGACCATGCCCATAGTGATGGGCATAACCATCATCATGGCAATGGTGTTTGGGGCTGGATCAGCACGATATTTCACCTGCATGGGCACAGCCACCAACATGGCGAATTGGTTTCCGATCAGGCATTTATAGATAACCAGGAAGGTATACGCACCGTCTGGCTGGCTTTAGCCGCGCTAACCATCACTTCAGTGCTGCAGATTATTATTGTCGCGTTCAGTGGCAGCGTGGCGCTATTTGCCGACACAGTGCATAACATAGGCGACGGCCTGAACTCCGTGCCGTTGCTGATCGCCTTCTACCTAGCACGGTGGGCGGCCACCCGCCGTTACACCTATGGCTTTGGCAAAGCGGAGGATGTGGCCGGCATTTTCATTGTTCTCTCCATCGCCGTCAGCGCCGGAGTAATTTTTTATGAATCCATCCAGAAATTCATCAACCCGGATCCGATCAGCAACCTGAGCTGGGTCGCTGCAGCGGCGATTATCGGCTTTCTGGGCAATGAAGCGGTCGCCTTGCTACAAATCCGCACTGGACGCAAAATCGGCTCGGCGGCTCTGGTCGCTGATGGTCTCCATGCTCGCACTGACAGCTTGACTTCACTGGCTGTGTTATTGGCTGCCGGCGGTACCTGGTTGGGATTCCCCATTCTAGACCCGATCATCGGCATTCTAATTGGCATTACTATCCTCTTTATTACCAAAGATGCCATCGTGACGATGTGGTATCGCCTGATGGACGCTATCGAACCGGAGTACATGGATCAGGCTGAAGCTGTTATCAACATTCAGCCCGGTGTGAAGGAAGTATGCCGCCTACGGATGCGCTGGATGGGGCATCGCCTCCAGGCCGAAGTGCATATTGCCGTTGATCCTCACCTGACAACCCTGGAGAGCCATGACATTGCGGAGCAAGTACGCCATGAACTGTTTCACGAACTGCCGACTTTGTCGGAAGCGATTGTGCATGTAGATCCCTGGCTGGAACGGTCGGAAGCGGCTCATGAGTTGACACGGCATCATGAACCAGTGCCGCGGCCATTAACAAATTATAAACAACGCATTGCAGTTCACGAATAGGGTACCGTGCATATCGCCGCAGAAACATACGCTAAGAACACAAGCAACAGCATACCCTAAAAAGCCACTGAGCCTGGAGGAACTCTCCAGGCTCAGCCACATTCTAGCGCCACATTTTAGTCAGAAGCCCCAACGTCGTCTGAGAAGCTTTCTAGCGGTGGTATTATCGCTGCTGAATAGAATTATTGTTGCCTGTATTGGTAATCGATCCGGCCGCCTGATAGAAAATGGTGTTATTGTTACCCCGGACGATGATACTGCCACAATTGCCCAGCAGCGTGATAGTATTATCGTTGCCCCTGACCGTCACTGTGTGCCCACTGCACGTGAGCGTCACGTTCTCGTTGTTCCCAGAAATGTCATAGGAACCACCACCACTTGGCGGTGGTGGATTTGTTCCAGGTGGTGGCGTCGGTGCCGGTGGTGGAGGTGGTGGGGGTGCAGTGTGGATAACCACAATGCTCACAATAATGATCGCCCCGTCGTGGTGGGCACACACGCTAACCGTGATGATCGCATCGACCTCAAGGTCTCCAGTAACAACCAAGTCATCAGCCAGCGTAACCGGTGGCAGTCCTTCGAGCGTTATCACGTTGCCGCTAATGCTTACCACCACAGTCGTCACGCTGTAACAGCCAACAGGGTCATCATCCCGGTCCAGGCGCACAATCAAGGTGGCCAGCCATTCACCGTTGGGCAGGATAAGGCCACGTACCCGGACGAGAGAGCCGATTTCGATTTCGTCGTCAATCAACGTATTTTCGTCTACTGCAATTGGCAGACCGCTGATAACCCAGGGATCGATACTATCAACCGTACCGATGAAGTTGAAGGTCAAATCTTCATCAGCCAACAGCCGAATTTCCGTGGCCAACCATGTGCCATCGGCCAATATCTGGCCTTCCACATAGACTAATTCACCCGGTTCAATGCCATCATCAATTTCGGTGAACTCATCTGTCTCGAAGGGGATGCCAGCCACGACCCACGGATCGATGTTATCAACTGACCCGGTGAACTCAAAGCGGGCTTCCTCATCTGCCAGCTTAATTTCGCCAGCCAGCCAGGTGTCGTCCGCCAGAATGACGCCTTCGACTTTCACCACGTCGCCAACAATAATCTCATCTTTAATTTCCGTGGTTTCATCCAGGGCAATGTTTACCCCAGAAACGATCCAGCTATCAGGGCCAATGCTCTCTACTACACCAATGAATTCAAAGGGATGCACGTCGTCTACCCGGTCAATCCGTCTGGCCAGGAGTGTGCCGTCGGCCAGGACGAGGCCGTGAACACGGGCAATATCGCTGACTACGATGGTTTCGTCTACGGCCGTATCCACATCAACCGCAATCATCTGACCGGCAATCACCCATTCATCATCGCCGATACTTTCTACCTCCCCAGTGAGCGTGAAACGGCTCATAGGCGCATGGTGGCGCAGGATGATGTGTGTGGCCACCAGGGTGCCATCCGGCAACAAATAACCAGAAACAGAAACGATGTCGCCAATCTGCGGATTGCCCACAATGATGGTGCTGTCCGTGGTGGTGAATGTCTGCCCGCCGATGGTCCAGGTTTCACCAACGGCCGTTACTTCTCCCTCGCCAGAAACGATGAAGTGCGGCTCGCTGGGGGGATGCTCTGGGGGGATGAGGCTGGTTTGCCCGGCAATAACGATGACGGTCACGTTCAGGTTGGTAACATCCACTCGGCCTTCCGTGACGATAACCTGGGTGAGCAAGTTAGCCGTAACTAGAACCTGGAAGGATGTGCCCCGCGCCCGGCCGGAACCGTTGGGGGTCATTACTTCATAGCGCGAGCCGGAATCACCACGGAAAGCAACATCGTGCTCGCTCTCTCCCAGCCATTGGGTCATGACCACCGTGCGGAAACCTTCTTCCGGCAGTTGGGCATCTACCTCGTCCAACGAGAGTTCGGTATTTGGCCCCAAGTTGGCCTGGCTGCCATCATAAAATTGAATCGTCGCACCGGAATAGTCTCCCGTGCGGACGCGCTGGCCAGCCTTGGCGGTTGTGACGCGGTTTACGGCTGTCCACGTGCCGTCCTCACTTTGCACCTCAACAACGCCCTGATCGACTTCCACGGCCGCAGTTTGGGCATTGAGAATCAGCGGATTGGTTATGACCGGAATAAAGGTGGAAAAGGTGCCATCTGGGGTTGGAGCTTCTGCTACTACCGACTCATTCTCCTCATTTTCCTCTTGCTCCTCATTATCATTTCCAAGAATGGCATCTATTGCAGCTGCCAACGGAGTTCTCTCTGCCGATTCCTCGGCGTTCTCGTTGTCATTGTCGTCATTGTCATCAGAAACGGAGGCGGGCCGATTGTTCTGTGCTAGATTTGTTTCATCACCAAACGGCCGCAGCCACAAACCTATAAACAGCAGAAAAACTAACAAGAACACGCCACCCATAGCCAAAGACGGCCGTACAGGCCACGGCCAGCGCTGCGCCCACGTCTGCCACAAGCTTTGCAGACGTTGAGCAACAACCGTGCCGCTGGCCAGCACGGAGGGAACCACTTTGCCATCAGCAGCCGCAGCACGCGGCGGCAGTTGAGCCAATAGGCGCGATCTGGCCACCTGACGAAACTCGTCGGTGGGGACGGCCGTAGGCACAGCTCGTGCCTGCATCGACACCTGTAAAAGATCAGCAAGTTCAGCCCGATGTTGCGGGTATTTTTCCAGACAGTCGTCCACTGTGAGACGATTCTGTTCGATGGCTTCGGCACATTCGGCAAAAATCTGGATTAATTCTTCATTCATAGTCATAGTTGTCCCCCTGAATGAGTAGCAGCTTGCGTAAGGCACCAATTGCCCGGTATTGCAAAGCGCGTACGGCCTCTTCTGTGCGGGTCATTACCACGGCCGTTTCTGCGTGGCTGAGTCCAACAACAAATCGAGAAATTAATACCTCTTGATGGTCCTCTTTTAGCTGCATCATTGCTTCCATAAGGGCGCTTGACTGTTCCTGCTGGGCAACGGCCGTTTCTGGTCCCGCAACAGGGTCGGGCATTTGCGCTACGGCTTCCAATCCAACCTGCTCACGACGGGTACGGTAATGGTCAATCACCGCATTGTGGGCAATCTGGTAGAGCCACAAGCGAAAGGGCACCTCACGTGGCGGATTGCTGTCCAACGCCTGCCAGGCGCGTAAGAAGACGCCTTCCGTCAGGTCTTCGGCTTCTTGACGGCCGTTAACCCGATAGAATACATAGTGATAGATGGCATCCAGGTACCGTTCGTACAGGTCGCCAAAGGCCACTGTATCACCGGCCAGAGCTCGGACCAATAATTGATCATCTACTGTTTGCTGTTCGTTCATAAAAACTGCGCAGTTTTTGCTTATTGGGTAATAGGACGAAGAAGTCGCCAAAACGTGACGGAATTAGTTGAAATCCGGATGAGGTTTGTACCGTCACCTTCTTTGCGCTTGCCAAACCTCAAGTAGCTCTGCATCTTGGCGGACGAAATAACGATAGGAGGAATAACTGAGTGGCTTTTCCAATTGTGGATTGATGACCGATCGGATACGGCTCAAGGAAAGCCCCAATTGTAGATACTCTTTAATCTGTTCGCGATACGGATCCAGCACCCTTTCTTTATCTCGGCTTCCTTTGGGCCTCCCCAGTTTTTTGCCACTGGCTCGTGCTGCCGCCAGACCTTGCTTGGTGCGCATAGAGATAAATTCACGTTCGGCTTCGGCAAAGTAGCTGTAAATGGCTAGCAGTAATTTTCGCTGGGGACCAGCCGTTGATAATTCCGGCTGCCTGACAAAGAGTACCTCCACCCCCTTCTCTCCCAACTGGTTGATGATGTTGATCACTTCAAACATGTTACGACCAAGCCGGCTGAGTTCAGCCACGAGCAAGGTATCGCCTTCATTTAACCTCTCTAGCAATTCATCAATACGGCGTTCTCTGGTGCCCTTCCGCGATGAAATCTCAATGTTGATGAAATCACTGACTTTCAAATCCTGCTGCTGTGCGTACTTTAACAAGAGGTGTTCCTGTTTTTGCAGATCCTGCTTATCACTACTGACTCGAATATAGCCGATGACCTTCATAAGTTCTCTACGCCCTTGATTAATAAAGAATGGTGTTTTTCAGAATTGTTTCTATTATTTCGGAAGCAACAATTCAGTACATTCTATATTTAGTTTCGGTAGAAACAAAGGAACGTTTCTCTATGTCAGAATCTACTTTTTCGCATGACGAATTCTTGCTCATCGCCAAATTGAAGCCAGAAGACATCGTGGAAATCCACAAAAGGCGGCGAGAGAATAACCGCCTGGGGTTTGCCTATCAGTTGGCGTTTGTCCGCTTGCACAACCGCTTTCCCGCCCAACAGCCGTTGGAAATCCTGGATGAGTTGTTAACCTATATTGCCATCCAACTGGATATCCCAGAAACAGCCATTGTGGCATATCAAAGGCGGAGACAAACCATTGTCGAGCATCGGGCGGCCATTCTGGATTATCTGGGACTAACCACCTTCGGCGAGGATGAAATTCAGGCGTTAGCTTCATTTTTGTTTCAGGAAGCTTGCCGTCTGGAACAAACGGGGCCTCTGCTGATCCAAGCCAAGCAGTTTCTCAAAGAGAATGGCATCCTGTTTCCAGCAGATGATACCCTGCGACGATTGATTGTAACCCAACGTCAGGCAGCTAGAGATCACATCTTTACACGTATTGCCGGCAATCTATCCTTGGCACAACAAGAAGCCCTCGATGGTCTGCTTATTCCTGGCAAGAAACGGACGACCCCCTTCCAGGTGCTGAAGAAGCCCCCGGGACAGCCATCGCCCAAATCGATGTTACGCCTGGGGGATAAGTTGAAAATGATTCATGCAACTGGCGTATTGACCCTTGATCTGTCCTGGCTCAACAACAATTATCAGCGGTCATTGACTCGTTATGCACGCCGCTGCTCGGCTGATCGTCTGCGAGACCTCAAAGAAGATCGCCGCTATGCTGTGTTGGTTTGCTTTCTCTGGCAAGCTTATCGTGACACCATTGATCACATGATTGATATGCACGACAAATTGATGCTGCGCGTTTTCAACCGCGCCCAAGAGGACATCGATGCGGAAACGCGCAAGCAGCGACGTATGATTCGTTCTTCTTTGGACTCGTTTCAGCGATTGGGCTTTCTGATCCTGGACGACACCATTCCGGATTCGGAACTGCGGCAGATGTTTTTTCAGGAAATAGACCGGGAGCGACTACTAGAACAGGTATCGGCGGCCGAAGCCTGGTTGACTGGTAAATATAGCCATGTATTCAACCTGGTGCTGCAGCGCTTTCATTATCTACGGCAATTTGCCCCGGCGTTGTTGGAAAGCCTGACCTTCCAGGCGGAAGTTACAGGAGCCACATCGCTGATTCAGGCCACCCAACTCCTGAAAGAAATGAACCAGACCGGCAAACGAAAACTACCAGAAGATGCGCCCCTTGCCTTTATCCCTAACAATTTACGGCCTTTTATGGAGAAGGATGGTGAAGTCAATAAGCAAGCTTGGGAATGTGCCCTGTTGACCGTTATTCGTGATGAGATTCGGGCCGGAAATGTGTTCGTAAGACAAAGCAAGCGCTTCGGCCGGTTCGATGATTTTTTCATCGCCGATGACAAATGGCGCGTGCAGAGAGAAAGCTTTTTTAGACGAGCCGGTTTGCCGGTACAAGCAGAATATGTGCCTGATTTCCTCACTGACCGACTCAATCTGGCTTATGACCGCTTCCTTGAACAACTTCCGCAGAATAGTTATGCCACCGTGGGTGAGAAAGGGTGGCAACTATCGGTGGATCCGGCTGTCAGTCTGAGCACCAAGGAGAAGCAGCGCCTGGAGAATCTACAAGCATGGTTGGCCGAGAATCTGCGAGACATTAAACTGCCGGAACTGTTGATTGAAGTAGACAATGAGCTCCACTTCACAGACTTTTTTAGCCCGGTAGCAAAACAAAGGGAGGCTGAAGAAGTGTGCACTGTACTGGCTGCCATTATGGCCTATGGCTGTAATGTTGGCCCTTACACAATGGCGCGGCTGACCGGTGATATTACCTACCGCCAGATTAAGCGCGTCACCGATTGGCAGCTCACCGAGGAAGCGCAGCGAGAGGCTTTAGCAGTACTGGTAAATGCAATTGGCCGACTGGATGTCACCCAATCTTGGGGTGAAGGAAAAACCTCCAGCAGTGATGGGCAGCGATTCCGATTGCGTCGGAAAATATTGCAGCGTACCTATAGTCACCGCTTCCGGGATTATGCTCTGGAGTTTTATTCGTTTGTTGCCGACAATTATGCCCCTTTCTACAGCACGGTTATTGAATGCACAGACCGGGATGCCGCCTACGTATTAGATGGTCTGCTTTATAACGAGAGTGACCTGGCGCTGGAAGAACATTACACAGACACTCATGGCTACACGGAGATTAACTTTGCTGCCTTTGCCATGTTGGGACGTCGCTTTGCGCCACGCATTCGTGGTTTACAGCATCAGCGGATTTATCGCATTGATAAAGAAAAAGAGTATGGGCCACTGGCACCATTGGTCGAACGTTGGGACCGCACTATTCACATGGACTGGATCTGCGAGCAGTGGGACCGCATGGGGCAGTTTTATGCTTCCCTGGAAAGTGGCCACACCACAGCTTCAACAGCATTGAAACGATTGGCCGGTTACAGTGGTAAGAATCATTTCTACCGGGCGAATCGGGAACTGGGACGCGTTTTTAAGACGCTCTATATCCTTCAATATATGTCTGATCCGGTGATGCGAGGCCGTGTGACCTTCCCCCGAAAAAGTGGACATAGAGAAAAGGCAGAGTACACTTTTTTCGGAGGAACAAATGACAACCAAAAAACGAACCTATTCAGCAGAGTTCAAACAAGAAGCGGTGCGCTTATGGGAAACAAGCGGCAAAAGTGCGATGGCAATCGAGCGAGAACTCGGCATCACGCATGGGCTGCTGAATAAATGGAAGCGTAAGCTAAAAGATGAAGGAGCCGCCGCCTTCCCCGGCCAAGGCAATCTGACGCCAGAACAAGAAAAGATACGGCAACTGGAACGTCAGTTAGCCATTGCTGAACAAGAACGAGACATCCTAAAAAAAGCAGTGGCCATCTTCAGCAACCCAAAATCATGAGATACCAGTTCATCGAAGACCATCGGCAAGAATTCCGGGTCAGGCTCATGTGCCGGGTATTGGACGTCTCTTCAAGCGGCTATTATGCTTGGCGCAAACGGCCGTCCAGTGCGCGGGAGATGGCGAATAACACATTGCTCAAAGAGATCAAGGCGGCTCACCAGGCCAGCAATGGGGTCTACGGTAGCCCGCGCATCTATCATGAAGTGAAAGGGAAAGTAAATTGCAGCCAAAATCGTGTCGCTCGTCTGATGAAAAAGCATGGCATTGCCGCCAAGCAGAAGCGGCGCTACAAGCGCACCACCAAAGCAAATGGGGCGCATCCAGTGGCACCTAATCTGGTAGACAGGGATTTTTCGGCCACAGCGCCCAATGAGAAGTGGACCACGGACATCACCTACATTCCCACCTTAGAAGGGTGGCTGTATCTGGCCGTCGTTTTGGATTTATTCTCGCGCCGCATTGTTGGCTGGGCGATGTCGGCACGGATGACCAGTGAGCTCGTTGTGGATGCGTTGCACATGGCCATTCGGGAGCGTCAACCACCTCCTGGCTTGATTCACCACTCTGACCGAGGCAGCCAGTATACGGGCCTGCTGTATCAACAACTGTTAAAGAGCCACCACTTTCAGGTGAGCATGAGTGGCACAGGCAATTGTTACGACAATGCCCCAGCCGAGAGCTTTTTTGGCAGCTTGAAAAGTGTTAGGAGATAATACCCCAGTCCGTTTTCCTGTTTCCCCATCGGAAGAAACAATTACAGTTACAGATCCAGGTCATCCACTGTTTGGCCGTGAATTATCCCTCGTGGAAATATATTTCCGACAAGATGGTATCGCCCTCTGCCGGGTCAAAGTGGGGGAGTTGGGCCAAAGCGATGTACCCTTAGCCGCCACTGACCTCGGCACACCGACGCCCATTTCAAGTAGTTTGTTAAATCATCAGAGTTTCCAACAATTGCTGACAACTTATCAGGGAATTATGGAGGCTCGGGATGATGAAGTATCAGCAACAACAAGACAAGATAAAAGCGAAACAGATTGCGCCAAAAAAGGTGTGGTGGGCATTGACGGAGCATCAACAACAGCAATTTGCGCGGACAATCGAGGCGATTTGCCAGCAGCTTGCCAGCCGGTTGTTGACGCAACAGGAGGGGCATGATGCAGCAAGCTAACCCACATGGCCCGGCAGGTCAAAGAAAAATCCAGCCTCATCACCACCGACGCCAGGCCTGCGTTTACATCCGCCAGTCAACAGCAGAACAGGTTCGTCAAAATCGGGAAAGCCAGCTCAATCAGGAGCAAATGGCTGAACGCGCTTGCCAGTTAGGTTGGCCAACATCACAAGTAAAGCTCATCACGGAGGATTTGGGCAAGAGTGGGCACAGCAGCAAACAGCGTAGCGGATTTCGCTCCTTACTCTCTGACATATCGCTGGGTAAAGTTGGCATTGTATTTTGCTATGAAGTTTCGCGGCTGGCACGCAACAGCCGCGATTGGCATCAATTACTGGAAGTGGCAGCCTTGTTTGACACACTTATTGCCGATTATGATGGCATCTATGATTTGCATCACTTCAATGACCGGCTGCTTTTGGGCTTGAAAGGGACCATGAGCGAGGCTGAACTGCATTTACTCCATCTGCGTATGTCTGCCGGCCGAACCCGGCAATTGGAGCGCGGCGCGTATCGCCAAATATTACCGACAGGACTAATAAGATTAGAGAGTGGTGATGTTATCAAAGACCCTGATGAACAGGTGCGTCAGGTGATCGACTTGGTATTTAACACCTTTGCTCGGTTGAAAAGTGGCAATCAGGTGTTACAGTATTTACATCGAGAGAATATCCTTCTCCCACGACGACAAATACGAGGGCCGGAGGCTGGGTCTGTTGTCTGGAGGAGACCTTCATCCAACGCTTTATACAGCATACTGGGCAATCCAGCTTATGCGGGCGCGTTTGTTTACGGCCGTCGCAAAACAGACAAAAGCCAACTAATCGGAACCCGGCTGAATCGACCGCGTCGCTGGATACCGGTTGAGTCATGGGAATATGTCCATCACGATCATTATCCTGCCTACATCGCCTGGGAGGCCTTTTTGGAAAATCAACGGCTATTAAAGGCCAATCGCCAACATAAATGGCAACCTGACCAGGATGAAACGGGGGCCATACGTCATGGCGGTGCGTTGCTGCAGGGCATGGTGTATTGTGGTCTTTGTGGCCACCAGATGCATACCCAGCATAAAGGGGTGAAGAAATACGCTTGTTACGCTCAAAAGCGGATGTATGGCGGTGAAATATGCGCCATCATTAATGCCGAGTATATTGACCCTGTTGTCATTGAAGCATTCTTTACGGCTGTCCAACCGGCTCAACTCGATGTTTTAGAGGCCGTCTTGCGGGAACAAACCGACGCCCACGGCCAGTTGGCAATGCAGTGGCAGCAACGCTTGCAGCGAGCTCAGTATGAGGCACACTTAGCCCAACGCCAATACAACGCGGTTGACCCAGACAATCGTTTGGTTGCTGCTGAGCTAGAGCGCCGCTGGGAAGTGAAGCTACAAGCGCTTGCTACCACACAGGTTGAGATTGAACAGTTTGAACAACGCCCCACGCCAGCCATGTTAACCCCACAGCTTCGCCAGCAATTTCAGGCCATTTGCGATAATTTGCCAACAATCTGGGAGGAGTTGTCCAATCGGGACAAGAAATCCCTGCTGCGGTCACTCATCAGCAGAGTCATCCTAACTCGTACCGAGGTTGACCAAGTTGCTTTCAGGGTTGTCTGGGTTTCAGGCCATTACTCTTCCTTTGTGGTGCAGGTTGGTACGCGCAAGAATCGTGACCTGCCAAATTATGACGCGCTGATTCAGCAGGTTAAGCTGATGTGGCAGCAAGGTATGGACGATGCTGCCATTGCTGCTGAACTGACTACCATAGGCTATCATTCAGCACGCTCTGATCATGTTTCGGCAGCTTCTGTTGGCCGTCTGCGGCTCGCTCATAGGTGGCAGCGTGTCAGTGCGCGTGATTATTTATCAATGGAGGGACACCTTTCTGTCCAGGAACTGGCTGACCTGCTTGGTGTAACCCGTTCCTGGCTCTATGGCAGAATTCGTAGAGGCACTATTCCCGCTGAATTCATTACGCGTCATCCTGAATATGACAGATTATTTGTGCGCAACGACCCCAAATTGCTTATCAGTCTGCGCGATATGAAGAAAAACGCACGATCACAGTGAGGTATCATTATGGAACCGTCAAAATGGAACTGGTGCATCACACAATCTACCAAACCCGTGCGCAGGCGCGCACCGACATTTTCTTTTACATTGAAGCATTCTACAATAGGCAGCGTCGCCATTCAACGTTGGGCTATGTCAGCCCGGCCGCTCATGAAACGGCCTATTATCAACATCAGTTAGCCTTAACTTGATGTCCACTAAAATAGGGGAAGGTCATAAAGATAGTTCAGCCATGACGTTTATTTTAGTCACTGACTGAACCTTTAGATAGAAAACGCCACGGGCAAGCTGCCTGTGATTTGTGTAAAGGAGTAACGATACCATGATGGGTTTTGGTCTGATTTTTCCGGTTTTAATTGTTATCGCCTTCATTTATCTGCTGAATGAACGGGGACAGGGCAACCTGTTTTCCGCATCTCCCAAAGGTAAATCGGCGCTGGACATTGCTAAAGAACGATACGTGCGCGGCGAAATGAGTAAAGAAGAATTCGAGCAAATTCGCAACGACCTGAATAATTAACGGAGGTGACATGATGTGGTGGAGTCAACATATGATGGGATTTGGGGGCGCTATCTGGATGATCATTTTCTGGATAGTCATTCTTGGCGGCGGCATTTGGCTATTGGCAACTATATTCCCGCGCACCCATTCAGCCTCAAACAGCAACGCACAAACAAATGACGATCCGCTGGTGATTTTGAAACAACGGTATGCACGCGGTGAATTGACCAAAGAGGAATTTGAGACAATTCGTCACGATCTGGAACAAGCGTAGATGCATAAAACAATCTGCGCAAATTTTTTACAACCAACAAATTAATTGAGGAAATAACAATGAAGAAAATGTTACTTGTAATCGGAGCGATTTTGGCCGGTATCGGCCTTTTTGTCGGCGGCTTTTTCTTTAGCCGGGTGAATGCGCAAACGATTCAGCCGGGCTGGATGATGGGCGACTGGAACGGTCAAGTCAACCCTAACATGATGGGCAATGTGGAAGGCCAATATACGACCGGTATGACAACCGGTTCTGTCATGATGGGTAACGGTCAATTCGGCAATATGATGGACCGTAATCAGTATGGCGCAGGCATGATGGGCAGCGGTCAATATGGCGGCATGATGGGGATGATGATGGACGGCGGTATGATGGGTGGCCAGTATGGTTCCGGTATGATGGGCAACTTTAGCGGCTTAACCAATGTGGATCCATTATCAATTGAGGCTGCGGAAACGGCCGTTACCGACTACCTCGCCACCCTCAACAACGACAATTTGACCCTGGGCGAAATCATGATCTTTGACAATCATGCCTACGCCCAGATTGTGGACGAAACCACAGAAACAGGCGCCTTTGAACTATTGGTTGACCCGGCCAGCGGCAATGTATTCCCTGAACCCGGTCCGAACATGATGTGGAACACCGAATACGGGATGATGAGCGGTAATGGTTTCAGTGGCATGATGGATGGCAATATGATGGGTGGACAGTTCGGTTCTGGTATGATGGGCAATGTCCAAAACAACGGGATGATGGGCGGCAACATGATGGGCAGCTTCGGCTACGCTCCGGATGCGCAAATCAATATCACCCCTGAGGAAGCGGTAGACACGGCTCAGGAATACCTGGATGCGTATCTGCCCGGCAAAACGGCTGACGAAACGGCCGACACCTTTCCCGGCTACTATACCCTGCACGTTCTGGAAGATGGTGAAACCATCGGCATGCTGAGCGTCAATGCCTATACCGGCCAGGTTTTCCTCCATCACTGGCATGGCGATTTCATCGAGATGGCTGGGGAAGCTCACGAATAAACCAGATTTGCTTTGCAATCCGCAGGTTGCGCCGATGACCCATTGTATCGGCGCAATTTGCATTAAACGGGACATACGACAATGACAAAACTAACGCGACGCAACTTTCTTCGCTTGGCCGGTGCCGGCGCAGCAACGGCCGTTCTCACCGCCTGTAATGTCAACCCGGACAAAGCAGATGTTACGACGCCAACACCGGGCAGCATCAACCCCACATCGGTACCGCCGGCCACCCTGCCATCGCCAACGGCCGTTCCCAGCGCCGATTTCGTGCCGGATGTGGAGATTGCATTGCAGGCAGTTGCCGATACGGCCGTTATCTTTCCCAACATCGACACCCGCGTCTGGCGCATCCGCGGTGAACTGCTGCAAGGAGATGCCGGCACCCTGCAGCCGGTGCCGGACAGCTATCTAGGCCCCACGCTGCGCCTGCGCCGGGGACAGAAGGTGCGCATCCATTTCACCAACGAACTGCCTGAGGAAAGCATTATTCATTGGCACGGGCTGCACGTGCCGGCCAACATGGATGGTCATCCCCAGTACGCGGTAGGCGGCGGGCAGACCTATGTGTACGAGTTTGAAGTGCGCAACCGCGCCGGCACGTACTGGTACCATCCTCATCCGCACGGCCGTACCGGACCCCAGGTATATGCCGGCTTGGCCGGATTCTTCCTGGTCTCCGACGAAGAAGAGGAGGCTGCCAATCTGCCTGCCGGTGAATACGATATCCCGCTGGTGCTGCAGGATCGCCGCTTTGACGACAATGGTCAGCTGGTTTATATGGGGAACGGAATGATGGATCAGATGATGGGGTTTTTGGGCAACCAGCTGCTGGTCAACGGCCGGCCCGATGTGACCCTGCCGGTCGCAGCCCGCGCCTATCGCCTGCGCCTCCTCAACGGCTCAAACTCGCGCATCTACAAGCTGGGCTGGGAAGATGGGTCCCCGTTTACCGTCATCGGTACGGATGGTGGATTACTGGAAAGGCCGGTGGAACGGCCGTACCTGACCCTGGCTCCGGCGGAACGAATCGAAATCTGGGTCGATTTTAACGGCAGTCCTATCAATTCCGAACGAAAACTGGTCAGTCTCCCTTTTACCACCGGCGAATTCCAGAGCGGACAGTTCCCCGTCCTCACGGTGCGCATCGAGCGCGAAATGGCCGACAATGTTGCCTTGCCGGAAAGACTGTCGTCGCCCGCCTTTTTCGCTGCTGCTGATGCTGAACGCACGCGCACGGTGACCCTGCTGATGCAGGGCGGCTGGACGTTGAACGGCCGTACCTTCGAAATGACCGCCGTTGCCGAGGATGAAATCGTACCATTGAATGCCGTTGAGATTTGGGAATTTGCCAATGACAGCGCCGGCGGCGGCATGGGCCGAGGGATGGGAATGATGAATATGAGCCTCCCCCACCCCATGCACATGCATGGTGAATCGTTTCAGGTCATCGAGCGGCAGATTAACGACAGCGGTAAAGCGGCCTGGGACACCCTGAGCCAGGGGTTTGTCGACGAAGGCTGGAAAGATACCGTCCTGGTCATGCCCGGCGAGCGGGTTAAAGTCCTGCGCCGATTTGGCGACTTTACCGGCCTGTTTATCTACCATTGCCACAATCTGGAACATGAAGATATGGGGATGATGCGTAATTTTGAGATTCGGGCCTGATCGTGTCCTCAATAGGCCAAATGGCGCATGCGGATACACGACAATCTGCTCTCACCCTCAGGCACATCGTCTGTTAAAACCTAGAGATAGAGAAAGCAATTGGCAGGCAGCGTTTTCCCGCTGCCCGCCAACCTCATCTCAAAGGAGCAGCGATGAAACGTTCTAAATTGGCGATAGTGGTATTGACTCTGTTGACCCTGATTCTGGCCGCTTGTAGCCGCGAAACGGCCGTTCCTACCACCGACGCCGTTGACCTCAACGGTGAAACCCAGGTTGTCTCCATTGCAGACGGTGCTTACACCAACGTCAGCGCAGCCGGACTGGCCATGATGCTGGAAAACAAAGATTTTCCGCTTATTAACGTCCACATCCCCTACGAAGGCGAAATTGAAAGCACCGACGAATTTGTACCGTTCAATGAAATCCAATCCAACCTCGATAAGTTTCCGGCCGATAAAGATGCCCAGGTCGTTGTCTACTGCCGCAGCGGCAGCATGAGCGCCCAGGCGGCACAGATGTTGTTGGAACTGGGCTATACTAACGTCTGGAATCTGGACGGCGGCATGATCGCCTGGGAGAACAGCGGACACTCCTTATTGAACCCGTAGCCGGGAATTCTATCTGTTTACCTGCTTCTGCGCTGGGCCACAATAAGTTTAAAAATGCCGCCCGCGCCTACATTCTCGACCCGTTCCAGGTGCAGGCGGCTCTGCTGCACATTTTGCACCGTGCGCCGATTGATATGCGGTCCCATCAACCGGACGGTCACCGGGTCCAGTAGATCCATCAGCGCGCCCAGGACGGGGTTGGGGGCGCGCACGTGCTCCAACAAGTGCAAACGGCCGTTTGGCTTCAACACCCGTGCAATCTCATCAAAGCCTAAAACAGGGTCCGGTACCGAGCAGAAGACAAAGGTAGCAACTACGTCGTCAAACGTTTCGTCGGGAAAGTCAAGCGCCTGCACGTCGCCAGGCTGCAACGCAACAGCTGCATTTAATTTGGCCGCCCGTACTTTGGCCCGCTCCAGCATCCCCGGGGTGAGGTCGATAGCGGTCACTTGCGCACCATCCGGATAGTAAGGCATGTTCTTGCCCGTGCCCACGCCCACTTCCAGCACCTGCGGTCCCTGCACCTGCGACCAGAGTCGCGGCCGCCAATCTGCATAACGACGCTCGGCAAAAAGTTCCATCGTGTCATAGAGGGGCGCAATCCGCTGGTAACGCGCCTGGGTTCGAGCAGTTTCTCGTTTATCAATGGACATGGGTGCCTTCTTTTCCATCATCCTGCCGCCAAATCATCGCCGGTAACGCAATAACGGCGGCACCATGGATACCATGCGCCACCAACCAGAGGATGGCACCAATGATGGCAACGGTCGTTTCCTCTATCACATCAGGCACCTGCGCACTCATAATAATGTTGTCTACAATGCACCAGACAAAAGAAGCGAGCAGCGCCAGGAAAAGCAGTGTAGCCATCCGTCGTTTACTTTGTGCAGATATGTTCTTCATACTGTCAGGGTAGGCCATGGAACGGCCGTTTCCAAGCGCCAATATGCCCAACCAACTATAGGTCAATTGGCCTGGTCCGGCATAAACGTTTCCGGGTCAGCCAGGAATTCATCACGGCAGCCGTGGGCACAGAAGTAGAAGGTCCGACCCTGCCACATCACCTGCGCCGGTGCGCTGTCCTTATCCACCGACATGCCACACACCGGGTCCGCCGCCATCTCAACCACATTCTTGAACGCACCGTCCTCCAGCCACAAAATGCGGTCGGCAATATCCTTGATGCGCTGGTCGTGGCTGACGATAATCACACTGCGCTGCTCTTCCCTGGCAACGCGGCGCAGCAGGCGCATCGTCTCGTGGCCGTGATGGCTGTCCAGGTTAGCCGTTGGCTCGTCAGCCAGGATGATGGTCGGCTGGTTGACCAGAGCGCGGGCAATGGCCACGCGCTGCTTTTCGCCGCCAGACAACTTCTCCGGCAAAAAGGTTAGCCTGTGGCCCAACCCCAACTGTTCCAGCAGATCCCGCGCCCGCTGCCGCGAATCTTTTCGCGACAGTCCGTTAAGCTGACCCACCAGCGCCACATTATCCAGGCAAGAAAGCGCCGACAGCAGGTTAAAATCCTGGAAGATGAAACCGATGTGGTGCAGGCGCACGTCGGGCAGTCGGTTTTCATCCAGTTGGGTCAGCTCGTCGTCGCCAATGCGGATACGGCCGCTGCTCGGCTGCAGCAGTCCCCCCAGCATCGACAGCAGCGTCGTCTTGCCACTGCCCGACGGCCCCATAATCAGCAGCACTTCGCCGGGCGCCGCGCTTAACGAGACATCATCCACAGCCACCACTTCCGTGCGGCCGCTGCCAAAGCGGCGGGTTACATGTTCAACTTGCATAATCGCATCCATCACACACTCCAATCTCTAGTCGCGTAGTTGCATAATCGTGTTGTTGCGTTGTCCCTCTATCTCTATCTCTAGCTTCTAAACACCTGCGCCGGGTCCAGCCGGGCCAACTGCCACGCCGGAGCCAGCGCCGCGGCGACGCCAATGATCAGCGTCGAGATGAGGACGCGGGTGATGCCGGTTCGCGTCAGCGCCAGTCCCATACCCGGTACGGCCAAAGGAATAATCTGTCCCAGCAGCCAGACCAGCCCAATCGCGGCGACAAAACCCAGCAGCAGACTGAGCGCTGCCTGGGCCGCCACCACACTGTAAAGATGATGGTTCCGGGCGCCGATGGCCTTGAGGACGCCGTATTCCTGCCGCTTGCGCAGTGTGCTTGTGTATAAAGTTAATGCCGTTACGGCCAGGCCGATAAGAAGGCCAGACAGGTTCATGATGTTCAAAATTTCCACGCTCATATCCCTGATGATTTGCCGCTCTTCACGGGAAAATTCAGCCGTGGGCAGCGCCAGCACGTCAGGGTTACGGTCGTTAATAGCCGCTGCCACCTGCACTGGATCAGCCCCCGCGGCGACGTCTAGCAAGGCGTAGCTAACCGCGTCGCCGGGCCGCAGCATCTGAAAATCACGCAGAGAGATGAAGCTGACGCTGTTGACGATGTTGGTCAGGCCGTGCGTCAGGCCAACGATGGTAAAATTGTGCCCCATGATTTCGACTTCATCTCCCAGCGCTAAACCCTGACTGCGGGCCACAGCGTCGTCGATGATGACTTCATCAGTGTCCAACACGGCCGTTCCCACCGCCACTTCTCCTGGACCCCCCAGCGGTTCGTCAGGGTCAAAGCCGATGATGTAGGAGAGGACATCGCTGTCGCCGGCGTTGACCACGCTGGTGGTATACAGAATCGGGCTGGCGCTGATGACCTCTGCATTGTGTTCCGCCAAGCGCAGGTCGCGCCAGGTGATGGCGGAAGCAGCCATGTGCATATTCTTAACACCGGCCTGCGCGACAAAAATATCCGCATCAGACTGTTCGATATAGGCAACCAAATCCTCTTCGGAACCGGCCAACAGCGCGTCCAGGGTCAGCATCAGCAGCAAGGCCAAAGCTACACCGCCAACACCCAATAAAAACTGGGTGCGGTTTTGAGAAAGGTTGCGCCAGGCCAGATTAAACATCGTACATCTCCTGTCGTTATTTGCGAAACACCTGCGCCGGGTCCAGCCGGGCCACCAGTCGCGCCGGTAGCAGCGCCGCCAGCAGCCCCATCAACAGACCGCTGCCGGCCATGAGCAGCACTCTTTTTGGTTCCAGAACAATCAAAAATTTGGGCGTGTTATACATGATGGTCTGCGCCGCCAGCCAGGCAAGGCCAATGCCGATGAGCGCACCAAGAACGGCCGTTACCAACCCCTGCTGCGCCACCAGCCAGTACAGATGATAATTTTTCGCGCCAACCGCTTTCAGCACGCCATACTCCCGCGTCCGCTCGACGGTAGCTGTGTAGATGACCATGCCCAATATGGCGGTGCCCACAGCAAAGGCAATTGTCACCATGAGCTGCAATGGCGCGGCAAACACCTGCACCAACAAATCAAGATCGTTTTGGCGCATGGTTTCTACCGACACGATTTCCACGTCGCGCAGGCGGCGGTTGAGGCGGTCGGTAACGGTATTGATGTCCGCATCCGGCGTCAGCGTCAACAACACAAAACTGGTGGCGTCTGGCGTCAGCAGCAGTCGTTCGGCGGCCCGTTTTTCTACAAAAAAGAAGCTGGCCATCCAAGAGTTGGTGTCGTCGCTCAGGCCCACCACGGTAAACGTTTCGTCGAGGATATCGAGCATGTCGCCGATCTGAATGCTGTGATTGGCGGCCATGACCCAATCCAGCACCACTTCGTCGTCGCTGGTGGGAAAACGGCCGTTTTTCATCTGCCACGGTCCGCCCCCCTGCCCGGGTTCGTAACCGACCATGTAGGCCACGACCTTCTCCTCGTGCAGGTCAAAAATCGTGAATTGGGAGACGATAGGCGTTACCCTGGCCACGCCGGGCACACCGCGCGCCTGGTCGACCACGCCGGCCGGCAACAATGAAGTCGCACTGAGGAGATTGGTGATGCCCTCCTGGGCAATCACCAGATCCGCCGGGCTGTTGTCCAAATACGCCGTCACCTGAGCGTAGATGCCGGAGAGAAAGCCGTTCAGCAGGATAATAAGCATCAGGGCCAGAGCAACACCGGCTACGCTCAAAACGAGGCGAATTTTTTGCTGCCATAGATTGCGGAAAGCCAAATAACTCATGGTAACTATCTCATAAGTGGACAACAAAGAAGCTGTTCTGGTAGTTTATTGAATTGGCACTGATTCATGAAGCGTGGTTTTGCCTAAATCCCTTATAAGCAATTTCACTTAGCCCATCCACCGGCATACACGCCATTTGGCCTATTGTCTACCAAGCTGTTTGACGGTCGTTTATGCTGCGGCCGCCTTTTATAATGAGAATAGAACGTTGTTTGGATAATCACGCACAGGATAGGAGATAAAGTTTATGAAAAAATGGGTAGTTGTGCTCGTAGCTGTAGCGGCCTTGATGCTCTTCACGGTGTCCTTCGTAAGCGCCGGCAGCGATCCGGTTGGCGGTTGTCCCGACAGCTTCCAGCTCCATATGGCAATGGACCACGATCATGAACATGGCGGTCAACACAAGCATGTGGGCAATGACCGAGATTTGAACGGCGACGGCTGGATTTGTGGTAAACATGTGGGCAATAACGG
The DNA here is from genome assembly GCA_964504445.1 of uncultured Anaerolinea sp. GTDB lineage: Bacteria > Chloroflexota > Anaerolineae > Promineifilales > Promineifilaceae > JACSRF01. Next base: position 39,288 of record CAZDEO010000015.1, on the reverse strand, counting down.
TTCCGTGCATGTCCACATCGATAATAACATTCCGCTACCGTAACAAGCTGCCGGAAATAAAACCGAAAGCGCAGCCAGCTGATCAGCTGGCTGCGTGTTTTTAGTTCATAACTGAGTAAACCGTTTAATCCGAAGTGACGGCGGGTGAAATGGTCGGGTTAGTTTCGTTTCTGGCTTGACGCATTCTCATAAACAAAAAGAAAACAAGCCCTAATTCCAATATTTTAGTAAACAAACCGATTAAATCAGATATTGCCAAACCATGCATCAAAAAGTAGCCCACAAACGTTACGCTCGTATAGCCCAACAGCAACCAATGGGTCCATGCTTGTCTAGCAATCAAGAACGGTAGAGGTAAAAGCAAAGCGTAAACCAAAGCCAAGTACCCAAAGCCATTAAGCAAAAGCAATGTATCTCCTCGCAAACCGATGCCCAGATGCAGGAAAGCTGCCATGCTGCCCAGGCCAATCACACCGATGTTCCAAATAGGGTATGGTTTTCCCGAAATAAGCACAACAAGAAGCACATTAAGTAATGACAAGACTGCAGCAGCTGCTGCCAGCAACCGATTACCAATAAAAACCGATAGGATTCCTGAATCACCATCATGTGCCGCCACTGGTGAAACTGAAAACAATGCCAATAACACGATCATGGGGGTAATGAGTTCAATTTTCTTCATGTTTGACTCCTGTTTTGGATGCGTAAATTGTTGATTAAAATGAGCCTGCCGCTAGAGACCTAATACATTCCTCAAGGCTGCAGTTCATTCGATAACTGAGTTCTGAAACTTAATTGAGGTATCCAGCATCTCCCCTAAATGACGCCAGACCATACTAATGGATTAAAACTGTTGCATAAAGGGCCAAATGGCCTGTTTTTCCTTAATAATGCATGAATCCAAATAATCCCATCTGGCCAAAAACCGGGAGGAACCCGCCAAATAGCCTGTTACCTTGCTGGGCTATTTGACGCTAGGCATTGCTTTGATGAAACGCTATAACTTATATGTATGGGCGATTGCCCATTATTTGTCTGCAAGTAATAAAGTAGGGTATGCCTGAAAAACGTCGAGGTGACGCAGAGCGTAATTGGGCGTTCAAAAACAGCAGTGGGTATCGTTGTTATTCTCGATCTTGAAGAACTACAAGGCTAATTTTAGGAGCATTGTATGGAACAAACGCAAACGACAACCAAGCCTGCTCTTGCTGAACGGCACACCACGATGCTGCACGCCTCCCTCTTCGTACTCGGCTTCTCACTGATTTTCATCATTGGCTGGGGCGGCGCGGCCACGCTGCTGGGACAGCTCTTTGGCGAATTAAAAACCATCATCGCCCGCATCGGCGGTGTCGTGATCATTGCCTTCGGCCTATTTAACCTGGGTGTCCTCAAGATTCGTTGGCTGTACTATGATACGCGTCCGCAGTGGCAGGCTCACGGCAAGAACCGGCTGGCTTCTTCCTTATTAATGGGCGTGGTGTTCGCCGCTGGTTGGTCGCCCTGTATTGGCACCACGCTGGGCGCAATCCTCACATTGGGCTTTGCGCAGGAAACCTCCGGGCAGGCGATGCTGCTCTCCAGCGGCTATGCGCTGGGGCTGGGCATCCCCTTTTTGCTAATTGGTCTGGGTATGAACCGGGCAGTGCAGGCGGTGAAGAAATTACGGCCGTACCTGCGCCACATCCAGATAGCCAGCGGCATTTTCCTCATTGCCATTGGCCTGCTGCTGGTTACCAACCGCATGACCACGATCGCCATCTGGGCGCAGCAAAACGGTTTTTATCTGGACTTGCCCTTCGGGGGCGCCGCACCCACCTACTTCATCGCTATCGTGGCCGGACTGTTGTCGTTCCTGTCGCCCTGTGTGCTGCCGCTGGTGCCGGCCTACATTAGTTATTTGAGCGGGCAGGCGTTTGGCGGAACGGCCGTTTCCGATGCCTGACCATTCATACCCGACCTCGCGCCTGAAGTTACTGCTGCTGGTCATTCTTGGTCTGGGCGGTCTGGGACTGGGATTAACAGACACACCTATCTCGCGCTACGTACAATCATTTCTGGCGGCTCCCCGCGAAGGAGCGCCGGCGCCGGATTTCACCCTGCCCACGCTCGACAATGAAACAGTCACGCTGTCCGATCTGCGCGGTCAGGTAATCATCCTCAATCTGTGGACCTCCTGGTGCCCGCCGTGCCGGGAAGAGATGCCGGCACTCAATGAAGTGTATCAGAGGTATAAAGAAGATGGCCTGGTCGTGCTGGCCGTCAACAGCACCGTGCAGGACAGTGAAGCGGCCGCCAGGGAATTCGCCGCTGAATACGCGTTTGAATTCCCCATTTTGCTGGACCATGACGGCATCGTGACACGGGCGTATCAGCTGCAATCGTTGCCTACCACATTTTTCATCGACCGCCGCGGCGTGATCCAGACCATTGTGCCCGGCGGCCCCCTGCGTGTGTCTTATATCGAAACCAAACTCTCCCCCCTTCTCGGCGCAGATCCTTCCCCATAGGCCAAATGGCGTATTGATTTAGGCGAAATCACGGATTTACGACCTCCCGCTTCCTTTATACAATACTCACATACCCCCCCCCAGGGGGGATGGGTAAAAGAAATGGACGAAACGGTACGAACAGCAGTCAGGCAACGGCTGTCGAGCACAGCCGGCCATATGAAAGGCATTGAGCGGATGGTGCAGGCTGATGCCGCCTGCCTCGATGTGATGCAGCAAATTCAGGCGGTACAAGCGGCCCTTGCTAAGGTCTGCCTCCTTCTGCTGGACCATCATCTGCACACCTGTCTGGCAACGGCCGTACGCCATGCCGACGCCTGTGAACGAGAGCGAGTGCTGCGGGATGTAACGGCCGTCTTCGCCCTGTCCCATAAATTTAATCTATCGACTCAAAGGAGATTCGACCTGATGAACAGCAAAACATTTACTGTCCCTAACATTAGCTGCGGCCATTGCACCCACACCATCGAAATGGAAGTGGGTGAACTGCCCGGCGTAAATAACGTGACGGCTAGCCAGGAGAGCAAGCAAGTCACCGTCACCTGGGAAGCTCCGGCCACCTGGGACCAAATCCAGGCCACCCTGCAGGAAATTAATTATCCCCCTGAAGGGCTAATTCAAATCAGTTGATCCAGAGAGGCCCACTCTTGGCGGGTAGGCCTCCCCTGGCATCATGGAGAATTCGATGTTAACACAAAAACAACTTACCTTTCCCGTCATCGGTATGACCTGCGCCAACTGCGTTGCTTCCGTGGAGCGCAATTCCAAAAAGGCTCAGGGCGTGACCGATGCCGTGGTTAATTTCGCCAGTGAAAAGGTAACGATCACCTTTGATCCCGACATGGCGCAGGCGCAGACCGTGGCTGAAGATGTCGTCAAACGGGTCAAAAAAGCCGGTTATGAAATCCCCACGGCAACATTGGAACTGCCGTTGGTAGGCATGACCTGCGCCAACTGCGCCAACACCATTGAGCGCAGCCTGCAAAAAGTAGATGGTGTCCTAACCGCAGTCGTTAACTTCGCGAATGAACGCGCCGCGGTTACCTATGTCCCCGGCGCCACTGACCGGGATGGGCTGATCGCTGCTGTGCGCAAAGCCGGTTACGATGTGGTCATCACCGAAGCTGATGACGATCTCGAAGACGCCGAAGCCGCCGCCCGCCAGGCTGAAGTCCGGCATCAGTGGCAACGCTTCATTATTGGCGCCATTTTTACCGTGCCGCTGGTCATATGGACCATGCTGCGCGACTTTGGTCTTTTAGGGATGTGGTCCCACGAACCGTGGGTCAACTGGGTATTCCTGATCCTGGCTACCCCGGTGCAGTTTTGGGTCGGCTGGGATTATTACACAGGAGCCTACAAAGCGCTGCGCAACCGGAGCGCCAATATGGACGTGCTGGTGGCCATGGGCACAACCGTTGCTTACGGTTACAGCACGCTGGTCCTCATCGCCACCACGCTCAGCAATGACATGTTTGGCACGCACGTTTATTACGAAACGGCCGCAGCCATCATCACTCTCATCGTGCTGGGCAAGCTGCTGGAAGTGCGCGCCAAGGGTCAGACCAGCGAAGCGATCAAGAAATTGATGGGCCTACAGGCAAAAACGGCCCGCATCGTGCGGAACGGGCAGGAAGTTGACATCCCCATTGCCGAAGTTGTGTCCGGGGATGTTGTTCTTGTGCGCCCCGGCGAAAAGGTGCCGGTAGATGGCGTGATCATTGAAGGGCATTCGGCCGTTGATGAGAGCATGATCACCGGCGAAAGTTTGCCCGTGGACAAGAGTGTGGGCGACGAGGTGATCGGGGCCACCATTAACAAACAGGGTTTGCTGAAGTTTGAAGCCACCAAAGTTGGCAAGGAAACAGCGCTGGCGCAGATTATCCGCCTGGTTGAGCAGGCACAGGGCAGCAAGGCCCCTATTCAAAAGGTAGTAGACCGGGTTTCTGCTTACTTTGTCCCGGCCGTCATCGTGCTGGCGTTTGCTACGTTCGCCATCTGGTACCTGGCAACCGGTGACCTGGTGGCGGCGATGCTGCGGCTGACAGCCGTTCTCGTCATCGCCTGCCCCTGCGCCATGGGCCTGGCAACGCCGACATCCATTATGGTGGGCGTGGGCAAAGGGGCCGAAGCGGGTGTGCTGTTCAAAAACAGCACTGCGCTGGAGCAGGCCCACAAGCTCACCGCCATCGTCCTGGACAAAACCGGCACGATTACCCGCGGCGAACCGGCCGTGACAGACGTGATCGTGAGTGAGCAGTTGGCAGTTATCGGTGACCAGTATTCAGTAAACGGCGGGCAAACGACCGTTTCCGAAGGACTGCTTACCGATCACCGACTACCGGCCGCCGATTATTGGCTGGCCCTGGCCGCCAGCGCCGAACGGGGATCGGAACATCCCCTGGGCGAAGCGATCGTGCGCGCCGCGCGGGAGCGCGAACTGCTTTTGGATGAACCACAGGCGTTTGAAGGCATCGCCGGGCATGGCATTGCCGCTACGGTAAACGGCCGTCGCGTCCTGATCGGCAACCGGCGCTTGATGGAGCGGGAAGAAGTCATGCTGAATGGCCTGGGAGCCAAAGCGGAACAGCTGCAAAACGAAGCCAAGACTGCGATGTGGCTGGCGGTGGATGGGCAGGCAACAGCCATTATCGGTGTTGCTGACACTATCAAAGAAGGGTCTAAAACGGCCGTGCAGCAAATGCACGCGCAAGGATTGACGGTCGTGATGATGACCGGCGACAACGACGCCACGGCGCAAGCCATCGCCCGTGAGGTGGGCATTGACCGCGTCTTTGCCGAGGTACTGCCCGGCGACAAGGCCAGCTATGTGGCCCAGCTCCAGGAAGAAGGCTACTTTGTCGGCATGGTTGGCGATGGCATTAACGACGCGCCGGCCCTGGCACAGGCCGACGTCGGTCTGGCGATTGGCACCGGCACGGACGTGGCCATGGAAGCGGCCGACGTGACGCTGATGCGCGGTGATCTGCGCAGTGTGCCACAGGCGATTCATTTGTCGAAAGCGACCATGCGCAACATCAAGGAGAACCTGTTCTGGGCCTTTGCTTATAATACGGCCCTGATCCCCATCGCTGCCGGCGTCTTAGCGCCATTTGAGTGGGCGCCCGACTTTCTGCGCCAGCTCAGCCCAATTCTGGCGGCAGGAGCGATGGCCTTCTCCAGCATCAGCGTGGTGAGCAATTCGCTGCGGTTGAAGCGGGTAAAGCTGTAAACCCTTTTCTTTTTCCTCCTCTTAAAAACGGCCGTTCTCACGCGAGAACGGCCGTTTTGTTCTTTGAAACAGGAAGTCAGCGTAAATCCTCACGGTCGTTTACCATCTTTGACACCATCGCTTTTTTTCTGTCGGCTCCTGGAAGCGTTTCCCGCATAACGGCCGTTACCACCACGCCCGACAGAAAAGTAAGGGCACCAATGGCGACAATGGCTGCCCCCATCCCCAGCAAATCGGCCAGGAAGCCGGACGCCAGCGCCCCCACCGCGTAACCCCCGTCCCGCCACAGCCGGTAGACGCCCACCGCCGAACCACGCCACGTGGGATGGGCCACATCGGAAATGGCTGCTAGCAGCGTCGGATACACCATGCCCGTTCCTAAGCCTAGCAGGGCAACGGCCGTTAACCACCAGGAAAAGCTCTGTCCCCACACCAGCAACCCGATGCCCACCGCTTGTACCCACATTCCGCCGGCAATCAGGCCCTTGCGCCCAATCCGGTCGCTCAACGCCCCGGTGAAGAGTTGGCTCACGCCCCACACCCCCGGATACGCCGCCGCCAGCAGCCCGATTTGCGCCACCGATAGGCCAAACCCGGCCAGAAACAGCGGCAGCAACCCCCACACCATGCCGTCATTCAGGTTGTTGACCATACCTGCCTGGCTGACTGAAAAGAGCGTTTTGTTCTTCCAGCTGGTCAACAGCAAAACTTGGGCAAAAGAGGGGGTATCGCCCTCCGGTTTCTCCGCATCGCCAAGCTGCGCCTCCAGGTCGGTGAACGGCCGCGTTTCGCGCACAATGAAGATGGAAAACAGCAGCCCCAGTGCCGCCAGCGTCAGGCCGGGCAGGAAGGGCGCCGGCCGCAGCCCGTAGGCGGCCGCCAGATACCCGCTGCTCAATGCCGCCAGGGATACCGCCAGATACCCTGCGAATTCATTTAGCCCCATCGCCAGCCCGCGCTGTTGGGGGCCGACCAGGTCAATCTTCATTATCACCGTCGTCGACCAGCACAACCCCTGATTCACGCCCAGCAGCACATTGGCAAAAACGATCCAACCCCAGCTGGGGGCGAAGATAATCAGCAGCGGTACCGGCAGACCCACCAGCCAGCCGGCGATGAGAATGCGCTTGCGCCCCCAGCGATCGCCCAGGCCGCCGGCGAACAGGTTAGAGATGGCTTTAATGATGCCAAACGTGGCGATGAAAGAAAGCACGGCCGTGCGCGAAACCAGCCCAAAATCAGCTTCGGCAATAAGCGGCATAACGGTGCGCTCCAACCCCACCATAGCGCCAACAAAGGCATTAATGACAATCAGCAGCGTAAACTGGCGCCAGTTTTCTTTGAGTCCCAGAGAAATTGTCTGCTTGTTCATAATCCGTCTGCATCCTTTGGTATCTACCACACCATAACGGCATCCCCCTAAAAAAACAGTCCCTTGACCTTTCAGTAACTGGAAGGTATATCATAAACAGGTAAAGAGATGATCCTATGCAAATAAAAGAATTTTCCCAGCAAACAAACCTGCCCGCCAAAACGATTCGCTATTATGAAAAGATCGGTTTGCTGCCGCCTCCCAGGCGGCGGGAAAACGGCTACCGCGACTATGATGCATCAGACGTAGAACGGGCCAGACTTGTGGCCGGTGCGCGTCGTCTTGATTTCTCGCTGGACGATATTCAAGAGATCCTGGATTTACGTGAGCGGCAAATTGCGCCGTGCCGGGTCGTGCTGGATCTGTTGGAAGAGAAGGCAAACGAAATCAGCCAGCGCATTGTCGAATTACAGCGCATGGAGATGGAACTGCGCAATCTACGCCGCCTTGGCGAAACGTTCCCTACGGATGACATTGATGGCAAAAACTGTGTTTGCCATCTCGTCAGAGAGCAGGCCAGGCCCCACGCGGCTTGACATTCCAGCAACTGGAAAGTGTATCCTTATTTCACTCTGCCTGAATAAGGTAGCCAAATCACATCTCGATGAGGATACAACCATGACTGACCAAATTGTTACCCGCACCAACTTGACCTGCCCGGAATGTAATCATGTTGTTGAGCTAGAGATCCCCCTGGATTATTGACTGGCGTTTCATACGTGTGCCAGTTGTGGCGCCAGATTACGGCCGTTGCCCGGCGACTGTTGTGTTATCTGTTCCTATGGTGATCACCATTGTGTTAGCCAGCAGCAAGAAGCAAGAAAAGCGTGACGAACACAAAAAACAGACGCATTCAATACGCCTTGTTGGTGACCGGTCTGATCCTGCTGGTCGCTATTGGATATGGCGGCTACGTTCTGTATCCTCGGTTCAACTTACCGGCGGAAACGGGCATCTCCCTGTTAATTTTGGCGGCGCTGGCCGGCATTGCGTCATTATTCTCCCCCTGTTCCTTTCCGCTGCTGATGACGCTGCTGGCGCGGGAGGCGGGGGATGAAAACGGGCGTTCTCCCAGCCGACTCGTTCGTTTTGCCGCCATTTTTGCCGCCGGCGCAGCCCTGTTTCTACTATTGAGCGGCGCAGCGCTGACACTTGGCGCCGCGCCCCTTTTTGCCCGCGTTACCTTCACCAGCAGAGCCGGACGTATTCTGCGCGCCGTCGTCGGCGTCGTTCTAATTGTCTTTGGCTTGTGGCAGGCACAAGGAAAATCCCTCACGATCACCGGGTTAAATAGGATATTACAGCCGCTTTGGCGCGCCCAGGCTCGCCTGCGCCGTGAACGCTCCACGGTCGGCGTGGCCCTGTACGGATTTGGTTATATTCTGGCTGGCTTTGGCTGAACGGGACCCATTCTGGCCGGCCTGGCCGGGCACGCCCTAACTACCGGTGGTAACACAGCCGCTTTTACAGCCTTTGCTGCCGCCGCCCTAACAATGACACTGGTGTTGTTTGCCCTGGCAACGGCCGTTAGCTTTGCACAGGAACAGGTCGTCGCCAATCTCAAGCAGAGCACCCACGCTGTCAAGCGCTGGAGTGGTGGCGTCCTGATTGTGATCGGCGGGTGGCTGCTGGCCCTGGCCATCTGGGCCGATGTGTTTGCCGCGCTCTTCCCCGTTTAAGCAGATGAGGGTGCGTATTTTGGATGCGCCCTATCTGGATTACCCACTTTCAACGGCGGTAATATTTTGTTCCAACCACCCTTCTCTGACAACGCCGGGCAGCACGTCGATGACCACACCGTCCGGTCCTATAAAATAGGTTGTGGGGGTAGCAACAACACGATAATCGCGGCTAATCTGGCCGTCGCGGTCCATCAGAAACGGATATGTCAATCCGTAGCGAGCGATGAAATCGGCTACTGCTCCGTCATTTTCCTGGATACTTACAGAAAGAACGACAAATCCATCATCCTGATATGTTTCGTAAGCGGAGCGCACCGCCGGTGCGCTTGCGTTACAAGCCGGTCACCAGGTGTGCATGAACATGACGGCCACCGGTTGGCCGCGAAAATCGCTGAGGCTGACCGACTCGCCCCCGTGGGTGACCAGTTCAAAATCTGGGGCCCGAGCGCCCACCTCTGGTGCGATGCGCAGGTCATCGGCCGTTTCGCCGCCGCCGGTATCCGGCTGCCGCAGTGCAACAAACGCCGCAACGACCAACAAAACGGCCGTGGCCACTCCGCCCCACAATAAGCGGGTGCGGTGCCGACCTTTTTGTCGCTCTGCCTGCTGTCGAGCACGTTTTGTTTTTTTTCTTGCCATTTTTCCTCCTACAGATTAAAGATCAAATCCAACTCATCATCTATCTATGAGGGTCACTATATCTGGACTATACACGGACCTTTTTGCGTCTTCGGGCTGAAGCCACCTGGGGTTGCGTGGCCGCCTGTCGTTTTCGGACAGTTTTGATAAACGCCGATGTCTGCAAAGCAGGCACCATCAGGGAAAGTATAAGAAACGGATAGCGAAACCAGTTGGGATCTTCCGGAACACGACGGTGAAAGGATGGCGTATAGTGGATGAAAAGGAAGTATACAGCGTGTAACACAACCAGGTAAAAGATAGCGTAGGAACTGTAATGCAACCACTTCCATGCAGACGCCCCCAATCGATTGACTGCCCACGAAGAAGAGGTCGCGACCAGCGCCAGGGTCAAGATGAGCGCCACCAGGCCAACCAGGTTAGACAGCCCAAATCCCGGTTCAAGGCGAACCACCCGGCCCAGTTCAGGAACAAATTCATAACCCAAAAATCGCCAGATATCCCAACGCGCCCAACCTTGCCAGACGAGAAAGGCGTGTAAAACAGCCATCAATCCGAACCAAATACCGGTCTCACGCCGCCAGGGAATTAGACGGCTCGCCGCCGACCAGTGTTTAACGAGTGGCCCTACTGCCAATGTGAATATGAATAGTAGAAAGCTGCTGTCAGCGATGGCGCGCCACAAGCGCATTTCGGGATCCCAATCTAAACGGCCGTACCAGAACGGAAGCGCCAACAAGAGGGCAAGTACGGCCACAAACAAATGACGCAAATAAACATTTTTAACCATAGGCAGCTACTAATAAATTGAGTTGCTTGTCGTTTGTACCCATGCTAATGGGTCTTAATTCATTCTTTGGAATTAGCGCCAGGGAGCACTATAGTGATTCTACAGAATCCTGTCTGGTTACGACATACGCCGTTTACACGCCCCCTACCCCGCCAAATAGCTTGTTTGTTGGTTTGGATAATTTGTTTCAGATTATTTGAACGGATGATCACAGGCTATTTGGCTCTATGCTCCTAGTTTAAGCCATGCTATCCTGACTGGGGCATAGTGACGCTACCACAAAGAAAGGTTTGTTTATGTATTCTTTACCAAATCGATGGGAGCACGTTTTCCTCTTGCTGCTGTTGCTGTTTCTGGCAGGCGCATGTCGCCGCAGCGCGCCGCCGACCCCGTCGCTTGAGCCGGCACCTACCTTGACTGTGATGTCGACACCCACTGCAACGCTTCCGATTTCTTCCCCCACGCCAGAAGCGGCAAATGAAACTGCTCCTGTTGCTGCAACAGCCCTGGCTTACTATCGTGCCTGGGCAGCGCAGGACTACGGCCAAATGTATGCAGCGCTGTCACCGGAAAGCCAGGCACGTATTGACAGCCAATCATTTGTCACTTTTTACGAAGAGGCTATGACAGCAGCCGCAGTGGAAGATGTGCAGGCTGAGCTGCTGGCGGTCGCCAGAGATGAGACCCAAGCCGAACTGAGTGTACGCGTTGTCTGGCAAACGGCCGTTGCCGGCGAGATCATCCGCGAACACCAGGTACAGCTGGTCAAAAACCAGGAACGTTGGGGGGTCGTCTGGCATGAGGGATTGCTTTTGCCAGAATTGCAGCCGGGACAACTGCTACGCCTGGTTCCAGGAGAGCGCATTCCGCGAGCGGAAATCTACGATATGAACGGTCGTTTACTTGCCCATCAGGGTACCGTAGCAACACTTGGCGTAATCCCCGGCCAAATCGCCAATGAAGAGGGCCTGCTGGCGGCTCTTGCGCCCCTTCTGGAGCAGACGTCAGGAGAAATAAAAGCTCTCTACGAGGATGCTGCTCCTGACCAGAATTGGCCTGTCGCCGATATCACCGGTGACGTGCTGGACACCCACAGCGACCAGCTTCAGCCTCACGTTGGCGCCGGGTTAACTATTCAAGAGCGTTCAGCCCGTCTTTATCCGGCAGGCAGCGCGGCAGCCCACATTATAGGCTATACCGGCTTTATTCCGGCCGGACAACTTGAGCGTTATCAGGCAGAAGGATACCTGGGAGATGAACAGGTTGGGCTGACCGGCCTGGAGGCGTGGGGTGAACGGTATCTCAGCGGGGTTGGCAACGTGCTGGTAATTGAGGATGATGCAGGCAACCGAGTGACTGTTATTCCGGAGAGTACGGCGCAGTCTGTCTACACCACAATTGATCTTGAACTGCAACAGGCTGTGGCCGAAGCATTGGCAACGGCCGTAACCACCCATCCTGAAGGCTCGGCCGGAGCTGTCATTGTGCTGGACGTGGCCACAGGCCAAGTGCGGGCAATGACCAGCTTCCCCACATACGATCCTGCTATTTTTGATCCACTGCGACTCCATGCCGTCGCCGGTCTAAACGAGGCTCTCAACGATCCACAACGGCCGTTACTCAACCGGGCTGTCCAAAACCAATACCCGCCCGGTTCAACATTTAAAATCGTGACGATGGCCGCCGCCTTAAACAGTGGTCTCTACACACCGGAGAGTGAATATACCAGCACCGGCTCCTGGGACAGGTTAGGATTGGGTTTCACCAAATATGATTGGCAGGAAGGTGGACACGGCACGCTAACGTTGGTTGAAGCGCTGATGGCTTCATGTAACACCTGTTTTTACGAGGTCGCTTATCAGCTTAACGAAGCAGATCCGCTCCTTCTGCCGCAAATGGCGCGTCTGTTTGGCTTTGGCACGCCTGCGGGCATTGACGCCTTACAGGAAGCAGCAGGGCTTGTCCCTGATCCTGAGTACAAATTAAGTGTTCAAGGCACGCTCTGGGAAGCAGGCGACGCAGTTAACATGGGCATTGGTCAGGGATTTGTACTGGTGACACCATTGCAATTGGCCCAGGTTATGGCGGCCATCGCCAATGACGGTACGCTGCTGCCGCCGACACTTGTAGACTTTATTGGCGGCGATGGCGTTCCCGTTACTGTACAGTCGGTGGAACCTGTCGGTGCGCTGCCATTGAGTTCTGAAAACCTGGAATCTATTCGCCAGGGAATGTGGGGAGTCGCAAATAATGAGATCTTGGGAACGGCCGTAGAGCCCCTGGACCAACTTGCTATTCCCGTCGCCGGCAAAACAGGCACCAGCGAAACTGGCGGGGAACCGCACGCCTGGTTTGCTGGTTACGCGCCGGCCATGCCTTATACCCGCCCCGACGGCGTGCTGGTTACGGAGCCAGAGATTGCCATCGTCGTCTTAATGGAAAATGCCGGCGAAGGTTCAGAGGTAGCCGCGCCTATTTTCCGGCGTGTGGTCGAACTGTACTACGGCATTCAGCCGCTGACACCCTACCCCTGGGAATAGCATGCACCGAGGCCACGCCCGATATCACTGTTACCACTGCTCTCTCATGCTGATAGCAACACCAACCAAATCAAAACGAATAGTAAACAGGTCTTTTTCGTCACGCATTTTTGCAAGCCTGGTAGTTGATCCTGTATCAACCACCACCGGTTATCGAGTCCAGCGCCCACTGCGCCGGATAAAAATTCTCATTCAGGCGTATCGCTTGTTCATATGCGGTCACTGCAGCTGGTCCTTCTCCCAAAAATGCAAGCGCATGGCCTTTGTAAAGGTACGTTTCTTCAACGTTACGCCCGCCCTGTGTTTCCAGGACGGCGTCGGCCAAATCGATCATCTCCTGATAACGGTCTGTGCGCATGTAGGCAATATACGGCCGAAATTGGTACCAGAGAATTCGCGGCGGCAGCCCCAGAATAAAGGCCTGGTCAAATGCGGCCGCGCCATTTTCATAGAAAGATCCCTCGCCCGTCAATTCACCCAGGCGTGTCAGGCTGCTGCCCAGGTTAAACCAGGCAAAGGCGTTCTCCGGATCGGCGTCAATTTCGGCCTGCGTCTTTTCTGCCGCACGCTGCCACATCGTTGCCGTATCGAGCATCTCGAGGCCCAGGATGTCGTAGACTTGCTGCTCCTTTTCCGGTGGATAAACGACGAAGAAGGTGTAATTAAATTGCTGCCAATATTTCTCGATGTCTTCATAGGAGTCGTAGCGGCCGCTGCCATCCCAGGGACCTAAATTGGTGTCCATGCTCACCATCTCACGTGTATCGTCGTCGTAGCCGAAAATCGTGAGGTAGTGACCCAGCCACCCTTCGCGCGGCAGTTCGTACCCTTTCTCAATCACCACCGGGAAACCGGCCGCTAACAAACGTTTCAGCAGGTTCAGGTCACCGCCGCTGGCGATGAAAGCACGCAGATCAGTGCGTTCATTAACGTAATCCACCATCTGCCAAGGGCTGACATTGCGATCTTCCCGGTTGGGTTTGAGAAACGCAGCCGCCTCCGCTTGCGTGGTCGGATTTCCGTAGAAGTTGAGGTTGATAGTCAAGTTTGCCGGGCCGCAATTGTTGAAACCCTGGGCGATGATGTCCACCCCTTCAATGCGCACCTGTCTGGGCAGGGGAACGGCCGTTGGTGTGCTGGTGGGTAACGGGGTCTCCGTGAGCGTCGCTGCAGCCGATGTTGCCAGCGCATCCGTTTTTTCGGCATCGGCGGTGACCATCGGCCTGGTGGGAACGGCCGTTTCTTCCGGAATAATCGCTGCTGTTGCCAGCGCCGGTATTGTGATCCGTGTTTGCCCGACCGCATTCACCGGGACAGGCAGTGCTGTCGGCATGGGAGTGACCCCGACATCTAGCAGTACATCACCCAGCGGCACCTGTGCCAGGCGCACGCGCAATTCGCCGGGCAGCGCCCGCACCAAAGGCGGCAGCGCCAACAGCCCGATGACGATGACGATTTGCGCCAGGGCAACGAGCAAGATGGCATACTTCCACTGCTTACTTAAAGGCTTTTTCATGATTGTACTCCTGAAGGGTTTTTCTTAATCACGCAGCCGGGCCAATGCCTCCACGGCGGGTTGGAAACCGGGGTTGAAATCAGCTGCTCTTTGGAAGCTGTTTGTGGCGGCGACTACATCGCCCAATGCTTCCTGTGCCAATCCGCGATAGTAGAAAGATTCTTCGAAATAAGGGCGGTCTTTCAGGGTTACATCAGCCAACAGCAATACATCTTCATGCCGACCAACCTGATAATAGGCTTCGTAGAGTCCAAACTGATACCACAACATACGCCAGGGCAATCCGATAGCCCGTGCCTGGTCGAACGCGGCAGCGGCATGTTCATACTGGCCCAACTGAACATAGCTCGTACCTAGATTAAACCACAGAAATGCATCTTCCGGCTCCCGCCCCAGTTCGGCCCGGGCCTGGGCAAGCGAATGCTGCCACATGACCGAATCATTCATCTCGTCGCCAATCATGTCAACGAGTTCTGCCTGCTGCTCAGGGCGGTAAAAAACAATGTAATTGCGATTGAACTGTCGCCACTGGTTGTCGGCATCTGCATAAGTCAGAATACGGCCGTCAACCGTCGCATTTTCCATTGGTCTGTCACTGGTGCCGAACCAGGAATCATACACCCAGAACTGTTTCTGAGTATCGTCATAAGCTACCACCAGCAGGTAATGACCGTACCAACCTAACCAGCGATATTCTCCCGGCGGTTCAATGCCCAGTTCAATCATGACCGGGAATCCGCCGGCAACCAGTCGCTTGATCATTGCTAATGTACCGTTCGTGCGCTCCAGAGCCCCATAGGGTGTCTGTTCGTTAACGTAACGGCTGATTTCATAGGGGCTGACGTTGCGGTCTTCAGGGCTGGGCTTGAGGTAGACGGCCGTTTCTGCCTGATCCAGGTTGAGACCAAAATAGCTCAGGGCCATGGCCGTAGTAGCCGGACCGCAGTTATTCCAGGTTTGAAACTGGTGCCGAAAACCGTCCAGTCGCGCGGCGGCAGGCAGCGGGATGGGCGAGGGAGACGGCAGCGGGGTGTTGGTGGGCACAGCCGTGGGGAGGCTTGCCGCCTCTCCCGATAATGGATCTGCAGCAAATGGCGTCGGTGTCGGTGGTTCGGGATAAGACATTGCGCTGGCAGGCGTCTGCATGGCTGATTCCGCCAGCAGCAGCGCAGTATTTACCGGTGTCGCTGCGGTCGGTAAAACGGGGACACCTTCACCCCGCTCACCAAGCACCTGCATTGGCTCCGGCAGGCGGGCTACATAGCGGCTGGGGATCGCTTTCAGGATAGTGGGCAGAGACCACATGATCAGAAATCCTGTTGTCATCAAGGTGAACGCCCGCAGTAAGAATCGGCGTTGTCGCATATTAACCCCATTTATGCGCAATATAAGGAATCCTTCCAGCGCAAAGAACTGTTTCCAGGAAGCATTTGAGTTTCCATTTGGTACGACATCAAAGATGTCTTGTTACCAGGATGCACCTTACAGAAGAGCCAAATACAAACGCCTCATTCGCTAAAACAGCTGGTGTGAAATTGCAAATTTTTTATTCCGTCTTGATCGTACACAGCCCCTAAATTATGACTAACGCCTGGTATCACTTTCAGATCGCTTTGTATGCCGGCTGTATTCAATTCAGTATGAAACCTTTTCATGTCAGTCGCAGAATCTATATCATCCTCACCCACTACAAGCCGTAATCTCAATCTGTTGGCTAAGATCTGATCTCGATTGCTATTCCACACAAGCAGCAGTTCATCAATATGGTTTCCAGCCATGACGACAACGGAACAAAACAAATCAGGGTTAAGCGCCGTGAATCGCGCGGCACCATCAGCCCCCATAGAGAAACCCTCTATGGCCCGCCCTCGGGAATCCGGGAGGGTTCGCCAATTCGAGTCAATATAGGAGATCAGCTCTTCAGTCACCATCACTTCCCCCAAATCAATCCAGAAAGTACCCATATCATCAGGAGCAACAATAATCATGGGAGAGATTATCTGTTGTATTATCAATTGATTTAACCAAGCACCGGCGTCACTCCCTGATTCTTCCACGGTGCTGCTTATCGCGTTCCAGTAAAGCCATTCGTCACCCTGGGAGCCATGCAGGAAATAAAGTACGGGATACCGTTGACCATTCTCCGTTTCATAACCGGGAGGCAAATAGATGGTAAAAGGCACCTTTTGGTTTAGAGAGGAACTAAAAAAGGAATGTTTCTCCACATTCGTGAAGTCCCGCACGGATAAAGCGTTATCGATGTCTGTCTGAATACCCCAGGTGAGCAACTTGTCTTCAACAAATGATTGAGGCACGAAACCTCGTATCAACAGCATCTGCCAAACAACAAAGCCGACGCAGATAGCAGTAGCGGTGATCAGGAAGGCAACAATACGACGGTTAATAACGGTGCCTCCATTGACGGACTTTTTCCAATAATGCCTCAGGCCGAAATTTATCAATCGGCCTTTCCCTGACTGCGGCAGATCGATAAAAGATTCCCCCTTCAGTTAATGTAAAATCGATCTCCTCACGTTTGTTTAGAACTGATTCAGCTGCATGAAGCGCCACGACTTCAGCAATAAACATGCTATGTGAGGGCAGACGCAGCGTATGCCGCACCTGGCATTCCAGGTTAACCGGACATTCTGCCAGTAGCGGTGGTTGTACAAGGCTGGCTGGCCGGCGTGTTAGTCCGGTTTCCTGCCATTTGTCGGTATGGCGGCTGGTGGTTGTGCCGACAAAATCACTGAGCAGTTCCATATCCGGCCAGGGAATATTGACCACGAATTCACCCAGTTGGTCAATCAGGGTGTGGCTGGCGCGCAACGGCCGTACCGAGATGCTGATCATCGGCGGTTCAGCGTTACAACTGGCAATCCGATTCAGGCTGAAGATATTGGCACCATCATCTACCCCACAGGTTATCAGCACCACCGGTACCGGGTACAGAGTGGTATCAGGTGTTAACTGCCGCTTATTATCTTGCATGATTTTTCCCTTTTCGTTGACCATTGGCTGGAAGCATATAACGAGGATCCTAACCCCTTTCGTTATTGAATGGGAACACCAATGCCATCTGTACAAGGCGCTCCCGGTTCCGGACCTTGTTCACGATATCGGGCAATAAAATCGGCAACCCGCTCATCCGGAAATGATTCGATGACCAGCTGGCGGCTCCAGGCAGACATGACCACTTCGGCCGCCAAATCCGGATAAGGGCTCATCAGCGTATAGCTCTGGCCCGCCACTAGGTCGCGCAGGTCTGCAATTTTTTCAGGCTCCAGATCAGGATGATAGGTCAGCCAGACAGCGCCGTGCTCCAGTGAGTGTACGGCCAGCCCATCATCTATCGGCGTATCGTAGATGCCGCAGTTTTGCCAGTTGGGATTGTGGGAACCACCGGTAGGCGGTAAGCCGGTTTGGACAAATTCAGCCTCCGGATCATGCGTGCGCGGCTGTGTGCCAAAGGCTACCATACCCGGCAAATCCGGCTCAAAAATACGATATAGTAGCAGCCCGGCAAAGACCAGGATAATAAGACTCGCCGGCAGCCCAAGCGTCAATAGTCGTTTCCGCTTTTGACGGGCCACCTCCTGGCGTCTTTTTTCTTTCCGGCTAACTTTTGGTTTTGATTCGGATGACATAATTGCGTATTTACTCCCTGTCATTCAGATAAATGGCTAATTGGGTTGGACGTATGTACCCATACCCACAACTCATTGGGCCCTTCAGCCGACCAGTTAAACGTCCATTCGGCATCTTTAATGGGCATGTTGACACAGCCGTGACTATGCTTGTAGCCAAATCGGTCATGCCAGTAGGTACCGTGCAGGGCAATGCCCATGAGTTCATCAAAATACATGATGTAGGGTATATCTTCCAGAAAATAATAATCTATCTGGCCTTCAGCGCCGGACATCTTATATTCGCGCCAGCGATCCCAGACCTGAAACAATCCTTCCCGTGTGGGCCAACGGTTGAGGCCGGAAGATATCAAGGTGGCGTAGACCATACGATCGCCTTCATAGGCGGCAAAAGTTTGTTCGTACAAATCGACTTCGGTCCAGAATTCTTCTTCGCCAACCCTTTCCGGCCGCGAGTCGACATCCACAATACTGAAATATGTCTGGCGCACCCAGCGACCGTCACCGATGTCGTACCAAAGCCAATCATCTTCCCCTACAACAGCGTCGTAAATCTCGACAAACGTGAAGCGGGCCAGCTCGGCAAAGTTCTCTTCCGGCTCTCCGTCCGGCTCACGACTGGGAACAACATCCTGCACGACCCAGCCAAACGGCCGTTCCGGCTGCCGGGTGATTTCTACTCCCTGAAAATCGGAAGGCTCTACCAACTGAATGTCGCCTTCCTGAACGTACTCGCCAGAGTTGATTTCGTACCATGTTTCTCCGGCGTCGTTATCAAACCAGCGATTGACGGTGGCAAAGAGGTATCCGTCGCCGACATTGCGAACCACAGCCGAGACTCGGCTTGGTTGGCTGTAGACATTGGCATTGTCGGCTAAACGGCCGTACCAGCGGCGGCCAAACAGCGTATCCGCAGGCGGCTCCGGCGTACCAAACTGTTCCAGTTCCACAGGTTCAGTATCTTCTCTGCACACGTAACCATCTACAGCGTCCAACCAGAAGCAGGATGCCGCCACGGCTGGGGAAGCCGCCGCCGCAAATCCGAAAAGTATGCTTACCAGGAGCAAAAAGCGTAGGTATTGATGCATAACGACTCTCTCCGGGTCTGCTAATTCTGGTCCAGCAGCAAGGTGTCGATTATCTGTTGGAATGTTGAAAAGGGCTGCGCGCCAACCAACGGTCGACCGTTGATGAAGAACGAGGGGGTCCCCCGGATACCCAGCTGCACGCCTTCATCGACCTGAGCGCTGACGACTGCGGCATAGCGATCGCTGTCCAGACAGTCATCAAAGTCGCTCTGGGGGAGTTCCAAATCAACGGCGAACGCTTTAAATATCTCTACGTGATTACCGCTGCCGGCCCATTCGTCCTGATTGGCGAAAAGCAGGTCATGCATAGCCCAGAAGCCATCATCTCCACCCAGTTCAAACGCGCATCGGGCGCTCTCATGCGCTTTTTGCGCTTCCGGATGAATATTGAGGATCGGGAAATCTTTGAATATGTAGCGAACCTGCCCGGCTTCTATATAAGATTGCAACTGCGGCAATGTCTGCTGAAAATGGCGCTGACAGAAAGGGCACTGGAAATCTGAATATTCCACAATGATAATCGGCGCATCAGCAGCCCCTTTGGCTGGTTCATCGCCACTGAGCGGCACTGTCACGGGATGTTCTGCGGGAGCCGGGCCATCATTGGCGGCCGGCTGTGTCTGGTAAGCTTCTGCCAGACGACCTTCTTCAGCGAGGGCGATAACTTGCTGGAAGACTGCATAAGGCTGTGCCCCGGGAACGGGATACCCGTTGACAAAAAAAGCAGGGGTGCCCGTAATTCCCAGTTGCCGACCCTCTGCCAGATCAGCATTGACAGCTTCAGTATAACGGCCGCTTTCCAAACACTCGCGAACCGTGGCTTCATCCAGCTCAACCTCGCCCAGAAACGCAACCAGCAGGTCATCCAGGTCGGGCTGCTGGATACCCGACAGCTGCTGATTGTTTGTGAAAAAGCTGTCATGCGCCTGCCAATAGGCGTCACTACCGCCGATTTCCCCGGCGCAGCGTGCGGCTTCATGGATGCGCGGGGCAACCGGATGCAGGCTGGTAATTGGAAAATCCTTAAACACGTAATAAACGCGACCGGTATCAATGTATTCTGCCTTGAGCTGGGGCATGGTTTGCTGAAAGTGACGCAGGCAGAAAGGACATTGATAATCTGAGTATTCCACGATGGTGACCGGCGCGTTGGGATCACCCAGGGTGCGCAACGTTTCCGGAGCAATACTGGCTGGTGTCGGCCCTGCCTGCACGCTGCCGGCAGCGGATGCCGCTTCGCTACCGGGTAAATCTGCAGCGTCCAAAAGCGATTCGGGGACTGTATCTACCGCCATGGCAGTCGGCGCACTGACGGCCGTTTCCACGACTGGCGCTGCCACAGATTGGCGACCTATTAGAAACCCAATCAACCCGCCAATAAGCAGCCAAAAAAGCGCCGGGAGCACCGGTGACCGTTTAGGCTGTCTGTTGTCAGTATCAGTAGACTCTGCAGGCGCTGCGGCGGTGACCGCCGGTGAACTATCTGTTTTACTTGCCTCTGGTTCATTGATATTTGCTTGATCCATTCACATCCCTTTATGGTGTAATATCTCTTCCAGTCACCAGCCGCTGACTGTAATTGTCAATTTGTGTATCCGTCATCTGCCCAATCTGCACATGGGCAATCTCGCCATTCGGCGTGATGAACACACTGGTTGGCAAACCCACGACCTGGTACCGTCGTTCCGACACCTGGCCGGTTTCGTCAGCCGCGTTGGCAAAAGTAAGCTGAAGTTCCCGCACAAATGCCTGTGCGGCCTCCAGGTCATCGATATAAAGCTGGTTTATGCCCAGCACGACCAGACCCTGATCCTGATACTGTTGGTAGGCACGTTCCAGGGCCGGCATTTCATCCCGGCAAGGCACACACCAACTAGCCCAGAAGTTGAGGATCACGGGCTGACCCACGTAGCCTGACAGCGCAAGAGTCCGTTCATCATCAAACAGATCCGGCAGTTGAAAAGCCGGCGCGGTTGTTGCAGTAGCAACAACCGGCAGTGGCGTGCGCGTTGGTCCTACCGGGACGGCCGTTTCCAAAACAATAACTGGAGAGCCGTGTTCATCCAATACCCTTGTTGCCATGGCAGCCTGTTGCGTCGAAGTGGACGTCAGCTGCCACCATCCGTTTAATTCCCCGGCCATCAACAGGCTGAAAAACAGCACCATCACCACCCCAATTCCACGCCAGGGGGATGGTTTCTTTTTGCGCGGACTGTAATCAGGCCAGTACATAATTCACACAAATGAGCATCATGTTCCGATTCTACCCAGGATGCACCCGTGCCGTTATAGGCAATTCACACAGCGGTTGATAAGCCATATGGCCTATGCAAGCGTGCGGCGTTCGGCGCTTTTTTACGGCTTCGCCTTTGGGTACAGTTATACAAAGCGCAACTGGTTTGGAGGTTTCTGGCAATGACACAATTGTTGACTGTAGATAAGCCTGGTCACTTCATCACTCAGCGGGTAACCGAGCTGTTACAGAAAGCAGGTCTACGGGTTTCCCCAACATTTAGTTTGCAGTCAGCACGCGCAGGTACAGCCTGCACCTGTACCCGTCACATCCATTCTTGCGATTGCAATTTGGAGGTCTTCCTGGTGTATGGAGCCGGAGCGCTGCCGGCAACGCTGGTGGCTCAAAGCCATAGCGGTCGCACTTGGTTCTCCCTCGTTGACAACGCCGATACCGCGGTATCCCCAGAGCTAAGCCTGCGGATTGAATCCGTACTGGCTGCTGCGCAGAGAAACAGCAAGACGGCCGGTTAACGGCCGTCTCTTCTGCTTAATTTATCTACCAAACACAGCTATGGTTTTCAGGGCGCTGTCACAATCAGCGTACCTACCATGCCTGCCTCTTTGTGCCCAGCCACCGTACAAAAGAATTCATATTCGCCGGGTGTAGATGGCGTAAATTCAACGTTCAGGCTCTCACCCATTGGCGGGGCTATGTGAACTTCCGGCTCCATGTCCATATCGCCCATATCATGGCCAGCCATGCCGCCTTCCGCCTCTTCAGCCATCACTTCGCCCATATGCGGCATCTCCATAATGCTGAAATCGTGCTCCAGTGCGCCTTCGTTACGCATCGTTATTCGCACAGGTTGCCCAGCTACCGCCTCCAAACGATTCACATCATAGGCAATATCCGTAGCTGTTAACGTGAATTCTGTCATGAGAACAGTGTCCGTTTCAGCCGAACTACAAGCCGCCAATACGCCAGCCGCCGCCAATAGAAAAACAACCACAATTATTCTTTTCACAAGCTTTCTTCTCCTAAAATGAGAGGGAATTCGCTATCCAAGCGTACCCATCATTTTAATTGAGAAACGCTGGCAAAAAACTCCGCCATTCGGCGTATAACAGGAGCGCCAAATGGCTTACGGCGCTGCGGGTGGCAGGATAGTGGCCGCCAGTTCCACCACAAGTTCCGGCTGCTGTGGGTCATTGGAAGCCACAAACACCTGGCGAATCAGTTCTCCCGTCAGCTCTGGTCCGTGAGCGCCGGAATCAAATTCAATGTGCAGTGTGCCGCTACCACCCGGCGGAATCGTGGTTGGCTCGACACTGGCCTGGGTGCAACCACATGACGTCGTCACGGCGTCAATCATTAAAGCCGCCTCACCGGTATTTTCCACCCGCAAGTCGCGTTCGATAATCTCACCATTCACCACATCCCCCAGTTGTATAGCCGTTTCGCTGATCACAATCTGCGGTTGGCCACTACAGGCGCTTAACAAAACGCTCATCAACAAACCTGCCGCAATTAACAGTATCCTTTTTCTCATGATGTTCCTTCCGTCTCAGGTTTTACAGTAGGCGGCCCAAAGCGGGCATAATCTGCTTCGATTTGGGTAAAGATTTCTGCTGGGCTTTTCCCTTCATCGAACAGGCGCATCGTGTCCTGAGTGATGTCAATGCAAATGGAGCAGTATGTAGCATGGTCGTCAAACTGCATCAGGTCATCTTCATCCACACCGGCAACATAACAATCGTAGCTGGAGGTATGGCCCATGCCGGCACAGCCGCAGTAGCAGGGGACGGCGTCAGCGACCTCCGGGTTGGCGACAGCAAACTGATACGCTTCATGAATTTTTCGCGCCGAGCGCTGCACATTCGTCGGCATCTCTTCAATCGGTGCCATGGGGTGATTGTGGTTCACGGCCGTTCCTCCACACCCGGTGAGGGCAAACCCGGCCAAAAGCATGGCGACAAGCAGTAATGAAATCAATCTTTTCTTCATCGTGTCAGGCTTCCTTCATTAAACACCGCAGGAGTTGCCGCCGCCCTGTGGTTGAGCCAGCAGATCATTATCAGCCAGCCACTGATGAACTTGTCGGAAACCGCTGCCGGAAAACACCTCTGGGCCTACCGCCATCCACGGGTCCACGTCGTCATACGCCATATTCAAGGAGGCTTTGAAAAAAACGGCCGTTTCCAATGTCTGCTGCGGGAACCAGAAGCCGTTCACAGCCTTGGCAGCCGCGAACATTTCCTCCGTAGAGGCATCACGGCTGGCCAGCAGTTCCAGCAGACCCAGCATCGCCATCCCGTGATTGCAATCGGAGAAAGCCGTGTGGTTGTCGCAGCAAGGCCGGTATACGTTTGCCGCCACTTCCTGCAGGCGCGCCTGCTGCTCAGGCGTGAGGATGATCAGCGGTGTGCTGGCATACAGCTCGGTAGCCGGATAGCTGCCCAGCGTCCACCCGCCAGTGGAGGCAAAACGACCGATATTGCCATCACTTGCCTGCATCATGGGTCCTTCCGTCAGAATCGGATTCTGATTGACCAGCCCCACAGCCCAGAAAAAGTTCAGCAGAAAGCGCGCATTCTCAAAATCAATGGCAATGGGATCGTTGCTATCTTTGCTCAAGATATGTTTTTGCGCCGGGGTTAACGGCCGTCCCGATTCCTCATAAAGATTGACAAATCGGTCGAGATCAATCGCACCAGCTGCCACCAGTCGAGGCCCTAAATCACCCCAACTGGCACCCAATTGATACGCTTCCGGCAAGGCAGCTTGAAGAGCTTCCGGTGTAACATCCAGCTGGGCAGGACCGCTCAGAGCATCAGCGCCGCCGCTGGCAAGGGCTTTTGTTTGTAACTGCGTACTGTCCTCTGATGAAAGAATGAGCACAATCGCCAGTGTGAGTAAAAACAAGTTGAGCAGCGTCAGCAGCGGAGCGATGATACCGCGACTGGCAGGCGTTTTTTCCTGATAAGTATCCATAGTTTCCTAAGCGACCTCGACCCAAGTCAACATGCCCTGCGCCTGCTGTCGCAAGCGCGCGCGTTCCTGCGAATAAACGGCCTCTTCAACATCGCCCATATCATAGTCAGCATCCAGCTGCGCTATTTGCCGGACCAGGTCATCAAAAGCAGCAGCCTGTTCGCTAATATCTGCATCCTTTCCAGATTGCTGATACCACCAATAGCCACCACCGATTAAGGCTAAACCCAATACAGCCGCACCGGCAGCCAGGACGTTCCTATCTGCCCCTGGCCCGGGTGCAGGTGCATTTGCTGTCGCCGCCGGAACATTGGCGGGCAGGGCTAGTGCGCCCGTTAAGGTCAGCGCCATGCGGTCCCCAGCGGCCAACTCTTCGTGGCTGAAGACGGCAACCTGACGACCGTCACCCATGTCCCGTAAGCCCTCGTCTAACAACCCGTCACCGGAAATCGTGAGGCCAACCCCCTGCGGTACCAGGAAATTAATGACTTTGGTAGGCCAGGACGGCGTCACCGCGTAGCTCATGCCATCTTCATAGGGCAGCACATAACGCACAACAACTTGCCCACTGCCCTCGCCAGGGCGCAGCGGGGCGGTATCGACAAATCCATCCGGCGTACGCAGAAAACGGCCGTTTTCTCCTCCCTCAAACGTCACCGAGGCCGCATTTTCAGGTAGGGAAAATTGCAGGGGGGAGATCGGGGCATCGTCTCCACTGCTGCCGGTAATGGTACGATCTCCCAGGTTGGAAAGAATGTAAATCTCGCCGACCATCAGGCCGCCGGATGCCGTATCGAAGAATACGTGCTGGCGCTCAACCTGGACGGCATTCGTGGCGCTAGTTTTCTCATAAACGGCCACATCCATGATCAGGGTGGTTGCCCCTTCAGGCAGCGGCATTGGTTCTGAAAAGTAAAGCACATCGTCATAGGTAAGCATCACGGCATAAACCCAAGCCGGATTCAGCGGGACACTCTCAAACGCGAATCGGCCGTCAGCATCCGACAGACCATTTTGCATGGCTTTCTCGTCAAAGCCGCTGTCCCAAGCGTGAAGCATCACATCAAGGTTGGTAGGCACGATGCCGTCCGGCGTCAGATTTGTAATCTGCCCGGACACCGTTCCCGTAGGCAACGTTTCTTCCTGTGCCATCAAAGGCACAGCCGTCAGGAATGTCAGCGCCAGTGCGGTTATAAATATGCTGATTTGTCTCATCATCCGTTTCCTGTTTTTATCTCAGACAGCAGGGGGATGCCGCAAGCGGCGCAAAATTTGTCATCCACAGCCACTGGCTGCCGGCAGTCAGGGCAGCCGGTGGTCGGGTTTCTCTGCTGTCGGCGCGCGCGTACGGCCGTTTCGATAGCCGCATCCAGACGCCGCTGAGTTTGCTCAGTTTGCTGCAATGCCTGCGCTGCCTGAGACATAAGCTGTGTTCGCAGCTGCGCATATTCTGCTGCCTCGACAACCCCCAGCTCGTGGTCAAGCTCCAAATCGCGCAGCGCCAGAAGCATGGCCTCATAGTCTCTGCCGCTGGAAACGGTTGCATCCAGCCGCGGCCGACGTGACCGGCTTTGCAGCGGCTGCGTCACAACAATACCGGCGAACACAAGCATCGCCAGACCGATTAAAGCAGTTCCAATCGTCATATGTTTCTTCCTACACTATTTCCCGTAATTCACGTTCGATTTTTGCCAGGGTTTCTGGTGATACATCAGGTGTAAGGCGAACGGCCGTCTCCGCCGCTGTTTCCCGTCCTCTGTGCCAGCTGCGCAGCACCTGCACGGCCACAAACAGCCCGAGAGCCACCGCCACAACCGGCAGTATCCAGATCAGCGAGTTAAACCCGCTCCGCTCCGGCTCGGCCAGCACGCGTTCGCCGTACTGTTCTACAAAATAAGCCATTACCTGTTCTTCGCTCCAGCCATCGGCCAGCTGATCCCGAATCTGGGCCCGCCAGTCGGCGCAGGCCTGCGTCTCGCATACATCCAGCGGCGTGTTGGGACAAACCGGACAGTACAGTTTTTTGGCGATGGCATTCACCTCGTCGTCTGTCGGATAATTCTGCGCTCGCACCAGAGATACGGTGTAAAGAGTGGCTGCAATTGTGAGCAGCGCCAGCAGCAATCTATGTTTATTCATTTAGTCACCTCCCAGTCCCGGCTGCGGCTGCCAACTACGAGGATAAACCGCATTGACGCGTTTTTTCCGACCCTCCGGCCAGGCGGCAATCAATGTGCCCAGGATGAGAATAAACCCGCCGGCCCAGGTCCAGCTAATCAGGGGATTCAGGTACATCCTGAAGGTAGAAGCGCCGAAGCCAATCTCCTCCCAGCCCACAAGCAGCACGTAGACATCCTGCGCCGGTGTAGGATAAACGGCTGGTATCGTCATCGGCTGCTGCTGCACCACGAAAAAGTCGCGGCGCGGCTTCAGCGTGCGCACGAATTCGCCGTTTTTAAACAAACTAGTGGTGGCCTCCAGCACCTCACGGCCATCACTGCCGGGATACATTTCCAGATTGTCAAAGCGCAAACTGTAATCGCCCAGCGTCAGCGATTCACCCTGGGACAGCGCCATCTGCGTCTCCTGCTGGAAATAGGCGTCGCCGATAAAGCCCAGACCAATCATCACCACGCCCAGGTGGATGATGTACCCGCCGTAGCGGCGGCGGTTGCGCCCCATTAGGTGAACCAGGGCCATCAGCGGATTCTCGCCGCGCTTCATACGTGCCTGGATCCCTTTAACGAACTCAAACAGTATGAGTAAGACCACGAAAGCCACCAGCCACAGGGCAAAGTAAGAAGCCGGGTGCATGCGGTGGGTATATCCCCAGACACCTGCCCATACGAAAGAGCCAAGCAGCGGCGCCAGCCCCGCCCGCCCCAAGCGGCTGGCGGCCTGTTTACGCCAGGCAAACAGCGGCGCCAGCCCCATGAGCAGAACCAGCGCGGCAAACAGCGGCCCCGTTGCTTTTTGAAAGTAAGGGGATCCAACGGTGATTTTTGTTCCCGTTACCAGTTCCGACAGCAGCGGAAACACGGTACCCAGAAAGACGACAAAGGTAATGGCCAAAAAGAGCACATTTTGCAAAACGAAAGCCGACTCGCGCGACAGAAAGCTTTCCAGCTCATGCTCCGATTTCAACGTATCCAGCCGCTTAAACAGCAGCCACAGCGAGGCAACGAAGGTGATGCCGATGAATACGAAGAAGACCGGTCCTAAAGCCGACTTGCTAAACGAGTGGACAGAGCTGATAACGCCGGTGCGGGTAATAAAGGTGCCAAAGAGCGAAAGGGAATAGGTGAGAATGATGAGGGAAACACTCCATACTTTGAGCATTCCCCGCTTCTCGGTCATCATTACCGAATGCAGGAAAGCAGTTCCGGTGAGCCAGGGCATAAGCATGGCGTTTTCCACCGGGTCCCAGGCCCAGAAGCCACCCCACCCCAATACATCATATGCCCAGCGCCCGCCCAGCACCAATCCAATGGAAAGAAAGATCCAGGCAACCAGGGTCCAGCGGCGGCTAGTGCGAATCCACTCATCGCTGCGGGATTTACCGGTCAGCAGGGCGGAGATGGCAAAGGCGTAGGGAATGACAAAGCCAGTAAATCCCAGGTAGGTTGTGGGCGGATGGCCAATCATACCAAAATGGCGCAGCAGCGGATTGAGTCCCTGGCCATCCTGCGGGATGTAAGATACCGCGCCGGTTGGCTGGAAAACGGCCGTCAACAACTCAGTCGTTCCGGGAATGTACCACAAGCGCGCAAATGGATTGGTAATAAACACCACAATGCCAATGAAAAACGTCGTTGTCAGCATGGCGACTGTAATAAAGTACGGCATCAAGTCCCGGTCTCGGTCCCACTTGCGCCAGAGCACAACAGCAACGAATCCGGCCATTAACCAGGCCCAGAACAGTACCGAACCGGACTGTCCACCCCACAGCGCCGTCAACCTCAAGAAAGGCGACATCGCCTGGCTGGACACATCCACCACGTAGGCCAGTGAGAAATCCATCACAAACAGGGAATATGTCACAATCACAACAGAAATCGTCAAAAAGGGGACCGTTAGCAGCGTGGCCCGGCGGGCGCTTTCCACCCAGCGCCATTCCTGGCGCCAGCCGCCCCAGGCAGAAACGGCCGTGGCGTAAACCGCCAAAATAAATCCTACCACCAGGGCCATTAAACCAATATCAGCAAGCATCATTGACTCCTCTATGGAAATTGCTCAGCCAGTAATTCTTCGATCTTTTCATCCAGTTCCGGCGGCGCCAGCGGACCGATTTTGACCCCGCGCAGTTCGCCATTCTTGGCCACGTAGTAAGTCTCCGGTACGCCGTCCATACGATAATCCTGAGAGATACGCGTGCCCAGATCCGGGCCGTTGAAGTAGGTAATGCCGAACTCCTCGATGTAGGCCAACGCTTCCTTCTCCGTGTCTACATAATCGACACCAATGAAGACGACACCCTGATCCTGATACTTGCGCCAGGTAGCTTCCAGGTAGGGCGCTTCCTCACGGCAGGGCGGACACCAAGACGCCCAGAAGTTGATAATCACCACTTGCCCGCGCAGGTCGCTCAGTGTAATGGTTTCACCCTCAAAGCTGGTGATGGTGAAGTCCGGCGCCATACCAGCATCGACCTGACTACTGTTCACTTGCACCAATCCCCACCCTAATAGGGCCAGCAAGCCAAACACAAACCCGAAAATGATCAGCTTGCTTAAGCGGAAGTGGATCGGTGAGTCTGCCTCTTGCCCGGCCAGTTCACAAGGTTTTGTGACCAGATCAGCCATCAGATTCTCCTTGTCGCAGATGTGTATGGCCTTGGTGATCCCGCAGCATCAGCAAGTGCAGCAGCGGACAAAGCAGCACAAGCCCGAACAGTAGCAGAGTGCTCAGCTGCACGCGCCAGAGATAAACAGCCGCCAGCGCCAGCACCGGCAAACCGCAGCCAACAGCCATGAATAACCAATGCTTACGTGTCATGAATACCCCCTGATATCAGTAAGCTTTAATTAGACCGTACCGCTGCCTGCACCCAGATTTCCGCCTGAGACTGGCTGGGATCGTTGTTTTCGATGATCAGACCACGGCGTACCGTCTGCCCGGCCGTGTCGTGGAAACCGGCATCAAAGATGAGCTTCACTGTAGCCACCTGTCCGGGGGGAATAACGGTGGCCGAGATTTCAGCTTTTGTACAGCCGCAGGTGGTATACGCGCGGCTGATTGTCAGCGGGGCATTTCCTGTATTGCGAATGATGAACGTCCGCTCCACCACGTCCTGCGGCCCGATAACGCCAAAGTTGTGAGATGTTTCGGGCACCTGAATTTGGGGCTGCGCCTGGTTGCGGGGCAAGAAAGGAATCGGCGGCCCTTCACCCATTTCGTGAATGGCCAAAATCGGCTGCTCATGAGCCACGTCTTCCTCACTATAATTCAGGGAAGCGCTGGCCGTTGGCGGCGCAGAAATATAGGCGACCAATCCCGCTCCTAGAAGCAGGACACCAGCCGCCAGTAAAACAAGCGGCATCCAGCGTCGGTTCTTCGGTTTCTGTCGATTTGCATTTCTACGGTAGGCTTTTGCTTTCATAGTTGACTCCTTTAGGAAATAACGTACAGCAGCATGGCCGCGCCAAGTGCTACCATCACGACGCCATACCACAATCGAATTTTTAAAGCATGCTCTCGTTCCCAGCGCGCCCAGGCTTTTGCCGCCATGCGGTTGCCCACCAAAAACAAGATGATGATCAAAGGCAGGACAAACATGACGTTGTACAAAGCCAGGTATCCAACTCCCCAGGCCAGCGTCGTTTTCGCGTTCAACAAAGTAATAATGGAGACGTAGATACCGCCAGAGCAGGGAAAGGTACATAGTCCTACAAGCAGTCCGGCGGCCATTGTGGTGGGCAGCGTTGCCTGTTTTATGAGGGCGTTGGTACGTGCTCCCGCAATCTTGGGCATGTGCAGCTTGATAGGAAAGTTGGGAAAGAAATACTCAATGAGGTTAATAACCCCCAGGCCAATAAGCAGCCAGGCCCCGGCACGGGCTACAAAGTGAGGGTTGTCAGAAAAACGAACCGCCTGCAGGATACCCAGCCCAATAGCGAAGTAAACGAGGAAAATCATGCCCACATAAACGAGACCCAGTTTCAAAATGTGGCTGCGGGACTTGCGCAGCGTGAACAAAAATGCCAGCAGTAACAAAATCACGGCAAAAGCACAGGGGTTGACCGAATCCACTAACCCAGTAGTAATGACTGCCGGCAGCAGTTGGCCCAGGTTGGCTAAGCCAATGGGCAATGGACCTGCCGCCGTTAACGCTTGCGGCAGCGCCTCAGCAAATGGCGTGTCAATGGCAAACGTCTGCACGTCGCCGGCCCAGGCCCACAGCCGGAATTCTGTTGGTTCGCCATGCATTTCCGGCTGCCACAATACCAACCGCGGGGGCAAGTCTGGCGAGGTAAGCGCCGCCTCGATCAGGGATGGCGGCACGTGCCCCAGGATGACCAGGTCGCCTTTCTCAGTAGGTACAAAGGCGTAGAGTGAGTCAGCAATGGAACGTGGTAAATCAATGGAATCGGCAATAGCCAAAAGCCGTTCACGTTCTTCTGGTCGTGTGTAATCGTGAATTTCGGGATTTCCCGCTGCCCCTTGGGCCTGCAATGCGGGAATAAGCACATCTTCTGTGTAGGGCCAGCAGTCTGCACAGCCGGCGCTAAAGAAAATGTGCGTGCGCCCTGATTCAGCCGCCTGCTGGGCCAAGGCTGTAGGGGCCATGACCAGCAGGGCAGCGAACGAAAGGAGGAAGATCAGTAAGCGGTTTTTCTTCATATCGGGTTAATTTGTCAGTGACCAGGAAAAGATACGTTCAGGGGCATCCACGTCATGAATGGTCAGCGTCAACTGGGAGGCATTCGCGATAACGGCCGTTCCCGCCTCTTCCGCCGGAAAAGAAAGAATGCCGGACACGTGATGCCCGCCGGGGACCGCATCCCAAAGCATGGCGTTCACCGTCCGGCCGTCGTCCGTCGTCAATGTCGCCAGCGTTGCCAAATCCATGCCTAAATCAACCGAGTGGGTGTTCATGGCTATTTCGAAATCCAGAGTAGGTGCGTCGCCGCTCATGTTCAACGGCGTGACGGCGACACTGACGGCGCCTTGTTCGTCAACGACCGTTTCTAACGCCATTGGCCCTGCGGCTGCGACCACATCATCACCTGCCTGTACATCGGAAAGTGAGCGAGCCGTTTCCTGCTGCCCCCCACATGCGGCCAGGAAAGCGACCAGCAATACACCAACAATGAGTAAAAGAAGTTGCTTCATACTGCCTCCACAACGGGCGCTGTCATTTGCAGCGCTTTTCGTCTTTCCTTTAACAAAACAAAAATCATATACACGATACCGATCACTGTTGTGCCCAGGCCGAGGAGCATAAAAGCCAGGCGATATTCGGCCAGGAAGGTCGCCGCCGCCGTCAGGCCCAGAATGGGCAGCACGTCCGTCACATGGTGAGCGCAGCAAGCTACCATAGCGACGGTCGACATCCCGCCGCCGGCGCCGGTAAGAGCGCCGCTGGGACCAGCATGGGTCACGGGGACAAAGAGACGCTTCTTTAAAATGACGTAAAGCGCCGCTTGCACGCCAAAGCCCAAAATGATGGGAATGACAATCCAGCGATCTTCCCAGAACAACTCCAGGGCATGCTGCGTGCTCTCTGCCCAGGACACAATGCCAAAGTACAGCAGCGCCAACAGACTTGAGCCAGTCAAACCCGCGGATAAGGGCCAGATAAGTCGTTTCGTTCGCGTCATAAAATCTCTCCGGTTATCAATTACGTTTCCAAGCATAGAAAATGGAAACAAAAACAACGAGCGCTAAATAGCCCATCACCCCCAAAACCATGACAAACAACTTTTTGTCATAAGCCAAATGGCCTATGACGATCCGCGCATTTGGCGCTGTTGTATCCTCGTGCTTTGCCAGACAATAAGGGAAGAACACAAAAAGAAGGTTGACAATGAAAACCGAACTATCTTTTCCAGTAAATTCACCACAGTATCGTTTGGACGCTGCGCATTTGGAACAGGCGCTGCGTCACGTTTCCGGGGTTTCGGCCGTGCAGGTTAATCTGGAATCCTTTCTGGTAACAGTGGCTTACGACTCCCACAAAACGGACACGTTTGGCCTGGTAACGGCCGTGCAAAATGCCGGATACGCTGTCCTGACCGAATCAATGACGCTGCCTGTAGTCGGCATGCACTGTGCCAGCTGCGCGTTTCATATCGAAAGCGCCCTGACAGATGTCCCGGGCATCATTGAGGCGGAAGTCGATTTACAGACAGAAACAACGTTTGTTACACTGGTTGCACAAAGCGTACCATTCGACGCGCTGGCGCAGGCAGTACAAGAAGCTGGATATCGGATTGGTCAACCACAACCCGATATGCGGCAGGAGAACTAAATCATGGCTATTGATCCCGTATGCGGTATGGAAGTAGATGAGAAAACAGCAGCGGCCACGTCGGAATACAAAGGGAAAACCTATTATTTCTGCGCGCCTGGCTGCAAAACCGCCTTTGACAAAGCGCCGGAGAAATATGTAAAGGATGCTGCTGCCGGCAGCTCTCGTCAAGCTCATCATCATTGATTGTGTCTGCCTCAACCAACGTCTCCGGTAACGGCCGTTCTGCGGCCATCTTTCTCAATAAAGCCCTGTATGGCTTCAGCCGCCATTGGCTGCTGGCGGTTTCCGTACTGCTGCTTATCTTTAATGGCCTGCCCTGGCTGGCCCCCCTCTTCATGGAATGGGGCTGGGCCTGGGGCGGTAACGCCATTTATCTGCTGTATACGCTGCTCTGCCACCAGATGCCGCAGCGCTCCTTCTTCCTGTTTGGTGACAGCTTGATGCTGCCGCTCAGCACCCTGCAATCCGCCTGGACAGCCAGCGACAATCCTCTGATACTGCGCCAGTTCGTGGGCAATACGGCCGTTGGCTGGAAAGTCGCCTGGTCTGACCGTATGGTCTATATGTATATGGCCCTGTTCCTCGCCGGCCTGGTCTACTGGCCGCTGCGCAGGCGCCTCAGACCGCTCTCCTGGCAAGGGCTGCTGCTTTTTCTGCTGCCGATGGCCGTCGACGGCATCACGCATACCATCAGCGATATGCTGGGCGGCGTGCTGGGCGGCTTTCGCTACACCAACGACTGGCTGGCAACCTTGACCAACCACGCATTGCCCGCTACCTTCTATAGTGGCGATGCGCTGGGATCATTCAATGCCTGGATGCGTCTGCTCTCCGGGCTTCTCTTTGGCATCGGCATTGTCTGGTTCGCCTACCCGCGTCTGCATGCCACATTTAACGAGACCGCTGACCAGATAGCGCTAAAATTCCAGCGGGCAGCGCCAAGAGCGGCAGAGGAAAGCTATGGAAAATGAGTCATTATCCGCAACCGAAACCAATCAGCCCATCCGGGTACTGCTGGCCGACGACCACGCCGTCGTACGCGCCGGCATTCGCCAATTCCTGGAACAGGCAAACGACATCACCGTCATCGCCGAAGCCGATGACGGCGACATGGCGCGCACTCTTATTGCCCAGCACAAGCCGGATGTGGCTGTACTGGATATCCAGATGCCAAAGGCCACCGGCATTGAGGTCACCCGCTGGGTGCGCGCCAACCATGCAGACGTGGGCGTGCTGGTGCTGACCGCCTACGACGACGACCCGTACGTTATGGCCGTGCTCCAGGCCGGCGCCAACGGCTATGTCCTGAAAACAGCATCGCCGCTGAGCATTGTGCAAGCGGTGCGCGACGTAAACGAAGGTAAGTCGGCGCTGGATCCCGCGATTACCAGCCGATTGATGGCCCACATCGCCAGCCGCACCGCAAACGATGTGCCCCTTTACGAGGATCTGACCGAGCGAGAACTGGAAGTGCTGGCCCTGGCCGGCAAGGGCTTCACCAACAAGGCGATTGGTATGCAGTTAGGCATCAGCGACCGCACTGTGCAGGGGCATCTGGCAAAAACGTATCATAAGCTGGCCGCCAACAGCCGCACGGAGGCGGTGATGAAAGCCGTCTCCATTGGTCTCATTCCGGCGGAGATTGCAGATTGAGCAGCAAGCGCTGGCGACGCATTCCTTCCCTCCCGCTCCAGCTTTTCATCATCACAGTTCTGCCCCTGACAGCGCTGCTGCTGCTGATTGCGTTTGGCAGCCTGGGCCTGCACCAGCGCGCCATGCGCACGATGGTGGGCGAGCGGGACGAACGAGCCACGCGCGCGGCGGCGGCGGCCATTACCGAGCAGATCAATCATCGGCTATCGGCCATTCGCAGTGTGGCGCTGCAGGCCGCCAACGGAACCAATAGTCCTGACCACGCGCTGGCCGACGCTGCTTATCTGCTACCCGATTTTACAGGGGGTATTGCCCTGTTTGCCACCGATGGCACACTTGTTGCTGCTTCCAACGGCTCGGAAATCTGGCTGGCCCGCACCGTGCCGGCGCGCCTGCGCACAACACGTGGCGCGTTTATTGAACAGGACGCAGTTTTCTTACCGCCTTTTGTCGATCCGGTGCAAGGTGAGGAACTGGTGCTGGTGGCGGCTACAGCCGGAGACATCACTGCCGTTGGCGCTTTTTCGCCGGCCGCCCTGGCCCGACATGCGCTGGCCGACATCTTTGGCGGCAACGACCAGGCTACTGCTTACCTGGCCACCCCGGACGGCGATATTCTCTACCAGACCGGTACGCCCCCCTGGGCCGATTTGCCGGTGCCGGAGCATCCCGGTGTAGCCGACGCCCTGCGCCATGAAAGCGGCACCATCTATCTAACCATCGACGGTGAAGAGCACGTCGTTGCCTTCAGTCCCATTCCCCCGGTTGGCTGGGCGCTGGTAATTGAAGAACCGTGGCGGGCCGTCACAGACCCGCTGCTGCGCACCACCGAACTGGCACCCCTGGTGCTGATTCCCGTGTTGGTCATCGCCCTCATCGGCCTCTGGTTTGGTGTGCGCCAGGTTGTACAGCCGCTGCAGTCTCTGGAAAAGAAAGCCACCGAGTTAGGGTGGGGTAATTTTGCGGCGATCACGGAACCTGTGGGTGGTATCAACGAAATCCAGCGGCTGCAGGCTGAACTGGTGCACATGGCGCACAAAGTACAGTTGGCCCAGCAAAGTCTGCGCGGCTATCTGGGCGCAGTCACCACCGGCCAGGAGGAGGAACGGCGGCGCCTGGCGCGGGAACTGCATGATGATACGATTCAATCGCTGATCGCGCTCAATCAGCAAATCCAGTTGGCCCACATGACAGCGCCCGATGAAACCAGCAAAGAACGATTGACAACCATGCAGAGAATGGCGGAGCAAACGGTGGCCGGCCTGCGCCGCTTGACGCGAGATTTGCGGCCAATTTATCTGGAAGATTTGGGACTGGTGCCCGCGCTGGAAATGCTGGCTCGTGATATGAGCAAGGCACTTTCCTTGCCCATTACATTTGAAACCAGAGGGGCCGGCAGACGCCTCCCACCAAACACGGAGCTGGCCCTGTATCGTATTGCCCAGGAAGGTATCAGCAATGTGGCGCGCCATGCCCAGGCAACGCAGGCGGCGGTGAGCCTGGCGTATGATGCCGATACTGTTTGCCTGACCATTCGCGACGATGGCCAGGGATTCGACGTGCCGGACAGCCCGGCGGAAATGGCCCCGTCCGGTCATTTTGGACTGCTGGGCATTCAGGAGCGGGCCGAAGCGATTGGCGCGCGGTTGCAGATCCAGTCGGCAGCCGGAGCCGGCACAACTTTAATGGTTTCTCTATCGCTGATATAGGCCATATGGCGGGTATTTACTACGTAAAATAGCCCTGCAGCATAAGGTGAGACGGTGATAGAATGATAAGGATGCAAACCCCATCCCATTTTTTATTAACGGCCGTTATCCACCACAAAGTTGCCAAACCTGCTGCCTACTCCGTCCACAAAACGGCGCTGCTCGTCGGTTCCGTGCTGCCGGACATTCCCTTCACGGTGCTCACGGTCGTTTACGAAATTGTCTATCGTTGGTTTGCCACGCCACCGGTGGATGGCAGCATTATGGAATATTTGCACTTCGAGCTATTTTACACCGACCCAGTCTGGATTATCGGCCACAATTTCTTTCACTCGCTGGTGATCAATGCCGTCCTGCTGGGCATCGGTTTTTGGGGCATGCGCAGGCAGTGGCGTTGGGCACGAGCGTTGCTCTGGTTCAGCGTCGGGATGTTGTTCCATACAGTCATTGACATTTTTACCCATCACAGCGATGGGCCGCTGCTCTTCTTCCCGCTCAACTGGACCTACCGTTTTGCCAGCCCCATCAGCTACTGGGAAACGGATTATTACGGCCGTCAATTCACCGTGTTCGAATATCTGCTGGACGCCGCTATCCTCGTCTATTTTATCTGGCACTGGTTGACCCATAGACATACGCTCGTTTCCGAAGGAACATCATGAGTCCTGGTCCATCTTCGCCACAGGTCATTATTCTGGCTTCGGCATCCCTGCCTCGTCTCGCCTGGGAAGCCCTGCTGGCCGCACAGCCGGGCCTCTCCGTCTGGGGCACGGCCGCCAATGTCGATGATCTGACCGCCCTGCCTCCCACCCGGGCAGCCACAACCATCCTTTTCGATTTGCCGCATCCGCCGCCGCCATGGACGGCCACATTATCGGAGACCTTGCCCGATTACGGACGTCTCTATCTGGTCGATGCGTATGATCTGGCACAGATTGTATCGCTGCTACAGGCCGGTATGACCGGCGTCATCAACAGAGATGCAACCGTGCCGGAGCTAACGAGGAGCCTTCTGGCTACCGCCCGTGGTGAGATCGTGCTGCCGCCTTCTCTGGCTGCGCCGGCGCTGTTAGCCCTCGCCCGCGGCAATGTCGCTCCCCAGCAGCACCCGATCGAGTCGCTTACCGACCGTGAACAAGACGTGTTGACGCTGCTGGCGCAGGGAATGACAAACAAAGACATTGCCCAAACCCTATTCCTCAGCGTGCGCACCATTGAGGCCCATCTGCGCAATATTTACGGCAAACTGGATGTGAACAATCGCACGGAGGCCGTGCTGTGGGCGGTCCAGCACGGGTTTGAGTCATGAAAAAAGAACATTACGTAATTTCACCTAGAGCAATCACCGCGCTTTCGCCGTATCGGTCACGGCGCAGGCAGCCTATCATAAAGTCATGACAACGGATAACGCACAGAAAGCCAACACGCAGACCCGGATTGCCGTTCTCGGTACCCTGGCAGAGTTTCACGAAGCGCCCATTCCCTACGATCTGGAATCGTTGGTGGCGCTGGTGGCGGAGATTAATCCTGACCTGCTTTGCCTGGACATCTCGATGGCACAATGGCAGCGGCAAGCGTTTCATTCCCTGCCCCCTGAATACAGAGATGCTTTGCTGCCGCTGGCGGCGCAGACTGATATCGTCGTCGTACCCATCGGCGGTGAGCAGGTAATGCCCAAAGCAGCCGCCACCGGCTGGCGCGGCGCGCTGATTGGCTGGCTGCGACAGACTATCAACTGGCTGCAGGCCGGCGTCAACGGTCCCGATGCCCTCAACCAGGGCTGGCGTCACGATGTGGGCAATATGCTCTACGGTCTGACGCGCCGCCTGGCTGGACAGGGTGGCCACCACGCCTACCATGCGCACATTGAGCAAGTCTCTCAGGCCGCGCTGCAGGCCGCCGCCAATAATCCGGGCAGCCGCATTCTGGTCGTTACCAACATCCAGTACTGTCACCACATCCGCCCCCTGCTGCGCAGGCAGCCAAGCGTGGTGGAGACAGCTTACACCAATTTATGAGAGGTAGACCTAATGACCGAACAGACGCAACACACGCATCATCATGGCGGGGAAACGGCCGTTTCTCCCCAACAATCATCCCACACTGACCACACCGACCACCAAATGGACCACGACAAACATACACAGCACGAAGAACACGGTGGTCACGAGGGCCATGGCAGCCACGCCGGACACGAGAAAATGTTTCGCGACCGCTTCTGGGTGTCGCTGCTGCTCAGCCTGCCGGTGCTGTTCTTCAGCCCGGCGCTGCAAAGCTGGCTGGGATATACGGCCCCTACCTTCCCCGGCAGTACCTGGATTACGCCAGTACTGGCCGTGGTCATTTTCTTCTATGGTGGCCTGCCCTTCCTGCAAATGGCCACCTGGGAGCTGCGCGACCGCCAGCCGGGGATGATGACCCTGATTTCCCTGGCCATCTCCGTTGCCTTCATCTACAGCATCGCCACCCTGTTTGTCGACCTGGGCGAGAGCTTTTTCTGGGAGCTGGTGACCCTGATTGATGTGATGCTGCTAGGCCACTGGCTGGAAATGCGCAGCGTGCGCCAGGCTTCCGGCGCGCTGGATGAGCTCGCCAAGCTGATGCCGGACGAAGCCGAGCTCATTGATGAGAACGGCCAAACCGAAACCGTTTCAGTCTCGCAGCTAAGCGCGGGCGACAAAGTGCTGGTTCGCCCCGGCGCCAGCATTCCCGCTGACGGCGAAGTTTACGAGGGCCGGTCCGACGTCAACGAAGCGATGATTACCGGCGAGTCGAAACTGGTGAAGAAAGAAGCCGGCAGCCGCGCCATCGGCGGCACTGTCAACGAAGGCAGCGGCAGCCTGCGCATTGAGATCACGGCCACCGGCGATGAGACGGCGCTCTCCGGCATCATGCGCCTGGTCAAAGAGGCGCAGGACAGTAAATCCAAGACGCAATTGCTGGCCGACCGGGCCGCAGCGTTCCTCTTCTATGCGGCGCTGGGGTCGGCGGTATTGACGGCCGTCATTTGGATTATCGCCACCGGCTTCGACGTGGAGGTACTCAAGCGTGTCGTCACCGTGCTGGTTATCGCCTGTCCCCATGCCCTGGGTCTGGCCGTGCCGCTGGTGGTGGCCATCACTACTGCGCTGTCGGCGCGCAACGGTATCCTGGTGCGCGACCGGCTGGCGCTGGAAGCGGCGCGCGAACTGGATACGATTATCTTTGATA
>CAZDEO010000014.1:0-80426 GCA_964504445.1 uncultured Anaerolinea sp. | reverse complement strand
AACAAGTGTACTCAATTTGTGTTTTGTATGCGTCCACTTTTTTGGGGGAACCCCACCCGGCTATTGCCCCTCCCGCTGCCATACCTGCACCAAAAGTAGCTCCCGCGACCGCTCCCGATACTGCACCGATGCCGGCCGCCGTTGCTACTTGCGATGGATCAATACTGGCCGTGAGCGGCTGACCATCGCGGACGTTTTGAATCATCTGGGGCAGGGCTACAGAGGCGGCACCAACAATTGCTCCAGCAACAGCGCCAATAGCGGCTGTACACAAAGGCCAACAATGCCCATCCGAGTCGGTATAGAGGAGAGGATTGTTACCTACATAGCTGTAGCGATTCAGGCTGGCTGGATTGACCGGGTCCATGACAAAAATGTCTGGACTGGCGAACCTGCCTAAACCCGGCACATAAAATCTCGCCTGGTAGTACAGCAGCCCCACCGCCCGGTTCTGCGGTTGCCCGGTAAAGTCCCGGTCGGTAATGGTCTGGTTGGGCGCTGCGCCACGGTAGTTGCCAAAGGGGAGGTAGTAGGTGGCGACCCGGCTGCCATCCGGCTTGCGCAGGGCGGTGTTGCTGCCCAGGTGATCGTTGTAGAAGTAGGAAATCCCATTGTTGCTACTCACCGGGTCGTCGCTGACGCGGGTGGCAACGGTTTGTCCGGCAATGGTGTAGATGCTGCGCCGGATAGGGGTCGCGGCCGTGGGGTTCTCCACTTCGTAGTTGGGGAAGGGATGGTCAATCACGACCCCATTGGGCTTGACCGTTTTCACCCGGATGCCGGCGGCGTCGTAGGTGAAGCTGGTCGTCTGGCCGCTGACCACCACGCTGGTCAGCTCGTTTTCCACGTTGAAGTTCTGCTGATAGGTCACCCCGCCTTCCACCCGGCGGGTCATGTTGCCATTGTTATCGTAGCAGTAATAGCTGCCGCCGATTTGCTTGACAGCCTGCGGCTGGGCGTGGACCGGCTGGCTGCCGCAGCTACTGTGGCGGGTGGCGTAGTTGTAGAGGGTGGTGTTGCCAAAATAGGTAATGTTGCCCAGCCGGTCATACTCGAAGTCGGTACTGGCGGTGTTGTGGGTATAGTTGGCCACGCCGCCGGTAGCCATGGCCGTTAGCAGCCGGTTGAGGTGGTCGTAGCCGAAGCTCTGCGTATCCGTGCCAGCGGTGCTGGCTGTAGTCAGTTTGCTGATGTTCCCCACCCGGTCGTACTCGTAGGCAAAATCAGGCCACAAGTCGCCGGTACCCGCTGCCCCGTGCTGAATCCGCCGTAGGCGGAAGTTGCTGTCACCCAGCCCGCCGCCACTGGCGTCGTTTTGTGGATGGTAGAGGTAGGTGGTATCAGCCACGTTGTGCCTGTCCAGGTAGGTCATCTGCCCCCTGGCATTGTAGCGGATGTCCGTGACCAGCCAGTCGCTGCCCGCTCTCAAGCTGTTTTCCCCTTCGCGGTCATGGGTCAGGGTCACGACTTCGCCATTAGGGTAAGTGATGGCGGTGGGCCGGTGCAGGGCGTCAAAATTGCCGTAGCTCATGGTGTACTGGCGGCTGTCCACCCAGCGGTTATGGGTGATGAGCCGGCCCAGGCTGTCATAGTTAAAGGTCTCCCGGTTCTGCGTGCTGCTGCTGCCCCAGCGAATTTCCGACGGTTTGCCCACCTTACCCGTGCCGCTGCTAAAATAAATGTAGCGGGTCAATTGCGTATCGGTCGTTCCGCAGCCGTTGTTGTTGCTGTCGTGCCGCTTGTGGGTCAGCCGGTCCAGGGTGTCATAGGTGAAACAGATGCGGGCCAGATTGGCGTCGCGCTGTTCTTTCAGGTTCCCGGCTGCATCGTAGACATAGGTCCAGGTGCCCATATCGGGGTCGTTCATGCTGATTTTGCGGCCAAAATTATCATACCCCATCACCACCCGGCGCAGCGTCTCTGTGCCGGTGGGGTCGCCGTCAATCGTTCCATTGGTGGTGCGCACTTCTTTCAGATTACCCAACAGGTCGTAGTAATAACGGGTGCGGCTGTAATCGGTGTATGGCCCTGCCCCTTCATTCTCTTGCACCATGGCCAGCTGCCCCAGGCTGTTGCTCATCTGTCCCACGACTCGATTGTTGGCATCGCGGATGTTGGTCAGGGCCAGAACGGAACGGCCGTCCACGGTTAAGGTGTTCAAGATGAAATAGCTGTAAGTCGTATTAGTGCCATCAGGCGCCGTCACAACGAGCGGCCGGCCGAGGGCGTCATAGGTCGTGGTCGTATGCGGTTTGTTGGCGCAGTTGCCGATGGTGTAGAAAGGGGAAGCAGGCCAGGTCTTGGGCTGGTCGCTGTAGAAGGGGATGTCGTAGGGCACGCTCTGGCAGCTTACCTGCCCATTGGTGTGATAGTCAGTATGGCTGATGATTTCGCGGCTGCGGCTTTGCCCCTCCACCCAGCGCCAGTTGCTGCGCGTCTGGATCGGCCGGCCGAAGCCATCGTAGAAGGTCTGGTCGTTGAACGCAAAGCCGCTGCTGGAGCTGGCCGGGGAGGGGAAGCTGCCGGGGCGCTGCTCAGTGGAAATGAAAAAAGGAGCGTTTGCGCTGGGGTTGAGGAAGGTAGTGGCGTTGTTCCAGGTGTTATCCCAGTAGCGGTACAACGTCACCGGGTCACCATTCCAGGGGGCGGCGTCGCCAAAACCGGCAAAGGGGGTGGTGCCATAGCTGGGATAGCCATCGTAGACGGCATGCAACCGGCCGAACGGGTCATATTCGTATCTCGTCGTGACGCTATCTGGGCCGGTAACCTGTTTCAGCAGGCCAGGCTGCACCTGGAAGCCATCCACTGCCACGCCATTAAAGCCGTAAATCTGGAAGTTGGTCACCTGACCGATGGGATTTGAGACGGAAATTGGGTACAGGTTGGAGCCGGACTCGTAGGCAATCGTCGTCGTGCGCGGGCCTGTGGAGGCAAAAAGATTGTACACCTGGGTCCAACTGGCGTTGAAGGCGCGCTCGCCGTAGCCACTGTAGGTAGTGGAACTGGCCTGGTTGCCAAAGCCAGTGAGGTCGTAGGTGTAACTGGTGTCTATGGTCTGGAAAGCGTGGGCGTATGGGCAGTTGGGCGTGCAGGCAGCCGGCACGTAGGCGCGGCTGCGCATCAGTTTGCCCTGCGTCGGCGGCGTGGCGTGGTTGCTCTCATTGTCGTAATAGTTCCAGGTACCGTTGAGCAGCGTGGCCATGTTGCCGCTGTAAACTGCTTCAGCGCTGACAAATCCGACTACCCAGTGGCCGGTGTCGGTGAGCAGCCCGTTTGGCGTCAATTCGGTGTGCGGGTAATAGCCACGTACGCTGGTGCGGATAGGAGTGCTGGCGGCGGCACTGTCAAATTCGCGGATGTGCGTCAGGTTGCCATACTGCGTACTCCCCTGATAAGCGGTGTTGTATTCGTAGGTGGTTTTGTTGGACAAGGTATTCTCATTGTAGTATTGATAACTCCGTGTTTCTTGGACGTAGGTAAACATGTTGGCCAGACCGTTAATGGCCAGGCTGTGGTAGACATGATTAGTCTGGCTGAGGAGGGTATCATTGCTTTGCTTCATCTGGATCACGGTCGGCCGGCCGATGCTGTTGTTGGCATCTTGGGAGAACGTGGTTACCTGTTTGTTGATGACCGTGTTGGTGTAGTCATGGCTGGTCTGGGTAGTTGTCTGGTAACCGACCAGGTTACCATATTCATCTGGAAAGTTAGCTTCGGCGCAGTTGATAGCGCCAGCCGGTACACTCCCCCATTGGGCATAACAGCGTTGAGTATAGGTGTAGGTGGTGAGCAAGTCGGGATTACGACCATCATTAAGCCGCACCTCGCTTACCGAGTAGTTATAACCAATAGTAGGCCATTCATACCTGTTGTATTGGATGTAATAATACTCGCCTACCTGGCGGTTGTCGCTGACATAGGTGAAATTTGCCGTACCGCCATAGCCATTCTGGTAGCCTGTCAGGTAGTAAAACTGGAAACAGGCGGCATTATTCTTGGTAAAATGACGCTTGTATTCATGCGAAAAGGTGGTGGCTGGCAATCTGGCCAGCCCATTGTCGTAAGTCGTAGCATCGCTGTCGGTACCGACGTATCGTTGAATTGAGTTGACAATGCGGGTATGGTTTGAGCGCAGCGTGTTGGGCTGCGTATCGTAATTAATACAGCCAGGGCTTTCTACAATAAGCCCGGTTGTGTTAATGCGATATTCGCTGATTGGCAGCGCGCCACCGCCATGATAGATGAAAATGCTGTTGATGAGGAATTGAAAGTCACCATTGATAGTGTTCGATGGCCGAAACTCGATGCGCGTTGCCGGAATGGAGGTTAGACGGCCCACTGTGTCTGCAGCCGGCAGACTGGTGACACGGGTAGGATAATTGTACTTAATCTCATTAATGCGGTTCTTGCGCGTTGTTAAAGTGAAGCTGGTCCAATGGTTGACATTGTACCAATCAATCGTTTCATTGGTTTGCTTGGTGTGATAATGGTAAGTCATCTGATTGCCAAAGGCATCGGTGACCGTGTCCAGGTGCCAGGCAATGGCAGAATACAGGTTGGCCCGACCAGGATGCCCTTGAACAATCAGGTGGGATTCGTGGCTAACCTGCTGCCACTCTTCGGCGTCGGCGTAGTAGCCCAACCGGTAGCGCGTACCGTCCGGGGTAATGAGAATCCAGTAAATGCCATCGGTATTGGGCACACTACTGGCGCTGTAGTTGCGCTCCAGGTAGTAGCCAGGCGCGTCCTTGACGTAGTAGCGCACGGTGGCATCGCTGGTCGTGT
Organism: uncultured Anaerolinea sp.; assembly: GCA_964504445.1. Lineage (GTDB taxonomy): Bacteria > Chloroflexota > Anaerolineae > Promineifilales > Promineifilaceae > JACSRF01. Next base: position 75,641 of record CAZDEO010000014.1, on the reverse strand, counting down.
TAGCCCCGGCTGCCGGGAACAGTTCATGGCCAGAACCGTTGAAAACCAGGCGGAATTTATCCCGATGTAATGTTGAGGGGTAACCCGAGTGAAACTCCATTTTTACCCCCACGCGGACGACACTGATGCCGCCCAATGACCAGCCATCGCCAATGGGTCCAGATTCGCCGTCACGGATACGGCCGTCCAAGGCCCTGCTGCTGTAGGAAAGGGAAATGTGCGGCTGCAGCCCGCGTCGCCCAGGCGGCGCCTCGATTGGGTAATTAAATGTTACTGCACCACTAAAGGCTGAAACCGTGGGTGGCGTCCAGGAAGGATTCCACCGCTCAGGTCGCACCCCGGCAGCCCAATTAGAAAAATGCATTACCTCAGCGCTAAGTAACCCGTCAGTCTGGTAGACATCAATGGGCACTTCGTTCCAAACGTCTGGATCATTTTCATCCTGGTAGGCCAGGAAGTAACGCCACGTCTTGTAGGTGGGGGCCAATTGTGCCATCACGTCTCGCAGGTCCACAATGAGGCGAACCGGCTTAGTAAAATCAGTGGAAACAACCTCTCCCTCCTGGTTCACCTCCAGTTGAAATCGTTGGAGGATGAGACTGTCAATCGGATTAGAGAGGGTGTTGGTTGCCGTGAGAGCCAATGTGGGAGTTAGGATAGTGGCAAAGTGGATTTTCGCCTCTTCGGCAAAGGTGTTTTCCTCAAAGACAATCGCAACCTGACCAGCGGCAAAGCTGACCAGTTGGGTAATAGGGTCGGTGACAGTGATGGCGGAAGAGAGGGCAGGGAGGGAGGTAGTAAGGGGCATGGTTGGGGTAACAGGCAAGGTGATTGTGAGGGGTGGAGCCTCAATAAGGACTCCTTCAGGTGGCAGAAAGTCGCTCAGCTCGTTGGCGTCAGCCGGGGGTTGGTAAGCCATGTCGGGCTGTTCCGGACCAGCAAGCTCGGGCCTATATATGGGGTTTTGTGGCACTTCCTGGGCGTTTGACCCCCTTATATGGGGGGGGGTAACAACAGCGCAATTAAGCCCAAAAACAGGGCGAATACAACTGAGTGGCGAGCGGACATAAGGTTTTCCTCCCAAATTTTCGCTGGCAAATATTTAAATGTCCGTTGTTTTTTGGTGGTTGGCGATGTTTGGCGCGGTTGGGCTACGAACAACTTATTGGAAGTATAATGGTATGGGCGCATAAGCGTCAAGGCCCATTTCCAATGGTTTGGGTGGTGGTCCAGGTGTGAAGAATATGCGAAAAAAGACGTGGCGGAGATTTTTAGAGCGTGTGGTTCTGGCAACGGCCGTTGCCTTTTTCATTGCCGTCGTCCCATTGCCAATGTGGACGCCAGGCTGGTTTTTGTATTGGCAGGTACCCGCAACCGTTTTTGCCTTTATCGTTTATATTGGCAAACTGCTTATTGACACCCTGCTCTTTCCCCGGAAATAAACGGCGCTCAGTCGCCTATCAGACAGCCCATGACTTGTTATGATTCTGGCACTAAAGAGTAATCGTAAGGCTCCACCCCCGGCCCGTAGTGGAAGGTGTTCGGGTAGGGAATGTAGTTACTGTAAACTGACTCATCAATGAGAATTTCCCCGGCGGCATTGTAAACCGTGCGGCGCACCAGCACGTCTACTCCGGGAGTCGCCCAGTCAATTTGCAGCACGGTGCCGGGTTCCAGGTCGGGGTCATACACCCAGCGGTCTTCCTCAGGGGCAGGGGTTTCCGTCATATTAAAAAATTCCGGCTCTGTTTTGACCACCTGCCGACCCATGCTCGTGCTGTAAAACTTGAAAGTCAGGGCTTCATTTTCAGTATCGTAGTAATTTTCGATGAGCAGGTGGTAGGGCGTGTTGTTGACAAAGCGCATATCCACAATGGGCGAATAGACGGTAGCGTCCATGCCTGGCCCTTGCCCATCGTTGTAATAATCTAGCCAGTAGCCATGCTCCCAGCGTTCGGTAATAGGAAAACCACCGAGGAAGGCGGTTTGGTAGAGGGTGGTGCTGACCTGGCAAATGCCGCCACCAATGCCTTTGATGGTTAGTCCCCCCACGATGATCAGCCCTTCTTCATAGCCGTCAGCTTCGCTGATGCTGCCCAGATATTTGTTGAAGGAAAATTCTTCGTAAGGGGCGACGACGATGCCAAAGAAGTTGACCGCAGCACGGGCAATGTTGTGCTTGCGCTCGTCGGAGGAACCGTAAAACCAGGTAGTGGATTGGGTGATGAGTTCGGTAATCCCCAGGTCGGCGGCTGTGGATTCGGAGGAAACGGTGGGTACGATTTCATCAACGACGAAGGGGATACGCCGGTTGCTGCTGCCCAGTTGGGCTAAGAGATGCTCCAGGGTGGCGTCAACGTTGAGCTGACGGCCGTTAACGTGGGGGGCCACTAAAATCAGCTCACGGGTGTCATCATCAAAGTAAAAGCGGGCGCGCACCGGCTCGCGGTAGAGCTGGTCGGCATATTGGGCCAGCCAGGCCCGGGCCGCGTTTTCGTCAATCAGGGTCTCGTGCTGCATAGTGCCGTCTGTGCGCGGCGTCATGCTTACGCGCAGCCAGCTTGTCAGTTCCGCAACAGGCAGTTCCACCCTTTGCAAGTCCAGGTCATCCAGGGGTTCCGCCAGGTAAAAGGTGATGGGATTGCTGGTCATCTGCTGAATCTGGCTGGCTACAATGGTATCATCCACCAGGGCCGGTTCAACTTCGTGGACCAGGAGCTCTACCTGAGCCTGGCGAAAGTCCATGATGGGGGCTACCAACTGCTGGCGCAGGTAAGCCAGGTCCAGGCGGCGGCCCAACTGCCCTGGGGTGTACTGGGCACCGCTGCCGCTCAGGTCGAAGCTGGCGTTACGGGCGGGCTGGTCAATGGCGGCAGCCATCTCGCTCAGGGCAGCGTCTAGCTGGCTTTCGTCAAAGACAATGACCGGGGAAAGGGTACGGCCGTAATACCAGCTTGTGAACAGGTCCCGCAGTTGCTGGCCAGGACGGCCGTCGCGGCCAATACCCATGGCGGCCTGCACCGTTTGCGCCACGTCAAAGGTTAGCCCCAGCTCTTTAGGGGACTTGACCCATTCTTGTCCCGTAGCCGGGTCGCTAAAAGTGATGGCCTCTTCCGCCGGATAAGGGAAGGCGGAAGCCAGGGCGGCTTCTGCCTCAGCCGGCGTTTTTTCGCTCAGGTCGATGCCCCAGACGTTGACGCCGGTGTAGATACGGCCGTTATGGGCATTTTCATAGGAGGAAATCACCACGGCCAGGGTGATGGTGATCGCCACCAAGGTTGTCAGAGGGACCAACAGAAAATAACTGAGATTGCGGCCCAACTGTTTGCGGTCCATGTGAATTGCAGCTTGCATATAGCCTCTTAGCAGACAGGTTAACCTTTTTTGCCCCTGTTGCGGGCACATTATAGCATTCGTGCCAGGCACAGCGGCGGTTATTCAGCATAAACTTAGCCGCCAGCTTCGGCCCACACCGCGTCAAACTCCTCCACAAAGTAGCTGGCAAAGGTGGGGTCATGCACAATGACCACATTTTCATCATTGCGCCGGTTGGCGCTGTCGGTAAAGTTGAAGGAGCCAAAAACCACGGTATGCCGATCAATAATCAGCACTTTGTGGTGCATCATGCGGGGGTTGCCATCTCTCCGAACCTGCAAATTGGGCCAGTCCATAGCTTGCATAATCGGATAGAAGCTAAAGGAAGTGTCGGATCCCAGGGTTTCAAAGACGCCCCGTACCTGCACACCTTCTTCAGCCCGGGCCAGCATCGTTTCGCCTAACAGGTCGTCGGTAAAGGAGAAAGTCATGAAGAGGATTTCTTGCTGAGCGCCAGCCAGCGCCGTTGCCAGAATGCCGGTGACGTCTTTTTCGGCGCTAAAATGGTTTTCCACAGAAATGCCCTGGATAACGAGCTGCTCGTTGGGGGTGTTGATGGGCGACGTAGGCCCAAACTGGCGCATATCGTACATTTCGCCCATTTCCGCCAGGTAATTAGCCGCAAAGCGCGGGTTATCAATACGCACCAGGTTGTTGTTGTTACAGAAAACGCCGTTGGACGTAAAATTCATGGAGCCGGTCCAGGTGATACGGCCGTCTATCACAATAAACTTGTTATGCATTAGCCCACTGCGTCCGTCCTCCACCACGCTCATGCCATGGCGTCGCAGGCGGCGAATGGCGCTCAAATCCCCATTGTCCTCATCTGTCACCACCCGCACCGTAACCCCTTGCTGCCTGAGTTCGATAAGCGCATTTACAATTGGCTCCGAATTTAGCTCGTAAGCGGCAATATCTACCTGCTGGCGGGCCTGTAGCAAATCCGCAGCAATCGCCGCATCTATCCCGCCCACCCGTTCCCTTTCTGGGGGGCAGGAGGGGTTGGTAAAATATATCTCATACCAACCAGCGCGGGCGGCAGGAACGGCCGTGGGCACGGGAACACTATCATCAGACAGCCCAGTCCGTTCCAACAAGTCTATGCCCAAAAAAATGGAAAGAGCACCTAAAAGCACCAACAGGATCCGGCTCACGCCATCCTTTTTTTTATCCACAGATCACCTTCAGAAACAATGTGCGCGAAAAAAGAGCTAGGATTTGCTCGCTAGCTCTTTTGTGACCAAAACGCGCCGGCAACCGGCACGCTATTCCTCTTGAATCTGGAAAGCCGGCAGCGTTTCCAGCCGATTATCTACCATGACAACGTGATAAGGCATCCACCCAATGCCAAACAGGTCCAGGGTAATATCTTTTTTGTAAGGCGTTACGGGAATGCTGGTTGTTCTGGCGGCAACGTCTTCCCACTTTTGCTCCAATTCATCCAATGCTTTTTGCATCTCCGCTTCAAGGGCGTCAATCTCACGCTGCAGCCGCTCAATTTCATCTTTGGATTCTTCCACTTCTTCGCGAGCGCGGGAGGTCATGCGCCGCTTGCTCATGGACGAAGAAACGCTGCGCCGCCGCTTGGAAAAGAGGCTAAAGAGGGTTTCGGCGTGGGTGGCCGTTTCTTCCAGTTTACGCCGTTTGTATTCCGCTTCGTCTTCTTCCAATTCGCGCTCTTCTTTGGTCAGTTTGGTCTCCAGACTGTCTACTTTACGTTGGAATTGGGCCTCGACTTTGGCGACTTCGGCCTCAGCTTTGGTGGCAGCCGCTTCCTGGCAGAGGGTGGCGAAGTCCGCCTCGCTTACGTCTGGGCCGGCGTAGACGCCTAGCGCCTCGTTGGCTTTTATTTGCACTTCCCCGGCGCGGTAGATCCAGTCTACGAAATCGGCTTCCATGCTTTTGAGGATTTTGCCATCAGTGAGGGCGCCACCTAAGGAGGCAAACCGGGCATCTGGCCGCGGGCTGCGGTCCAGGGCACGGAGTTCGATGGGCTGCACCCGGAACTCGTCCCAACGGACCAGGCCGCGTTTATCTGGCTCAATGATCAGCGCAGCCGTTTGCCGCTCTAGGTCCAGGTTATATTTGCGGTTCAGGTAACGGACGTGAGCCTGGGCCAGCAAAACGGGCTGGTAGAGGGTGCCTGCCGCAGAGGCGTCAGGGGGCAGGAAACGGCCGTATTCCTGCGCCGCCTTCTGCAAAGAGAGATTTTCCGGCAAGAAATATTCCGTTACCTGTCCTGGCGCGGCGGGCTTTGTTTGCGAACCAGGCATCTCGCCTGCCCCAGAGGCTGCGGAAACGGCCGTTTTCACCTCTGTCCCCGCAGATGGGATGCCCGCGGCTGCGGGCGCAACTGGCGTTGCGGGCGCAGGCGGGGTGGCCATCGCCTCGGTGACCCCCGCCAGCGCATTCAGCGCTGGAATTTGCGCCCGCGTTACCGGGCCAGCCAGGTAATTCATTGCCCAGCGCGTCTGGAACAACACCGGGTGCTTTTCATGGACGTTGCGCAGCAAAAACACCCGCTTGCCAATGCTCGAAATCAGGTCGTCATATTCTCGGCGGTCCAACCCACCCGGCACCGCACTGGCCAGCCCATCCAATAACCGTGCCTTGTCTTGTTCCGTACCCAACTTGCCAATAAACCAGGTTCCCGCATTAGACAGCGCCTTGTAATCTACGTCCACCGGATTCTGGGTGGCCAGCAGCAGGCCCACCCCAAAGGCCCGCGCCTGCTTCAACATGCGCAGCATCGGTTCCTTAGAGGGCGGGTTGCCAATGGGCGGCAGGTAGCCAAAAATCTCGTCAAAGTAAACCAGGGCGCGCAAAGAAGTCGTGCCGCTTTGCGTACGCATCCACGATTCTACAGCCGAATAGAACAGGGTCACAAAAAACATACGCTCGGCTTCGGGCAGGTGAGCCAGGTAGAAAATGGTGTGGCGCGGCTTGCCGCTGGCGTCGTAAATAAGCTTAGGAATGTCCAGCGGGGTTCCCTCAATCCAGGCCTGGAAAGCGGGCGCCGCCAGGATGTTGTTGAGCAGCATAGCCAGGTCGAAGCGCTCTTTCTCCGGGAAAAAGCGATTGACATCAAATACCCCCAGCTTTTCAAAGGGCGGGGTCTGCGTTTGCAAAATCAGCTCGCCCAAGTCCAGGTCTTGTCCCTGGCTCCAGGCATGCTCAAAAATATTGGCCAGCAAAATGTGCTCGCGGGAACGCACCGGGTCAATATCTTTGAGGCCAATCAGGCCCAATAAAGCCGTAACCGTGCCGGAGATTTTTTCGCGCAATAGCTCTACGTTGGCTTCCCAGGGAATGGGCGGGGCTGCCAGGGAGGCCAGAATGCTGACGGGTAAACCGGTATTGGAACCGGGGGTGTAAATGGCAAACTGCACGCTGTCTTTCAGGGTCTGCACTCGTTCTGGCGTAATGTCCCACTGGGCGAGGCCATTGCGCCAAAGGTCAGCTGTGGCGGCTGCCGCTTCTGTCACGGATTTGCCTTCCCGCCGCGCCTCGTCGGCGTTGATCCAGGGTTGAAAATCGGCCGGGCGAAACTGCGGAAAATGCAGCAAGGCGTTGGTAATATCCCCTTTAGGATCAACCATCAGCGCCGGAATTTTGTGCAGCGCGGCTTCCTCCAGCAAATCCAGGCACAGGCCAGTTTTGCCAGAGCCGGTCATGCCCACAACCACGCCGTGGGTGGTCAAATCTTCTGGCTCATAAAGCAGAGGGGTGGGGGTGGTCTCGTTGGTTTGGGTATCGAATAGTCGTCCCAAATAAAATTTGCCGTCGGTGTCTATCATGGTTCAATCCTCCAAGCAAAGTCTAGCGCAAAATGAACAGGACGTCACCTGCAAGATGCGTGGCGCCAGGGCTAGAGAAAAGGGGTATGGGGCAGTGGCTTAACCGTAAGCGTGCAGAATTTCGATGAGGATTTGGGAGGCAACGGCCGTATCCCCCTGAGTTCGTGCGGTTTGCAGCGCGCGCCGCAGGGGTTTGTGGCTGCGGGGGGCAGGCTGCCCAGATAGCCAAGCCAGATTTTTGAAAAGGCGAATGACAGGAGCGTCAATCACCCCTTCATCATCCCGTTCCTGTTCTGGCTGAAGTAGAAGGGGCACGAGTTCCAGGATGGTAAGCACGGCCGTTTCCGTTTCCCGTTCCTTGCCGGTTTCCGCCGCCGCCAGCCGTTGCGCTGCCCACACCTGCAGCGCCTGCCCCTGGGCGGCGGGCAAAACAGCGTGAAGGGGGGTGAAAGCAGCTTGAATAACGGGCGGAAGCATCATGCCATCCATTATAAATCTCGCCGGCTAAAACTCCACATAGCCAGGCCCAGCAAGACCAGCATGTACAGCACCGCATAGCCTATCATCAGGTCGCTGGGTTGAGAAACCACGGCAAAAGGCCCGGCCAACATGGGCATATTAGCCAGTTGGGGCTGCAGCAGCAGCAGTGCCTTTTTCCACAACACTTCCGTGGGCATAATCAGGCTGGCAAAAATGCCCAGATCTACGGCCGTTTCATTGCGCAGCAGTGCCCCAATTTGCTCTGTCCAGCCCCCCAGAAAGGCGAGGCCGTAGAGCATAAAAGCCAGCACGCCATTGGCCAACGAGGAGAGACGGGTACCCCCCGCCAGGGTCAGCGAGAGCACCAGCAGCCCTTGCAGCACCAGCAGGCTCAGCCCCGGCAGCAGATTGTCCACCGCGTAGCCCGTGCGCCAATAGACGAACAAGATAATGCCGCCAGACAAAATGGCCACGTAGCCCAGCAGCAAAAGCGCGTAACCGGCCCATTTGCCCAGAATCAGCTCCCAGCGCCGCAGCGGTTTGGTAAGCAGGGCTTCAATGGTGTGGCTTTCAATTTCCTCAGAAACGGCCGTCACAGAAATGACCACCGTCGTCACAATAACCAGAAAATTAATGGCGTACAGCCCCGCCGCCAGCAGCGTCCCCACCACAAACTGCCCATTTTGCGCGTCCAGCTCTGCCTGCGCCACCTCCTGGTAAAGGTAATGAAACCCCACGGCAAATAAGGCGACAAACGCCAAAGCCAGCACCAGGGCAATCCACAAAATGCGGCGGCGCTGGGTTTCTTGAATGGTCAGTTGAGCGATGATGAGCACGCGCATGTTATGCCTCGCTTACCGGGCCGACAATTTGCAAAAAGCGTTCCTCTAATGATAGGCGCTGGGGGTTGAGTTCGTACAGAGTAAATCCGGTGGTGACCAGCCAGCGGGCCAGGTGGGGCAGGCGGTCTTCGTGGGCCAGGGTCAGGCGAATACGGCCGTTTACGCCCTGCCAGCCCACATATTCGCCAAATTGGGCCAGGTCGGCCAGCAGTTGGGGCGTGGGTTGGCCCACCCGCAGCGTCACCTGCACCTGGGTATCCGCCTCATGCAGGTTCAGCGTTTGCAGAATACGGCCGTCACGAATAAAGGCTACCCGGTCACAGGTCTGCTCCACCTCACTCAGCAGGTGCGAATTCAGAAAGACCGTCGTGCCCTCCCCCCGCAGCCCGTTAATGATGTCGCGCACCAGGCGGCGGCCCAGCGGGTCCAGCCCTGAGGTTGGCTCGTCTAAAATGACCAGCGCCGGGTCGTTGAGCAGCGCCTGGGCCAGGCCAATGCGCTGTAACATGCCTTTAGAGAAGGCGCGCAGCCGCGTGGTTGCCCGGTCGGCCAGCCCCACCAGCGCCAGCAAATCAGGAATGACGGCCGCTCGCTGTCCCGCACTCATGCCATATAAACGGCCGTGTACGTCCAGAAACTCTGCCGCCCGTAGCCAGACGTGGAAGCGAAAATGTTCAGGCAAAAAGCCGATGCTGGCGCGGGTTTGGCGATGGCCCAACGGTTGGCCTAGCAGCACGGCCGTGCCCGCCGAAGGCCGCGTCAGCCCCAGCAGCATCTTCACCGCAGTCGTTTTGCCCGCCCCATTTGGCCCCAAAAAGCCAAAAACCTCGCCCGCCTGCACTTGCAGTGTCAGGTCCGCCACGGCCACCTTGGCCCCAAACTCCTTGCGTAAACCCTGCGTGTCAATGACGAAATCGAGAGACATATTGGTTCAGTGCAGGGAATTTGCCAGGCGCAGCAGCATATTGGCGCTGCCAGAGCCGCTGAGAAGAAAGAGCATGCCATCCTGCTGCCAGAGCAGGGCGCTGTAAGCCCCATCCCTGCTGGAAAGGGTTAATCCGCTGCTGCCATTCACCGCGACTTCGTTAAAAGTTGCCACATCTTGGGGAATGGGCAGCAGCAGCGTGCTGGTCCAATCAATGGAACGGGCCAGCCGTGCCGCCTCGCCGGCGCTCATGCCCGATGCTTGCAGCAGCGCTTCGCCCAGGGGTGCCGGGTCCAGGTCGCCGGGGTAGGTTACCAGGGGCACGGGGGTTTGCAGCAGCGTCGTGCCATCCGCCCAGCTTTGCTGCACGCCAGGGAAAACGGTGATTTCAATGGCGTTGCCGTCTAACTCGTCGGCCAGCAAGGTGGGGTCGGCGCCCGCCAGGGCCAAAATCTGGCGAAAACCGGCCACGTCAATGATGAAACGGCCGTTTCCCCCCGCAGTCACAAAAATCTCATCTGGGGTTGCCAACAGCCTCGGCGCGGGTGCGCGGTCCAGCCCGGCCAACCGCGCTGCTTCAGCCAGAGAATGGGCCGGGGTGATGGCGCCAGGTTCTTCAAGAATGATCACTTCGCCAGGCATAACGCCCTGGCGGGCAATGCTTTCCAACAGAGCGAGCTGGTCGGCGGAAATGGGGATGGCGGCAAACTTTTGCACCCGGAACAGCCCCAAAAAGTCGCTGGCGGCGGCGCGCACCGCCGGGAAACTGAAAACCATGCCGAAAACAACCAGCAGCATGAGCACGGCCGTGGCCAGCCGTCGCTGCGGGCTTACCCAAAAATGACGCCAAATGCCCTGCCAGTGCGAAGACGGGGGCGCTTCTGCCCTCTGCTTCAGAGCTGCCAGCGCTTGCGCTGCTGGCTTGGGCGCCTCTTCCGCACCAGGGGCCAGCCGTGAAAGCTGGACCAGCACCTTTTGTAAATCATGATCTTCCGACATCATCCATCTCCTGACGAAGCGTCATACCCGGCCCCGTCTCCGCCTCGTAAGCCTGGCGGAAGGCTGCCGCGGCGCGGGCCAGCAGGGTGCCCACAGAACCAGGGGCAACGTTGCAGGCGGCAGCGCATTCGGCATAGCTAAAGCCCATTTGGCGCATGAGCAGCAGTTGTACCTGCCTTTCGGAAAGCTGGGCCAGGGCATGGCGTACGGCCGTTTTCGTCTCGCGCTGCTCCACCTCTTGTTCGGCCGTGGGGCCGCCCCGAGGGTCAGGCACCAGCACCGTGTTGCGCTGCCACCGCCGTTTGCGGCTGCGAAGGGCGTTGTAGCCCATATTGGTAGCCACGCGGTACAGCCACGCGCTCAGATTGTGGTCGCGCTGCTGCGAAAACAGCTTGTCGGTAAAGGCGTGCTGGTGCAGCTTCAGGAAAACCTCTTGCGTCAGGTCTTCCGCTTCGGCACGGTTACCCACCAGCCGGAACAGCAGCCCGTACACGCGGTCATAATGGCGGTAAAAGAGGGTGTCAAAGGATGTGGCGTCGCCATCTCTGGCGCGCTCCAGCAGCACATTGTCCGATAAGGCCGTCACGGGTTCCTCTTGGGCAGGGTCTATGTTGCGCAATTCACCCCCCTAAACACCGCCTGGGCGCTTTTTATGACGGCCGGTTACAGGTTGCAAGTTACAGGTGTGTATAACCGGCAACTTGCAACCATCTTACTCAGGAAAGTGCTGCTCGAAAAAGGCCGTGGCAATTTTGGGGTTGTCAACCAGGTATTGGTAACCGCCAAAGCGGTGGGTAGTTTCGACAAACAGTGGCCCTTCGGCATGGGGGGTGGCTGCGGCCATGCGCGCCACGTCTTCCATGCTGCCCCATGCGTCCCCTTTGCCCTGCACGTAAAGTACAGGCGTTTCGCCGGCGCCGGCGGCAGCAAAGCTGGGCTGGAAAGCGGCAAAGCGCTGCCCGCCAGCAGCCTGGTAGATGGCGTCAACCAGGGCGGTGACGGCCGTGCCCAAGGGTCCCATCATGTAGTGGGCCATGCGCCGGGCAAAAATGGCGGGCGTGGTAGGCTGCACGGCGATGGCTGCCTGAATGCCGGTGGTTTGTGGCAGGGTGTACAGCAGCGTGTTGGCCCCCATGGAGAAACCAATGACGCCGGTGCGCTGCGGATCCACGTCGGTACGGCCGTGCAGGTAAGCCAGTGCGCCTAACAAGTCATTGGCTTCTTGCAGGCCAAAGGTTACCGGAGGCTGCGCGGCGCTTTCTCCATGGTTCCGCAGGTCGAACATAAACACGTGGAACCCATCCTGGTGCAGGGCATACATCAGGCGCAGCAGGTCCACCGGCGACGCGCCGCTGAAAGTGGAAACGGCGTCTTCGGCCGCTTCGCCCAGGCGGTTCCAGGGCCAGCCGTGGACCAGCACCACCGTGCCCCCCTGGCGACGTGACTCCGCTGGCGCAGCCACAAACCAGCCAGACAGGCGCACGCCGTCTTGGGCCGGAAACTGCACGTCTTCAAAATCCAGCCCCAGGTCGGCGGGGGTCGCCCACTGCCGCTGGCGGGGCGGGCTGATGGCGCGTTTGGCAAAAATGGCGGCAACGGCCGTCGTCACTCCCACCACGAATCCAGCTATCACCAACAATAAACGTAACACACGTTTAAATAACGACATAATACACACTCCTGTTTACGAACAACTGGCTAATTGAGCCAGTGCCAACCTGCTTGCATTGTAATGGAATTGTGACATTTGGCACAACCGTAACCCTATTAAACTTCTACGCCCGCAAACAAATCATTTTCGCGAAAGCCGTCGGGCGCTGGTGGCACGGCGCGGATAAAGGTTTCGCGGGCCAAAAAGCGCCGCTGAAGCCATTCTGGCAGGGCGCGACTGTTGCCGGTGCCCCCACCCTGGCTGGCGTGGGAGGCACTTGCCTGCCGTTTCACGTCCCAGTATGCCCGGTAATCGATGGCCGCGTGAATTTTGTGCCGTGGCAAGCCCAACTTGGTGAAATCGATATCTTTATTGCGTCCGGCACGCGCAGGATCCTGGCCGCGCAGGCGCATAAGCAGCGTAAAAAACTTCACCATGGTGTTGGGAAAGGCGGTGTAGTACAGTCGCTGCGGCTGGTAAGGGGCCGGGCCAATCTCTGGGCACTGGTTTGGGTCGCCCGCGGCGTGAAAAGCCGGGGTGGTGATCTTCCAGCAAAAGATGTGGTCTGGATGGTAGTAGCCGCCCGTTTCATCATGGGTGATCACTACCTGGGGGCGAATCTGGCGGATGAGGCCCACGACGCGGCCAATAGCCTCCTGCTCGTCAGCGTTGATGAAGGCATCGGGGTGGTGGTTGGCTGGATCGTTGATGTAGCCAGAGTCCCGGTAGCCCAAGGTATGCAGCGTGGCGCCTAAAATTGAAACGGCCGTTTCTAGCTCCTCAGCCCGCACTTCCGCCAACTTTTCACGGCTTTCCTCATACCCCTCTGCCACCGAGCCAGCCGCACCATCGGTGGCAATGGCAATATGGACGTCAATACCCTCAGCCGCGTAGCGGGCAAAGGTGCCGCCGGGGCCAAAGGATTCGTCATCAGGGTGCGCCAAAACGGCCAATAAACGTCGCGTCATGGTTATTTCACTTGTAGGGATGATTTAACAAAATATTCCATCATGGGTAACAACGGCATGGGTTGCAGCGAATGATAGGGATGGCGCACACCGGGTATTACCAGCAGACCCCCGCGCCGCAAGACGTTACTGAGGCGATGGGCCTCGGCCAGGGAAACCAATTCATCCCGGTCTCCCAAAGAGACGAGAACGGGGCACTGTGCCTGGGCGGCCATATTTTCTGTCATGCCTTTTTGCGATAAGTACATAATCAGGTCGGCCGCCTGGCGTACCAGTTCGCGCCAGCGCCGCCCACCGTGTTCTTGCACCAATTGATCGGCATAAGCGGGCACGGTCTCGGCCATTTTGTCGGGGTCAAGCTGTTCACGCATTTTTACGGCCGCTTCCACGCTCCAATAAAATTTGGTGGCGTGCATGATCAGGGATTGCACCCGGCGAGGCTGGTGAAGGGCCAACAGAAGACCCAGGTAGCCGCCCAGGTCGTAACCGGCCACGTGTACGCGCTGTATGTCCAGAAAATCGAGCAGGCCAATGGCATCTTTCATCATGCGTTCTGGGTTAAGATTGGGAGCTTTGTTTTCAGAACGGCCGTGCCCGCGCAAATCCATTAGCACCACGGTAAACTCTGTCGCCAGCGGCTTGACGAAATTGCGCCACTGGCTGCTGATAGAGCCAAGCAGGCCGGGCAGCAACAGTAGCACCTCGCGCCCCGGTCTGCTGCCATACATTTCAAAATTGATCAGTGTGCCGTCATCGGTCGTCCAATTTGTCATTGTATACCTTCCTCATAGCTAGAACCGGTGGGCCACAACCCGCAAGCCACTACCTGTAGAAAGTTCCCGTGGTTAGCGGTATGCGGACTCGGGGTCCCAGATACTTGCCTGCCGAGATAGACCCTCGCGCTACCTCTTGCTTCGTCCTCGCGCCCTTGCTCTACTCTCTCGCTTCATTGCTCGTGGCCACCACAAACCCGATGGCTAATGAATTTGTGTGGGAAAGGCTAATTGCCCATTGCTGCAAGCCCAGGGAATCGGCATAGGCGCAAGTCTTGCCATGCAAGATTAGTTCTGGCTTTCCCTGGGCATCGTTGACAATTTCAATTTCGCGCCAGGTAACCAGCTCCCCCATGCCGGTGCCCAACGCTTTGGCAACCGCCTCTTTGATGGCGAAACGGGCGGCGAGACTGGTGATACGGCCGTTACAGTAAGCCTGTTCTTGCGCCGTAAATACCCGGTTCAAAAAGCGGTCGCCATACCGCGAAACCAGGTACTCTACCCGATCTACCTCGCTTAAATCAACGCCTACTGTTAACATCGTAATCCGTGGTCCGTAGTCCGTGGTCCGTAATCCGTAATCCGTTCACAGCGTTAGCTGCCCGCTACCGCCACAGCCATTTGCGTCACACTTAAATACTTTTGCGCGGCGGCCTGCACGCGTTCTGGCGTAATCGCCCAAATCATGTCCGGGTACTGCTGCAAATAGTCCAGACCCAGGTCATAAAATTCCATATCCGTCAGCACATTTACCAGCCCGCTGTTTGTTTCCAGCCCTACCGGCATAGAGCCGGTGATGTAGGCCTGACTGTCTGCCAATTCTTCGGCGGGCACCAGATCGTTTTGCATACGCGCGATTTCGTCAAGAATGGCTTGCACCGTCTCTTCCACATTTTGTGGCGCCACGCCGGCACTGGCAAACCAGGGAGACGGGCCGAGGCCGCCCTGTAATTGGCTGTAGGCATAGTAGGCCAGTCCCCGCTTTTCGCGCACGTTTTCGCCAATGCGGCCCATCATGCCAAAGACGCCCAAAATGGTGTTCATGAGCTTGGCGTCTAGATAGTCTGGCGCAGCGCGGCGGGGACCGGGCAGGCCCAGCAAAATGTCGGCCTGGTTTTTGTCGGGCATGGGCACGTGACGGCGCAGCATAGCTTCCGGGCGAGGGGCGTCGGCGACGGGAGGGAGAGGCTGCTGCTGGGGATTTTGCCAATCTCCCAACACGCGCTCAATTTCGGCAATGGCCACGGCCGTTTTCACCGCGCCCACCACACCCACAATCATACCGTGGGGGCCAAAATAGCGCGTGTGGAAATCCACCAGGTCATGGCGACTGATGGCCATCACTGTCTCCGAGTAGCCGTCGGTAGCCTGGCGATAGGGATGCGCCGGGTACAGCAGTTCACGGAAGGCCATGTTGGCCATGTGGCGCGTGTCGTTGGCCCGAATTTGCAAGCCGGTCAGAATTTGCCCAAGCACCAGCTCTACCTGGTCTGCGGGAAAGGTGGGTTCCCGTAGAGATTGGGCCAGCAAGTCTACCAACAAGGGCAAATCTTCCGCCAGGGCGTGGGCGGCAAATTCGGTAGTGTGTCGCCCGCTGCTAAAATCCAAACCTGCGCCCACCGACTCCAAGGCCTCGTAAATGTCGCCATGGCGGCGCTGCTCGGTGCCGTGCAGCAGCAAGCTGGCGGTGAAGCTGGCCAGGCCAGCCTTTTGGGGCGGGTCTGCCAGAGCGCCGGCCCGCACCACACCGCTCAGCACAATGGACTCGCTGGCGAAGTTTTCGTAAACGAGAAGGGTAATGCCGTTGGGTAAGGTGTGGCGCTGAATGTTTTCTGGGCCAGGATAGGTTAAATTGGGCATGAATCTCCAAAGTTGCAGTTAGATGTTGTTGAGAGCAGGGTGCTGATCATAGTCCTTGGCAAAGCGTCGCGCAACCTCAGGGTGCGGGGGCCGGATCGCGGCGCATGATCAGGAGGGTGAAGTCGTCGTGCTGGCTGGCGTCCCCGATGAAAGCATGGACAGCCTGGAGGACGGCCGTTGCCAGTTGGTCAGCCGTGGCGTGAGGCTGCTGATGCAGCATGTGGGACACGGCCGTAATCAACCGCGCCGTACCAAACTCCTGCAAGTCGTCATTCATTGCTTCCGTCACGCCATCGGTGTAGAGTACCAAGACATCGCCCGGTGCCAGGTCAATGACGTGCTGATCCAGGTGCAAATCGGCCACCACGCCCAGCACGGTACCCGCAGACTGCAGCGGCGTGAACGTTTGGGTGGCTTGTTGCCACCAGAGCGGGTGATTGTGTCCGGCATTGGCGTAGGTGAAACGGCCGTTGCCCGTATCCAACGTGGCATAAAAAGCCGACAAAAACATATCTGACTGGCTGTCTTCCAAAATAAAGCGGTTAGCCCAGTTCAGCGCCTCAGCCGGCGGGCGCCCGCGCAGCGCATTGCTGCGAATAGTCGTGCGACTCAAGGCCATAAACAGCGCGGCGGGAACCCCCTTGTCCGACACGTCGGCAATCACCACGCCCAGCAAATTTTCGTGACCTGGAATGAAGAAATAATCATAAAAATCACCGCCCACCTGCCGCGCCGCTTCATACTCTACGGCAAACTGCCAGCCCGGTACCACCAGGCTGGAGCGGGGTAGCATGCTCAGCTGAATTTGCCGCCCCACGGCCAACTCTCGCTCCATGCGGTGCCGCGCCAGCTCTTCCTCGCGCAGCCGTGTCTTTTCAATGGCAATGGCCGCCTGGTTAGCCATGAGCTGTAAAAAGCGAATTTCCCCTTCATCAAAGATGCGAGGGTCACGGGTATCTACCACCAGGGTGCCAATGGAACGGCCGTTTGCCACTAGGGGCACAATAGCCGCACTTTGGAACCCTTCCTGCCGCAGCCAGGAAAGCATCGGTGATTGGCTCATCAGCGGAATTTCATCTGGCCCATTCCAAACCAGAGGCTGTTGGGTTTGCAGCACCTGTCCGGAACCAGTGCCCGCAACGGGAATCCGATAACCATTGCCCACCGGATCTGAGACCCAGCCGCTGGCTGCCTGGAAATACAAAAAATCATCTTCATTGCTGGCTAGTAAGATGGCGCAGGCATCCACCGCCTGCAGTTGGCGCACCTCCTCTGCCAGGTAATGCAGTAAATCAGGCAAGTTCGAGAGGCTCAACAATTGCCGCGACAGATTAAGCAAAGCCAGTTGTTCATCAATGCGCTGCTCCTGCAGCAGGTCAAAGAGGCGGGCACGGTCGAGAAAGATACCCATTTGCAGCCCGGCGTTTGTGAGCAGGGCCAATGCTTCGGGGGTAAAGGCTTCCCAGTTCGGGGCGGCCACGTTCAAAATGCCCAGAATCTGCTGCCTGGAGTGCAGGGGCGCAGAGGCATGAACGTTTAGGCCACGGCGTTCGCCACTGGCTTCACGCAGGCGGCTGCAGCGCACCTCGTTGTACGCTTGGTTAAGCTGACCTTCCTGGCATAAGGTCTGGCAGGCGCAGCCTTTGTTCCAGGCGTCCGGGCTTTCCAAGGCTAGGGCGGGTGGCAAATTGTGAAAGGCCGCCAGCACGAAACCGCGACCGGCCCAGCGGCCCTGGGCTTCCGGATCGCGCAGGAAGAGCCACCCGGTTTTTAGCGCCATAAGCTTGATAAGCTGAACCAGCGCACCCTGTAGCGCGGCGCTGGTGTTTTCCGCCTGGTTAAGCGTCGCCGTAATCTGGTTAAGGGCGTTAAGCGTGTTGATCAGAACCGGTTCTGTGACCATGGGAGTGTATTCTAACACTACTTATTCTTTAACGGTATGCGGCAAGGGAATGGCGGCACAGCAATTCAAAATAGAGGGTTACCCAGCGTGAATTTACTTGAATTTTTGAATGGCGGCAGGGGCGAGGGAGTGCCCGGTGGGTTGTTTGATGCCAGTCCAGGGTTGCCTGGTGTGCCGCTGGCCACGGGTTGGTACCAGCCCACCGTGCGGTTGGTTTTGTGCAAATAGGCATGGCGCACCCGCTCCAGGTCGGCCAGCGTCACGCGGCTCAGGCGATCTAGCACGGTTTCAAACCAGCGGTAGTCGCCTACCACAGCTTCTGCCATGCCCAAAAGCTGCGCCTGCCCGGTGATGCTTTCCCCGGCCATTACAAATTCCGCTTTGGCCCGCTTAAGCGCTTTGTCCAGCTCGGCTTGGGTGATGGGGTCGCTGGCCAATCGCGCCAGTTCTGCTTCTAGGGCGGCTTCTACTTCGGCCAGGGAACGGCCGTGCCGCACCACTGCGTTAATGGTGTACAAAAACGGGTCTCGCGTTGGTCCCAGGCTGCCGTAAGCCGCCGCCGCCAGGTCGGTGTCTACCAGGGCTTTGTACAGCCGCGAACTCTTGTTGGTGCCTCCTCCGCCGAACATGCCCAGGCTGCTGCCCCCGGCAAAGGCTGCATTGAGCAGGGTCAGGGCAAAATAGTCGGGGTGGTTGGCGGCCGGCGCTTTGTAAGCATGGGTGAGGTAAGCCGCGTCGGCTGGGCCGTGCAGGATGATGCGGCGCTCCCCCTTTTGCGGCGGTTCCTGCCGGGCGATGAGCGGGGCCGCCTCACCCGCCGGAATGCCGCCGAACAGGTCGTTAATGCGCGCCAGCATGTCCGCTGTGGTGAAGTCGCCCACCACCACGACAATGGCGTTATTCGGTACGTAGTAACGGCCGTAATGGTTCAGCAAATCTTCTCGCGTCATGCTGCGCAAATCTGCCTCGTCGCCAATAACCTCATGGTGGTAAGGATGCACGCGAAAAGCGGCAGAAGTCAGCTCTTCATTCAGGTTGAAGCGCGGGTCATTCTCATACATGCCCCGCTCGGAGAGGATGACGGTGCGTTCAGACTCCACCGCCTCCGGCGTCATGAGGGTATTGGTCATGCGGTCGGCTTCCAGGCGCAGAGCCAGGTCAATGCGGTTAGAGGGCATGGTTTCGTAGTAGGCGGTGAAGTCTAGCCAGGTGAAGGCGTTCCAATGGCCGCCTTCGCGGGAAATCATGCGGTCTAGCTGGCTGCCGGGGAAGGTGGGCGTGCCTTTGAACATCATGTGCTCTACCCAGTGGGAGACGCCGGTAAGGCCTGGCACTTCATTGCGGCTGCCCACGCGGTACCAGATCATGAAGCTGGCGACAGGGGCGTGGTGCATTTCTTTAAGGATGACGGTGAGACCGTTGTCCAGGGTGGTTTTGGTGACGGGTAAATGGTTCGGCATAGCGTTCCTTAGCTGTTAGCTTTTAGCTGTCTTTTCTTGAGACTATCGGACTATCTGAATACCAGACTGGCTTATGCTTTGACTGCGCCAGCCTTGAGAGGGTCAAAGCCGGAGGGCCATTGGGTGTGGTCGTCGTAGCGGGCCAGATCGAGATTAGCTTGGGCTATGGCTGTTTCCCGCAAATCGCACCCCTGTAAATTGGCGCTGCGGAAATTGGTGCCCTGCAGCGTCGCCCGCCGCAAATCCGCCTGACGCAGATCGGCTGCCTGTAAGTTGGCGCCGGTCAGGTTTGCCCCGTGCAGGTTGGCTTGCTTTAGCTTTGCCCGGCCCAATTTGGTGCGGTAAAAGGAGGCTTTGGTCAGGTCCATGCCGGAGAGGTTGATGCCGGAAAGGTCTAGACCGCCAAAATTGCGGTTGCCGTTTAGCACCATAATGATTTCTTTGCGATTGAGTTCGGCCATGAGGGAATTATAGCGGGACGGGGGCAGGGGGGCGAGGAGTGTGCAAGATAGTGGCAAACTCGCAAACTCGCCCACTCCCAGGTAGACTTTGGCCATGGAGTGGGCGATTGAAGCGCAAGGATTGAGTAAGGTGTATGACCAACCTGAAGGGTGGCGGCGTCTGTCGCGGGTCGTGCCGGTAACGGCCGTTTCCGATCTGCATCTGACCATTGCCCCCGGCGAACTCTTTGGCCTGCTGGGTCCCAACGGCGCGGGCAAAACGACCTTGGTTAAAATGCTTTGTACTCTTATCCAGCCCACCGCAGGCAGTGCGCGGGTTGCCGGGCATGAATTAGCGCAGGCTGGCGCCATTCGCGCCGCCGTGGGGCTGGTGGTCTCCGACGAGCGCAGCTTCTTTTGGCGGCTGTCGGCGCGGCGCAACCTGGACTTTTTCGCGGCCCTGCATGGGTTAAACGGCCGTTCTGCCCGGCAGCGTATTCAGCAAGTGTTGACCGATGTGGATTTGCTAGACGTGGCCGACCGCCGTTTTAGCAGCTTCTCCAGCGGTATGCGCCAGCGGCTGGCCATTGCTCGCGCTTTACTCCATCACCCCCACATCCTCTTTCTCGACGAGCCAAGCCGCAGCCTGGACCCCACCGCTACCCAACGGCTCCACGACCTCATTCGCCATTTGCAAGACCAGCGCGAGATGACGGTATTTTTGATCACCCACGACCTGGCGGAGGCGGAGAAGCTGTGCTACCGGGTGGCGCTAATGCACCAGGGGCGCATTCGGGCTGTAGGCCGCCCAGAGGCGCTGCGCGAGCAACTGCGCCCGCAACGTGTTTACCAATTGACGGTGGGCGAAGTGGAAACGGCCGTACGCCAATACCTCCACACCCACTACACTGTGGATACCGAAACGGTGACCCCACAGCAAAACCGGCTCACCTTCCAGGCGGCCGAAGGAGATGGACGGTTAACGGCCGTGCTTGCCCACCTCCACCAGTACCACTGTCCCATCCACCAGATTGAAACTCGCTCCCCAACCCTCGAAGAAGTATTTTCTCATTTCACGAAAATTTGATTTCGTGGTAAAATTTTACGTGTCTTTCACGTGCAGTGTGCAGACGTGCAACAATCAACCAAAATCACTTTTGAGCTTATTCATGCACATTCGGCAACTTCTAGACGATTTTCTTTGTGAACATCACCATCAACTCTCTATCATGGCTATAAATGGTTACCGGCAGAACGGCCGTGGCGCCATCCCCCTGCTCATTCAAGCCCCACTCGATTCTCCCCTGCACAGCGATTTTCTTCGCTTCGGTGTACACAAATATCGCCAGGCCGTCAGCTTGCCCTCCCATGTGTTTGAGGAAGAATTCTACACCCGCATCCATAATTACAACCCCAACGGCAGCGCCTTACTCATTTTCCAGCTCGAACCCGGCCCTCTCAGCGGCTACCTGGAGTTTGATCTGGCTGTGTCGGCGCGAGTGTATTTCGCCAGCCAGACCCTTCCCTTCAACTGGTCTGCTCTGCGCTCCAGCTAGCCCCAGCAGTTAATAACCACCATTCATTTACGATAATCAGTTAGCAGAAAGCGGTGAATGCATTAAAATCTGCTATGTCTATGCATGATGATATGCGCCTCTTAGCGATAACCGTTTACTGATGACTGCCCTGCTTGCCTTCCTTGTTCGCGATTTCTATACTGAAACCAGCTACCGGCTGGGCTTTCTGATTAGCATTGGCGGCATCTTCTTCCGCGTTTTTATCTTTTACTTCCTGGCCCAATTGATTAATGAAAGTGCGGCTCCCTTGCTGAACGCATACAATGGCGATTATTTCGCCTTCGTGCTCATCGGTATCGCTTTTGGCGGCTACTTCAGCACAGGGCTGACCGGTTTTGCCAATGCCCTGCGCCAGTCTCAGACTACTGGCACCCTAGAAGCGATGATGATGACCCCCACGCCGGTTTCCTTACTCATTGTAGGGTCTGCCCTGTGGAGCTATACCTATACCACTTTTCGTGTTCTCGTGTACCTACTCATTGGCGTGCTGCTGCTGGGCGTGAATCTGAGCCAGGCAAACGTACTTGCGGCCCTGGTTAGCCTGCTGTTGGCAATTATTGCCTTTGCCAGCATGGGCATTATGGCCGCCAGCATTATCATGGTCATCAAGCGAGGCGATCCCATTACGGCGCTGTTTGGCAATCTGGCAAATCTTATTGGCGGCGTTTACTACCCCATTGAAATTTTGCCCGATTGGCTGCAACTATTGGCCCGGCTGCTGCCCATTACCTACGGCTTGCAGGCCATGCGTCTTGCGTTGCTCAATGGCGCAACCTGGGCTGAATTGGCCCCCGATTTGCTGGCGCTGCTACTTTTCTGCGTGACGCTGTTTCCCCTGTCGTTGCTGCTTTTTCGCTATGCTGTCAATCAGGCTCGTCAAGATGGCAGCCTGGCGCAGTATTAGGGATGAGCGTAGATTCAGCAGATCGAAATACCCAGGGAATAGGTATCCGATTTCTCGGAGAAATCGGATACCTCGTTTCGATATACTGAGATTGGGTTAACCTCCGAAGGTTGAACCAATCATAACCCAGTAGTTACCCCGTATTCTTCAGACCAGAAGCAATGCCGTTGATGGTAATGAAGATGGCTTGCAAAATGTCTTCGGCCTCGGGGCTGTCTTCCGGAAGCTGGCGCAGGCGGCGCAGCAAGGCTACCTGAATAAAGTTGAGCGGGTCAACGTAAGGGTTGCGCTGGCGCACGGAGCGCTGAAGAGTGGGGTCGTTATCCAGAATCTCGCGCTGCCCGGTTATCTGCACTATCCAATGGCAAGTCAGGTCGTGGGAGTTGGCGATCAGGTTAAAAACGCGCTGGCGCAGGTCGGCGTCTTCGACCAGCCCGGCGTAGAGGCGAGCGATGCCCATGTCGGCTTTGACCAATGAAATTTGGGCGTTGTCGATGAGGGTGCGGAAGAAGGGCCATTTTTGGTACATGGTTTGCAGACGGGCCAGCCGTTTGGGGGTACGGCCGTATTCCGCCAGCGCCTCCCCCAGTCCGTACCAACCGGGCAACACAAAGCGGCTTTGCATCCAGCTAAAGCCCCAGGGAATGGCCCGCAGGCTGTCAAAAGTAGCTTGGCCTGCGCGCCGTGACGGCCGTGATCCAATGTGCATTTGGCTTACCTCGGCAATGGGCGTGGCCTGCTGCCAAAAAGTCAGCAAGTCTGGCGATTCGTAAATGAGGCCACGATAAGTACGCAGGGCAATGGCGGCAAGGTCGTTCATGGCTGCGCGCCATTTTGGTTTGGGCTGGGCGCGCTTGTGATAGCGCGGTGGCAGGCTGTTCATCAGCACAGCGTGGACAAGCTGCTCCAGGTGGCGGCGGGCAATGGCGGGGCGGCTGTAATGTTCGTCAATGATTTCCCCCTGTTCGGTGATGCGGATACGGCCGTTTACCGACCCCGGAGGTTGGGCCAAAATAGCGCGATTTGTGGGGCCGCCACCCCGCGCAATGGTGCCTCCCCGCCCGTGGAACAGCGTCATCGTTACCCCGTGCGCCCGACACGTTTCTGCCAGCGCTTCCTGCGCCTGATACAACTCCCAATTGGCCGCCAGGTAGCCCGCGTCTTTGTTGCTGTCCGAGTAGCCAATCATGATCACCTGCTGCATACCCGCCCGTGCCAGGTGTCGGGCATAGGCCGGGTCTGTAAACAGCGCCGTCATAATGGCCGGGCCATGCTGCAAATCCTCCCGCGTTTCCAGCAGGGGCGCAAAGGTCAGCCCTTCTGCCTCCGTGTCCGGACGCAGGCAGAGGCCGTGCCAGTAGGCCAGCAGCATGGGCGCAAGGATGTCTTCTGGTCCCCGCGTCATGCTAACAATATAGGGGCCAATTAGCTCTACGCCGTAAAAGTTGACGGCGCGCCCCAACACCTGGAACAGGGCCAGGGTTTCTTGGGCTTCTGGTGAGAGGTTGGTTAATTGGCGCAGGTCGGGGATGGGTTCTTGTAATAGACGGGCTAGCAGGGTGGCGCGTTCGTGTGGTTGTAGGCTGGCATAGCTGGGGTGTAGGTTTAGGCATTGCAGGAGTTGGTGCAGAACGGCCGTGTTGAACTCGCTGTATTGCCGAATATCTAGCCGCGCCGTGTGTACGCCAAAGACCTGCGCCTGGTGCAGCATTTGCGCCAGGTCGGCGTCCACCATGTGCCCCAAGTTGATTTGCCGCAACGCTCTCTCCATCAGCGCCAGCGGGGCCAGCAAATCCGCGCGCCGGCGTAGGCGCAGCGGTGGGTTGCTTTGCCCCTTCAGCCGCGCCACCATGTCCCCCCGCGACGCTTCGGCTAAGTCTGCTTTCAAATTGGCCGACCAGATGCGGAACGGTTCGTTGGGGTAGCGATTTTGCAAGAAGGTGACGTGTTCCGAGCGGGCGGTGGCAGCGTCTAGCTCCGCCTGTATGTGCGGGTCAATGCTTACCAGCTTATCCGACACGGAGAGGGAGCGATCCAGGGTGCGCATGCCTGCGCGGTGCTTTTCTACCGCCAGGCCGCGATGCAGCCGCAGGGTTTCGGCCGTCACATCGGCGGTGACATTGGGGTTGCCGTCCCGGTCGCCGCCAATCCATGAACCAAAGGTTAAAAAGTGGTGGGGCAGAGACAAATTGGGGTAATGGGCGGCTAACGCTTGCGCCAGACTATCGTAAATGTCGGGCAATACCTCCCACAGCACGGTGTCGAAGTAGAAGAGGCCAGTGCGCACTTCGTCAGTAACCGAAGGCTTGTCGGTGCGACTGCGGTCAGTCACCCACAGGCCGGTGACTTCGGCCACAATGCGCTGGGTTAGGGCTGCTTCTTCTGAAGGCACCAGGTCGCGCACGCGCAGTTCGTAGAGCGCCTCGCCGATGCGGCGCAGCTTGGAGAGGACGGTGCGCCGTTTGGCCTGGGTGGGATGGGCGGTGAAGACGAGTTCGATATGCAGTCGCGCCAACAGGTTGGTCATCTCGAATTCGTCTACGCCCATTTGTTTGAGGGTAGCAACGGCCGTAGCAATGGACTCGCGCAATGGGCGCGGGTGCGCCTCCCTTTCCCTCTGCCGCAGTACCCAAATGCGGTGCTGCTCTTCCGCCAAATTTATTAGCTCGAAATAGAGGGTGAAGGTGCGCGCCGCCAGTTCTGCCTGATGCGCATCCAGCCCCGTCACCAATTCTGCCAAGTAGTCGTCTAGCCCTGACTGCTCATCTACCCGTCGCGCTTTGGTCAGGGCGCGAATTCGTTCTTCTAGCTCGAAGAGAGGCAGCCCGGCCTGGCGGCGAATGACCCGCCCCAAGGTGTCGCCCAGCAAATGGATGTCCTGACTCAAGGGATCGCTATGGTTGACGGCCATGGATTAACCTCCGCGAAATGTGCAAATACAGGGTACAGGTTACAAACAAACCTGCAAATCTGCAAACTTGTCAAACTGCTCCCTAAAACCCCTGAAATGGACACATGCTTGTTTGGCTAGAGTTCGCATAATGTGCACCAGCTAAATACAAAAACGGCCGTCTCTCACATAAGAAACGGCCGTTTTCACCTTGCCTGTCGGGGCGGCGGGATTCGACCCCACGATCATTCCTGCCCCATTACCAAACCCGCAACTGTTTCCTTCTTAAACTCAACGAGTTCTTCCTGCTTCATCAAGAACCTTTGTACATCTGCCACCACCTGTGACCAATCCAATGACGCCAATCGCTCCAGTACATATCCTCGCCAATTGCTGGTTGTCACCTCACCCTTTTCCCAACCAGATTGGACAAGCGCATCGTTCAGCATAGCTACATTGGGCGATGCCCACTGCGGCTGACTCAAATACCAATATAAATCATACCAGTCCCGCCCTTTGACATATTCACGCTGCAAAATGGCGTGAAGTTTGCCGGCCAACAGTGAGGCCTGGTCATGATGTTGTAAGTGCACAGCTACATGATGT
Source organism: uncultured Anaerolinea sp. (assembly GCA_964504445.1). Classification (GTDB taxonomy): domain Bacteria; phylum Chloroflexota; class Anaerolineae; order Promineifilales; family Promineifilaceae; genus JACSRF01. Next base: position 50,191 of record CAZDEO010000014.1, on the reverse strand, counting down.
TGAATTAAAGACGTATCTAGCCCTGCACCTGATGGCGGATGGGTATCAATCTCCAATTTAATTGCCAAAACTTCCGATTTATGGGGTGAAATACCCAACTGGTGAAAGAGGCCGCGAAAGCGCACAAAAGCGCTGTAAACAACCTTTCCCTCATTCAACTTGATCTCGACATCATACGTTTCGGCGGTCATATCACGCTGAATCGTGGTCAGATATTTGCGAAAATCATATTGTTCTGGCTGCCGTTCCAATGCAAAATCCAAATCCTCCGAATAGCGGGGCAGCTGATAGAGAATCCGCAAAGCCGTTCCCCCATGAAAAGCCAGGGGAATCATGGCCCCAACGCTCTGCAAGCTGTATAAAATCCGCATCTGTAGATATTCACGCACAATGGCTTTTTGCATTTCTGGGGTAAATGCCTCCGCAATTTGCGTTTTCAAATAAGGGATCATAGGGACACGTACTCTGTTAACTCTTCTTCAATAATATGGACGATAGAAGGCAGGGCGCGCTTAAGCTTAGGTTTCTTGATACGCTCAACGTAAGCCGTCAACCGTTCAATATCAAGTTGATCCAGATTTTGCAACCGTAATGCCCAAATATATCCCTCTTTGTCGGCCCCTGGTGTCAGATAAATTAAATCAAGTAACGCTTTTTCCGGTGTTGCCATATACGCCCACTGCGTTTGCGTAACTTGCCTGTATTCAAAACCAAAAAAGAGTTCCGCTTGAATGTGTTGGTAGCTGAAATGGCCATACACATTCTGCCACTGACCCGGTCGCCCAGTCGTGACGCTTGTCACAACAGCCACATGCTCTGGAATAAGATCGTAATGAGACAATGCGGTGTGCAGGCTGACATAGGAAGCTCGCACCATATGATTGGCAACAACATAACTATGAGGATGCTCTGATTGGTGGGGTTGGGCCAAAGTATATACACCCCGCCGAAGCTGAATAACCTTTCCTGCGCGAACCCAATCGGTGAGTTGCCGTTGTGCTTGTTGGGGATTATCGGCTCCCGCATAGAGGTGTCCGCTTTCAAATACGGGTAGGTTTGTAAGGTTTGGTGACACTTTTTGAAAATACATGGCTAAATCATAGCAAATACCGTCAATTACTGCAATAAAAATACGGGCGCTCGAACCCATGACCTTACCGAGCAGAAACACCATGCTCCCGGTTGTTGAACCACGCAAGATACGATAGGATCGCTCTATGGCTAAACGGAAAAAACAAAGGAAAAATCGGCGCTCACCCCAACGGCCGTCCACCAAATTAATACGCGAATTAAGTGCAGCGATGTCCACGTATGAAGAGGGAAACGTAGATGCTGCCCGAAAACAGCTTTTACGCTTGGTCAGGCAATATCCTGGCAGCAAACCCATGCTGCTAGCCTTGTTGGAAATAAGTGAGGCGATCCAGGATTGGCGCACATATGCGTATTACGGCGAACAGTTACTGCCTTTAGAGCGAGGAGAAGATCTAGCCGAGACCCTTAATAATCTTGTGTATGCGCATTTACAACTGTTTTACCCAGCATTAGCCTGGCATTTTGCCAAAGAACTGACCATCAATCATCCTAAGTTTGAGCATCTTGCGCAGGTTCAATCCCTGTTGGAGGGGTTAGAGCCACGATTATTAGAAGAGGAAATAGATCTGGGTGATACGGCCGTTTCGCCCGAAGAAAAACTCACCCTCATGGTGCAGCATGACCGGGTTCGATTCTACACCGAATCAGGGCATCCCGATGCCGCCATCCCCGCAGCGGAGGCAATCCTGGAAAAAATACCCAACACCATACCCATTCTCAACAACCTCAGCCTGGCGCAGTTTATGACGGGAAATATAGCCCAGGCCACCACCACTGCGGAAAACGTGTTGGCTCAGGACCCCGACAATTTTCACGCTTTGGGCAATCTGGTGCGTTATTCCGTCCTGACTGCGCATTTTGAGCAGGCGCAAGCATATGCCCAGCGTTTGGAAAATATTAGTAACGACAATCCAGATTTGCCAACAAAACAGGCAGAAGCCTTCGCCTTTTTGGGAGATGATGAAAAAATACAGGCTGTTTACGAGCGGGCTGCTGCCGAAGGGAGTGACCTGAACCCCCTTCTTTTACACCTGGCAGCCGCCGCTTTTTATCGCCTGGGTGATGAAAAATCAGCGTGGAAATTATGGCAAAAAGCCGTTAAACAAATGCCGTCCTTTGATATGGCTCAAGACAGTCTGGCCGAAAAACGTTTGCCTGTGGGTGAACGCAGCGTGCCCTGGTATTGGCCGTTTTCCTATTGGTTCCCGCAAGATATTGAGCAATTACTTGACAAGCATTTCGGGAAAACCATCCAACGCAAAAGCGTCAGGGGCGTTGAACAGGGGATGAAGGCATTACTGGCGGAACGGCCGTATCTCCCCCAACTCTTCCCCCACATGCTTGAACTGGGCGACCGCACCGCCCGCGAATTTGTGCTGAATTTTGTTCGCGTCGTCGAGACGCCGGAACTGCTGGAAGTGCTTTACGATTTTGCCCGCAGCCCACACGGCAGCGACGACCTACGCTTCGAAGCCATCCAATTCATCAGCCAACATCATCCGGACATGCTGCCGGAAAACAAAGAAGTGCCGATGTGGCGCGATGGGCAGCAAAGCAACATGTTCATGATGGGCTTTGAAATCACCGATGAACCGGAGCCGGTGGAAGGCATATCCGAGGAGGCGCTGCAAAGACATGAGGAGGCAACAGACCTGCTTCTCGATGATAAGCTGGAAGAGGCAGAACAAATGCTGCAAGAAGTCATTGCGGCTGCTCCAAGTTTTTACAGCGCCTACAATCAATTGGCTCTGGTCTATGAGAGGCAGGGGCGCAAACAAGAAGCACGCGCATTGGTTGAAGAAACCCACGCCCGATTCCCCGATTATTTATTTGCCCGCGTGACCCTGGCCCGTATCCTCACCCAGGAAAAGCGGCTTGAGGAAGCGCGAGAACTGCTCAAGCCCGTTCTTATGTTGCCTAAATTGCACATCAGCGAATTTCGCGTTTTGGCGCGGGCGGAAATGGACCTGGCTCTGGCGGATAAACAAATAGAAGGGGCAAGATCATGGCTGGAGATGTGGCGGCAAATAGAAGAGGATAATCCGGAGCTTTTGCAATGGCAAATGCGCATTGATGGCCCCGATAAGCTACTGGGTGATTTGCAGAAGTTATTGGGGCGTTCGCGGAAGAAAAGAGGAAGACGTTAGCCACACAAACGGCCGATTGCCGCTGCCACATCTGGCTGGCTGATGCGTTCCTGCTCCAGACGCAGGCTGCGAGTCAGAAGATGGTGGCAAACGGCCGTTTCCTCCCCATCTAAATTCGCCAACGCCATCTCCCCAGTCGGTGTGCCTGTAACCACAAAATCCTGGTATTTGGCCAACGTGGCCTCATCCATCAAAAAGGAGCGCGTCTGCGGCCAATAACCGCGGAGTTGGGACAAAATAGCGAAGCCCTGCGCATCCAAATCCCCCCAATACCAGATGGTGCAATCGGCTAACCAGCCAACCTCGCGTAGCAGACTCACCTGGAAGCCTTTGCCCCAGACGGCCAGCCCATTGGAGACCGGCGGCAGAGTGAGAAAGGTCATTTTGTTTTCGACAATGAGGGCAGTACGGCCGTTCATCCCCCTTAAAGCCGCACAATCGGATACCGTCAAACTTACATCGGCAGCCGGCCAGCCCAGCGCAAGGCATAACGCTTCGTCCAGCAGGCGCAGGCGGATTTGCGGCTCATCGTAGCGCAGGCCAAAGCGGCGCTCGAAGTGACTTTCATCCGTGTGAATGGCGACGGGCGGCAGCAGCTCATCCAGCAAGCAGCGCAGAATGGCCTGATTGTCTTCGATGAATTTGGTGTGTACCGGCACAGGCAGCTCGCGCAGATAAAGATTGGGGCGGGGATGGGCCACGAAGTAGGCGGAGACGATGAGCAAATCGTCCCAGACGGCCAGATAGGGCAGCACGCGCTGCGGGTACTGGGCCAGCCATTCTTGTAGCTGGGGGAATTGGGCCAGAGTGGAGGAAACGGCCGTTTGCCACGCCTCAAACTCCGCCCCTTTGCCAATTAGTCGCAGGAAATCGTCGGCGCTGTCTATGGTGATGTGGGCGGGGAGGGATTGACGGCCGTAACGTCGCAATTCCCGCTCTTCCAACGCCACCACATAGCCAAAGCCGCGCTCCGCCTTGCTGCCCGCCAGCAAATCCCCCACCCAGCGCCGCAGCGCCAGATAATCGTCACTGGCCTTCGCCTTGCGAAAGCGCATTGCCAATGGAAAAAACGACTCCCCACGCACGTTAGCGCGCAAAAAATCCAGGTATTTTCGCTCTGCCTGCTGTCTGATCTCGTCGGGAGTAATCATGAAAACTTAATGTGACTGAGCCTGAAAAAACCCCTGCCGCTCCTCGCGGAACTGTTGAATGCTCATCGTATGCACCTGCGAATGGTTGCCTTCGCTGTTGTTCCACACAAAATGGCAGGCGCTGATGTACGGCTCAACAATATGGATGCCGGTCAGAGGCGTAACCACCAAAAGCTGCAAATCCAATTCCTTGAACAACTGCATGGCATAGCGCGAGTTATTCTCGTCAGAGCGGCTAAACGCTTCATCCACGACGACAAAACGGAAGGATTGTGATTTGCTCGCCCCGCGCTCCAGGCCAAACTGGAAGGCGATGGCCGATGCCAAAATGGTATAAGCCAGCTTCGCCTTCTGCCCGCCCGACTTGCCCGACGAGTCGGAATAGTAATGTTTTTCGCTGTCATCGGCGCGGTAGCGTTCGATGGCGGCAAAATTGAGCCAGTGGCGCACGTCGGTGACTTTGGCCGTCCAGCGTGTTTCCTCTTTGAAGCGCGTGATCAGGTCGCGCACTTTGGCGAAGCTGGCCTCGTAGGCTTCTTCCGTGCGCTGCTGCCCCACATCCACCAGACAATCCTTGAGCAGTTGGCGAAATTCGCGGATTTCCGGATCGCGGCTGTTTTCGGTTTGCAGTTGGATGTAAGTGTCGGGTGTGTAATTGATGGTGTGCAGGGATTGATTGAGATCAGCGATGTTTTCCTGAATTTCCTCGACGTATTTGTGCAAATCGGCCTGGAAAAGGGCGATGGCTTCGATCACCTTTTCGTCGCGCATACGGCGGAAGCGTTCGCTGTACTTAGGCAGGTCATCACGCTCGATACGCGCCAGTTCGCGGTCAAATTCGGGGATGGATTCGACGGCCGCATCAAAATCGGCCGTTTCTGCCGGATAAGCGTCTTTATACTCCTGCATCAGCTTCAACAGGCGGCCCATGAAGTTGTTGGCGCGGCGCTGTTCGCTGTCGCTGGCCTGCCGGAAATGGGTGAGCACATCGCGCCAGAGGCGGTCTACATTTTCCAGGGTGATGTGGCCGGTGACTTGCGCCTTGATGCGCGGGGCATATTGGGCCATCGCCGCGTCGTCAGCTTCGCGCACATCTTCTTTGGCGCGATCTATGTCTTGCAAATAGGCGGCAATCTGGTACTCAAGCTGGCTGACGATGCGCGATTGCTCGTTGTGCGCCTGCCCAACATCAGCAATTTGCGCCTGAACCTGCGCCAGGTCGGCCTGCAACTGCTGGAGGCGGTTGGAGCTTTGTTCCAACCTTGCTTTCTGTGTTTCAAGCTGCTGAACGTGGGCGGCGTCGCTGCGCCAGTCGAGTTGGGCGAAGTCGGCGAAGGCGAGTAGGTTTTGCAGTTGGGTCTGGCGGACACGGCCGTTTTCCTGCGCCTCTTTCGCCTGTTTAATCTGCCCCTTCGCCTGCCGCAGTTGTTTTTCCAGCGTCGCCAACGCATCCTTCAGAGCGCGGATTTTGTCCTGGTTGCTCCAGCCCAGAATATAGCGGCGGCGGTCGTGGATGGCGTGGCGGTCGTCTTTTTCATAGCGGGCGCCGCCGCTTTTGCTGAGGCCGGCGCGGGTGATGGCGCGTTGCGCGCGGTCGAATTCAGCCAGGGTGTCGGCGCAGGTGTAGTCGAAGTGGCTCAGCAGTTCGTTTTCCAGCCAGTCGTAGTAGGGGGTGTCGGGCTTGATTTCCAGTTTGTGGCGCAGGGCGCGGGGGGTGTCGGGCTGGTGGGGGCGATAGTGGGCCTCTTCGGCGACGCGGTGGAAGATGAGACGGCCGTTTAGATGGTTCTCGTTCACGTAGCGGGCAAAACGGCCGTAATGCCGCTCCGGAACCAGCAGCCGCAAACCAAAATTGTGCAGCAGCCGCTCGATGGCTCCTTCCCAGGCCCGCTCGCTTTCTTTCACTTTGAGCAGTTCGCCCACAAAGGGCACGTCGGCTTCGGCGATGGTCAGGGCGTCGAGGATTTGGGCGCGTAGTTGGATATTGGGAAAGGGTATCTGGCTGGAACGGCCGTGCAGCGATGCTAATTCTTGCTGGATGCCGGTCTGTTCCTGGGTTAAATCATTCTCGGCGATTTGCGCCTGACGAAGCTGCTCAGCGGCCGTTTCCAACTGGTCGTCAATTTGCTTAGTCAGTTTGGCGGCTTGCTGCCGATTGGCGGCAAAGGCGGCTTCATCGCTGAACTCGGCCAGCTTCAGGGCTTGGGCGATGCGGTCGTATTGGCGGGCGTCGGTTTGTTTGCGCTGCTGGCTTTGGCGCGTAAAGCGAATTTCCTGCTCCAATTCGCGCAGGCGTTGGCCTGTTTCGTCGTTGCTGATGGCGATTTGCAGTTCGGTGTCTTGCTGCCGCAAGCGAGTTAGTTGCCCATCAAACTGATTGAGTTTAGCCTGGGCGGCAGCAAGGTCTTGTTGGGCGGCGGCGACGGCATCCTTTAACAGCTGCCACTTTCTTCCGGCAAAATAAATGGGAATAGCCTCCTGGCAGCCGCGCAGGATGTCAATTTCGGCCTGGGCCGCTTCGTATTTGCGTGCTTCGTCGGCCAGGGGGCCCAGGAGCGCCAGTTGGTGCTCTGCTCTTTGCATGGCCTGGTAGGCCAGCATCAAATTCTCGTAATGCTCCTGGAGCTGGCCGATTTTTTCCTGGGCGTCGGTCTTTTCCAGCATGTGCTGGCGTACAAAGTCGTTGAGTTCGCCAATTTCTTTGATGGTGACAGTCTGGTTGAAGAGGTCAAGCGCTTTGTCCGAGCGCAAGCCGAACAGTTTGCGGAACTGCTGGCTGTAGCGGTTGAATTGGTCTTCAACGCCGACTCCTTTGATATTGCGCAGCCGGGTTTTCAGCTCTTTTATCGTCTCGAAGCCGCTGAAATGCTCCTGGATAGTAAGGGGACATGTGGCGACGACGTGGAATTTTTTAATGCTGTCCGTAAGCCAGAAAACTTGCGCCAGAGTGACGTCTTGATCGTAGCCGTCGTTGTGGAAGTGGGCCAGCAGCACGGCGTAGCTGTTTTTGTCGCGCAGGTATTGGACGTGGGCGCTGTATCCCTCGTCGGCTTGCAAACGGCCGTAAGCGCCGCGCATGTAGGTGTACTCGCTGCGTTCACGACGGCCGTTTCCGGCCGATTGGTTGTAATTGCGTTTGATATTGGGTACCAGCAGGGTCAGTAAAGCGTCTACCAGGGTGGATTTACCGGAACCGTTTTCGCCGGTGAGCAGGGCGGTGTCGCCGGCGGGTTGGATGCGCCAGACCTGGTCGTCGAAGGTGCCCCAGTTGTAGAGTTCCAGGGTGTGCAGACGAAAGCCGGTGCGGGAACGGCCGTTGCTGGAAAAATCCCAAAGTGAATGCTGCATGCGTTTGTCTCAGTCTAAAACAGTAAAGCCTTGTTCAGCGAAGTGATTATCGAAGGCAAAAGTAGTATTGAGATCAGACTGCGCATGGCAACGAAGCTGATACAGTCTACCAGGCTTAGTTGGCGACGGTTGGCAGTGAGAACGGCCGTCATGCCCATATTGTGTAAATCCTCATCTACCCAGATAATCCGCAAGAAAGGGAAAACATTTTCATGAAAGGCCTGGATTTGCTGCATTCCCAGGCGATTTTGGATGAGAGCGGCCGTTTCCGATAACACATAACTGGTACAAACAAGCGGTGTATCACGTTCTATCAGTTGCAGCCAAATGTGCTGGGCTAAAGAATGATTGTGCTCATGGCTATCCAGCAACGCCAAGAAAGCGGATGTGTCTACAAAAACACTCATTCATGAACCTCAGCGTATATTTCCGCCAGATACTTGTCGTGGTTAACGCCTAAATCAGACACGCCTGAATTGCCAATGCCAACGACCGAAAGTAATCGCCGTTTTCGCTCTTCTCTGGAAACATCCTGGCGGGCCTCAATATAGTTGTCTACGCTGCGCCGGATTACTTCAGCCAGCGAGACGTTGTCTATTTCCGCCAATCGCCTTAGACTCTTAGATTGTTCTTCAGTCAACTGAATTTGTGTGCGTACCATATCCATCCACCTCCAAGCGTGATTACATTTTCTACCAATATGATAACATATTTAATGCAAAGAAGCGGAGAAGTAGGGGGTTTTTCTCTACGTTAATCCTCTTCCTGATAAGCCTTCAACTGCTCACGGATGTCCACCAGCGCATCAGCAGAAATTTTGGCTTTGATGATACGGCGCACTTCGTAAAGGTCTTCGTTCTCGTTGTTCAGCTTTTTGAGAAAGCTGACATTTTCCACCTGCCGGATGGCGCTGTCGATGCGCCGTTCCAGGCGGGTCATGTCAGTTTGTTCAGGGAAAAATAGCTGCATCATCTCCTGAATTTGGGCGCGGCTGAGGATGTGGCGCGGTTCATCGGGTGAGTGCGCGTCGAACTGCTGAAGGCTTTCGCGCAGCAGCACGCAGAGCAGCGTAGCGTCGTAAGTCAGGGGAACGCGGCGCACAAGACGCGGCAGGTTGGTTGGGGTTTCTTCATCGTCCGGCTGCGTCAGGTAAGCGTAGCCTTCGGCCTCGTCCAGGTGAAGCTGCAAACCGATGGCGGCAAAGTGACGCTGGATGGGCGCAGCATAACTGATGAGATGCTCCCACAGTTTGTCATCATAATAGACAACGCCTTGCAGCAATTTGAGAATGAGCGGTGCGTAAGGTAGTGCTTCTTCGGGCATGGGTTTATTTCACGATTCTTTCTTAAACGTGACCAGAGGCAGGCGAATGATACGGCCGTTCTCAGCCATCTCCACCTCCTCCCAGGTGCCGTCATCAATCTGGTGGGACTCATTTTGGACGGCCAGGGAGATGTAGGTGATCACTTCCGCCAAACCCTGGGTGATTGGATAAACGGCCGTTATCTCCCCCAATGTCACCGCTGGCTTTTGCTCCAATAAAGCGGCAATGTGGCGGCGCAGGCGGCTTTTATCAACGAAAAACTGGCTGAACAGCGCCTCAAGGTTAGCCGCCGACAAATCTAACACAGCGGCGGCCGGTTCCGCGTCGGCATACGTGGTGGTGAGGGGCGGCGTCCATAACGGCCGCTCCCAGGGCATGTCAATCAGCGGTTCAGCTTCTACCCAGATAAAAGTCTTGTCATCAGGGGGACTGGCAGCCAGGGAAACGGCCGTTTGTTTGATCTCCGTCGCCAATTCCATAACCCGGCGGGCTTCCGCCAGATTCTGCTCATCGAGCAGCTTGCGTAACTGCTCTCCCAGCCGCCTGTTCGACTCCACAATTTTGGTTGCCGCGTCTATCAGGCTGCGCTTCAGGCGGCGCAGGCGGATAGTTTGGGCGGGGTCTAGCTGTTGCAGGTCGGGAAGCTGGTAAACGGCCGTCAACAACTCCTGCAACTCCTCCTGCCGCTGCGCCGAAATCAAAAATTCCCAAAACGCATAAAAACTGCGCCCCTGGTCGGACTCTTTCAGCGCGGAATCCGCCTCCAGAACGTGGCGCACAATTTGCCCCTTGCGCGCTTCCAGGGCCAACTGCTGCTCCTGCACCTGACGGGCAATGGCCCGAAAATTCTCCTCCACCTCGCGGAAATCGGCCAGCAGGCGGCGGGCCACGTCGTTGGCCTCAAAGAAACGCTCTTTAATTTGGGTTTGTGAATATTGCGCTATCTGGCCGGTGGCTTTGATGGCGTCAATTTGTGCCTGGAGCTGCGCTTTTTCTTTTTCCAACTGCGCCAGCCGTGCTGTAACGTCTTCCGTGCTGTAGGTCACAATATCCTGCAATAGATCAAAAATACGTAAGAAGCGCGACTCCGTACCCACGAAGTCGCTTTTTTGTAATTCCTCTACCCAGGCGATGGCCCGTTCTGTATCTGGTGTCAGCTCGTAAACCGGGTCGTCACTATCGTTTTCATAGTAGCGGCGCAAAAAGCGGTGATCGTCGTCACACCAGATACGCAGATAGGTAACGGCCGTTCCCCCATATAACTCTGGATGGCTTTCCTGTAATGCCTCCAGATAGGCGGTCAGGTGCTCGCTTAGTTCCGTGTGGGCAATGGTTACACGCTGTTTGAGCTTGAACTGGGCAACCAGGAAGCTGAGAATGAGCGGCGCATTCTGGCTTTGCAGCAGCTTCACCGCCGCAGATTGGCGCAGGGTGGATTGGAGTTCATCGTGGTACATGAGAAGATTTTAACAGAGATTTTGCAAACCCTCATGGATAATTTCTCTAGCCCGCCCCCCCTGATAGGCTGCCTGAATGATGAGATCTTCTGCTGTTGTCAACCCGCGATTTAGCGCCTCTTCAATAGCCTGTATCACATGCTCCCTGGCCAGCCCAGCAATAGCCACATCCGCACTGGTACGAGCTACCGTTGCAGCCGGCCGCATACAACCCGCAGGAATCGGCCCCGCTTTACGTTGTCTGATAGGCGATCCCAGGAAAATCCATGTTTTCGCGCCCGAGCAGCAGTAAAATAGCTAGCCTGACTCTCAGCAGTTTCATAGAGGAGATTGTAATCGGGTTGGTCGCTCATGTGTGCATAACCTTAGTTAAAACCATAGGTGTTGCCCGCATTATTCACCTAATTGTCGAATTTGTTCAGAAGAACACGTGTATGAAGTTGCTGCTTGTGGAACTAAATGATTAAATCAGAGGTGATGGCTCAGCGCTTTCATCCTTCAGATTTTCAATAAAAAAAGAGTCATACCGCCATGATATGACTCTACTGTCGGGGCGGCGGGATTCGAACCCACGACCTCACCGACCCGAACGGTGCGCGCTAGCCAAGCTGCGCCACGCCCCGAACAGCCCGAATTATAAAGCAACTTAGGTAGTTTGCAAGCAGGTGGCGAGTTTAACTATCAACTGTACAATTGCGCGTTGGCGGCAACGGCCGTGTAAAAAGAGATGCGCGATTAGAGATTAGAAAATCGCCTATCCTCTTATCCCCGTTCTCTAAAAGGACCTGGCTTTGAAAAAATGGCAATTCTGGCTCGGCGTGCTAATTAGCGCCGCGTTTTTATGGTGGGCGTTGGGTGGCCTAAAACTAAGCGAAGTGTGGCAAGATATGCGCAGCGCCGATTACTGGTGGCTAATACCCAGCGTCGCCGTGTACTTCATAGCCGTTTTCGCCCGCACATGGCGCTGGGATTATATGCTGCGCCCCCTAAAGCAAATTCCCCTGGGGCGGCTTTTTCCGGTAGTCGTCATTGGCTACATGGGCAATAACATCTACCCCTTTCGCGCTGGCGAGGTGTTGCGTGCCTACGTGCTACGCCAGCGCGAGGATGTGCCCATGAGCGCCAGCCTGGCAACAGTGGTGGTAGAGCGCGTGTTTGATGGCCTTGTCATGCTTATCTTTGTCTTTGCGGCCCTGCCCCTGGCCCCCATTCCTGATGAGAGCATCCGCGCTATTGTCATTTTTGCCAGCGCCGCTTTTTTTGCTGCTTTGGTGGCCTTTTTTGCTTTAGCCGCCTTCCCCGCCCAGTTCATCCGCCTGGCCCACTGGTTTAGCGACCATTTGTTGCCAGACCGGATAGCACGGCCGTTGCTCGACTTTCTCACCCGCTTTCTGGATGGTCTGGAATCCCTGCGCCATTTCCGCAACGTGCTCATGATCTTTGCCACCAGCATCGTCATCTGGCTGCTAGAAACGGTAAAATATTGGTTTGTCATGCACGCCTTCGATTTTGAGGTGAGCTTTTTTGCCCTCATGCTCATGAACGGCATTGTCAACCTGGCCACAACCTTGCCCTCTGCACCGGGCTACGTGGGCACCTTTGATGGCCCCGGCATTGCCGTACTGGTGCTGTACGGCATTCAGGAAACGGTTGCCTCTGCTTACACTCTGGTGCTGCACGCTGCCCTCTGGTTGCCCATTACCCTGCTGGGCGCTTACTACATGGTGCGCGAAGGGCTGGGCTGGTCTACCTTTGGCCAAGCGGTGCAACTGGCTGAAGGAGAAAGAGCGCCGTGAAAATCGCCATCGTAGGAGCTGGCATTGCCGGTCTCTCTGCCGCCTATGATCTGCTGCGTGCTGGTCATGAAGTCGTTCTGTTTGAGGCCAGCGACCGCACCGGCGGGCTGGCTGCCGGTTTTATTGACGAGAATTGGGACTGGTACCTGGAACATTTCTACCACCACCTGTTCCAGTCAGATAAAGCGATTTTGGGGCTGGTAGAGGAGTTGGGCATTGGCGACAAGGTGTTTTTCCCCACACCGCGCACATCTATATGGCATGAGGGGCAAATTTACCCCTTTAGCAACCCAGTAGATTGGTTTAAGTTCCCCGGCTACAACCTGGGGGACTTTTTGCGCTTTGGTGTGGTGGGGGCTTTTCTGCGCTACACTAAATTTTGGCGGCACCTGGAAAAGGAAACGGCCGTTGCCTGGACACGCCGCTGGTATGGGCAAAAAATCCACGATATTTCCTGGAAACCCCTACTCATTGGCAAATTTGGCGACTACTACGACCAGGTAAACATGGCCTGGCTGTGGGCGCGGCTGCATGTACGCAGCTTTCGCCTGGGCTACTTTGAGGGCGGCTTCCAATTTTTTGTGGATGTGTTGACCACAGCCGTCGAAGCGCAGGGCGGGCAAATTCGGTTGCAAGCCCCCGTCAGCACCATTCATGGCAGTGGGGGCAAAGTGGCGGTGCAGGTGCAGGGGGAAACGGCCGTGTTCGACCAGGCACTCTTCACCACCGCCCCCCACCTCCTCAGCCGCCTGGCCCCCGGCCTGCCCCCAGACTACCTGCGTGGCCTGCAAGCCCTCAAAAGCATGAGCGCCGTCGTCCTGGTGCTGGCCCTGCGCCACCCCCTCATGGCCCAAAGCAACACCTACTGGCTCAACCTGCCCGCCCACACCCCCGACAAAACGAAAACCGACATTCCCTTCCTGGCCCTGGTCGAACACACCAACTACATTGACCGGCAGCATTACGGCGGCGACCACATTGTCTATTGTGGTGATTATGTAAAGCCAGAACACCCCTACTTCCAAATGACCCAGGCCGAAATTCAAGCGCTCTTTCTCAACGCCCTGCCCAAAATCAACTCCGCCTTCCGCCCTGATTGGGTGCGCAAAAGCTGGCTCTTCCGCGCCCCCTATGCCCAACCGGTGCCTTTTGTCAACCATGCCCAAAACGTGCCCCCCATCCGCACCCCGCTGCCCGGCCTATACCTTGCCAGCATGAGCCAGGTATACCCTTGGGACCGGGGCACCAATTTTGCTGTGGAAATTGGCCGCCACGCCGCCCGTCTCATGCAAGAAGACGGACAACGGCCGTTGTGAAATCGTACAAGTTAAGTACCATTGTAAGATGGCGACACTACTCTTACATGTTATAGTTAACGTCAATTATACACTTACACTAAGCGCACAAGCATTACCATTGACAACCCTTACATAAATAGGAGATTCCCATGAAGATAATTGTTGTTGGAACCGGCTTTGTCGGTCTACCCCACGCCGCCGTCATGGCTGAGTATGGGCACGAAGTATACGCCTATGATATTGACAAGAAGCGCATCGCCGCCTACAAAACGGGCGAAGCAGAAGAAATCGAGCGTTATGTCAATGAACCCGGTCTGGTTTCTGCTATCCAAGAAACAAAAGACCGCTACCTCTTCTTCACCAGCGACGTGTCTGAAGCTGCCGATGGCACGGACATCTTCTTCTTCTGCCTGAACACCCCGCCCAAACGGGACGGTTCTACCGACCTGAGCTACTACACCAACGCCGCCCACACCATTGCCGAACTGCTGGCCAAGCGCCAAGATAAAAAGCGCGTGGTCTTGGTAAACAAAAGCACCGTTCCCGTAGGCACGGCCCGCTTGCTGCAAAACATCATGAACGAGCATGGCGTCGAAAACTTCGGCGTCGCCTCTAACCCTGAGTTTTTAGCCCAGGGCAACGCCATAGACGGCTCACGCAAGCCTGACCGCGTGGTGGTTGGCGCCGACACGGAAGAAGATTTCCAGATTATCCGCCGCATTTATGCCCAATTTGTCAACCACGTGCGCATTCGCTACCTGGAAACCACCCCAGAAACGGCCGAATCCATCAAATACGTGGCCAACAACCTGCTCCTCACCTACATCTCCTTCTGGAATGGCGTCGGCGCGCGCATTGCCGAAACCTTCCCCAATGTGCGCATGGAAGACCTGAAGATTGGCGTCACCGCCGATACGCGCATCAGCACCTGGGGCTCCTACGTCAGCAACGGCGCTGGTGGTAGCTGCTTCGGCAAAGACATTCAGTCCATGATTTACCAGCTCAACCAGGCTGGTCGCCGCACCGACTTGCTGCAAGCGGTGTACAACATCAATGAGTACCAGAAGGTTTACCTGATTGACCGCGCCGTCCACGAGGCCGGCTTTAGCTTTAACCAAAAGTCGGTGGCGCTGCTGGGGCTGGCCTTCAAAAAGCGCACCAACGACATGCGCGATTCGGCGGCGCTGAAGGTGGTGGAATCGCTGCTGGCCAAGGGCGTGCAGGAAATTCGCGCCTACGACCCGCTGGCTGCTGAGGCTGCCCAGAGCTACTGGTTTAATCCCGCCAAGAACCACCTCTTCGAGCGCATCAAATATTTTGACTCAGCTAAAGAAGCCATTGCCGGCAGCGACGCCGCCTACATTTCCACGGACTGGGAAGAGTTTCGGGGGCTGTCTCACACCATTAACACCACGGTGCAACCCCCGTACCTGGTCATTGACGGCCGTCGCATGCTTCCCGACTTCCAAACATTAGTAGACCGGGGATATGATTTCCTACCCGTTGGGGGCGTTTTCTTAAAAGGGAAATAATCCATCTATGTAACCTGCAACCTGTAACCTGCAACCTGTAACCTGCAACCAGTTACAAGTTACAGGTTACAAAGCGCCAGGGGTGGCTCTCTGGCGCTTTTTTGTTGCCTGTTAAAGGGTAGTTTGTTACGATTGTACCCATACAAAAGGTACAATTATGCGCCCACAAACACCCCATCTTTACCAGGAAATTGCGGAAACGCTGCGGCGGCAAATTGCCGCGGGCGAGTTGCCACCCGGTGAGCGCCTGCCAGCTGTGCGGGAGATGGCCCAGCAGTGGGGCTGCACGCCGGGCACGGTAAGCCGCGCCTATGCCTTGCTGGCCGCCGAAGGGTTAATTAGCAGCCATCGCGGCAGCGGCACCTATGTGGCCGAGAACCCTTTGCCGGGGCAACGGCCGTTTCTGCAGTGGGCCGCCCTCATCAACCGCGCCGAGCAGTTTTTGCTGGAAGCATTGGGGCAAGGGCATGCCCCCGCTCAGGTGCAGGCCGCCCTTTCCGTGGCCGTTGGCCGCTGGCAGGCGCTGCAAAAAGCCCCCCCACCTGAAGCAGATAGCACCCCCACTGCCCAATTGCGCTTTGTGGGCAGCCACGACCTCACCGTAGACCTGCTGGCTCGCCACCTGCGCGAACGCCTGCCCACAGCCAGCCTGGACGTGCGCTTTAGCGGCAGCCTGGGGGGACTGATGGCTCTGGCTCGCGGCGAGGCGGACATTGCCGGGACCCATTTATGGGACGAAGCAACAGACAGCTATAACCAACCCTTCATCAGCCACCTGCTGCCCGGGCAGCGCATAGCGCTGGTCACCCTGGCCCAGCGCTCCCTGGGGTTGATGGTGCCACCGGGCAACCCCCTGGGGGTACAGGGGTTGGCTGACCTGGCACGCCCCAACGTGCAGTGGATAAACCGGCAGAGCGGCAGCGGCACGCGGGTATGGCTAGACGCTCAGCTTCGGGCGCTGGCCATTGATCCGGCGCAAATTAGCGGGTTTGGGCGGGAAGAGGCGACCCATTTGGGGGTGGCGCAAGCCATTGCCGAAGGCAGCGCTAATGCGGGCGTGGGCATTCACGCGGCGGCGGCGGCCTGCGGGTTGGGGTTTGTGCCGCTGACGCAGGAGGTGTACCAGTTGGCATTGACGGAGATGGTGTGGGAAACGGCCGTGTTCCAAACCCTGCTCTCCATCATCCAATCTGCTTCCTTCAAAGAGGCGGTGGCGGCCCTGGGTGGCTACGACACTGCCGCCACCGGTGACATAATCTGGCTCTAAAGATATTAAAGACTAGAGACTAACAAGGCAGTCCCCAGTCTCCAGTCTTCTGGACTTTTATGACTCAACTCTGGCAGGGCCTGCTCCAGGCCATCGAACTGATTTTTGCCCGCGACCCCGCTTTATGGGAAGTGGTGCAGCTATCGCTGCACGTTACCGGCATTGCCCTGGTCATCAGCACCCTCATTGGCATTCCCATTGGCGCCTTTATGGGATTGAGCCGCTTTTTCGGCCGTTCCTTGCTCATGGTTTTTCTGTATACCGGCATGGGCTTCCCGCCGGTCGTCATTGGCCTCTTCGTCTATCTGCTGCTTTCCCGAAGCGGCCCCCTGGGCAGCCTGGATAGCGCCATCATTCCCGCCTTGTTTACCCCTGGCGCCATGGTGATTGCCCAGACCATCATTGCTTTTCCCCTGGTAGCCGGCTTTACCATGGCTGCCGTGCTGGGGGTGGACCCCAATTTGCGCCAGCAGGTGCGGGCATTGGGGGCGACGCCCTGGCAGGCCACTCTGGCCGTTTTGTCAGAGGCACGGGTGGGGGTGCTGGTCTCGGTGATTGCCGGCTTTGGCGGCATCATCTCTGAGGTGGGGGCGGTGATGCTGGTGGGAGGCAACATTGAGGGCAAGACGCGGGTGCTGACCACAGCCATTGTGCTGGAAACCCGCAAGGGTAATTTTGACCTGGCCATTGCCCTGGGCGTGATTTTGCTGGGGCTTTCCTTCTTGGCGAATTTGCTGATGCTGCAGCTTCAAGGACGAACCACCCATGAGTGACGTGATCTACGAGCTCCACGAGGTGCGCCAGGAATACAACGGCCGTTCCGTCTTGCACATTCCTCACCTTACCATTCGGCATGGCGAGGTGTTGGCGGTGGTTGGCCCCAGTGGCGCGGGCAAAAGCACCCTGCTGCGCCTGCTCAACTTTTTAGAGGTGCCCAGCCACGGCCGTATCCACTTCCACAACACCCCCTTTAGCGCCAGCCAGCCTATGCCCTTAGTTTTGCGGCGCCGGGTGACGACAGTGTTTCAACGGCCGTTTCTCCTCAACCGCAGCGTCAAAGCCAACGTCGCCTACGGCTTGCGCCTGCGCGGCCAGGCCAATGGCGACGCCCGCGTCGTCGCCGCCCTGGCGCAGGTAGGGCTGCAAGAGATGACCCGGCAGCGCGCCCGCACCCTCTCTGGCGGCGAGGCGCAGCGCGTGGCTCTGGCTCGCGCCATCGTCCTGCAGCCGGAGGTGCTGCTGCTAGACGAACCTACCGCCAACCTGGATCCCTACAACGTGCGCCTGATGGAAGAGATTGTGCGCCAGCTTAACGAAGCGCAGCAAACGACCCTGGTCTTGGTCACCCACAACATTTTCCAGGCTAAACGGTTGGCAACGCGGGTGCTGTTTTTGCTAGACGGCCGTATTGTGGAAATTGCCGACGCACCCACCTTTTTTAATAACCCCACCGACTCCCGCACTCAAGCCTTTGTCAATGGGGATATGGTTTATTGAGTTTTTGTATCTATACAGGTCATACCCGCGTAGGCAGGAATCCACCACTCTGGATACCCGCCTACGCGGGTATGACAGTCAAGTAGCACCTGAATAGTTATGAGTTTTTTTATGTTAACAAAAGGAGAAGAACATGAAGAAGAGATGGTTTGTTTTACTGATTTTGGTCCTATTACTGGCAGCTTGCGGCAGCGGCAGCAATGAGCCACTGGCAAATAATGCTGCCAACGATGGGCAAACGGCCGTAGTCAACAACGCCGAACCCGCAGCCGAAGAACCCACACAAGAACCAGCAGAAGAAGCAGCAGAACCCCGCTCCCTCATCCTTGCCACCACCACCAGCACCCAGGATTCTGGCCTGCTAGACGACATTCTGCCCACCTTTGAAGAAGCAACCGGCACCAACGTAGACGTCATTGCCGTCGGCACTGGGCAGGCGCTGCAACTAGGCGTAGACGGCAACGCCGATGTCGTACTTGTTCACGCCCGCGCACTTGAAGACGAATTTATGGCAAATGGAGATGGCGTGCGCCGCGAAGACGTGATGTATAACGACTTTGTTATCGTTGGCCCCCCCACCGACCCGGCAGGCATTGCCGGCATGACCGATGCTACCGCTGCCCTGACCCAAATTGCCGCCGCCGAAGCCCCCTTTGTCTCGCGTGGCGACAACTCTGGAACCCACACCAAAGAAAACGATATCTGGGCTGCGGCGGCCATTGAGCCAGCCGGAGATTGGTACATCTCGGCGGGGCAGGGCATGGGCGCTGTGCTGACGATGGCTGACGAGCAGCAAGCGTACACCCTTAGCGACCGCGCCACCTACCTGGCACGCACCCTAGAAGGTACAGAACTGGTGATTGTGGTAGAAGGTGACCCCATTCTCTTCAATCCCTACGGCGTCATGGCTGTCAACCCGGTCAAGGGCGCCCACATACAGGCCGACTTGGCAAATCAGTTCATAGACTGGCTGATTTCGCTGCCCGCACAGGAATTGATTGCCGAGTTTGGCGTAGCGGAATTTGGCGCGCCGCTGTTTGTGCCTGACTCTACTGCCTGGCGTAACCAATGAGATTGCTGTAGGCGTTTGCTTTAGCCAGGTAACAGTGTTGCCAGGCGACGCACGCCTTCGACAATGGCAGCTTCTTCTAGGCCGCTAAAACCCAGGAGAATGGACGCAGGAAACGGCCGTTGCAAATGGTAGGGCGCGCCAGGGTAAACACGCACTCCTTGGGTTGCCGCTGCCCGCACTAAAGCGGTTTCGTCGCCTACCTTATCCAGGTAAACCATGACATGCAGCCCGGCAGCATCTTGCGCATAGTGTGCCTGCTCTGGCAAATAGGTACGCAGGGCAGTAACCAGCGCTTCTCGCCGTGCACCGTAGGCCTGGCGTAGATGACGCAAGTGGCGGTCAAAGTGACCCTCATTGATAAAATCGGCTACTGCAGCCTGGGTCAAAGTGGGGGCGCCACGGTCTACGAGCTGCTTGGCACGGACGAATGGCTCTACCAACGCCGGAGGTAGCACGACGTAGGCGAGGCGCAGGGCGGGGAAGAGGACTTTGGAAAAGGTGCCCAGATAGACGACGCGCCCTTGCTGATCTAGCCCTTGTAGTGCGGCCAGGGGACGGCCGTCATAGCGCAGCTCGCCGTCGTAATCATCTTCAATGATCAGCGCATCGTGGGCCTGTGCCCATTGCAGCAAGGCCAACCGGCGGGAGAGGGGCATAGCCCCGCCACGCGGGAACTGGTTAGAGGGGGTAACAAAAAGCAACCGGGCAGGGGTGTTTGCGGGAATGGCTTCCACGGGCAGACCCGCTTCATCAACGGGCATGGCTGTCAACCGTGCCCCGTTGACGCGGAAAAGCCGAAAGGCATCCTGATAGCCGGGTGTTTCCACCAATACGCCATCGCCAGGGCTGAGGAGAAGGCGGGCGAGAATGTCTAGGGTTTGCTGGGCGCCGCTAACGATGACGACTTGTTCTGGTGTGCAGCGCACGCCGCGCATGTGGGCCAGATGGTGGGCAATGGCTGTGCGTAAGGGCATGAAGCCGGCTACTGATCCATAACGGGCAAGGATGATGTCGTCGGTGCTAAGATAACGGGCCAGGAGTCGCCGCCAGATGTCGTAGGGGAAGCTGTGGGAGTAGGTTCGGCCCAGCCCGAAGTCAATTTCGCCGGAAACGGCCGTTTCTGGCTCATCTCGCTCGCTGTGGCGCAAGGGGGTTGCTGACAATCGGGCCGGAGCAGACAGCACGCGCTTGCCCCAGGCGGAGAAGGTTGGCTGGAAAGGGGAGGTTAGGGGGGAAACGGCCGTGGTGGGCAGCGGCTCGGCGACAAAGGTTCCGGCTCCAGGGCGGCTGATGATAAACCCTTCTGCTTGCAATTGGGCCAGAGCTTCCAACACCGTTACGCGGGCTACACCAGCTTGCTGGGCCAGCCGCCGGCTGGCAGGCAACTTGCCGCCCGGCGGCAAGTTGCCGCGTAAAACTTGCTGTCGAATTTGCCAATAAATCTGCCAATATTTGGGCTGGTCGCTCTGTGCATTCAGTTTGATTACCAGGTTACTCATCCTATTACCTCAGGGGCTTTACTCAGAATCAAGAATGACTTAACATCCCTTACCGTATACAATATCACATGTAAATGCACAGATCGGCTATTTTTTGAAGAAAAGCAAAGATAAACTCATGCCTTACCGAAGCACAGACAAAACCCGCCAAAAGAAAGACAACAAACGTACCGCCATGATGCAGGCAGCCGTACAGGTGTTTGCAGAAAAAGGGTATTATGAGGCGACAGTACGTGATATTGTGGCGGCGGCGGATGTGGCTGTGGGCACTTTTTACTTTTACTTTCCGGACAAAGAAACGCTGTTTGTGCATTTGTATGAAGAAACAGCCGATTTTTTGGTGCGCACGATTCGTCAGGCAATTGCCAATCGGGCGACCTTACCGCAGCAGTTGGCGGGAGGGGTGCAGGCTTACATTAACATTGCTGTGTTTGAGCCAGCGGTCGTGCAACTGCTGCTGGTGGGGGGCGTGGGGGCCGTGCTCTCTTTGCGGCAAAAACGGGCCGAGTTTCGCGAAAAGCTGGTGCGCTTGTGGATGAATCCTCTGGAAGATGCGCTTCAGAAAGGGGTGGTGATGCCCCAAGACCCGCGGCGCACGTCGGAAGCGCTGACCGGCGCTTTTGATGAGGTGGTGTTGCATTTACTAAATCACCCGAATCCAGAGGTAGAAGCTGCAACGGCCGTTAAAGAGCTGGTGCAGTTTGCTTTACGCGCCACAGCTTACAAGGGGTAGACGGCGCAACATGAGCGAAAGATCCCTTTCTTCTATCCAAACACCACAGATTATTCAAGATCTTCTAGACATCTTGCGCCAGCACCACAGTGCCGACGATTATCTGGAACATGCCGTAAATGTCATTCAAGATAGCCTGGGCTATTATCACGTGCAGGTCTATTTGCTGGAAAATGGGGCAGGCGTACCCGAAAGATTGTTGTTGCACAGCGGCACTGGCGAGGCGGGGAAAAAACGCAAGCAGCACAGTCACTTTTTACCGGTCAATGCGCGTCGCAGCCTGGTGGCGCAAGCTGTCCGCGAAAAAAGAGCTGTCATCATTAACGATACGCGTCAATCTCCCCATCATTTGCCCCACGCGCTCCTGCCGGAAACCCAGGCTGAAGCAGCTATCCCCTTAAAAGGCGGAGAGCAATTGATAGGTGTTCTGGATGTGCAGCACGCGCAGGCGGATTGTTTTACCGCAGCAGAACAGGCGCTGTTGCAAGTGATTGCCGATCAATTGAGCAGTGCCTTAAGCCATTACGCTTTACAGCAGTACAATGTGCAGCTACAAAAACGCCTGGGGGCGCTGCAAAAAATGGCTGACGCCACGGCAACGGCCGTTGCCGAAAGCGAACTCATTACCCAGGCCACCCAATTAATTAGCGACGCCCTACAAGCTGAAAATGCAGGGTTTCGCTTTGTGGATCCTCAAAGCGGCAATTTACGCAGCCACCCCTCTTATCGTCAAACCGTTGGGCGGGAACGCGGCCTAATGATAACCGCTCCTGGCGAAGGCGTTACAGGACGCGTACTGTCGACTGGGCAGTCCTGGCGCATCTCCAATGTGACCCAAGAACCAGCATTCCTTGGCGATCCCGCGATCCGTTCCGAGCTTTGTGTTCCCCTATATTTATCAGGTGCGGTAACCGGCGTCATCAACGTTGAAAGCGTACGCTTGAATGCCTTCAGCGCAGAAGACGAGGCCTTTTTGGGAACCGTTGCCGCCCAAATGGCTACTGCCTTTCAAAAAATTCAGCTGACCAGCACATTCCAGCGCCAAATTGAGGAAAAAGATACGCTGCTAACTACCATGAAAGCCATCTCATCCTTGCAAATTGAGGATGTGCTGAATACCTTAGCCCAACAAGCCAAGCAGCTTCTGAAAGGAGATTCCTGCCGCATTTATCTGGTGGAACCTGATGGAGAAACGCTAACCAGCGTAGTTGATTTGTCAAGCATAGCCGACACTGCCCGAAAATTTCCGATCAAAATCGGGCAAGGAATCACAGGCGGCGTGGCCTTAAGCGGAATACCAGAAATTGTACCCAATACCCGCTTCGATCGGCGTACCGTTTACTTTCCTGGGCTGCTGCCACGAGACATGACAGCCATTTTGGCCCCCCTGAAGCTACGCCAGCAAGTTTTGGGTGTCATGAGCGTGTTTCGCCATGATTTGAATCGCCCCTTTACGCCAGCAGATCTGAATTTGTTGACCGCCATGGCTGATCAAGCTGCGGTGGCTATTGCCAATGCCCGCCTGTTTGCTACAGAGCAGCGCAAACGGCAGGAGTTGAGCGTTTTGAATACCCTGGCGACGATAGCTGCCGAAGCGATTAGCCAGGACGATCTACTGGATCGGGCCACACGTTTTATCGGCGCGAAACTTTTCCCCGATAGTTTTGGGGTGATGCTGCTGGACGAGGTAACTGGGTTGCTTCGTACGCACCATACTTATTGGGGGCCAGAGGCAACGGTTCCTGTTGAAAATAGCGTTGCCGGCTTGGTAGCAACGTCGGGCCAGCCCTTTCGGTCTAATGACGTGTCTCAGGAAAAGCGGTTTTTCGAAGCCCAGTTTTATGAACTGGGGGCACAAATGCGGTCCAAGCTCTGTGTGCCGCTGCGGGTAGCCGGCAACCTGACAGGGGTCTTGAATGCGGAAAGCCAACAGCCTAGAGCCTTTGGTGAGGCGGATGAAAGGCTGATGGTTACGCTGGCGAAGCAAATGGAAATGGCGCTGGAAAAGCTCTACTTGCTGGAGTCGGAGCAGGAGCGGGCTATGCAGCAGCAGGCTTTAGCAGCCTTGGCCAGCACAGTGTTGGGCGCGTTGAATTTGCCAGATTTGTGGACGGCCGTAACGCAGGCCACACAAAAAATTCTCCATGCAGACAGAACGGCCGTCTTCCTCACCAATGCTAAGGGAGACAGTCTCATCTGCGCTCATGCCAAAGGCCTTTCCACAACCTTCATCGAAAACCTGGAGATTCGCTTTAACCAGTCCCCCGAAACCCAGTTACTATACAATCAAAAACCCCTCCTCATTAACGACGCCTACGACCACCCCCTTACCCGCCCTATTAGTGACCTCATTGAACAAGAAGGTTTCCATTCCTATGCTTTGTTTCCCCTTATTTCCGGCAACGACCTCCTCGGTGCCGTAGGCATTTACTACAACACACTCTACCATTTTGAAACAAACGATCTTACTACCGGGCAAACATTAGCCCAAATCATTACCGTCGCGTTACAAAACGTACAACTTTTTGCCCAACGCAGTCATGACCTTCTCGGCGAGAAAAAATTTAGCGAATTCATTCGCTTACTCAACCAAGAGCAAGACCTGCCATCCATTCTTTCTAACGTCATTGTGCATGCAGCCAACCTCATCGGGGCTGATGCCGGATTGATTGCCCTGGTTCTTGAAGGTTCCATTATGACCTTCTACCCTTACAATATTCCGCCACACCTCAACCTGGAACCCAGCACCCGTGGGCATGGCTTAGCTTGGCATATTGTCGAAACAGGGGAGTCTGTGCTGCTAGCCCACTATGACCAGCATCCTCAGGCGTTAGAGAAGTGGAAACAAGCCAAGATTCAAGCTTTTTTGGGCGTGCCCCTCAACACGCCAGAGGGCATCTATGGCGCACTTTGTCTGATCAACCTGTCGCCCCATAAACTATTTGCCGAAGACGACCTCCTTCTCGCTGAAGCGATTGCCGAAGAGGCTGGCTTAGCCATCTACAATTCACGACGGTATGATGAGTTGGCCCAGCGCGTTAATCAAATGGCTATTTCTTTGGCCAGGCAGGAGGAATTGGATCGCACCAAAGATGCTTTTGTCCATACCCTGATTCACGAACTACGAACCCCCTTGGGCATCATTGTGGGGCATGCTGAACTTTTAGAAAGCGGCATTTTAGGCGATTTACAACCCTCGCAGGCAGAATCCATGCACATTATTAACCGGCGCTTGCAAATGATCAATGAGATGCTTGATGACCTGAGCTTGCTTTTAGAGGCCCAAACCCAGGAAGTTTTTCATCGCCCCATACAACCGCAGCAGCTTATCAATGCCATTACGGCTGATTTTCAATTGCAAACTGATGAACTGTCGCTAACTCTGGAAAAAGATCTGCCCGCTGATTTGCCCCTGATTTCTGGAGATGATGCACAGCTCCAGCGCGTTTTTGATAATTTGCTTTCTAATGCCATAAAATTCACGCCGCCTGGTGGGCGAATAGAAATTTGGGCCTTCCCAGAAGGTGAGTACGTGATTTTTGGCGTTACAGATTCCGGTGCAGGCATACCTCCTGACCAACTTGGTCGTATTTTTGAGCGCTTTTACCAGGTGCGTAGCCACAAGAGTATGAACCCGCATGGCATTGGCCTGGGCCTGGCGCTGGTGAAAGAAATTGTGGAAGCCCACGGGGGATATGTGCGCGTAGAAAGTAAAGAGGGCGTGGGGTCTACTTTTGAAGTCGCGCTGCCAGTCGCCAGATAGCAGGTCAGTGGTGCCGTAGTTCAGCCCGGCCACCTGATGACTGCTTAGCTGCTGACGCTGATGGTGGAGCCAGCCAGGGTTTTGGTGACGTCAATGCGTGCGGGAAAGGCGTCGCGCAGTTCGTCGATGTGGGTGATGACGAGAATGCGGGCAAAGTCGTCTTGGATGGTATTGATGGCTTCGACGAGGCGTTGACGGCCGTACGGATCCTGACTGCCAAAGCCTTCATCAATTACCAACGTTTGCAGTCGCGCCCCGGCGCGCCGCGCCAGCACTTGCGAAAGGGCCAGGCGAACGGCAAAGTTGACGCGAAACTGCTCGCCACCGCTGAAATTTTCGTACGGCCGTTCTCCCGCCCCATCCTGAATGTGAATATCCAGCGTTTCAACCGTGGCTTCCCGGCTTCTTAGCTGACGTTGCGTCTCAAAATTAATGCGCATTTCGCCGCCGCTCAACCGCTCCAGCAGGTCGTTGGCCCGCTCTTCAATGTCCGGCAAAGCTTGCTCAATGAGCAAAGCCTGCACCCCATCCCGGCCACATGCCTTTTCCAACAGCTTAAGGCGCTGCACGTGCTGGGCGATCTCCGCCTTTTGGGCGTTGATGGCCTCGCGGCGCTGGCGCAGGTCATCCAGCACGTCTAGCCGCTGCTGGGCCGCCCCCACCGTGCGCTGCCTCACGCTTTCTGCTTCGCGCAGGCGAAAGACTTCGTCTTCAATGGCGTGGAGGTCGCTGCTGCCGGCGGTCAGGTGGGTCAGGTGGGTAACGGCCGTTTCATGTTGGGTTGCCAGTTCTGCCACCTCCGCTTCTTGGGTAGCCAGGCGCTGCTGCAGATCTGCCAGCGACGCTTCCAGGGGCTTGGTGGCCGCCTGGGCCTGCTGCCATTCCTGGTGGCGCTGCGGCGCATCGGCCAGGCCGTCCCGTGCGGTGCGGGCCGCAGCGTGGGCGGCGGCGTCATAGCCCACCCCCGTCAGTTCGGCGTCCAGAGTGGCTAACTGCTGTTGGGCCTCGGTGGCGTAATCCTGGCTTGCCAGCTGAGCCTGTACAGCCGCCAGCGCCGCCACGCCTTCCTGCTGCCACTCTTGCACCAGGCGGGCAATCTCTTCCTGGCGGGCTTCTGCCTGGGAAAGCTGCTTTTGCCGGGCTTGGCGGGTTCGTTCCAGCTGCGCTTTTTGCGCCACGGCCGTTTCCAGTTCCGCCACCTGCGCCTTCTGCGCCACCAACTCGTCATCTTGAGCCAGGGCTGCTTCCAGCTCTGCGAGCTTCGTCGCATCCCTCGCCTCCCAATCAGCCATGGCCTGGCGAATTTCCCCCAGCCGCGCTTCGGCCTGCGCCAGCCGCTGCTGCTGGGTCTGTTGGTCGCGCTCCAGCCGCTCAGCCTGCTTCAGGGCCGCGGTTAACTGGGCAATTTCTGTCCCCAGGGCCGCGACCTGCTCCTTGTTGGTGCGAAAGCGCGTGCCCATCTCCGCGCCTTCGGTGTGCAGGTTGGCCAGCACCCTTTGGCGATGCTCCGCCGTGAGGGGTTGGCCGCAAAGGGGGCATTCGCTGCCAGTTTCCGTAGAGAGGCGGTCAATGCGCTCTTTGTGGCGGGCCATTTGCGCGCGCAGCCGCTCTTGCTCCGCTTCCAGGTTGTTTTTGTCGGCCAGGGCGGTGGCGTGGCGGGCGCGCTGCTGCGCCAGGGTGCTGATTTGGGCGGACACGGCCGTAAGCTGAGCTTGGGCGGCTTCAAAGTTGGCGATGACGGCCGTTTCTTCTTCTTTCAGACCGGTAATGCGCCGGGCCTGGGTCTGCAGTTGAGACACCTGTTGTGCCAGCAGCTTGCGTTCCCCTTCCAGGCTTTGCAGGGTACTGCGGGCTTCGTGCCAGGCCGCTTCCTGCGCGTTCAGGGCGACCAACTGCGCTTCTAAATCGGCCAATTGGGATTGGGCGGTGGCAATTTGGGTGGCACATGTGTCTTGCTCGGTCTGGGCGGCGGCCACGCGCTGCGCCTGGGTTTCTAGCTCTTGCTGGCGCTGTTCCAGGCGGCTGCGCTCTTGGGCGATGGCTAGCTCAAAGGGGCGTTTGTCTTGCAGCAGCTTGTTGTACGCCTCGGCCTTCTCTTGCCAGCCCTGGAAGGTGGCGTCGGCCTGCTGCCAGGCAGCATAGCTGGTCTGGATGGCCTCCGCTTCGGCCAAAATAGCAGCGAAACCATCGCGCTCTTTTTGACGCTGGGCCAGTTTTTGTTGCAAATCGGCCAGGCTGCGGCGGGCGCGCTCCAGGTTTTTCACCAGGTTTTGCACCATTTGCTTTTGTTGGTCAAGGGCAGCGGCCGTTTGCCGCGCTTGCTGCAAAAGCTCCTCCTTGGCAGCGCGTTGCTGGCTGAGGGCGGCCAATTCGGCCTGGGCGGCCTTTAGCGTGGCGCGCCGCTCTTCCTCTTCCGCCAACTCGTTGGCAATGTCTTGCAACTGGCCATCCAGCAAGAGCTGGCTATTTTCTGCCTCGCGGCGCCGGGCGCTGGCGGTCTCTTTGTATTGGTCCCACAAGCTGACGCCTAGCAGGTCGGCCAAAATTTCTTTGCGCCGGTTGGGGGTTTTGGTGGTGAATTCGTCGGCTTTGCCTTGCAGCAAGAAGCTGGCGTTGGTGAAGGTGTCGTAGTTCATGCGCAGCAGGTTTTCGATGGCGGCCTGGGTTTCCCGCACTTTGCTTTCGCTCAGGGGTTTCCACTGCCCGTCTGCGGCGCTTATTTGCAGCTCCACTCCCTGGCTTTTGCCGTGCCGCTTGCTGCGTATGACGCGGTAGGTGCTGCCTTCCAGATCGAAGGTGTACTGTACCTGGCAGGTGCCCTCTTCTAGCACGGCCAGGCGATGGATCAGGTCGTCGTCGCTTTTGCTGCGGCTTTTGCCAAAGAGCGCCCAGGTGATGGCGTCGAGGATGCTGGATTTGCCGGCGCCGTTGAGGCCGGCGATGCAGGCCAGGTGGATGCCGTCGAAGTCGAGCACGGCCGTTTCCCGGTAAGAAAGAAAGTTGGTCATTTCCAGGCGTAAGGGAATCATGGGTAAATTTTAGCGGAACTGATAGATGGTCGCTAGTCGCCAGTATCTTAACAATTTCCACATATCTTCTTCAAAGGTTCTGAATTCAAGAAAAGTAGACTAAGCAGGGTATCAATCTGGAAATGGACAGCAATTTGCGTGAAAAGGTGGGTCAGAGATGTGGCGAAAAAAGAGCTTTTGGATTGGCATCATCCTCATTGCGATGACGCTGGGCGGCGGCGGGTACTTTTATTTTACCAGCGCGGCGGCGGCAGAAACAGTGGGTGTGCAGGAAGAATTGCAAACGGCCGTGGTGCGCCAGGGTGAAATTGTCGTGTCCGCTACTGGGGCCGGCACCGTAATTGCCGCCACCGAAATAGATCTGGCCTTTACTACGGGGGGCGCCCTGGTTGAGTTGTTGGTCCAGGTGGGCGACAGGGTACAGGCTGGAGATGTACTGGCCCGGGTGGATGATACTGATGCCCAGAAGACGCTGGCCAATGCTCAACTGCAATATGCCCAGGCGGCTATGCAAACCGACGCCAGCGCCACACAGACCGGCGTCAGCTATGATGACATCAGCGTTGCCCAGGCGCAACTGGCGTTAGCCGAGGCGCAGCAGGCGCTGGATGAACTGCGCAATTGGACGCCCGACGCGGATGAGATTGCGCTGTTAGCGGCAAAGCTGGCCGCCGCCGAGGCTGGCTATAATGCGGCGCGAGGGCAGGAGGCGGCCAATGGAACCAGTATATCGCTGAAGGCTATTAGCTTGGATCAGGCAGAGCGTGACCTGGCCACCGCGCAGGCGGCCTATGACGGGGCTTATGACCCGGGTCGTGACTGGGAGCTGAATGACCCCCGCCGGGCTACGGCGTTGGAGAATGAGCGGGCACGGGCAGATGACGCGCTGCTGCGGGCGCAGGAAAATTTGCGCGTTGCCCAGTTGAACTACAATGCGGCCATTTCTAGCAGCAATAGCAGCAGTTCGGTGAGCGCGGAAAGCAACCTGCTCAGCGCGCAGCAGGCATTGGCCGCAGCTCAGGCCGGCCCTACGGAAGATGAGATAGCGGCAGCGGAAACGGCCGTGACCAAAGCCCAACTTGCATTGCAGCAAGCACTACTTAACCAGGAGAACCACAGCCTCAGTTTGCAGCAGGCGGCCTTGAGCGTGACCGCCGCCCAGGCCGCCCTGGCAGGTACTACCCTCACCGCCCCCATAGATGGCACCATCATGAGCGTTAATTATTACGTGGGCGAGCAGGTGGGCAGCGGCGCCTTTCTGACCCTGGCCGATTTGTCGCAGCCCTTGCTAGAAATTTACCTGGACGAGACTGATCTGGATAAAGTGGGCGTGGGCTTTGAAGTAGACGTAACCTTCGATGCGCTGCCTGACGAAGTTTTTACCGGGCAGGTGGTGCAAGTGTATCCGCAGCTTTACCAATCTGGCGGCTTTAGCGCCGTGCGGGCAGTGGCCCAGTTGACTTACAACAAACCCCAGGCTTTGCTGGTGGGCCTGAATGCCACGGTGGAGGTCATTGGCGGGCGGGCGGAAAATGCGCTTTTGGTGCCGGTAGAAGCGCTGCGCGAAATTGCAGCCGGCCAATATGGCCTATTTATCATGGAAAATGGCGTGCCTAAGCTACGCATGGTGGAAGTGGGTCTGATGGATTTCAGCTTTGCCCAGATTCTTACTGGGGTTACGGTTGGTGAGCAGGTAACGACGGGGATTGTGCAGACACAGTAAGCATGCAACAAGGTACAAAGCGTATGGAATTGGTTATTGGCAACCCTATTTTGCCTAAGAGTACAGGATGAAAAGTAATACGATTATTCAAACCATTGGCCTGCATAAGGTGTATGGCACGGGCGATTTGCAGGTAAAGGCGTTGGACGGTGTGGACATACGCATAGGCGCAGGGGAGTTTGTGGCTATTATGGGGCCGTCGGGGTCGGGCAAGAGTACGCTGATGAACATTTTGGGTTGCCTGGATCGGCCTACTGCAGGGCAGTATTTGCTGGCTGGGGAGGATGTGAGTGGCCTGAATAAGGTGGAACTGGCGGCAATTCGTAACCGGCGGCTGGGGTTTGTTTTCCAATCTTTTAACTTGCTGCCGCGCACCAGCGCTTTGCGCAACGTGATGCTGCCTTTGGTATACAAGCGGGAAAGGAAACTTCCGCCGCCAGAGCGAGAGGCAAAGGCTATGGCAGCTCTGGCGGCGGTAGGGTTGGCGGATCGGGCGCACCACGAGCCAAATGAACTGTCTGGCGGGCAAAAACAGCGGGTGGCCATTGCCCGCGCTTTGGTGAATGACCCTTTGTTGATTATGGCGGATGAGCCAACGGGTAACCTGGATACGAAGACGGGGGATGAGATTATGGCTTTGCTCCATGAATTGCATGACCGGGGCCGTACTATTGTGATGGTGACCCATGAGCAGTATATTGCGGAGCAGACGCAGCGGACCATTACCCTGGTGGACGGTCGTATCTACACGGACAACGCCAATGGCAGAGGAGATTGATATGGCCGCTACGCATGAAACAATCAGCCTGAGAACTGCGCCTGAACAGGGGGGAACGGCCGTGTCTGGCCTCATTAGCCCTATAGAAATTGTGCGCATTGCCGGGGAAGGGGTTGTGCGCAACAAGGTGCGCTCCCTGCTAACCATGCTGGGGGTTATCATTGGTGTGGCGGCGGTGATCATCATGATTGCCATTAGCGCCGGCACGGAAGCAACCATTGCCGAGCAGATCCAAGGGCTGGGGGCGAACCTGGTCTTCATTCAGGCTTCTTTTGGGCGGGGTGGCCCTGGCGGCGGCGGCGATTCGGGTCCCATGTTGGTGTATGACGACATTGCCGTGGTGGAGAGCGTGGGAGGTGTGGTGGCTACGGCCGTTGACCAGACCAGTGTGCAAACCGTCAAGGCGGGGGGCATTAACCTGACCAGCGTTGCTTTAGTGGGCACCTCCACAGGCTTTCCCTCGGTGCGTGAAGTTCCCATTAAAGAAGGGCGCTACTTCAATGAAACGGAAGTAAACCGCTCGGCCAAAGTGGCGGTATTGGGCAAATCTCTGGCTACAGAGCTGTTTGGCGACACGAACCCTATCGGACAATCCATCATTGTGGACACCACCAAGCTGACCGTCATTGGCGTGGCTGGGGTCAAAGGGGTGGTCGGCAACACTGACTTCGATATGCAGCTTTACGTGCCGATTTCCCTGGTATTCGACAAATTTGTGCCTACCCAATTCCGCCAGTTCGCCGGAGATCGCGTGCGCATCATCTACGTGCAGATTGCGGAAGGGGCAGACATGGACATGGTTGTGCAGCAAATTCAGCTTAAGCTGGCGATTAGCAAAGATATCACTGTGGATGAGCTGCCCTTCACCATTCAAACGCAACAAGACATTATTGACACCCAGGGAGCGGCTACGGAAGCCTTTCGCAATTTGCTGGCCTGGGTGGCGGGGGTGTCTCTGGTGGTAGGCGGTATTGGCATCATGAACATCATGCTGGTCAGCGTAACAGAGCGTACCCGCGAGATTGGTATCCGCCAATCGGTGGGGGCGACGCCTAACGACATTCGCCTGCAGTTTTTGGCCGAGGCGCTGATGCTGAGCCTGGTTGGCGGGCTGATAGGCGTGGCGGCTGGGGTAGGCGGGGCTTTTCTCTTTGGCTCTACCAGTGACATGCGCACCGCCATTGTGCCCGGCTCAATTTTGCTGGCCTTTGGTTCGGCGGCGGCAGTGGGTATTTTCTTCGGCTTTTTTCCGGCGAATAAAGCTGCACAGCTTGATCCGATCGAAGCGTTGCGGCATGAGTAATGCAATGAGCTGGGAACAGTTGGCGATAGCGATTTGGGGAAAGGGTGGCTAGCTGACGGCTAAAAATTTTGAGGTGACTGAAATGAAGCGATTTTTGGTGGTGTGGAGTTTGTTGGGGGTGTTGGTTGGCTGTACTGGTAATGGCGCAGGGGTAGCGGCGGAAGACACGGCCGTTGCCGGCCTAACCAGCAGTTACCGAAACGCCCTGTCTGTACCGGGGCAGTTGGCTCTGGGCACTATGCAGCTTGAGGAAACAGCCCTGGCCATTGACGAAGCGCAGGCGACAGCGCTGTTACCCCTTTGGCAGGCTGTTAGCGCGCTCCGCAGCAGCGATACCACCGCCCAGGCGGAACTGGATGCGGTGGTGCAGCAAATTCAAGATACCATGACGGCCGAACAGGTGGCGGCCATTGCCAACATGCAGCTGACTACGGAAAGCCTGACTGCCTTGCAAGAAAATGGCGTGTTGGGTTTTGGGCGTGGCATGGGCGGCCAGGGCAGTAGCGGGGGAACAGCCGGGGGTTTTTCTAGGGGCGGCGGTATGGGCAGTGGGCTGCCCGGCGGTGGTCCTGGCGGCGGCTTTGGAGGTGGCATTCCTGGCGGCGGTGAAGCAGACCCGGCGACCCAGGCTACGCGCCAGGCTCAGTTTGCCAGCAGCGACGCTGGCGAGATGCAGGAAATGGCGTTGATGAATGCCGTGGTGCGGTTGCTGCAAACGAAAACGGGCGAAGCGCCTGCGCCCCGGGCTGGCTCTTTGGAAGCGGCGTGGCAAATTATAGGCGCTGCCTCTGGATTGACGTTGGAGGAGCTGCGGGCACAACTGGCAGCGGGCCAGACGCCAGCAGCGCTGATTGCCGCCCATGGGGGAGATGTCACGGCCGTTTTTGAGGAGCTGATGGCCGCGCTGGCAGAAACGCCGCTGGCTGAACAGGTGGACCTGTCTGATTATGTAAATAATTTGCTGTATGGCGTTCCAGAATAAGCCACGGCCGTTTCTAAATATCCTGTCAATGTTTGTTACGGGAGGCGTATTTATCATTAGAATTTACTTCCAATCAGGCGAAGGCAAGGGGGAAAGCCCTGGGGACTGGCGCGGCCTTGTCTCCGGTTTCCTTGAGGCGGTACCCGCGCTGGCCTGAAAAAATCACTTTATTGATTGGAGGTAGTTTCGAATATGCAAAGAAATATGTGGTCTTTCCTGGTATTGCTTCTGGTGTTTGGCCTGGTAGGAACGGGGTGCGGCGTGCTGCAAGAGCCACCCACGCCCAGCGCTCCCATTGAGGCTGTTCCTTTGGAAATTGCGCCAACTCCGGAAACGGCTGTGGAACCCACCCGCATGCCGGCAGCAGAACCCGCAGCTGCGAATGGGGAAGGAGAAGCGCCAGAGCCAGCGGCTGAAGCAACAGCGGCCCTTGGGGAAGAATCCGGTAATACAGAAAGCGCAGGCTTGCTAGTTTACCGCATCAGCCAGGCTGATTCCCGCGTGCGCTTTGAGCTGGACGAAGATCTGCGGGGTAACCGCATTACGGTGGTGGGTGAAACGGACCAGGTGGCGGGTGAACTGGCCCTGAATTTGGCTGATTTGTCGACGGCCCAGGTTGGCGTGGTGCGCATTAACGCCCGCGGGCTGGCCACGGACAATAACTTCCGCAATCGCGCTATCCAAAACGAAATATTAGACACGGGCGCGTATGAATTCATCACGTTCACGCCTACGGCCGTGAATGGCTTGCCCGCTAGCGCTGCAGTGGGTGAGGAAATTGGCTTTACCATTGTGGGGGATTTGACCATTCGGGACGTGACCACAGAAGTCACTTTTAACGTGGTGGCAACGGCCATTTCCCCCACACAAATCTCCGGCACGGCCACCGCCACCATTCAGCGCGCCGACTACGGCTTACGCATTCCCGAAGTGCCCAGTGTGGCCAACGTGGAAGAAGAAGTAGAATTGATTATTGAGTTTGTGGCCAATTCATAAGCGGTTAGCGGTTAGCTCTTAGCCCCTAGCTAAAAGCTAACCGCCAACCGCTAACCGCTAACGACTATGTCCAAGACTATCCTGGTAGTAGACGACAAAGAAAGCCTGCGTGCCCTGGTAAAAAGCTATCTGATCCAGGAAGGGTTTCGTGTGGTCACCGCCGCCAACGGCCGTGATGCCCTCTTCGTGGCCCGCCAGGAAAAACCCGATCTCATTTTGCTGGATTTGATGATGCCGGAAATGGGTGGCTATGAGTTTATGCGCACCCACAGCCGCGAAGCCAATACCCCGACCATTATCCTGACGGCCAGGCTGGAGGAGTCGGACAAGGTTTTGGGGCTGGAACTGGGGGCGGATGATTACGTGACCAAGCCTTTCAGCATGCGGGAGCTGGCGGCACGCATTCGCGCCGTGCTGCGCCGCGCTGGCAAGGTTGCGCCAGAGGCAGAACTGCTGCGGGTGCGTGACGTGGTGTTGGATAGAAACGGCCGTACCGTCCAGGTGGGCGAGCGCTTTCTTACTAACCTCACCCCCTCGGAATTTGACCTGCTGGCCACCCTCATGGCTGCGCCGGGCCGCGTTTACGCCCGCGCCGACTTGCTAGAATTGCTACAAGGTACCAGCTTTGAAGGCTACGAGCGCACCATTGACGTCCACGTGCGTAATTTGCGCACCAAGCTGGAACCAGACCCTAGCAATCCCATTTACGTAGAAACGGTCTATGGCATTGGCTACCGTTTCGCAGCGGAAACCCGATGATTCGTTCGCTGACCCTGAAGCTCACCCTGGCCTTCCTGTTGGTTGGTCTCAGCGGAGCGGTGTTCATGGCGCTGCTCATTGGCCAGCGCGCCCAATCAGAATTTGACCAGTTTGTATTAGACAGCTATCAAGAAAACCTTCTGGAACGCATGGCTTTATATTATGAGGCCAATCAAAGCTGGGATGGCGTAGCCCTCTGGTTTTTCCGCTCGACCCATGGCCAGCGCATGATGCGACCGGGTGGGGAACGGCCGTTGCTGTTTACCTTGCTCAATGCCCAGCAGGTTGTGGTGTTAGCTGGGCCAGAGTACCAGATGGGTGAGCGTATTGCCTCCCTGAGCGGTAACCCATGGGTGCCCATTGAAGTGGATGGGCACCAGGTAGGCTATTTGCTTTTCAGCACTTTGGGAGGACAGTTACCCGTGCGCACCTCCCCGGAAGCCCTCTTTTTGCGCCGGATTAACCTGGCCGTACTCCTCAGCGCCTTGGGGGCCACGGCCGTAGCTCTGTTGCTGGGCGCGCTACTGGCGCGTACCCTCACCCGCCCCATCCTCCAGCTTACCACCGCCACCCAACTGGTAGCCCAGGGCAAACTGGGGCACCAGGTAGATGTGACCACCCATGACGAATTAGGCGACCTGACCGCCTCTTTCAACCAGATGAGCGCTGACCTGGCGCGCATTAACCAGAGCCGCCGCCAAATGACGGCCGATATCGCCCACGACCTGCGCACCCCCCTCAGCGTCATCCTGGGCTACACCGAAGCCCTTAGCGACGGCAAACTGGCTGGTTCCCCTGACATGTACGTCGTCATGCACAAAGAAGCCCAGCATCTACAGCGCCTCATCGAAGACCTGCGCACCCTCTCCCTAGCTGACGCTGGCGAGCTGCCCCTTAATCGCCGAGACACAAATGTAGCCGAACTGCTTACACGCATTGCCGCTGCCCACCAGGTGCAGGCCGCGGAACGAGGCGTGAAATTACAAGTAGACACGCCAGCCAATTTACCCCCGGTCTCCATGGACCCAGACCGCATCACCCAGGTGTTGGGCAATTTGGTGGGCAATGCGCTACGGTACACACCAGCGGGAGGTGCCGTTACCCTGGCTGCTACCGTCACCGCCCAAGCCTTGCGCCTGACCGTAACCGATACGGGCAGCGGCATTGCTCCCGAAGACTTGCCGCACATTTTCCAGCGTTTCTATCGAGGAGAAAAGTCACGTTTGCAGCAAGAAGATGAATCAGGGCTGGGGTTGGCGATTGCCAAATCGCTGGTGCTGGCCCACGGCGGCACAATTGCCGCGGACTCGACTCCCGGCGTAGGCACTACCTTCACCATTCGTCTCCCCCTCCGCTTCGGGTAACCGGCTACCAAGGAAGGGGCACCTCTCATCATCTAGCACCTGGCTCATAGCCAAAGATGCTCTAACTTTGGCCCATCATTTTTCCCGCTAATACGTGGTAAAATTTCCTTCGACAATCTGTTGGAAGGAATAAGGTATGAGTTTTTCTGACTTTTTACGTCGGGTGATCTTCATCATTATCATTGTCGCCTTACTGTTTGGGGTATGGCATCTGCGGCAAACGCTGCTTTTGGGTTTTGCGGCGGTGGTGGTGGCCGTGGCCATGAGCATTCCTGCTAATTTTTTGCAGGTGCGCCTAGGCTGGCCCCGCCGTTGGGCACTGGTGGTAGCTATTCTCTGCGCGCTACTTTTGCTCACCCTCGTTATTTTGATAGTAATCCCCAACCTGGTACGGGAAACGGCTTCTTTGTTTGCCCAAGCGCCCCGCGCCCTGAACAATGCAGCAGACTCTTACCAAACTCTGCGCGAAAGCAACGATCGTTTGTTGGAGTTGTTGCCCGCTTTGGAAGTTTCGAGCTTTTTGGGTAACAGTCAGGAGATGATTAATCGTATTGTTTCATTGCTAAATGCGGGTATTCCTATTGTGCTGCAAGGATTTGGCATTTTGGCTTCTACTGTGGCGAATCTGGCGATTATTCTTTTCATGAGCATCTTTTTTCTCATTGATCCATTTAGCTACATCAAGGCTTCGCTCTTGCTTGTGCCGCAAGCTTACCATCAACGCACTCTGGCTATTTGGAATGAGTTGTATCGTACGCTGCGCAGCTGGCTTTCGGCGCTGCTTATTTCGATTACTATTACCACGTTTTTGGTCTGGTTAATATTGGGGTTGGTGCTGAACACGCCTAATGTGATGAGTGTGGCGGTTTTTGCTGGGTTTGCGACGCTGATACCCAATGTGGGGGTTGTTTTACCTTTGATTCCTATTGTTATTTTTACCCTGGCTAATGATCCGTCGGCGTTGTTGATTACGGCCGTTGCTTATCTGCTCATCCAGTTGGTAGAAAGCAATATTCTTACACCTTCCGTGGTCAAAGCAGAGCTGAATATTCCAGCTGGCGGCATGCTGCTTTTCCAGGTCATTTTT
This sequence comes from uncultured Anaerolinea sp., assembly GCA_964504445.1. Taxonomy (GTDB): domain Bacteria; phylum Chloroflexota; class Anaerolineae; order Promineifilales; family Promineifilaceae; genus JACSRF01. Next base: position 13,194 of record CAZDEO010000014.1, on the reverse strand, counting down.
GGCATTCTGCTTGGTGCTTTAGGCGTTTTGTTGGCTGTTCCTCTGGTGGCTACTTTATCGACCCTGGTGCGCGAGGTATACAGCTATGACATCTTGCGCTTGCGGGGTTTGCGCGTGCAGCTAGCCCTTACAGCCTACGGCTGGGCCTTCTCCGCCGATGAAAAGGCCCAGACCGATACAATGCCTGACCAGGCAACGAACCAAAGTATAAAGGAGACACCGGAGTAACTATGAACGCACTATCCTTTCCGAATGATTTTTTGTGGGGGACAGCCACTTCTTCTTACCAGATTGAAGGGGCTTGGGATGTTGATGGCAAAGGCGAGTCTATTTGGGACCGTTTTAGCCACACGCCGGGCAAAATTGCCGACAACAGTACCGGAGATGTGGCTTGTGATCATTATTCTCGCTGGCCTGAAGACGTGGCCCTGATGCAGTTGTTGGGCTTGCAAGCTTACCGCTTTTCCGTTGCCTGGCCACGCATACTGCCTGACGGCCGTGGCCAGGTCAACCAGAAAGGATTGGACTTTTACAGCCGCCTGGTGGATGGCCTGCTGGCGGCGAATATTACCCCCTTTGTGACCCTTTATCATTGGGACATGCCGCAGATGTTGGAGGACGAGGGAGGGTGGCCAGCCCGCAGTACAGCCGAAGCCTTTGTGGCATATGCTGACGTGCTGTCACGGGCGCTGGGTGATCGAGTAAAGCACTGGATTACGCACAATGAGCCGTGGGTGGTGGCTTTTATGGGTTACCAAAGTGGGGTTCATGCGCCGGGGAGAAAGAATTGGGCAGCGGCCCTGCGTGCCGCCCACCATACTTTGCTGTCTCATGGTTGGGCGGTGCCCGTCCTGCGCCAGAACAGCCCCGGCGCCCAGGTGGGCATTACCTTGAACCTAAGTTGGGTAATGTCTGCCTCGCCTAGCGCCGCAGACCAGAACCGGGCGCGTTGGCTTGATGGGCACATAAACCGTTGGTTCTTGGATCCACTGTACGGCCGTTTCTACCCGGCGGACATGGTGGCCGATTTTCAGCCCTACCTGCCCCAAGGGCTAGACTTTATACAGCCTGGCGATATGGACACCATTACCACGCCAACGGATTTTTTGGGGGTTAATTACTATACCCGCCACATTGCCCGCGCTGAGGCTGCCGATAATTTGCCGGTAATGGTTGTGGCCGGACCGCCAGAAATGCACACAGAGATGGGCTGGGAGGTGTACCCGGACGGCCTGTTTAACATACTGAACCGCTTGCATTTTGCTTACCAGGTTCCCCGCTTGTACATTACCGAAAACGGGGCCAGTTACAGCACCGGGCCAGACGAAAACGGCCGTGTGCCCGATACGCGCCGCTTGCATTATCTGCGGGACCACTTTGCCGCCGCCCACCGCGCCTTGCAAAATGGCGTGCCTCTGGCGGGTTATTTTGTCTGGTCATTAATGGACAATTTTGAATGGGCACATGGTTACCGGCAGCGTTTTGGCATTATTTACGTCGATTATGAAACCCAAACGCGCTATCTTAAAGACAGCGCATTGTGGTACAAAGAAGTGATTGCGGCCAATGGGTTGACCATTTAGCGCCTATTCAGCCTTTAGCACCGCGTGCCCGCCAAACTGGTTACGCATGGCAGCTAGCAGTTTAGCCGCAAAGCTTTCATCCTGCCGGCTAACAAAGCGTGCCATGAGCGCAGTGTAGATGACCGGCGCGGGCACGTCCAAGTCAATGGACTCGAAGACCGTCCAGCGCCCCTCGCCACTGTCGGGCACATATCCCTGGATGCTGCTTAAATCGGCATCCTCGCCCAGGGCGTTTGCGGTCAGGTCCAGGAGCCAGGAGCGCACCACACTACCGAAGCGCCAGATTTCGGCAATCTGGTGCAAATCCAGATTGAAGTCTGTTTTGGCTTTCATAATTTCAAAGCCCTCGGCATAAGCTTGCATCATGCCATACTCAATGCCGTTGTGGACCATTTTGACGAAGTGCCCGGCGCCGTTAGGGCCAACGTGCCCCCAGCCTTTTTCCAGACCAGGAGCCAGCGTTTGTAGGGCTGGTTTCAGATGGGCAACGGCCGTTTCCGGGCCACCCACCATCATGCTATACCCTTGGCTCAACCCCCACACGCCCCCGCTGGTGCCCACATCTATAAACTGGATGTCCTGGTCAGCCAGCATGTTCGCGCGACGCAGCGTGTCTTTGTAGTTGCTGTTGCCACCATCAATAATGATGTCGCCAGGCGTCATGAGCGCTGCCAAGTCATTTATGACGCTTTCTGTTGGCGCACCGGCGGGCACCATAACCCAGGCGACGCGGGGCGGCGTCAACTGCGACACCAGCTCGTCTAAAGAGAAGGCTGGCGTCAGCCCTACCTCTTCGGCCAGGGTGCGGGTGATGTCATCGCCGCGATTGTAGCCTACAACCCGATGCCCGCCCTGCCGCAGACGACGAGCCATGTTTGCGCCCATTTTGCCCAGACCAATCATTCCCAGTTCCATAGATTTGCCTCCAATTTGGTTTATAGGATGGATGCAGAGAAACGGCCGTATCTTACGTGTCCTTGCACGACCTATTTGTTTCCTGCTCCGTTTCTTGCCATACACGCAACACCTCGGCCACGCTCCACGCCTGAGCAAAACAGCCCCGCGGTGTAAAGGGCGGGTCCCCATCAAATATTTCGCTGATGCTACCCACGCCGTGGTCTGCCAGATGGTGGATCAGTGAAGATGTGTAGGAGAAAGCCTCTGCCGGATTTTGGTAAACGCGCTGATGTGCGCTGACAAAGGGGCCAATAAGCCAGCCCCATACCGTGCCTTGATGGTAGGCGCTGTCCCGCTTGCGCTGGTCGCCGCCATAGTGCCCGACGTAGGTTTTGTCGTCGGGGGAGAGGCTGCGCAGGCCGTGGGCGGTGAGCAGATGGCGGGCGCAGGCATCAACAATGGAGCGCTGCTTTTCGGGGGGCAAAGGGCTGTGGGGTAGAGAGACGGCAAAAAGCTGGTTGGGGCGCAGGCTGCCGTCGTGCCCGTCCGGGCCATCGAGGACGTCGTAGCAGTAGCCCATTTTCGGGTTCCAGAAACGGCCGTACCCCTCGGCCACCTTCGCCGCCAACTGGGCATACACTGTTCCGTCCTTCCCCAGCAGGGTAGCAAAGTCCGCCATAATCCGCAGAGCGTTATACCACAGGGCGTTAATTTCCACCGGCTTGCCAATGCGCGGCGTGACCACCCAGTCGTTAACTTTGGCATCCATCCAGGTGAGCTGCACCCCTTCTTCCCCCGCGTGCAGCAGGCCATCTTGTGGATCCATGTAGATATTGTAACGTGTGCCGCGCTGATGCCACTCCATAATATTGGCCAGCACGGGAAATAGCTCGCGCACCAGTTGGTCATCACCGGTGGCGGCGTGGTAGGCGCGCAGAGCTTCCACATACCACAGGGTGGCGTCTACGGTGTTGTATTCGGGGCGCTCGCCGGCGTCAGGGAAGCGGTTGGGAATCATGCCCATGTCTACAAATTGGGCAAAGGTGCGCAGAATGCTGGCGGCAATTTCCGGCCGGCCGGTGGTCAGCGTGAGGCCGGGCAGGGCAATCATGGTGTCCCTGCCCCAATCGCTGAACCAGGGGTAACCAGCGATGATGGAACGGCCGTTGGGGTCTTGGGGCGTAGGCCGCTGCACAACAAACTGGTCGGCTGCCAGCACCATTCGGCGGATTTCTGGTGGTAGCAACCGCTGGTGATAAGCTTCCGCCCGCGCAATAAGATCTTGCTCGTAGGCCTGGCGGGCGGCATAGGCAGCATCACCGTCCAGGATGGGCGTGGCTTCGGTGCTGGCAACGATGGTCAGCGACTCTCCTGGCTGCAAGGTGGCGCGGCAGAGAGCGCCATAGATGTGGTCTTCTTCCACGTCATTTTGGCCGCGATACTCTTCCATGCTAAGCAAGAACTCTTCATACCAGTCAAATTGGGGTGTCATTACGGCACGGTCACTAAACAGGTAAAAAGGCTGCGCTTCGGGGAAGATTTGCAGGCGCAGGCCCTGTTCCACCGGCTCAATGTCTGGCTCCCAATCATTCATGAGGGTCGTGCTGTGATAGTTGCGGTAGTTGACAAAGGCCTTGGCTTTTAGCGTTAGGGGGCCGGTGGCGCGGGTAAGTTTGTATTGAATGTAGGTAGTGTTCGCTCCAGGCGCCATCCAGATGCGCTTTTCCAGCAGGGCGTTGGCTATGGCATAGGTCCAGACGGGTGTAGTGCCTTCCAGGTGAAAGCGATTTAGGTGGTGGTGCCCGTTGGGTTCTATGGAGCCACTGGCCCAACGATTGTTGTACAGGGCATAAAATTTGCCGCTTTTGGGGTAGATGCCGTCATATTCAACCGTTTCGTCCAGCTTGACGAGGAGTAAGGTGCGCCCCAGAGGGGGGTGGAGGGCGGCGAAGAGTAGCCCATGATAGCGGCGGGTGAGTAACCCGGCAATGGTACCTGCCGCAAACCCGCCGATGCCGTTGGTGACCAGCCATTCCCGGCTTTCGGCGACGGCTAAATTACCACAGACTTCACGCCCAAAGTCGATCAACATAGACTCTATGCTCCTTATTACCATGGTTTTGTTGTTTGTGGGTTAGTGGGTTCAGTTTGCCAGCATGTCAACCCGCCATGCTGACGGGTTGATACGCTGAAAATAGCATATCACGATTGGCGGAAAAGCACGAATTCTACCGCCCAGGGTTAAGGGGAGGCCGGAGCGGTAAGAGAAAAGGTGAAGATGGCGCCTTCTCCGGGCTGGCTGTCAATCCAGATGTGTTCCCCATGGGCGGCAACGGCCGTTTGGCAAAAGGGCAAGCCCAGGCCACTACCGCTGCTCGCGTCTTCGCCGGTGACGTATTTATCAAAGATCCGCGTTTGCAGTGGCGGCGGTATACCGGGCCCTTCGTCGGCAACAGAGATAAGCAGGCGACCGAGGTCTTCACGGCCGTCTGTGGGGGCTTGCCTGGCTGTAATGTGAATGGTGCCGCCCTGAGGCGAATACTTGATGGCGTTATCTACCAGGTTTTGCAGCACGCGCCGCAGCAAGTCAGCGTCGGCCCAGGCTGGGGGCAAGTCGTCTGGAATATGGATGGTAATTTGCAGGCTTTTTTGGGCAATGCGGCTCAGTTGGGTGTTGATAACTTCTTGAACAACGTTGTTCAGGGGAACCCGAGAAAAGGACAGGGGAATTTGGCCGCTTTCCAGGCGGTGAATATCGAGAATTTGGTTGACGAGTTGCAAGGTTTTTTCAGTGTTGGCGTAGGTCATGTCTAGTAACATCTGGTCATCAGCCGAGACGAGGTCGGCGACGGCTGTTTTCAACATTTCCAGCGCAAACAGCGAATTGCTGATGGGGGCGCGTAAATCGTGAACCATAGAGCGCGTCATATCTTGCTGCAGCAGTTCCCGCTCCTTGCGTGCCGTAATGTCGTGCATCATCAGCACATGCCCGCGCAAATCACGACGGCCGTCGTGCAAGGGGGAGACCGAAACCTCATAAAAGGCGCCTTGCCGGCCGACGGGGCCAATTTCCACGTTTTTCCTTGCCGGATCGTTGAGGCCGCCAGCCAGTTCCGGCCATACTTTGCTGATGGGCTGCCCAATGGCCCGCTCAGGGGGCTGCTGTAGCAGTGCGGCCGCCGCCGGATTTAACCCCATCACCCGGTATTGGCTATTCAAGACCAGCACGCCTTCCTCCATGCTGTCTACCAGCAGGCGGTGGGCAATGGGTGTAATGTCGAAGAGGCGCAGGCGAAAGGCAGAAGGCAGCAGCAGCAGGCCTACCAGCGTAAAGGAAAGCGGCGTGGGATCAAAAGCGATGAGACCTGTTAGAAAAAGAACGTTGGCAATGCCCGGCAGCAGCACGCCCAACAGCAGCCCCAAAGTCTGCCAACGATAAAGGGGGGTGTTTTGCTCTCGCCAATGTTTAAGCATGAGTGCCCCGCCAATGATTAAGTAGAAATAGGCCAACACGACATACCCGATGAACCAGGGACCATAGACGACGGCCAAAGTGCCCTGGGCAATGGGTGGCGCAAAAGTTCGCCACAGCAATTCATGCGTGTTGTTGCTAAAAGCCAAAGCGTAGGTGAACAAGGTGGGGGCAGCAATGGCCAGAAGATACGGCCGTTTCCACCATTGCCAGCGTCCAGAAAACTCCAACACAAACAGCAGCCAGGCCATAGGCACTAGCGCCAAACCGACAAATTTCACATAATACCAGGCAAGCTTGGCGCCCAGGCTAATGCTGGTCATCTCCAGGGCGTAGGCCAGCGCCCACACGGCAACGCCCAGCATGGTTACCCCAAACCAGATGCTGCCCGTGGCAGGCCGCCGTTGCCAGGCATAGAGTACCAGTTGGGTGGCAATGGCGGCGCATAACAACAGAAGGAGATATTGAATCGTGAGAACCGTATTCATGCTTTTGCGGCAGCAGGAAAATTGCCGCCTGTGGTTAATTCTACAAAGACAGGGGGGCACGTCTATGGTACGAAGGTGATAGACGGGTTGCCATATTGGGCGGATCGCGCTAAAAACAGCCCGATGACCCATACAGATATACACGAACTGCTACAACGCTTGCGGGCCGCGCACCCCGACGCCCACTGCGAGCTAAACTATGAAACGCCGCTGCAACTGCTGGTGGCTACCATTCTATCCGCCCAATGCACCGATGAGCGCGTTAATAAGGTGACGCCAGAACTGTTTAATGCCTACAAAACGGCCGTAGACTTTGCCGCCGCCGACCGCCAGGAGCTGGAAGAAGCCATCCGCCCCACCGGATTTTTTCGCCAGAAAGCACGCTTTATTCAAGAAGCCACCCAAGCCATTGTGCACCAGCACGGGGGCAGCGTGCCCGACAACATGGCCGACTTGCTAACGCTAACTGGTGTAGCACGCAAAACGGCCAACGTGGTGTTGGGCGAAATTTACGGCATTGCCGATGGCATTACCGTAGACACCCACGTCAGGCGCCTGGCAAACCGCCTGGGCCTAACCCAACAGAAAGACCCTGTAAAAGTAGAGCAAGATTTAATGGCGCTCATTCCCCGCGAAAGCTGGATCGAAATTTCGCATCTGCTCATCTTTCATGGGCGGCGCATTTGCTTTGCGCGTAACCCCAACTGCGCGGGCTGCCCCCTGAATGATATTTGCCCCGCGGCGGCGTAAACGCGCAAAAAAGCGGTGCGCTGCCAAAGCGTTGCTACAATCCGCAATCTGGAACCCCCCAATTTTTACAAGAGGTTGGCATAAACCGTGACACTACAATCCTTTATTCCGGCTGGCCCTGAGAGTCATTTTCCCATCCAAAATTTGCCCTATGGCGTTTTTTCGCCCCTGGCAGGTGGTGCGCCGCGCATTGGCGTTGCCATTGGCGCCCAGGTGTTAGACCTGGGCGCGTTGCAAGAGGCGGGTTTCTTCGCGCAGACGGTGGTGGGGGAAACGGCCGTTTTCACCCAACCCAACCTCAACTCCTTCATGGCCCTTGGCCCCCTTGCTTGGCAGCAAGCCCGAACTACCATTCACACCTTGCTGCGTGCCGACAACCCCACCCTGCGCGACAATGCCCCCCTGCGCCAGCAGGCCTTTTGGCCCCAGAGCGCCGTGCGCCTGCACCTGCCCGCGCACATTGGCGACTACACCGACTTTTACTCCTCCAAAGAACACGCCAGCAACGTGGGCAGCATGTTTGGGCGTGAGGTTCCCTTACTGGACAACTGGCTCCATTTACCGGTGGGGTATCACGGCCGTTCCAGCTCCATTGTCTTAGACGGCACACCCATTCGGCGGCCCCAGGGTCAGCGCCAGCAGCCCGGCCACACACAGCCCGCCTTTGGCCCCACTCAAGAGCTAGATTTCGAGCTAGAAATGGGCTTCTTTGTTGGCCCTGGCAACCCCTTGGGGCAGCCCATTGCCGCCGACAATGCCGCCGCGCACATTTTTGGGCTGGTATTAGTCAACGATTGGAGCGCCCGCGACATTCAGCGTTGGGAATATCGCCCCCTGGGGCCATTTTTGGCGAAAAACTTCGCCACCTCCATTTCCCCCTGGGTTGTGCCCCTGGCGGCGCTGGAGCCTTTTCGTGTAGGCGGCCCTGCTCAAGAGCCATCCCCCTTGCTCTACCTGCAAACCGGCCAGGATTGGGCGTTCGACATTCACCTGGAAGTGCAGTTACAAACGGCGCAAATGACCACGGCCGTACCCATCGCCCGCTCCAATTTTCGCCACCTGTACTGGAACATGGCCCAACAGTTAGCCCACCATACCGCCACTGGCTGCAATCTGCGTCCCGGTGACCTACTGGCCTCTGGCACCATCAGCGGCCCCACGCCAGATAGTTGGGGATCGCTGCTAGAGCTGGCCTGGCGCGGTACGCGCCCCATCACCCTGCCCACAGGCGAAACCCGCGTCTTTTTGGAAGATGGCGACCGCCTGACGCTCACCGGCTGGTGCCAGGGAGATGGCTACCGGGTGGGCTTTGGTGCCGTTAGCGGGCAAATTATGGGGGCATCTCCGGAAATTTATTGATTAGGCTCTCTGGTGTTGCCATGCCAGGCCCAAATCATTTTTTGCAATCTCTCCCTGAGCGTGTTATATTACTTTTTCCAGCCCGCCCAGCGAGCGGGCTATCTTTATGCCCCTGGCATGACTGAAAACAACAATACTAGACGGAGAGTGGGTTATGTCCGACTTACTTTTGAAGGCTTTTGATAATCAGGAACAGGCAGAATTCCCCGAACTGCACGTGGGGGATGATGTCACCGTGCACTTGCGCATTAACGTCGGTGAGCGTAACGAACGTGTGCAGTTGGTGCGCGGTATGGTTATTCGCCTGCGCAACAGTGGCAACAACAAAAATTTCACCGTGCGGCGTATTGCCGCCAACGGTGTGGGCGTTGAACGTACCTTTTTACTGCGCTCCCCGCGCATCGAAAAGATTGAGGTGCACCGCCACGCGCACGTGCGCCGGGCGCAGTTGTACTTTATGCGCGAACGTACCGGCAAATCGGCCCGCCTGCGGGAAAAACGCACATTTGCCAACTAATTTGGGGCGGCAAACGGCCGTTACCAACATGCAGCCGTCAGCAAACCAGCCATTAGCCCGGCCGCTTTATGCACCAGGCCATAATGCAGAGGCAACTCATTGCCTGACAAGCTGAAATGCTGACAAACCATTAACAGCAACAAGACCGGGTGAAGGCACATGTGCTTTCACCCTTTTTTTGTTTGGCCATAGACCAGCCATAACAGGAGCAAAAAATGTCTGCACCGCTTATTGGTTGCACCACCTACCGCCTTGTTAGCGCCGCAGGCCAGATGCCCCTCTTCGCCTTGCGCCCGGCCTACGTTGCCGCCCTACGCGCTGCCGGGGCCATACCCATCCTGCTGCCATTGGGCGCTTCCCCGGCAGAAATGCGCACCTTTTTTGAGCAGGTAGATGGCTTGCTTATTCCTGGTGGTGGCGATATTGAGCCGGCCCAATATGGCGGCGAAAATGCCCATGAAACCGTTTCTGGCGTAGACGCTGACCGCGACCGCATTGAGATGGCGTTGGTGCGCTGGGCTGTAGAAGCGGGCAAACCGCTACTGGCGATTTGTCGGGGTTTGCAGGTGTTTAACGTGGCGTTGGGCGGTACATTGTGGGAGGATGTGTATTCCCAAATGCCGGAAGCGATTTTTCACAGCTACACAGATATTAAGCCGCGGGCGTATATTGCCCACCAGGTGACGGTGCAGGTGGGTTCGCGGCTGGCCCAACAGCTTGGCGTTACGGCGACGCCGGTGAACAGCTTGCATCACCAGGGCATTCGCCAATTGGCGGCGGGGGTAACGGCCGTGGCCTACGCCCCAGATGGTCTCATCGAAGGCATTGAAATTCCCGACCATCCTTACGCCATTGGCGTACAGTGGCACCCAGAGGACCTGGCCCCTACTGCCCCGGCTATGCAAGGGTTGTTTGATGGCCTGGTGCGGGCAGCCCGCAAGCAGTAATTGCTCATTGCAAGCCGCTATGCAGGTGAAGGATATGGGAACGTAGAGACACGCAGAGAGTCGCCAAGAAAGCTTAAAACGCAACGATCTTTGTGAAACTTAGCGGTTTTCTGCGTTACCGCTGTACGTATTGGGGCAATTGTAAAATGGTGAGCGGTGATTGGGGTTCTTGATTCCGGCGTTGGTGGCCTTTCCGTGCTGCGGCACGTGCGGGCGGAACTGCCCCACGAACCGCTGGTTTACGTTGCCGACCAGGCCCACGTGCCCTACGGAACCCGTTCCGCTGCGGAAGTACGCCAGTTTAGTGAGGGGATTAGCCGCTTTTTGCTGGAACTGGGTGCAAAACTGGTGGTAGTGGCCTGCAACACCGCTTCGGCGGCGGCGCTCTCCTATTTGCGCCACGCTTTGCCGCAAACACCCTTTGTGGGCATGGAGCCAGCCGTAAAGCCAGCAGCGGCGCAAACGCGCACGGGTAAGGTGGGGGTGATGGCGACTGCTGGCACCTTTGAGAGTGAGCGATATGCGGATTTGATGCACCGTTTTGCGGCGGGCGTGACAGTCTATGAAGACCCTTGCCGGGGATTGGTGGAGCTGATTGAGGCGGGGCAAACGACGGGGCCAGAGACGCGGCGCTTGCTGGAAGGGGTATTGTACCCCATGCTGGCCCAGGGGGTGGATACGCTGGTGTTGGGCTGTACGCATTATCCTTTTGTACGGCCGTTAATCGAGCAAGTAATCGCCGCTGCTCCGCACAAGCCGGAAACGGCCGTTACCATCATTGACCCTGCCTCGGCGGTGGCCCGCCAGACCCGACGTGTGCTGCAAGGCCACAACCTGCTGGTGGCTGGCGGCATGCCCGGCAGCCTGCGCTTTTTTACCACTGGTCCGGCAGTGCCAATGGCGGCCCTGGTGGCGCAGCTGTGGGGAGAGGCGGCGGCGGTAGAAACGGCCGTGTGGCAGCCAGCCACGCCCAAAACCCCAGCCAAATTGACAATTTCCCCCTAACCATTGACAATAAACAGCGTGAGACGACGAAACCCTGCCCGCTGGCGTACCCTGGAAGCAAAACTTGGGCGTGAACCCACCATCTGGCTCGCCACCACGCGTTACGACGGCCGTCCACATCTGGTTCCCGTCTGGTTCATCTGGCTGCACGAAAAAATCTACATCAGCACCGGCTCCGAGACCCAAAAATTTGTCAATCTCACCAGCAACCAAAGCGTTGCCCTGGCCCTGCCCGACACCACCCAGGTCATCATCATTGAAGGCGAAGCCACCGTCGCCGACTGGCAAACCGTTGACGCCATTGCCGACTACTTCTACCATAAATATGAGTGGGATTTTCGTTACGACGACAGCGCCGATTGGCGGTTAGTGGAAATCACCCCCCACAAAATCCTCGCCTGGGGAGATGACCACGACCAGGAAGGGACACGAATCCTCTAATTTGCGGCAACTGCTCATCCAGCGCTCATCAGCACTCGGTAACTATCTTATGGGAATCCAATCTTAACCGCCTAAAATCAGGAAGTCAGCCCTCTAGCCTGATAAGGCTGAATGGCTGACAAGCTGAAATGCTAACAAGCTGAAATGCTTATCTAACCAGCAAGGAAAAGAACATGATGCGATTTGATCGATTCACGGAACGGGCACAAGATGCCGCTGCACGGGCCTATGAAATAGTCCAACGTTACCGGCATACTCAGGTAGACACCGAACACCTCTTTTTGGCATTACTCGAACAAAATGAAGGCGCTGTGCCCCAAATTTTAGATGAACTCAAAGTAGACACAGCCAACATGCGCGACCGGCTAGATGCGGAACTGCGCAGCAGCCCCAAAGTGGCCGTCTATGGCGGCGGGGTGGGGCAAATTTTTTACACACCCCGCATTCGCACCGTACTAGAACTTTCGCAGGGGGAGGCCAATCGTCTTAAAGATGAGTACATATCTACCGAACACATCTTTTTAGCCATTCTCAGCGAACGCAACACTCCGTCAGCGCGTATTTTGCAAGAGTTTGGCGTAACCCGCGAGCGGGTGCTGGAGGGTATTGAAGCGCTGCGCGGCGGGAAGCGCGTGACAGACCGCCAGGCGGAAAGCCGTTACCGCACCTTGTCGAAATATAGCCGCGACCTGAGCCAGTTGGCTAAAGAGGGCAAACTAGACCCCGTCATTGGCCGTGACAACGAAGTGTTGCGCATTGTGCAGGTTCTCAGCCGCCGCACCAAGAACAACCCCGTTCTTATTGGCGAGGCGGGGGTAGGCAAGACAGCCATTGTGGAGGGACTGGCGCAAAAGATTAACGCCAGCGACGTGCCGGAAAACTTGCTCAACAAGCGCGTGGTTTCGCTAGATTTGGGGGCCATGATTGCCGGCAGCCGCTTCCGCGGAGAATTTGAAGAACGGCTGAAGGCCGCTATGGAAGAAATTCAGCAGGCCCAGGGAGAAATTATTCTCTTTATTGATGAACTGCATACAGTGGTGGGCGCTGGTTCTGCCCAGGGGGCGATGGATGCCAGCAATATGCTGAAACCGGCATTGGCGCGGGGTGAGTTACAGTGTGTGGGTGCGACGACATTGGACGAGTACCGCCAATACATTGAGCGAGATAGCGCCCTGGAGCGCCGCTTTGCGCCAGTTTTTGTGGATGAGCCATCGGTAGAGGAAACCATTGAGATGCTGCGCGGGTTGGCTGATCGGTATGAGAAGCATCACAGCGTGAAATATTCTGATGATGCGCTGGTATCGGCGGCTAAGCTATCTGACCGGTACGTGACGGACCGCCGCCTGCCCGACAAGGCCATTGACCTGATGGATGAAGCGGCGGCGAAGCTGCGGGTGGCGCTCCATACGTTGCCCCCTGATTTGAAGGAGTTAAAGAACCAGATTGACCAACTGGCGGTGGAGGAGGAGGAGGCTCACACGGTGCGCGATTATGAGCGGGCGGCGCGCCACCGGGCGGACCGGCTGCGGCTGGAAACAGATTTTGCTGCCAAGCGGGAGCAATGGCAATCTGAGCATATGTTGGATGAGACGGTGGACGAGGATGATATTGCCGAAGTGGTGGCTTCGTGGACGGGTATTCCGGTGAACCAGATGCTGGAGACGGAGGCGGAGAAGCTGCTGAATATGGAGGAACGGCTGCACGAGCGGATTATTGGGCAGGATAAGGCGATTGA
>CAZDEO010000013.1:0-82060 GCA_964504445.1 uncultured Anaerolinea sp. | reverse complement strand
GGCAAATGGTTCCCCACCGGGGCGCACAAAGTCGGCGCGGCCTTCGGCTGCCTGGTCCCCCGCCTCGTCACCGGTCAATTCGACCCCACCACGCAAAAAGCGGTCTGGCCCTCCACCGGCAACTACTGTCGCGGCGGGGCCTACGACTCCAACCTGCTGGCCTGCGAATCCATCGCCATTTTGCCGGAAGGGATGAGCCAGGAGCGCTTTGATTGGCTGTCTAATGTAGCTGGCGAGACCATCAAAACTCCCGGCTCGGAAAGCAACGTCAAGGAAATTTTTGACAAATGTTGGGAACTGCGTGCTTCCGGCGAAGATTTGGTCATCTTCAACCAGTTTGAGGAGTTTGGCAACTACTTGTGGCATTACGAAGTCACCGGCCGGGCGATGATGGAAGTGTTAGACGAAGTAATGGGCGAGGGCGATCGCTTCCGCGCCACCGTCTCCAACACCGGCTCTGGCGGCACCATCGCCTGCGGCGACTACATGAAAGAGCAGTTCCCGCACAGCAAAATCGTCGCCAGCGAGGCGCTGCAATGCCCCACGCTGCTGCTCAACGGCTTTGGCGCCCACCGCATCGAAGGCATCGGCGACAAGCATGTGCCCTGGATTCACAACGTCAAGAACACCGACATCGTGACCGCTATTGACGACGCGGCGACCATGGCTCTGATTCGCCTCTTCTGCGAACCGGCGGGGCAGGAATACCTGATTAGCCAGGGCGTAGACCCGGCGCTGGTAGCCGATTTGCCGCTGTTGGGCATTTCTAGCGTGGCCAACGTGTTGGCGGCCATCAAGACGGCCAAATATTACGAGATGGATGGCAACGACGTGATAATTACCGTTGCCACCGATTCGATGGAGATGTACGAGAGCCGGTTGGTAGAGTTGACCGAGGAGTTGGGGCCGTTTACGCAGTTGGATGCGGTCGGAGCATTCCAGCGGTATCTGTTGGGCGAGACGACGGACAATATGCAGGAATTGACCTACGCGGACCGCAAGCGAGTGCATAATCTGAAGTATTTCACCTGGGTGGAGCAGCAGGGTAAGAGCTACGAGGAAATCCAGGCGCAATGGTATGACCATGATTATTGGACAAGCATACATGGTCACGTGGATGAGTTGGACGCGCTGATTGATGCCTTTAACGAGCGGGTCGGCTTGTTGCAGGAATTGACGGCCGCAGAAGTGGCGTAACGGCCGTTTCCCATTCCCCCAATTCCCCTGAACCGAAAAGGCGCGGCAAGATCCTTGCTGCGCCTTTTTTACTCTTTTTCTCCCCCAAAAAGCTGCAGCCAGTCCTCCACCTCATCCTGGCTGAGCTTGCGGGGGGCGTCTTTCATGGTAGTCAGACGGCCGTCCCCCTTTTTTGCCTCTTTAGACCGCACAGAGTGAGATTTTTGGGGGGAGGTGGGTTGGACGGCCATTGGCCGCTTCTTGTCCGCTTCCTCTCCCCCGAAAAGCGCCAGCCACTCCGCCACCTCCACCTCGTCCAACTCCGGGCTATCCGACTCCGCCATGGCGGCAAACTCTTCTGGCGTTAACGGGCGGCGTTCCTCCGGCTGCAGTTCTGGCTCCGGTGCAGGTTCTCTCGTCTTGCGCAGCACACTGTAAGACCCCCGCTTCCGTTTGGGGCCAACTTTGGGTGTGGGGCCAAACAGGTTCAGCCATTCGTCTACCTCGGCGTCACTCATTTGCGGATCTTCTGCTTTTTCGGCGCTGGGAGGGGGCGCAGCAGAGGCAGCCGGGGCGGGCGGTTTGGCTTCTTCGCGGAAGACAAAGCCCAACTGGGTGATGAACTCTTCCGATTTCAGGTGCTTGATGCGCGCAATTTTGGCGGCATCCAAAATGCGGCGGTCGCTGCTGACCAGGGTGAAATTGCCCGGGTTGCGCAGCCCTTTCATGCGCTGGATGAGCAAATCGTCGGCCGTCTTGCCCGGCGGGGCAAAAACAACGGTAATGGCCTTGGTGGAAAGGCGATGGGAGATGCCCCCGGTGATGCCGCCATCAAAGACCACCGTCACCTGGCGCTGCTTGTGCCCGGTTGCCCACGCCTTCAGGCGCAAAATCAGGCGAATCTCGTCGTCAGAGTCGCTGAGCTTAATGTCGGGCAGTTTGCCAATGAGGTTGTGGCCATCAATCAGGTAATGCATGGTGGAATTGACGATTTACGATTTAGGATTGACGAATGACGATTGGCCTCGCTTCTAATCGTCATTCGTCAATCGTCAATCTTCTCCAGTTTGGCAAAAGAGGCCGCCAGCCGCTTGATGCCTTGCCCGGCAAAGGCCACGTGGACTTCTTCGTCGTTGCCGGTAATTTTGCTGTCTATGACCGTGCCTTCGCCAAATTTGGCGTGGCGCACGCGCTGCCCGCTGCGAAATTGGGGGCCGCTGGGTGGTGGCGGCGCAGGGTCATTGTAGCTGTTGGGGGTGGGTAAGGCGCGGGGCTGGGGCAACGGCCGTTCCCGTTCCGTTTGTTGTCGGTCAGATTGGACTGAGCGGGCAGGTGTGTTGCCTGACCAATGCCAACTGCTGGCCCGCTGCTTTGTTTGCTGCCGCCGCCCTTTGGCGTTGGCCCCCGCCAACAAATCGTCGGGGATTTCGCTTAAAAAGCGGGAAGGCACGGCCACGTCGGCCTGGCCCCACACCGTGCGCCGGAAAGCGTGGGAAAGATAGAGACGATCCATGGCGCGGGTGATGCCCACGTAAAAGAGGCGGCGTTCTTCGTCCAGGTCGTCGCGGGTGTCCAGCGAGCGGCTGTGGGGCAGGATGCCATCCTCCAGCCCCACAATGAACACTACGGGGAACTCCAGCCCTTTGGCGGCGTGCAGGGTGAGCAGCGTGGTGGCGGCAACGCCCTCTTCCAGGTTGTCGGTTTCGGAGACCAGGGCGGCATTTTCCAGGAATTCGGTGAGGGAAACGGCCGTTTCCGCGGCCGTATTGCGTAACTCCATCACGTTCCCCCAGCGGTCCACGTACTCATCGCTGTCTTTGGCACTGCTTTCCAGGTAATCGCGGTATCCAGTCTGCTGCAAAATGGTGTCAAAGAGGTCGCCCACGCTCACCTCCTGCTCGTGCAGCCGCGCCCAGGCGTGGTACATCTCGCCAAACTGGCGCAGGGCGTTGTAGGCCCGGCCAGTGAAGGGATGCTGTAATTCGGGGTCAGTGGCTAGCTTCGCCAGCGCCTCAGTGGGCAGCCACCCCCGCTGCTGTGCCCAGGATGTCAGTGTTTGCAAGGTTTTGCTACCAATGCCCCGCGTGGGGGTATTGATGATGCGGTTGAAGCTGACGGAATCAGCCGGATTGTGCACCAGCCGCAGGTAGGCCAACACGTCCTTGACCTCCCGCCGCTTGTAGAATTGGGTAGCGCCCACCAGCCGGTAGGGCATTCCGGCGCGGATAAAGGCCTCTTCCAGGGCGCGGGATTGGGCGTTGGTGCGATACATAACGGCCGTGTCGCTGGACGAATACCCCTGCAAAAGTAAATTCTGAATGGCGTTGGCAATAGTCTCCGCCTCCTCCCGCTCGTCGTATGCTTCCTGCACCTCAATCAGGTCACCCCCCTGCCGCTCGGTGAACAAATCTTTGTGCACGCGATTGCTATTATTGCGAATCACCGCCTTGGCCGCGTCTAAAATAAGCTGGGTGGAGCGGTAGTTTTGCTCCAGCAAAATCACTTCTGCCTCCGGGTACGCCTCGCGGAAGCGGTTGATATTGCGGAAATCGGCGCCGCGCCATTTGTAAATAGACTGGTCCGAGTCACCCACCACGAAAATGTTGTGATGGCGGGCCGCCAGCCGCTTCAGCAGGGCATATTGGGCGGTGTTGGTGTCCTGAAACTCGTCCACCAGGATATGCTGGTACCGCTCCTGGTACTTTTGCAACACGTCGGGGCGCTCGTCGAAGAGCAGCACCACGTTCATCAGCAGATCATCGAAGTCCATGGCGTTGTTGTGCTGCAAGACCGTTTGGTACCGTTCGTAGACCCGCTGGGTGACGGCGGCAATGTAGTTGGTGGCGGCATACTCTTGGGGCGTCACCAGCTCATTTTTGGCGTTGCTGATGCCGTTGAGCATTTTGTAGGGGGGAAACTTTTTGTCATCCAGGTTCAGGTCTTTCAGGGTTTGCTTCACCACCTGTAGCTGGTCGTCGGTGTCGAAGATGACAAAGTCGCGCTGGTAGTAGGTGAGGTTGTCGGTTTCGCGGCGTAAGATGCGGGCACAGGTGCTGTGGAAGGTGCCCATGAGTAGACCCCGGGGCTGGCCATCCAGAAGCTGCTCGATGCGCTGGTTCATTTCGCGGGCGGCTTTGTTGGTGAAGGTGACCGCCATGATGTGCCAGGGAGCGACGTTGAGCTGGCGAATGAGGTAAGCGATGCGGTAGGTGAGGACGCGGGTTTTGCCGCTGCCGGGGCCGGCCAGCACGAGGACGGGGCCAGGCGGGGCGGAAACGGCCGTTTTCTGCGCGTCGTTGAGTCCATGTAAGATATCCATGAAGCTATTTTAGCGGGAAATGGGCGATGGTGCGATGTGCAAAGTCAGGCCAATTGACTGGGTAGTCGCGAACGTGGTATCTTGCCCGGGGGCATTCGCCCATCAAAATTAGTTTACAGGCCGAGGGGCATCCTTTTGAGTTTGTGGTGGACCAGATACCCTTAGCACATTGGGGTTCGAGGTTCCAATTAATGATTCTTGAAACGGCGCGGCTGCGGCTGCGCAAGCTAACAGAAAACGACGCAGCTTTTGTGCTGCGTCTGGTGAATGAACCCGCTTTTCTGACGAATATTGGCGACAAAGAGGTCCGAAACTTGGACGATGCGCGCCGCTTTATTCGCGAGGGGGCGTGGACTAACCAACCCAAGCCAGGCTACGGGCAGCTTCTGGTAGAGCTGAAGGACAGCGGGGAGCCTGTTGGCGTGTGTGGGCTGCTTTACCGCCCCAGCCTGGACGTGACGGACGTCGGTTTTGCCCTGCTGTCACCCTATCAACATCAGGGGTATGCTTACGAGGCAGCCACGGCCGTTTTGCAGTACGGCCGGGCCACCCTGGGCATCTCCCAAATTGTGGCCCTCACCGTCCCCGAAAACACCGCCTCCATCAAGCTCATCGAAAAGCTAGGCCTGCGGTTCAGGCAGGAAGTGCAGATGTTCGCGGGCGATCCCGGTACCTGGCTGTATGGGTAACGGTTTCAGAGACAGCAGCCATAAAATTTCGGATATCGGATTACGGATCACCGTTTACGACTTGTCGTTTCCTATCCCAACTTCACCCTTTGGCGGATGGTGCCCGCCCGTTGGTGGTTGGCGACAATCTCCACCTCCGTCCCCGCTGCGGCTTCAATCACCCATTCCACCTTTGCTCGTTCGCTGGTGGCGTCGCCGCCCCAAATGGGCGCGCTGGCCTGCCCGTCGCGTCCGGCCAACTGGCCCAGCATCGTTTTTTCCTGGCCCGTAATCAGCCTGGCCCCTTCCGGCAGCTTGATGTCCATTTCCAGCTCTCGCGTAACCTTCATTTCCAGCGCCTTTTTGCTGACGTTGCTGGGCAGCCAGCCGGTGTTATGCACCACGACGCGCAGCCAATGGGTGCTGCCCATAGACTTTGTATCTACGCTGTGCCATGCCAGGCGCGGTGACACCAGGCATTGGTACAGGGCATAATCACTCAATTTGGCAACCTCATCTTCCAGCAGCTTGAGCGGCGGATTGCGCCAGGTGTTGAAGAAATCCCAGCCGCCCAGCTCTACTTTGCCCAACTGCGGATGGTCAAATTCGTACCAATCCACCCAGCCCTCACCGTTTAGCACCTCGTCGTTCCACTTCATGATGGCTTCGTCATCTTCCAGTGGGTGTTCGCGGAACCAGTCCATGTATTTGTAATCTTTGATACCCGCTTGCTGCTGTACTGACCAGATTTCACAAGTCCAGGCGTATACGCCCATGTGCTCGTACATCCAGTCGTCGAAGGTGCCTTTGATGTACTCTTTGGGGTCGTATTTAAAGTCGTGGAAGACGGAGACGGCCTTGTAGCCAGTGTATTCTTCGGCTTTTTTGCCCAGCTTTTTGTAGGTGTAGAGGTCTTGCGTGGGCAGGGTGTCGTCGGCGCCTTTCGTCGGCGGGCGTAGGTAGACGCCGGAGAAGGTATGGTAGCTGATGGAACCGGTGATGTTGGGATGGTCGGTAATCCAGCGCATGGCGGCGTGGGGTTCTGGTTCGCTGCCGGGGTAGTTGCCGGCGCCCTGCTCTTTTGGCTCCCAGAAGATGGGGAACTGACGGTTGAGGTCTAGCCCTTGCAAATTAGGCGCAAAGTTGATGAGGACACCGTCGTAGTTCCGAATACGTCCTTCGGGGAGGATGCGATAGAAGTCACTGCCGGGGGCTTCGTCCGGCTCGCGGGGGATCATGAGACGGGGGTCTTCCGCGTGGATTTTCCAACGGCCGTTTTCATCTCTGACGCGCATTTGCAGGATACGGCCGTCGCCGTCCACATCCTCCCCGTGCAAGCCATCCAGCTCATCCATGCGTGGCCAGGGGCGCGTGGAGCTGCGCACATACTTGGGCTTGTCCGCCAGCGCCCACTCCGCGCCATCCGGGTTCAGGCGGGGCACAATGTAAAAAGCGCGGCTGTCTAGGGCATAGGTCGCGCGCTCATCCTGACCATAGCCTGTCAGCAGCTTGTGGGCCAAATGCAAAGCGGCCGTGGAGCCGGAAACCTCCGTGGCGTGAATGTTGCCATCCACCCACAAAGCCGGCTTCTCTTCTGCGGGTCCCGTGGCAAAATTGGTGAGGGTCAAAACCCAAATGTCTCGCCCTTCATAGCTTTGGCCCAGGCTGTCTAGCTGGCAGATATGGCTATACGTGGCGGCCCAGCTTTGTAAAAAAGCGGTCATTTCGGCATACCGGTAGTAACGATTGAACTGCATGGCGTCGGTCATAGCTGTCTCCACTAACTGAGGTAAGAGCAAGAGCGCCGTTCCTGTTTGTTTGGCACTCATAGCATCTTACAATGGTTGAGTTTGGATAAATCGGGCAAATTATAGCGTGTATTAGGCCATTGCCTAACTTGAGGGGGGGTAGTTGGTTGGGTGGAGGGTACTTGTTATCAAATCAACCACCTATCAAACCCACCAATGTCCACGCCAATGACGCGGTGCGCCATGTTGCGCTGCCAACAGCACATCGTTATAATCTTTTTGGGCAAGTTACCCAAAGAGCCATCTATCTTTTTGCACAAGGAAGACAAAAATTCATGCTAGATTTCTCCCTGACTGACGAACAACTGAGTGCTGCCGAGATGGTCAAGAACTTTGTTGATCACGAAGTGTACCCGACCATCAAAGAGTATGACCGCAAGCAAGAAATGAACCCCGCTGTGCTGCCGCGGATGGCCGAACTGGGCATTCTGGGCATCAACATCCCCGTGCGCTACGGCGGGCAGGGCTTTGATTACGTAACCCTGGGCCTGGTGTGTGAAGAACTGGAGCGCTGCGATTCGACCTTGCGCGTGGTGATGTCGGTACACATGGGGCTAAACAGCATGGGTGTGCTGCAATGGGGCACGGAGGAGCAAAAGCTGCGCTTCTTGAAACCCCAGGCACGCGGTGAAAAATACGCTGCCTTTTGCCTGACGGAGCCGGGCGCAGGCTCTGACGTTGCGAACATTCGCTCCACGGCCAAAAAAGATGGCGACAATTACATTATTAATGGGGAAAAGATGTGGATCAGCCTAGCGACGAAGGCGCACCATTTTCTCTGGTTTGCCAAGACAGACCTGGGGAAAGGCAGCCGGGGTATTACCGCTTTTATGGTGACGGCCGATATGCCCGGCGTGACCAGCGGCGACATTCACGGCAAGCTGGGCGTGCGCGCCGGCTCTACAGGGTGGGTGAACTGCCAGGATGTGCGCGTGCCGGCGGCTAACCGCATTGGCGCGGAGGGGGAAGGGTTTAAGATTGCCATGAGCTGCCTGGACAACGGTCGTTACACCGTCGCCGCCGGGGCCACTGGTCTTATTCGCGCTTCCCTGGAAGCCTCCCTCAAATATGCCCAAGAGCGCCAGACCTTTGGCCAACCCATTGCCCAATACCAGCTTATGCAGCAAAAGCTGGCCTACATGCAGCAATGGTATGACAACGCCCGTTTACTCTATCTGCGGGCAGGCTGGATGAAAAACGAGGGGTTGCGCAACACCCGCGAAACCTCTATGGCCAAATGGTACGCCACCGACCACTCCTTCCAGGCTGCTCATGAAGCGATCCAGATTCATGGCGCGTATGGGTACTCCGACGAGTATGATGTGGAGCGCTACCTGCGCAACGGCCGTGGAGCCATCATCTACGAAGGAACCAGCGAAATTCACCAGTTAATGCAGGCCGGATATTTGCTGGGCACGCGCCAGGACAAGCCCCTGCGCTGCGAACTGCCCGCTTACGATCCGGACTATTGGCAAGAAGAAATTTAAGAGCGTTGGTTAGTTGGTGGGATAGTTGGTTAGTTGGCTAGCGCGCGAACCAACCAACAAGCGAACCAACAAATCAACAAACCACCCATCACAATCGGAGGTTTACATGAAAGTAGTTGTGTGTACCAAGCAAACACCCAGCACAACGGCCGTGTTCAACGTCAACAACGGCACCGTTAGCTGGGACGACCCCGGCGGCAAACCCAACGTCGTTAACCCCTGGGACGAATACGCCATCGAAGAAGGCATCCTGCTCAAAGAAAACCACGGCGCCACAGATGTCATTGCCCTGGCAATTGGCGACGAAGAGAGCAAAGAAGCCCTCAAAACCGCCCTGGCTATGGGCTGCACCGAGGCCATGCTGGTGGCCGACGATGCCTTTGCCGGTTCCGACGCCGTGGGCACGGCGCGGGTATGGGCCGCCGCCCTCAACCACATTGGCGACGTCAAGGTAGCCATTTTTGGCAAGCTCACCATAGACGACAACATGGGCGTAACGGCCGTGATGACCGCCCGTAAACTCGGCTGGACACCCCTCACCTTCGTCTCCGCCATCAAAGAAATTAGCGCTGACAGCATTACCGTTGAGCGTTTGCTCGATGACGGCAAAGAGACCGTCACCGCCCCCTTGCCCGCCGTCCTCAGCGTGGTTAAAGAGATTAACGAGCCGCGCTATCCCTCCTTCATGGGCATTCGCAAGGCCAACCGCGCCGAAATTCCCGTCCTCACCAACGCCGACCTGAGCGTAGACGGCCCCACCGGCGCCGACGCCAGCAAAGTGGATTGGTCCCACGTCTACACCATTCCTCCCCGCGAAGGCAGCGTGACCATAATTGAAGGCGACAGCGCAGAAGAACAAGCCAAAATCTTGGCCGACAAGTTGTTTGAGGAGAAAGTGATATGAGCGCCGTATGGGTATGGATAGAAAATAGTGATGGCCTCGTCGCCACCATTAGCCGCGAAGCGGTAGGGGCGGCGCGCATGGTTGCCGACGAGCTGGGTGCAGACCTGGTGGGCGTGGTTTTGGGGCAGGATGTAGGCGACGTAGCAGACGCCGCCTTTGACCTGGGTGTAGATGAGGTGCTGGGCTGCGATGACCCCTCCCTGGCCCCCTTCCGCGTAGAAGCGGCTGGCCCCCTGTTGGCCCAATGGGTCCAGGAACGGGAGCCTGACGTCTTGATTTTAGGGGACTCGACGCGGGGCAATGACCTGGCAGGCTGGGTGGCAGCCGAGCTTGACGCCGGGCTGGTGGTAGACGCCATTGGCCTCAAGGTGGAAGATGACACCGTCAAAGTGACCCGCGCCGTCTACGCCAACAAGCTGCTAAGCACAACCTTCGTTAAGGAAGGGCTGCAAATTATCACCCTGCGCAGCCGCGCCTTTCCGCAGGCTGAGTCTACCGGCAACAGTGGTGACGCCGAATGGGTAGACCCGGTGGTGGCGGAAGAAGATGTGCCCAGCCAAGTAGTAGGCTTTGAGGGCAAAGAAGGCGCCGTCAGCCTGACGGATGCCAGCATTATTGTCAGTGGTGGCCGGGGCGTCGGTGGGCCAGAAGGGTTTGCACCGATTCAGGCATTGGCGAACGTGCTGGGCGGGGCTATGGGCGCCTCGCGGGCGGCCGTAGACGCGGGCTGGATTCCCTACGAGCACCAGGTAGGGCAAACAGGCAAAACCGTAAGCCCAGACCTGTACATTGCTTGCGGTATCAGCGGGGCTATTCAGCACCAGGCAGGTATGCGCGGTTCCAAGATTATTGTAGCCATCAACAAAGACCCCGATGCGCCGATTTTTGGGCTGGCGCATTATGGCATTGTGGGGGATTTGTTTAAGGTGGTGCCGGCGTTAACGGCTGAATTTAAGCAGCGCCTGGGTAAATAGGGTCTCAGTTACGCAACAACGTGTTTATGTGGGCCTGCCGGGTTTTGACCGGCAGGCTTTTTTTGTATGGGACGGGCTTGCTTCACGGTATAATGGGGCAACGATTGACTCAATTAATGGAGGCACATATCTGAACGAGCAGTATGATGGCCTGATAATTAAGGCGTTGAGCGGGTTTTTTACGGTGCGCACGACCGTAGGGGACATTGTCTCTACTTTACCCGGACGGCTGAAAAAAGAGCGGCGCGAAACCGACATCGCCGCCGTGGGCGACCAGGTAACCATTTCTCTGACCGGCGACGGCAATGGCATCATTGAAAAAGTTGCCGAGCGCAAATCTACCCTGGCGCGGGCGCGCCCGGTAGCCGGGGCGCGCAGCCTCTCTGCCGACCGGCAGCAGGTGTTGGTGGCCAACCCGGATCAGCTGGTTTTTGTCTTTGCCGTGCAAAACCCGGCTCCCAATTTACGCAAGCTAGACCGGTTTTTGGTGGTGGCGGAAATGAACGAACTGCCGGCGGTTGTTTGCGTCAACAAAGTTGATTTGACTAGCCAGGAAAAAGCGCAAGCGCTTTTTCAGCGGTATGCAGATATTGGCTATGCGGTTATTTACACCAGCGCCCAAACAGGGTTGGGGCTAAACGCCTTGCGCCAATGTTTGCAAGGCAAGCTCTCCGTGCTTACCGGGTCGTCGGGGGTGGGCAAGTCTAGCCTGCTCAACGCCATCCAGCCGGGGTTGGGTTTGCAGGTGCGGGCAGTCAGCGAAACGACGGGTAAGGGCATGCACACCACACGCCATGCGGAATTGTTTCCCTTGGAAGGGGGTGGCTACGTGGCAGATACACCGGGCATCCGCGGATTGGCCCTGTTTGACTTGGAGCCTTACGAAGTGGATGCATATTTCCGCGAGATTGCGCCCGTGGTGGAAAAGTGCAGGTTTAGCGACTGTACCCATAAGCATGAGCCGGGCTGCGCTGTGCGGGCGGCAGTGAAAAAGGGGGAAATTCACCCGGAGCGGTACGAAAGTTACTTGCGTTTACGTGAGGAACATGAAAAACTAGATGAAGCTTTGTATTAGGTTGGCGAGTTGACAAGGGGCGAGTAGGCGCATGAGATTTAGTCTTCATCCTTCATTTTTCATCCTGCTCATTTGGATGTTGGTAGGCTGTGGCGCGGATAATTCGCCTCACCTGACTAATCGCACCGGCATCCCCGTGGCGGAGGAATTTGCGGCTTTTTACGAAGCTTATGGTGGGCAGCGCGTGTTTGGCAGTCCCATTACGGAGGCGTTTCGCCCGGCGACGGATGGGCCAGTGGTGCAGTATTTTCAGAATATGCGCCTGGATTATGAGGTTAATGGACAGCAGGTACGGCCGTTTCCTTTGGGAACGTGGGCCTTCCCTGGCCTGGAAAATGTGGCGCTGGCCCCGGTCGTTGAGAACGGCCGTTCCTACACCCCTTCTGGCAGCGCTCACCCCATTCAAGATGAGTTTTTGGCATTTTATGAGACCTACAACGGGGAAGTTCTTCTGGGTTTACCCCTTTCTCCCCAAGTTGACGAAGGTGGGGTGCGGGTGCAGTATTTCCAAAATGGCCGGCTTGAATGGCGCCCCGAACTTCCCCTGAGCCAGCGCGTCCAGCTTGGTGTTTTGGGGCAAAATCACTTTGATGCCGAGATGGTGTTTGTGTACCGCCAGGAGTTTGCCCGCCCTATTTCTTCAGCGGGAATTGGCAGCGCCAGGGTGGAAGCCGCCCTGCGTTACCCGGTGCTCTATGCAGGAGACCCGCAGGTGCTATACGCCACAGTACAAACGGAAGACGGCCGTTTCGTCTCTGATATACGGCTAACCGCCACGGTGACCTATGCGGCGGTTAGCATCGAACTAGAGCTTGGCATCACTGACGACCGGGGGCAAATACAACGTGCCCTGGACTTCAGCGGTATCCCCCCTGGTACAGACGTGTTGATTACCGTGACCGCCACGCGCAGCGACGGGCAAGTAGTAGGCCAGCGCACGTTGGGCTGCCGCACCTGGTGGTAAGGGTGGATCCACGGCGGTTTTTGGGCCAGAGGATCACCCTGGTCATTGATCGCCCCCTCGGCTCTTCCCATCCCCAATGGCATTTTCTTTACCCTGTGAACTATGGCTACGTACCCGGCACGCTGGCGGCTGATGGCGAAGAGGTGGATGCCTACGTGCTAGGTGTGACCACCCCGCTGGAGGCCTTTACCGGGCAGTGTACGGCCGTCATTCATCGGTTGGATGACGATGACGACAAGCTGGTGGTAGTTCCCGCCGGGCAAAGCTTTACAGACGCCGAGATTTTGGCCCTGACCGCTTTTCAGGAACAGTTTTTCACGGTGGAGATTTGGCGCTAGGAACGGCCGTAAACCGGTATCGCCGCCCCCGTCACCGCCCGCGCCGCGTCGGAAGCCAGAAACACGATGACGTCTGCCAGCGCTTCTGGAGCCACCCACTTGCTGAAATCCGCCTTGGGCATGTCCGCGCGGTTTTGCGGCGTATCAATGGTGCCCGGCAAAATGCAGTTCACGGTAATGCCTGCATCCTTCAACTCCGCCGCCATACTCTCCGTCAGGCGAATGACCGCGCTTTTAGACACCACGTAGGGCGCCATCTTCGCTTTACCCTCCAACCCCGCCCGCGCCGCCACGCTGACGATTTTGCCGCTGCCCTGGTTTAGCATGTGGGGAATGGCGGCGCGACTCATGAAGAAGACGGAACGGGCGTTGAGGTTGAGCATAAACTCCCAGGTGTCAGTTTCGGTTTCGTGGAGGGGTGGCCCCATGGTGAAGCCGCCGGCCACGTTGACCAGCACGTCAATTCGCCCAAAGTGGTTTAGGGTGGTGCCTATGAGGTTGGCAACGGCCGTTTCCGCCATTAAATCTACCTCCGCCAACAAACAGCGCTTCCCTTTCGCCCATGCCCCAAACTGCTCCTCCAGTGACCCCATACGCCGATCGACCAGCGCCAATTGCGCCCCCGCAGCCCAAAAGCGGTGCGCCACCGCCCGGCCCAAATTTCCCGCAGCCCCTGTAATTAACACAACCTTATCCTGCAAATCAGCCATACGAACCTCCATTTCCCACATCTCGCCTTATCAGCGTGTCCATCATCACAATTTCCTAACACCATCCATTATAGTTGCCGACAGCCTGCCCAAAGAGTAAGATTCACCACCTTTAATCTTTTACACGAAGCGTTAAACAACCTAACGGTTCGGTTTAACGCCTGCCCGGAGAAACCCATGCCTGTACAACCCCTGCCGCCAGAAAAGCTACGGTACCACTGCTCCCCCGAAACCTTCAACTTTCAAACAACGAGCGAAGTTGCGCCCACCCCAGCCATCATTGGCCAACCGCGGGGCTTGCACGCCATCGAGTTCGGCATCAGCATTAACAGCAGAGGGTACAATATATTTATTATGGGACCAGTGGGTTCCGGGCGTACCACAGCCATCGAGCGGTACCTGCAAGCCCGCGCCCGCAAACAACCAATTCCTCAGGATTGGGTATACGTGCACAACTTCCGCGTCCCACACCAACCTCGCGCCATTGAGCTACCGGCTGGGCAGGCCAGCGTTTTTCATGCACGCCTCAGTCGCCTCATCGCCAGCATTAGCCACGACTTGCCCCAAGCCTTCGACACGGAGGTGTACGAGCAGGCCATTACGGCCGTGCGCCAGCAGTTTGAAGCCGACCAGGATGCCTTGCTCCAAGAGCTGCACCAGCAGGCCGCTGCCGCCGGTTTTGGCTTAATCAATACGCCCTCAGGCCTGGTGGTTGTGCCCATGCAAGAAGGCCAGCCTATTACGGCGGAAGCTGCGCAAAAGTTAACCCCTGCGGAGCGACAGACGTTGCAAAAACAGCGAGATGTGCTGGATGAAGCCCTGGAGGATGCGCTGCACCAAATTCGTCAATTAGAAACGGCCGCCCGCCTCCAGGTGCGGCAGATTGACCGCGAAGTTGCCGAATCAACCATCCAGCACTATTTTGTAGATTTGCATGAGCAATACGCCGAACAGGAAGAAGTGCTCCTGTACCTGGAAGAAGTGCGCCAGGATGTGCTTAACCAGATTGATGATTTTGCACCCCCCGAAGATGTTGAGGATCGAGAAATTGACCTGCGCCGCTACGAGGTAAACGTGCTGGTGGACAACGGCAAAGAAACGGGCATGCCGGTCGTGGTGGAACAAAACCCCACGTTTTATAATCTATTTGGGCGCATTGAATATGAGATGCACTCCGGTGTCGTACTGACCCATTTCACCAACATCCAAGCAGGCAGCATCCACCGCGCCAACGGCGGATACCTCATTATGGAGGCCGCGGATTTGTTGCAGGATGGCGGGGAAACGTGGGAGGCGCTGAAGCGGGCGCTGAAAAGTGGTGAAGCGCGCATACAGTTAGCGGCAACCATGGATGGCAGCCAGGTGTTGGCCAAGTCGCTGAACCCGGAACCCATTCCCCTAAACGTGAAAATAGTTCTGGTGGGCAATCCGGCACTTTATTACGCGCTTTATGAACAAGACGAAGATTTCCGCACATTGTTTAAGGTGCGGGCCGATTTCGACGCCACGATGCCGCGCACGGAGGAGAATGTGCAGGCCTACGCGGCTTTTGTGGCTACGCGCTGCCAGGAAGAGGGACTCTGGCCTTTTGATCGGGCCGCGGTGGCTAAGGTGGTGGAGCACGGGGCGCGGTTGGCAGAGCATCAAAAGCGGTTGACGGCCCGTTTTGGAGCCGTGGCGGATTTGCTGCGGGAGGCTAGTTTTTGGGCGGGGAGCAACGGCCGTACCCAGGTCACCGCTGCTGATGTGCAAAAAGCCCTGGCTGAACGCGCATATCGCGCCGGTCGCATTGAAGAAGAGACCCGTGAAGAAATTTTGGAGGGCATTTTATTCATTGCCACCGACGGGGAAGTGGTAGGCCAGGTTAATGGGTTATCGGTCATTGATACGGGAGAGCATGCCTTTGGCCAGCCGGGGCGCATTACCGCGCGCACCTACATGGGCGAAGCCGGGGTCATGCACATTGAGCGGGAAACAGAAATGTCTGGCCCCATTCACCAAAAGGGGGTGTATACGTTAGTGGGTTACCTGGGGGGAACCTATGCGCAACATCAACCCCTGACCATGTCGGCGAGCCTGACTTTTGAGCAAACTTACAGCGGGGTAGAAGGAGATAGTGCGTCATCGGCAGAATTGTATGCCCTGTTGTCTAGCCTGGGGAATTTACCGGTGCATCAGGGGCGGGCGGTTACGGGTTCGGTTAACCAGCGGGGTGAAGTACAGCCCATTGGTGGCGTGAATGAGAAAGTGGAAGGGTTTTTCCGGCTATGTGCCGCCCGCGGTCTTACCGGAGAGCAGGGGGTGTTGGTTCCGGCCAGCAATGAGGTGCATTTGATGCTGCATGAGGACGTGGTGACGGCCGTTACCGAGGGTAAATTCCACGTTTGGCCAGTACACACCATTGACGAAGGCATTGAACTGCTGACGGGCAAGCTGGCTGGTGAGCAGCAGCCCGACGGCACCTTTCCAGAAGACAGCGTTCATGAGGCGGTACACCGCCGACTGCTGGCCCTGGCACGGGAGTTGAAGGCCTTTGGCGACGATGACGATGAGGATGACGGTGACGATGATGACGAAAAAGAAGATTAGAGATTGGGCATGGGGTAAGCGCTATCCGCATGCTGGCTGTATTCTGCCGTCCGCCACAAGCCGATGATGCTTTTGGCGTCGTGGATACGGCCGTTGCGCGCCATTTCAACCAGATCCGTTAACAACATGGGGATGACGCTAATTTCTTCGTCAGCATCGCCGGGCAGAGGGGCCGGTTCCAGTCCCTCCGCCAGATAAAGATGCATCAATTCATTAGAAACACCGGGGGCGGGCCACATTTCACCCAGAAAGGTGAAATTCGCTGCACGGAAACCCGTCTCCTCACGCAACTCTCGCTGCGCGCAGGTTAGCCAGTCTTCTTCCCATTCCCGGGTGCCAGCCGGCAGTTCTAATATGGTTTGCTGCAAAGCGAAGCGATATTGGTACAGCATGAGTACTTCTGGGCCAGCAGGGGTCTGGCGCAGGGGCACAAGAACGACAGCGCCAGGGTGGTGAATGAAGCCCTGTTCCAGCAAGCCGCCATTGGGTAACTGAGATTGCATAACCCGCAGCTGCCAGGAACGGCCGTGCCACACCGTGCGCGATTGCAGTTTTGTCATGGGAAAAAGAAAAGGGGATGCGTTTGTTGGAAACACATCCCCTGTAGAGACGTTATTCGCCGCTTGGCGGTATTCTGATTTCCTGGCCCACTTCCAGCGCGTTGGGGTTCACCAGGCCATTGTAGGTTTGTAGCTCTTGCCAGGTAAATCCATACAGCAGACCAATGCGGTACAGGTTTTCGCCAGATTGCACAATGTGAATGCGCTCCCCCGTTGCGGCGGGCGGGCTTTCATCTCCGGTCTCCGGCTCGGTAGGAGACTCTGGGGCAGTTGTTTCATCGGGAGGCGCGGTTTCATCCCCTCCCGGAGCCGGCTCTGCCGGAGTTTCTTCACCGGGGGCTGGTTCAGCAGGAACTCCTTCCGAGCCAGTATCACCGGGGGCCGGGTATGGCTGCGGCTGGGTTTCTTCGGGTGGGGTCGTGGGAATTGTTAAGACAGGTGGTTCAGTGGGGTTGGTGGCGTCGTTTTGGCCGTCATTATCACTACCGGGAACGGGGCGTTCGCAGGCAGAGAGGGCCAGAGCCAAAATAAGGATCAGAACCAACCATTTTAGATTGCTAGCTGTGCGTTTCATGGGTCACTCCTACTCCTATGCAATGGTTTTTGAGCTTGGCGTTTTTTCCAAAGCTGTGGGGAACGTAAGGGTTCCCGCAATAAATGGGTATACATAAAACTTTGCTAAACATAACGCAGTCTATCATATGCGAAATAGTCAGTCAAGCAACAGGTGACGTAGGGGGGATGGCACGGCCGTTTATGAGCAAGGTTGGGGGGGGCTGCACTGCGGGCTAGATGGGTTATAATTCGCGGGTTATGAGTGACACGGCCGTTTCCCCTTTCCGTGTGGGTATCAATGCCCATTTATTGGCTGCCCAAGCCGGATACCGCCGCGCGGGCATTCACCAATACATTTACCAGGTACTTTGCCACCTGCCACCTGGCAATACATACGTGGTTTATACGCAATTCGGGGACCAATTGGGCCAGTCCGGCATGGATGTGGTACGCAGCCGCTGGCCCACCCAGCAGCGGTGGGTACGCATTTTGTGGGAACAACTGGTCTGGCCCTGGCTAGCCCGGCGGCACCGGGTAAATTTGCTGCACAGCATGGCCTTTGTGCTGCCCGCCTGGCTGCCCGTTCCGGCTGTTGTTACAGTCTACGATTTGAGCTTCATGCATTACCCAGAAAGTTTTCCGCCACTGCAGCGCTGGTATTTGCAACGCCAAACGGCGCAGGCGTGTCGCCGCGCCCGCCGGGTCATCACCATTTCGGAGTCAGCCCGGCAGGATGTACACCGCTTTTTTGGCGTACCGTTAGCGCACATCGACGTGGTAACGCCAGGGGTTGATCCCGTGTACCGTCCCTTATCCGCAAAAGAAATACAAGCCTTTCGTCAGGCCTACCATCTTCCACCTCGCTTTGTGCTGCATGTGGGCACCTTGCAGCCGCGCAAGAACATACCGCTGCTGTTGGCGGCTTTCGCCCAACTCCCCCTGCCTGATGTCCATCTGGTGTTGGTGGGAGGCAAAGGCTGGCTGTATGAAGAGATTTTTGCCCAGGTTGCAGCGCTGGATCTGCAAGAACGGGTGCATTTTGCCGGTTACGTGCCGGATGAGGCGCTGCCATTTTGGTACAATGCGGCGGATCTCCTGGCTTTCCCTTCTCTGTATGAGGGGTTTGGTATGCCGGTCGTGGAAGCGATGGCTTGCGGTACGCCGGTAGTGGCGGCGAACACATCCTCGGTGCCGGAGGCGGTGGGAGATGCTGGCCTGTTGTTTGATCCCCGTGATGCCGCGGAATTGGCTGATCGTATGACGGCCGTGCTGCAAGACGAAGGGTTGGCGGCTACAATGCACGACAAGGGGCTGGCCCAGGCCCGCCAATTTTCATGGAAGCGCGCAGGGATGGAAACGGCCGTTTCTTATCACCGCGCCCTGAGGAAATTATGAATCGGCGAACCATTCGCACTTTCACCATTGCCACTGACCTGATTCTCATCAACATTTCTTTTGCGCTGGCCTACGTGGTGCGCTACCAGTTTGAATGGCTGCTCGAAATCACAGCGCAAGTTCCCTATTTCGAGTACCTTGGCCAGCAAGTTCTGCTAACCGTACTGCTAGCCTTCACCTTTTCCCAAAATAAGGTGTGGCAGCGGCGCAGAGGCGAGTTTTGGATCGATGAAGTGGCCCGCGTTCTCTACGCCACGGCCACAGCCATCGCCCTCATGGTTGCCTACACCTTTTTCTTTCGTCCCCTGGCCGTCTCACGCCTCATGCTCATCTGGGCCTTCATCTTCATTGTCGTTTTTGTTAGCCTGGCCCGGCTGGCCCGGCGCAGCTTGCTCTCCCTCCTTTATCGTCGGGGGCGCTTTGTGGACCGCGTGCTGGTCATTGGCTCTGGCGAAGTAGGGCGTGGCGTCATGCGCACCCTGATGGTGCGCCGCGATTTGGGCTATCAGGCTATAGGCTTTTTGGACGAAGGCGTAAGCCAGGAAAATATCGGTCTAGAACGCATTCCCCACCTGGGTTCATTAGCAGATCTGGAAACAATTTTGCTGCAATATGCAAACCTGCATACCGTTTTCATTGCGCTGCCAGGTGAAATGCACCAACACATTTTGGCAACCTTGCGCGTTTGCCACCGCCACAACGTGCGTGCCCAGGTG
Source organism: uncultured Anaerolinea sp. (assembly GCA_964504445.1). Lineage (GTDB taxonomy): Bacteria > Chloroflexota > Anaerolineae > Promineifilales > Promineifilaceae > JACSRF01. The sequence continues at coordinate 62,822 of CAZDEO010000013.1, read as the reverse complement.
GTTCCCGATGTGCTGCAGCTTAGCCTGAACCGCGTGGAGTTCAACAACATGGCCGGCATTCCCATGTTGGGTGTGCGAGATGTACGCATCAGTCGGTTCCAATTGCTTTTGAAGCGCGGGTTGGACCTGGCACTCATTGCCCTGGGCGGCATACCGGCACTGTTGGTGGGTGTTATGATTGCCGTTGCCATTAAGCTCGATTCCCGTGGCCCCATCTTGTACGCGGCCGAACGCGTGGGACACGATGGCCAAATGTTCATGATGTACAAATTTCGCTCTATGGTTGTAGATGCGGAACGGCAAAAGAAAGGGCTGGCCCATTTGAATGAAGCCGATGGGCCAATTTTCAAAATCAAGAACGATCCACGTTTAACAAGGGTGGGGCGCTTTATCCGCCGCACCAGCCTAGATGAACTGCCCCAGTTGGTGAATGTGCTGCGTGGGCAAATGAGCCTGGTGGGGCCGCGCCCACCGCTGCCGGAGGAGGTGGCGCAATATAAGCCGTGGCACCGCCAGCGATTAGCGGTAATTGGGGGAATTACGGGGTTGTGGCAAGTAAGCGGCCGTTCTGACCTGACCTTTGATGAATTGTGCCTGTTGGATATTTATTATATTGAGAACTGGTCGCTCTCTTTAGACATTCGCATCTTGCTGCAAACCATTCCTTATTCCCTCTTTGGGCAAGGGGCTTATTGAGCTACATGTCGTCCCCGGGGGCGGCGGGTTGGTCTAGACCGATGACGTCTCCGTGATGGTTGATGATGATGCGGAAGCCCAACATGCCTAACATGTTCCGTGCTTGCAGCGGCACCCCCTGCGCAATGATCTGGTCCATGTCCACGTTGCGCAGGGAAGCGTCGATGGCAGCTTTGGTAAAAAGGTCGTCTTTACCCAGCATATTCATCATTTGCTCTATGGCTAGGTCTTTGTTTTCTTCTAACTGGCTTAGGAATACCCCTAAAACCTGCCGGTCTACCTGCTCAGAACTAATGTGGCGCAGAAAGCCCGCATCATCTACCACGTAGGTGGCTTCACCGCCTACGAGTCTGGTTTCTACCAATTGGTCGCGTTCGTCGTATACGAGTCCTTCAAATAAGGCTTGATTTGCCATATAAATCCTCTCATTCAGTGTTGGCTTAGCCATATGCTATTACGGATGGGGGGGGCTTTGCAAGGTGAATTTGGGCGCCTGGCTCATTATCTTTTAAGATTTACTCCTTCTTAAGGGGGCAAATTTGTCCGGTTAGGACATGTGGTATAATCCTGCGGTTAACGTAAACATTGATGCATGCAGCCTGGGACCATATCCCAGGGAGGTAGCAAGAGTTGTTTAGACCACTTGATTGGCTTTTAGGATTATTCTCGCTTGATATTGGTATTGATTTGGGTACAGCGAATACGCTGGTTTCTTTGCGTGACCGCGGGATTGTAATTAATGAACCTTCTTGGGTAGCCATTAACAAGCGAACACGGCAGCCGTTGGCCATTGGCGCGGAGGCGCGGGAAATGGTGGGGCGTACACCCAGCGATATTGTGGCGATACGGCCGTTGCGGGATGGCGTCATCTCTGAATTTGAAATCACCGAAGCCATGCTCGATTACTTCATCAAAAAAGCCCATGAGCAGATGCTGGTGCCCTTCCCGCGCCCCCGCGTGGTTGTGGGTGTGCCCAGTGGCGTCACCGAGGTGGAAAAGCGTGCCGTGTATGATGCCACCATTTCTGCCGGTGCCCGGGAAGCTTTTCTAATTGAAGAACCCATGGCGGCAGCCATTGGTGCGGGATTGCCCATCAATGAGGCGCGGGGCAGCATGATTGTGGACATCGGCGGTGGAACCACTGAGGTAGCTATCTTTGCCATGACCGGCATCGTTGTCAGCCGTTCCATTCGTGTGGCTGGCGACGAAATGAATGAAGACATTATGAATTATGTGCGCAGCAAATACAATTTGTTGATTGGCGAGCGCATGGCTGAGCGCGCTAAAATTGGCATTGGTTCTGCCTTTCCTCTTCCCGAAGAGCGCACCATGACCATTCGGGGCCGCAATCTGATTAACGGCCTTCCGCAGGCAGTGGAAATTAGCAGCATTGAGCTGCGGGAAGCTATGTCGCCCTCCATCAATATCATTGTGGATACTGTGCGCGATGCCCTGGATGATACCCCACCAGAGCTGGTGGCTGATCTGATGGAGGTAGGCATATGCCTGGCCGGCGGTGGGGCGCAAATTCAAGGGTTGGCGGAAAGGTTGGAAGATACCGTGAAAATGCGCGTTTGGGTGGCAGAAGACCCTATGACTTGTGTTGCAAGAGGTGCGGGCCGCGTCTTAGAGAACCTGGACTTGTGGGAGCGTGCGCTGGTTGGCTTGCACCGTGGTAGTACCCATCACTAGTTTTGTTGCACTATGACCATGAAGGATGCACCACAACGCATTCGTTGGGGCGTTATTGCCTTTCTCATTGGGCTAGGTATTTTGTTGTCTATTTTAGACAGTACTGGCAACCTGGACGGGGCCCTGGCCTTTGCGCGAAACCCGTTGGTGGGGGTGCTGGAGTGGACGACGGCGCGCACTGATTCCCTGGTGGATGCCTTGTCTGGCCCGCGGGACATTCAGGAGGCACGAGTAGAGATTGAACGGCTACAAGCACGGGTAGATGCTTTGGAGCGGGAGAATGAGGAACTGCGTGAAGTCCAGGGTGAAGCCCAAATTGTGCTCGATTTGTTTAACCGGGCGCGGCAGTCTCCAGATTTGGAGCGGCTTACAGCGGCGGTGATTGGCCGGGATACGAATCCGGCTATTCGCAGCATCATCATTGACAAGGGCCAGGCGGATGGCGTGACGGTGGGGATGCCGGTGGAAGCGGCACGGGGTTTGGTGGGGCGGGTGTTTCGCACGGCCGTTAACTCCTCGCAGGTTATTCTCATCACGGACAGCGCCAGCGCCATTCCGGCCCGATTGGGCACGTCGCGGGCGGCGGGCATTCTGCGTGGCGGTGGCCTTGGCGGCTCGATGGTCATAGATTGGCTGGATTTGCAGTATCAGCTCGAGGTGGGCGAAGTGGTGTCTACGTCAGGCCTGGGCGGGGATTTCCCGCAGAACATTGTTATTGGCCGGGTCATTGAACTGGACCGTCGGGAGGCCGAGTTGTTTCAGCGGGCTACTGTGCAGCCGGCTGTGGATTTCGAATCGCTGGAAATTGTGTTTGTGATCACCAATTTTCAACCGGTAGATACTGAGATTTTTACGGATTTACCTTGATCATGCGCAGCAGTGTTTACGTAGCAATTCCATTGTTGACGGTGCTGGCGGTGTTGGAAACGGCCGTGCTTTCCCGCATACCTCTAATGGGCCAGGTGCCCCATCTCCCGTTTCTGGTAGCGCTATCTTGGGGCTTACTGCACGATCTGGAAGAAGGCGTGACCTGGGCCTTTGTAGGTGGCTTCATTGTCGATCTCTTTTCCATAGGGCCAACAGGGCTGACAGCGCTAGTGTGGATGCTAGGCATCGCATTAGCAATACTCATTGCCCAATTGTTTCCTGATAGTCGGGTTGTTTTGCCGGTACTCGTGTCGGCCGTGGGCACAATGCTCTACCTGGTACTGCACATGCTGCTGCTACGCTTATTTGGGTACCAGACCACTTTGGCTATGACCTCAACTTTATTGCCATTGGCGGCATTGCATGCAGTCTTAATTCTTCCAGTACATTGGCTCATGTATACTGTAATCAGGCGTGTACAGCCGCGCCGGGTGCAAATTTAGCGAACGCGCTATTGAGAGGAAAGACCTATGTCACGTATGGGTTGGGAACGAATTGAAGAACTTGAATTACAGCAACAGGACGACCCCGGCATCCGTGGGCGTATCTACTTCTTTCGCCTCCTCATCGTCGCTATTTTTGGGTTACTGCTTTATCGCGTATATTGGCTGCAACAAAACAGTGGCGAAGAGTTGCAAGAATTGGCTGCTGACAACCAGTTTGCCGAACTCCTCACCGATGCTCCGCGTGGCGTCATTTTCGACCGCAACGGCGAACCCCTGGCCGTCAACCAGCCCAGCTTCAACGTAACCATTACCCCCGCTTTCCTCCCGAATACCGAAGCAGAGCGGCAAGCCGTCTATGAGCGACTCTCCATTCTTACCGGTGTTCCCGTCACCAACACTTTGCAGCAAGAGGCCCTGGTTGCTGCTGCCAACCCTGAACTGGTGGGGGCGTACACCCGGTTAGCCGAAATATACGAAGTTTCCCCACGAGAAACTCTGGATAGGGCTGGTGTTGTTCCCCGGCTGCCTGACAGCATTGAGGCCATTGTTCGTGAAAATAGTTTTGCGCAATATCTGCCTGCCGTCATCACTTCTGGACTACCAATCACCCTGGCTTACACTATTGAGCAAGAAAGCATTTTCTTGCCAGGCGTGCGCGTTTTGCCCGAGCCCCTACGTTACTATCCGGCCGGCCCATACACTGCGCACATCATTGGGTACATGGGGCCTATTCCCAATGAGGGCTGGCTAGATTTGGGTTATCAACGAGATGATCGGGTAGGTTGGTCAGGTTTGGAGTCTTCAATGGAGATAGAGTTGGCCGGGCAAAAAGGCGTCAGGCGCATCGTGCAAGATTGGACCGGGCGAGAAGTGCGCCAGGTGGGATTGGCTGTTCCGCCCGTCGCTGGTCTCAATATGCACCTGACCCTTGATCTGGAACTGCAAAAAATTGCTTACGAAATTATGGGCCAATATATGGACGAAAACCGCAACACCCCGCGGCGAGATGAAATAACTGGTGAGGAAACATTGCCCGAAATTGAGCAAGCCGTAGTGATTGCCCTAAACCCGCAAACGGGAGAGGTGTTGGCTATGGTCAATTACCCTACCTTTGAGAGTAACCGTTTTCAAACAGAGGTACCGGTAGATTATTACTTACGCCTGGCCCGTAATGAGTATACGCCATTGGTCAATCATGCCATTAGTGGTACGTATCATCCTGGCTCGACCTTCAAACTGGTTCCTGCCGCGTCGGCTTTGCAAGTGGGTTCTATTTCTCCGGACCGTTTACTTTTTGATCCTGGACGAATCACCATTGCCAATCGGTTTGCTCCTAACGACCCTGGGCGAGCATTGACCATGCCTTGTTGGAACCCAGAGGGGCATGGCTTTGTGAATATGTATACAGGTATTGCGAACTCTTGCAACGTTTACTTTTATAAGATTACGGGGGGGGTTGACCAGGATGGTGAAACGGTAGAAGGATTAGGCGTTGACCGCCTGGGGGTATTTGCTGCGCAGTTTGGATTTGGTCGGGTGCAAGGTATTGAACTGCCTTTGGAGGCCTCAGGAAACCTGCCTTCACGGGCCTGGAAAAGCCGTACTCAGGGTGAGCCCTGGTCGACGGGTGATGATTACAATTTAGGAATTGGTCAAGGTTTTATGACTTCAACGCCGTTGCAGGTGGCGCAAATGGGCGCCGTGATTGCCAATGGTGGTTTTTTGTATCGCCCTTCTATTATTCACCATATGACAGATGAGGCTGGCAACATCGTGTTGGTAGATGAAAACAGCCAGGTGACCGCACGCGCCAGGCTGAACAATAATGGGGAAGTTGTCGTGACGGACGCTGAGGGGAATGTCATCCCTAATACCTTTAACATCCGCTTTGATGGGGATGGGAATTACATCTTTCAACCAGAAGTGATTGATTCGCTCGATATTGATCGGGAGTATCTGGAGATTGTGGCTGAGGGGATGCGCCTGGTTAATATGCGTTTTAGTGAGGAAGAGTTTTTTACCGGAGCTACCTATACCACATGGCCCCATGAGGAATTTGGGCTTATCACGGCGGGAAAGACGGGTACGTCGGAATATTGTGACAATATTGCGATTCGGCGTGGCTGGTGCCGCTATGAAGATATTGGCCAACGGCGTGTTTTGCCCACCCATGCGTTTTATGTGGGGTATGCGCCCTTTGATAATCCAGAAATTGTGGTGGCTGCTTTTGTTTACAATGGTGGTGAAGGGTCAGCTTGGGCCGCACCGGTGGCGTGCCACGTGATGGCAGCTTATTTTAAGATTGGACAATATGCGGATCCGGAAACTTTTGTAGATGGGCAACCGGCTGCATATGCGTGTGACCCGGCATGGGAGTTTGGTTTTCGCGCTACGTGGCCGTTGCCGCCAGGGGCTATGCCAGCTATTGAGCGGGAAATGCTTCGCTAACGCGTGTTGGATGAAGCTTGGAAGAGGATTGAGATGATTGTTGGCGTGGATGCTAGCCGGGCGGCCCGAGCGCAGCGCACCGGCACTGAGGGTTATGCTTATTTTCTTATTCACGCTTTAATCGATCTGGCTGTTGAGCGGGGGCATCGATTGCGGTTGTATTTTAATGAGCCGCCGCAGTTGGAATTGTTTCCACCGGCGGTGGAGGTTGAGCAGGTTGTTATTCCGTTTCCGCGTTTGTGGACTCATGGACGTCTGGCTTGGGAATTATGGCAACGGCCGCCTGACGTGTTTTTTACGCCAGCCCACGTGATCCCTTTTGCTTATCGTCGCCCTAGCGTGGCAACGGTGCATGATCTGGGTTACCATCATTTTCCGGAGGCGCACACATGGGGACAGTTGGTTTATTTGCGGTGGAGTACGCGGCACAACGGCCGTGCGGCACGCTTTGTCATTGCTGATTCTCTGGCTACCCAAACGGACCTGATGCGTTTCTACCGCGTACCTGAGGAAAAAATCTGCGTGGTATACCCGGGGGTAGACCCTGGATTATATGCGGTGAAGGACAAAACGGCCGTGGCGTCCGTGCTGCAAAAATATGGCATTACACCCCCTTACTTACTCTACCTAAGCACCCTACAGCCCCGCAAAAATGTGCTGCGCCTCATTCGCGCCTACGTGCAAAGCGGCGTGCCCCACCAACTGGTTATTGCTGGAAAGAAGGGCTGGCTGGCTGAGCCTATTTTGAATGAGATATTCCATCTGGACATGGCCACAGCCAAGCGCATTATTCTGCCTGGGTATGTGCCTGATGAAGACAAGGGGGCGCTGCTCTCTGGAGCGACGGCCTTGTTATATCCATCTTTGTATGAGGGCTTTGGCTTCCCCGTGTTGGAGGCCCACGTGTGTGAAACGGCCGTACTCACCTCTAGCACCAGTTCCCTCCCCGAAATTGCCCGCCACAGTGCGTTGTTGATCGATCCTCTGGATACGGATGACATTGCTGGGGGGATTCAACGATTGGCGACCGATGCAGCACTACGTGCCGACTTGATTCAAAAGGGGAAGGAGCGGGTCAAGCAGTTTACCTGGCCTAAAAGCGCGGCGCAGGTAATGGACCTCTTGGAAGCCGCCGCTACTGGCGCTCTTTCGCTATAAACCGTCCAGCCATTCACCCCTTATTGCAATGGCAGGCGAATCGTGAAAGTGCTACCCTTTCCTGGTGCGCTTTCCACCTCGATACGCCCGTTCAGCCGCTCCACCTTTAGCTTGGCAATGGTCAAGCCAATTCCCAAACCAGGAAACAACTGCGAATTCCCCATTTCCTCCAGCCGGAAAAACGGCTCAAAAATTCGTTCTTGCGCCTCCTCAGGGATACCAATTCCCTCATCGCGCACCCGAAAAGCAACCTCATCCCGATTTGGGCAATACACCTTCACCTCTACTGGCTTATTACCGGACGTAAACTTCACGGCATTTTCCATAAGCGCCCGCAATGCCAACACCAGATCATTTTTGTCTGCAAACACCTGCGGTAAATTATCGGCAATGTCCAAGGTGATGAGCGGGGGTGGTCCCTCAATAGCTGATTGGGTGGTGTTCAAGGCTTCCACCACAACGTCAGTGGGGTTCAAATAGTCATAAACAGGTGCCCCAGGAGACATCTCATACAAAATGAGCATATTGTTAACCAGGCCAACCATAGATTCCACATTCCGCGTGATAGAGCGGATGGCCACCTTCAGCGACTCGCCGGTAAAGGCCCCCTGGTTAATCAGCCCCAGAAAACCGCGGATCGACGTTAAAGGGGTACGCAGTTCATGAGACAAAGTAGCAATAAACTGACTGCGTAACTCTTCTTGCTCAGCCAGATCCGCATAGGCTTCTTGAATCACCTGGTTCTTAATGTTCAACTCACGGATAACTGCCCGGTCATTGCGCCGCAAGTGGCCGATAATCTGATTGAGCAAGTTTTGCAAAAGCTCCGGCTTTGATTGCGCAATGGCCATAAAGGCGGATTGTTCTAACTCCAAAGTTTCACAGGGTGTCTTGGTGCGGATGGTCGCCATGCGCGTCGATTCACCAAAGAATGACATTTCACCAAAGTAGCTATTGGGGCCAATCGTGTCCACCAGAATTTCGTGTCCATCATCCGCATGAACAATAATGTCGGCATTTCCGGACGCCAGTATGTACATGGTGGTGCCATGCTCACCTTCCTTTACCACATCTGTTTTGGCGGGATAGGAGCCGAAATTAGATACCTCGCCTAACGCGTGCAAGTCATCTTCGTTTAATGAAGGAAAAGCCCTTTTTAGCAGGGTTATTGCTTCCATTGTTTTACTTACCACCATGCGGTACTCCTGTACATACAAGCAATATGAACGAACTATATCTTTGCTAGTGCCGACATTCTAACATAGGCACAGGTTCTGCTCGGTGACTTTTTACGACACCTTCACAAGGGTTGCGGGGAGGGCACGGTTATGCCCAGGGGCATGGGTGCCGCACGAAGTTTCACTGGTACCTGCCAGAGGAGCTTACGTAAGCTATAATTCTGCCATTGCCCATAAGGGTGAGAATTTGGAGGTTATGTATTTATGAAGATTCCTGTAGGTGTTTTAGGCGCAACCGGTACAGTGGGGCAGCGTTTTCTGCAATTGCTGGCGGACCACCCCTGGTTTGAAGTGGTGGCGGTAACTGGCTCAGAGCGTACTGTAGGACGGCCGTATCGTGAAGGCGTCAACTGGGTCATTGGTGGAGAGATTCCTGCTGCCGCTGCCGATTTGATTATCCAGCCCACGAAACCCAACCTCGCCATACCAGGAAGCCCGCCCGTGGTCTTTTCGGCCCTGCCCACGGCTGAAGCCCGCCAATGGGAACCAGAATTTGCCGCCGCAGGATACGCCGTCATAACCAATGCGTCAGCCTTCCGCATGACGCCTGACGTCCCCTTGCTCATTCCAGAAATCAACCCTACGCACACCGGCCTCATTCCTACCCAACAGGCCCGCAACAACTGGCCTGGCTTCATTGTGGCCAGCCCCAACTGTTCCACTACCAGCGCCATTTTACCCATGAAAATCTTCCAGGACGCTTTTGGCCTGGAAGCAGCCATCATGGTGACGCTGCAAGCCCTGTCCGGCGCGGGGTATCCGGGAGTTTCTGCCCTGGATATTATGGATAACGTCATTCCCCACATTGGCGGCGAAGACGGCAAGCTGGAAAATGAACCCAAAAAGCTGCTCGGCACTTTCCATGATGGGCAAGTAGCGCTGCTGGATATGCCCATTAGCGCCCAGGCTAACCGCGTGCCGGTGATTGACGGCCATTTGGCCAGTGTGTCGGTCAGGTTGGGGCGGCGCGTAACGGCGGAAGAGGCCCTTGCGGCTTTGCAAAGCTGGCGCCCCGCCGCCATTTGCCGCGAACTGCCAACTTCGCCAGCAGACCTGCTCATCTATCGCCCAGAACCAGACCGTCCGCAACCGCGTCTGGATCGGGATAATGGGCAGGGATTGGCCTGGACGGTGGGCAAGGTACGGGCTTGTGACGTGCTAGATATCCGCTACATGGCCATTACCCACAATACGCTGCGGGGCGCGGCTAGCGGCTCTATTTTGAATGCGGAATTGTTGGTGAAACAGGGCTTTATTGGATAATGGTCAATGGCTCATTGATCATTCTTCTTCGTCTTGGGGGGGTGCCACGTAACCAGCAGCAGTAGCATCAAAGAAGGCGCTGTGCATGGCCGTTTCCGCTTCATACGCGGTGGCGAAATACCAGGTAATCACTTTGGCCTCAACCCAGGGCTGCAAAGCCGTCATCAGCTCTATGCCTGCGGGCGTAAACAGGGCGCGCTCAAACCAGATTTTTTCCTCGAAGTACAGCTCGTACATCAAGTGAAAGCGGGATTCTCCCCCCGGTTTGCCATTTACCCGGCTGACCTCACTTTTGAGCAGGCCCGGTAATTTTTCAGACAGGGGCATATGGGTCCCGGAAAAAAAGGTTTCCAGGGCGTTTTCATCATCCACGCGGCGATAGATAGTCACAAATTTGAACATGGTTTGGGGGTATCCGGTGTCCGGTACTGGACACCGGATACTGCTATTGCCAGACGGCCTTGAGTTCTGTTTTGAGCTGCTCGCGTTCCTTATGATAGGCTTCTTCGTCTAGCTCGCCGCGCTCGTAGGCGTCATCAAGGGCGGCAATGATTTGGATGAGTTCGTCAGCAGCACGGCCGTTTTCCACCGTCATGCCGGCCTCATCCTCATATACTACCTCGTCTTCCTCGTCCTCATCCCGATGGGCCATGCGGCTGCGAACGACCACAACCGCCACGATGCCCACCAAAAGCAGCCCGACACCCCCAATAATCAACTCTGTCGATTGGTTGCGCGTGGTGGCTATCGCGCTGTTGCCCATGGCCGTGCTCACCACCTCCGGTTCCCCAGCCAGCACCAGGTTGAGAGTAGACCCTGGCGGCAAATTTTGCTGCGCATAGCTGAGGAACATGCCCCCCATAGTCTGCTGGTTTTGCTGGGTCCAGGCCTCAGCGTTGGTCAGGCTCACCCCCACGTCAGGCAAAATAACGGTGACGTTGGTGGCGGCGTAAGGTAGTTCGTGGCTCAAGGTTACGCCTTCATCATAGGGCAACGTGTAGTTGACCACCAGGCTGGAGTTGCTGCGCCCCGGACGCAGGGGAATGGTATCCGCATAGCCGTTGGTCAAGGGAATGACTTCGGTCGCGGGAATAAAGCTGTCCATGGCGCTGAAAGCTCGCTCAAAGCTCAGGTTTTGGGCATTGGCCGGCACGGCAACGCGGGTCACGCCCTGGTCAGGATCGCCAGTGTCCCCCACGAAAACGGCCGTGCCCAAATTCTCGAAAACGTACAGTTCCGTCACCTGCAAAATCTCGGTGCTCAGAAAGTCAAAAACAACGTGAACCTGCGCCACGCGAATGACAGACGGGTCGGTTGTCTGATCATACACCGTCACCGGCAGTTCAATATCAGGCGTTTCGCTGGAAAGCTGCCCCACATCACTACTGAAATTCAGACCTTCATAAGAAACGTTGACGATATAAACCCAATCTCCCGGCACATTGCCCAGGGTGAAGGCAAAACGGCCGTCGACCGTAACCGTCTCCGTCAGGGTCAGCATCTCCTCAATGGCGGGTGAAAAGGCGCGCAGGCGGGCCTCAATGTCTCCCACAATGGCGCCATTGGTGGCATTGGTCACCACACCGCTAATGGAAGCGCCCTCAATGCTGGCAGCAACGGCAGGGGCCGGAGCAGCGTTAAAGCTGAAGGTGCGCGCGTAGTCAATAACGGCCGTTAACTGCTCGTCGTTCAGGTCATAATCATGGCCCTCTACACGGCCAGGAGCCAGGCTGGCCAGCACCACGTCACCACTGCGCGCAAACCAGTATCCGGCATCAGCTAAAGAAGGCAGCGGGTCGAGGTCGGCCGCTTTTGGGCCGTCACCCAGGCCGGTTTCACCGTGGCAAGCCAGGCAGTTTTCGGCGTACAGGGTTTCCCCTTCGGCCAGGGCCTCTTGGGGAGTGGCCAACACCAGCACGGAGGCAATAACATCCCAAATTTCACCGTCATCCAACGGATCTCGGGTGTTCACGCCCTCCCCAAAACCGGGCATGCCGGCGTTCAGGTTGCCGTTGAAGATGAGGTCGTAGAAGCTGGCGGGCACGGCCGTTTGCCGAAAGGTGGGGTCGGTAAAGGCACGGGGAGGCATGGGCAAGTTAGCCGCCAGCTCGCCATCCCCAGCCCCCAGGGGGCCGTGGCAGTTGGCACAGCGGTTGGCGTAAATGGCCAAGCCGTTGGCGGCGTCAGGGGACGTGGCGGGCTGTGGGGCGCTTTCTTGGGCTGCCGTGGGGGCCAGGCCCACGCCCACCAACAAAACTAGAGCAAGAAAAGAGACAGCCCAAAAACGGCCGTCTCTCATGCGACGAATAAAAGCTTGTCTTATCATCATTCGGTTGTCTGGGTAACTAATTTATGGCCGCAGGCCGCACAAAACTTGTCATCGGCCTGGATTGTGTTGCCACACTGGGGGCAGAAGCGGCGAGTCTGTTGCCCATTAGTGAAGACTGCCGCTGGGGCAATAGTCGTGGATTGAGGGGACGGCGCGGCGGCTGTCGCGTCTCGTTTGCGGGCGCGGGCAATGGCCGCCTCAATAGCGCTATCCACGCCTTCCTGGGTAGTGGCCTGCGGTTTCCGGGCGCGGCTGATGGCAGCTTCCAAGACGTCGTCATTGGTCACCCCGGTTAAGGCATCCAGCTCTTGCAAAACGGCCGTAGCCTCTGCTAACAACTGGGCGCGCTGGGCGGCGTGCGCCTCTTCCGGCAGTTTGCCGGTTTCAAAGTCAAAATCCAACACGCGAATTTGGGCCAAAATCGCCTCTTTTTGTTCGGCCAATAGGTCAACTTTGCTGCGTTTGATGCGGCGTCCTTGCTCTTGCGCACCCCAAAACGGGTAGGCCAGATAGGTGGCTACAGCCACAAGCAAGGCAATGCCTAGGAATACGGAGCCTGCTGTCATGATATTCTCTGGTATGGCGTTAGCAACGCGGCCAAAACGCCATTACCCTCCTTGTGCTAGCATTTGCTCGATTACGGCCGTAAGCTTCGTCGCGTCAATCGGGCCAAAATGGAATTCGTATATGGTGCCATCCCGGTCAATGAAAAATGTTTCAGGAACACCCGTAATGTCATAATCTTCAGAGATAGCGGTGCGCAAATCGGGGGCATTGGGGTACGTGATGTTGAACTCTTCCAGGTAGGCCAGGGCGTTGGGTTCCACGTCAGAGTAGGCTATGCCTAAGAAAATGACGTCCTGATCGGCATATTTGCGCCAGGTTTGCTCTAGCAAGTCTGCTTCCACACGGCAGGGAGCGCACCACGAGGCCCAAAAATTAAGCACCACAATTTTACCACGCATATCGCTGAGCTGAGCTGTTGCCGCGCCATCCCACGCATAATCGTCAAAAAATTTCATGCTAAAATCGGGCGCTTTTTGGCCGGGTTCGGGGCGGGCCGTGTTGGTGCGTACCAGGCCAAAGGCAGACAGGCCCAAAATAGCCAGCACCACCACCCAAAGGGAAATAGTGGCCGGGGTCAGCTTTTTCTTGGGGCTTGTTTCTTGTATTTGCTCACTCATAATTCTTTTTCCACAACAGCACCGGCAGGCAATGGCTCCCAACTGCAGGCGGCTGCTTCTATTCTCCTTTTAGTTCTTGTTCAATCCGGGAGACGTACTGGTTAGAAACGGGCGGGGCCGGCTTGACCGGAACGGCCGTTTCCCCATCCTGGCCCATTTCGGCAGCCGAATACCGCATGTTGCGCAGGTAACGCACAAAAATGGCGCCCCCGCCAATCAGGGCCACAAAGGGCCAGATCCACAGCAACAAATTCAGGCCGCGTGGCGGGGGACTGGCTAATACCCGGTCGCCATACTGCTCGGCAAAGTAGGCAAAAACCTCTTCCTTGGTTTCGCCATTGGCCAGCTTGGTGCGAATCAGCTCCCGCCAGTCGGCGCAGGCCTGGGTTTCGCACACGTCCAGGGGCGTGCTTTCGCAAACCGGGCAGTAAACCTCTTTGGCAATTTCATTGACCTCGTCATCGGTTACCATGCGCACGCCCTCCTGCGCCAGGGCAGGTACAGCCCCCATTAGCAGCAAAGCCAGCAAAAAAGCGTAACGCGTTAACCGTAAAGTACAAGTTTTCATCCTTTTTCCAACTCCTCAAAATACCGGGAGACTAAAGACAGCTATCTTTGATCAATCTCCTGTGGCAATGGCGATGGGGCGGCGGCGCGCGCCCACGGCCGTAATTTTATCTTCCACGGGATCTGGCCAGGCCGCAATTAGCGTGCCCAGCACAAAAATAAACCCGCCTGCCCACACCCAGTTGATCAATGGATTGAGGAAAATGCGCAGCGTGGCCGCAGTGGGGGTTGCCGGCTGTTCGGCTAGCAGCAGATAGAAATCCTCAAAAAAGGTAGACCGGGCATGGGGAATGGTCATGGGTTGGCCGGTACGGGTGTACAGTTCGCGGCGAGGATAGAGGGTGGTCACGAAACGGCCGTTGTCATACACATCCACCACCGCTTCCGTAATAATCAAATCATCGGGGCCAGGTCGCTGTTCTACCCCCATAAACTGAATCTCATAATGCCCCAGGCTTACCGTATCTCCTACCTGCAGCTGCCGTTGGGTCTCTTGCTGAAACAGCTCCACGCCAATGATGCCATAGGCCATCACCAGCACACCCAGATGAATCCAATAGCCGCCATAGCGTCGGCGGCTGCGCGCCATCAGGTTAGAGAAAGCAACAAAGGGATTTTCCCCCCGCTTCATGCGCGCACGAGTGCCTTTACCAAACTCCACCAGAGTCAGTACCAACGAAAAAGTAACCGTCCACGCCCCGAGCAAAGCTGGCCAAATGCGAATATTCATGAAGAACAGGGCCACCACAGACACGGTAGCCACCACAGCCGGCCACAACATGGCCCGACCCAAACGCTGCATACTGGTGCGGTACCACATGGTTAAGGGGGCAACCCCCATCAGCCCAACCAGCAGCAGAAACAAAGGCGCCAATGCCTGCTCATAAACCGGCGGCCCCACAAAACCCCGTTCCCCGGTGAACAATTCAGAAATAATGGGGTAATTGGTAAACAGGAAGACAATCGCCAGAATAGCCAGAAACAAGAAATTGTTGTACAGGAACGCTGCTTCCCGGGAAAGGAAGGATTCCAAAGTGTGGGGTGACTTCAACTCTTCGCGGCGACGGGTAATCCAGTAGACCGAAAAGATAGCCATGATGACAATGAACCCAAAAAACAGCGGGCCAACTGCCGACTGCGCAAAGGAATGGACCGATGAGATAACACCGCTGCGCACAATGAAGGTGCCATAAATGACGAGCAGGTAAGTGCCCACAATGAGCAGCATGTTCCACCACTTAAACATCTGCCGCTTTTCCTGAATCATAACAGAGTGCAGAAAAGCGGTGCCCGACAGCCAGGGGATGAGGGATGCGTTTTCTACGGGGTCCCAACCCCAGTAACCACCCCAACCCAACACGTCATAGGCCCAGCGCCCGCCCAAGATTAGCCCCAGGCTGAGGAAAAGCCAGGCTACTAGCGTCCAGCGGCGCGTGGTGCGAATCCAGGAGTCGTCTAGCTTGCCAGAAATGAGGGCCGCCATGGCAAAGGTGTAGGGAATGGTGAAGCCGGTGAAGCCCAGGTAGAGCATGGGGGGATGGATGATCATGCCGGGGTGGCGCAGCAGCGGGTTCAGGCCGTTGCCGTTGGCGGGGATGAGGCCTCCTTCTATGCGGGAAAAAGGGTTTTCAATGAAGACGGATAAGGCCAGGAAGAAGATTTGGGTGAAACTGGCGACCATGAGGGCATAGGGCATCAGTTCTTTTTGCTCATCCCATTTGCGGGCCATGGCAACGGCCGTAAAGGTGGCTAGTAGCAGATTCCAAAAAAGCAGGGAACCGGCCTGCCCGCCCCACAAAGCCGTCACCTTCAAGTACGTGGGCTGTTCAATGCTGCTCACGCGCCACACGTAGTCAATGGAGAAATCATCGTTGAGCAAGAGCGTGATGAGCAGCACTGACGCCAAGGCGGTAAGCGGCAGCGTGATAAGTACGGCATTCCGCGCGCTCTCTACCCAGCGGAAGTTATCGGTTTTACGGCCGTACCAGGCCGCCACCGCCGCATAAACAGCTGCAAGAAGCGCAAACAACACAGCAAAGTATCCCAGATCAGCTATCATCAGATTCCCTATATCCCTCAAAAGACAAAATTGGCGATTGCTCCCCCCCAATCGCCAATTTTCAGTTTACCAAATCCTCTCCCTATACGCGCAAGCGGTTATGCTATTGGGTGCTGCCACCTACAGGAACGCCGTCTGGGTGACCAGCCGGATCCATTTCCTCATAGCGCGTGGGGCATTTCAGCATCAACCCGCCGGGGTTAACCATAAAAACGCCATCACCGCCCGCACGCCCTTCCACCAATGCTTGGGCTTGGTCTTGCAGCAAATCAGGCATGGCTTCGTTCATGGCTACAACTTTTAGACGTTGGTCAGGGTTGAAGTAATCATCCACAATTTCAAATTCCAGCCGCGAGGTCGTGGCGTCAATTTGGGTGAACTTAATGGAATCACCCATGACCCAGCCCGCGACGCGCAGATCACGTCCCACTAATTGTGGCTGCTCGTTATAAAATTCTGCCACAGTTTTGTACAATTGGGTGTTGCCGCTCATGGCATTAACAACCAGAAAGGCAATAGCAGCCAGCATAAGCACCCCACCCACGATAAACTTGACACGATTATTGCTTTTACTTTTTAGTAAGGCGTGGTCATCATTGTTGGTCCAAGAAACATCAGCCATTTTAACATCTCCTTATACCTTTTCTCTATTCTCTATCCAGGTGACTCGTAGTGGGGCCTGCCTCCCCATATCCTGAATCGTTTCCTCTTTTCATTTTCTGCTAGAAATCACTCTCATCAAATTCTACATCATCCAGCGAGCTGTCATCTTCTGCCTCTAAAATTTCCAGGGCGTCTTCGACAAACTCTTCGGGAACAGCAACATAGCCTGTACCCAGCAGCCCCACGGTGATGCCATAAGCCTGCCCAGCTGCTTCTTGCCAGGCCCGCGCCGGAATGCCTTCTGTTTGCAGCCTTCCGGCGATAATGTGAGCTGGCGTAATGCCGGGTGTACGGGCAACAACCTCCCAACGAACTTCCCGGTTGCCACTGTTTGTTGGGTCGCTTGCTTGTTCCTGGTCATCATTAGAAAGTGGGGCTGCAAAGCTGTTATCCATAAGTTTTTTTGCTATTAATGGGTACCAGTTGATAAATAACTCTTATAGCAAGATAGATTGATTATACTGTTTATTTTTGTCAGGGGACAATGTTTTTTGATTCTCTCAATTTTCTCCATAACTATAGACCAATTTTGTCTATGACTCGTAGGAAGAGCATCACCTCTTTAACGTGAGTATGATCACGTCTAGGCGGTTTTGTGGCGGGGTGCAGACATGTTAAACTTGGTAATTCAGTTTACCAGGAAGGGATGAGGAGATGAGAAGAGGGAACGCGCAACGGCCGTTTCCCCGGTATCATGGGCATAAATATGGACATTGAGCAACTATTAGATGAGCTAGATGGCAGCCGCGAGCGCCTGCTGGTGGCCATTGAAGAGCTTCCGGACGACGCCCTGTTAGCGCCGGGCGTGTTGGACACCTGGACAGTAGCCGACGTACTAGCCAACCTGACGGTGTGGGAAGCCGAGCTGGTCACTGCTATCATGCGCCTGGACCAGGGCAAAAAGCCGGACAAACTGCAAGCAGCCATGCAAAAACCAGAAGCCTTTGACGCCCAGTGCTACGCAGAAAATCAGGGGCGGGATTTAGATCGGGTGTTTGCTGATTGGCAGCAGGTGCGGGTGCAGTTGGAAGAGTGGCTGGAGACGCTGCCGCTGCGCCAGGTGACCAACCCTAAACAGTACAAGCAGCTAAATGGGAAATCCTTGTGGCAGCTTGTGCAAGAGGTGGTCATTGCCCGCGAAAAGCGTTTTTTGCCCCATTTGCAGCTTTTTGCCCAGCGTTGGCGGCTAGACCCAGAAGGGACGCTGAGCAGTGGCGAGGATTGGCAGGATCATGGAGATGATGAAGCGTCAGATTGATGAGAAAGTGTACCAGGCTGCGCAAGAAACGGCCGTTTTCATAGACCGTAGCTCGTTAGCCCTATTCAAAATCAGCGGGACCAGCCGCCTGGACATTATTGACCGCATTTCGACCAATTCGGTCAAAACCCTCCAAAGCAGGCAGGGAGCAGCCACCGTGCTGACCACCGACATTGGCCGCATCATTGATCGCCTCATTTTGTATGCCAGCAGTGATGCCGTGTACGTGCTGGCGGGCGAAGGGCACCGCGATCCGCTGGCTCGTTATCTGCTGCGCAACGTGTTCTTTAACGACGATTTCCATTTGCAAGACGTGACGGAGGAAACGGCCGTTTTCGCCGTTTACGGCCCCCAGGCCTTAACCCTCCTTGGTCAGGCCGGCTTCCCGGAGACGGACCTGCCCCTCCATCACTGGCGGCAAGCAGAGATGAACGGCGTCACCGCCTATCTGCACAAAACCGATCCCATCAACGGCGCTGGCTACTTTGTCATGGGCCAGGCCGCCCACCGAAACGCCTTCTACCAACACCTGGCCAGTAGTGGCATCACGCCTGCCGACGAAGCCGCTTTCGAGTACCTTCGTATCGCCAATGGCTTGCCCCGCTTCGGCCACGAGCTAACCCTGGACTATATCCCTCTGGAAGCAAATCTTGGGGCTGACGTATCCTTTACCAAAGGCTGCTATACGGGTCAGGAAATCATTGCCCGCATGGAAAGCCGCGGGCGATTGGCTAAGAAGCTGGTGCGCCTAACCGCTTCCAACCCCTTAGACCCCGGCGCCGAAATCATGGCTAATGGCAAGAATGCCGGCGCCATTACGTCGGCCGCCATGGGGCTGCAGGGCGCAGTAGCGTTAGGGTATGTGAAAACGGCCGTTCTTGACGAAGAGAAACCCCTATTTGTAGGGGCAACGGCCGTTACTGTACTGCCGTAATCCCCCCCCCTCTAAAATTCGTTGATACAGCAAAAATAAGGTATAATTTCGGAGATGAAAATCCCGAATTTTATCCTGGCGCCACCCCCCAACTTGGTGGCCCTTTTTTACGCAAAAACGCATCCGCAAAACCAGGCAACCCGCCCACGAACCCCCATGCCATACGCCCCGTTGCCCTTTTGCCAAATGTCCACAATGCTCCTGCCTAAACCCCAGTAACCCGCGGAGGTCCAATCTTGGAAATCGGTACTGTTAGCACCATTGACATCAATCAGGAGATGCGTAGCTCCTACCTCGACTACGCCATGAGCACCATCGTCGCTCGCGCCTTGCCCGACGCCCGCGACGGCCTCAAACCCGTCCATCGCCGCATTCTTTACGCCATGCACGACATGGGCATTCGCTACAACACCGCCCACCGCAAAAGCGCCCGCATCGTTGGCGAAGTGCTGGGTAAATACCACCCCCACGGCGACTCCTCCGTTTACGACGCCATGGTGCGCATGGCCCAGGATTTCTCCATGCGCTACATGCTGGTAGATGGGCAAGGCAATTTTGGCAGCGTAGACGGTGACAGCGCTGCTGCCATGCGCTACACCGAAGCCCGCCTGGCCCGCATTGCCAACGAACTTCTGGAAGACATTGAAAAAGAGACCGTCGACTTTGTCCCCAACTTTGACGACAGCCTCACCGAGCCAGATCTGCTGCCCGCCAAACTGCCCAATTTACTCCTCAACGGCACCTCCGGCATCGCCGTCGGCATGGCCACCAACATCCCCCCCCACAACCTCACCGAGCTGTGCGACGCCATCGCCTATCTCATAGACCGTCAAGAAGAAGTAGACGACGTGACCCTGGACGACCTGATGCAGTTTGTCAAAGGGCCAGATTTCCCCACCGGCGGCATCATCGTGGGTACAGAAGGTATTCGCAATGCCTACGCCACTGGGCGCGGGCGGGTAGTAGTGCGCGGCGTGGCCACTGTTGAAGAGCTGCCCCGCAACCCCGACCGGCAGCGCATCAACATTACCGAGCTACCCTTCCAGGTAAACAAAGCCATGCTCATTGAGCGCATTGCCGAACTAGTGAACAAGGGCGTAATTACCGACATTTCCGATTTGCGTGATTCCTCAGACCGGCGCGGTATTTCGGTCATTGTGGAACTCAAACGGGCCGCACAGCCCCTGAAGGTGCTCAACCAGCTTTACAAGCACACTTCCCTGCAGACCACTTTTGGCGTGCAAATGTTGGCCCTGGTAGACAAACAGCCGATGCTGCTCTCCCTGAAAAGGGCGCTGCAAATCTATATTGATCACCGGCTAGTCGTTATTACCCGCCGCACCCAGTTTGATCTGGACAAGGCTCTGAAGCGGCAGCACGTGCTGGAAGGGCTGCTCATTGCCCTGGACCACCTGGATGCCGTTATTGAAACCATTCGCCGCTCGCCCGACGCGGACGTGGCGCGGACCCGGCTGATGGAGAATTTCGGCCTTTCTGAGGCCCAGGCCACGGCCATTTTAGATATGCAGCTGCGTCGTCTGGCGGCCCTGGAACGGCAAAAGATTGAGGACGAGTATAAGGAGATCACCGCCCACATTGAATATTTGCAAGGGTTGCTGGCCGACAAAGATAAGATTTTGGCACTGATTAAGGAAGATGTGCTGGCGCTTAAAGAAACCTTTGGCGACGAGCGCCGCACGGAGATTGCGCCGGGATTGGATGCGGAAATCAACATGGAGGACATCATCCCCGATGAGGACGTGCTGATTTCCATTACGCAGCGCGGCTACATCAAGCGCACGCCGCTAACGGCGTACCGCAAGCAGCAGCGGGGCGGTAAGGGGCTGATTGGTATGAGCACGCGGGAAGAGGATGAGTTGGAGCATCTCTTTGCCGCCGGTTCACATAATACGATTTTGTTCTTCTCTGATCGGGGTAAGGTGTACTCGGATAAGGCGTATAACATTCCTGAGCTGGATCGCACGGCAAAAGGTACGTCGTTGATGAATATTTTGCCATTGATGCCGGAAGAGAAGATTACGGCCGCTTTGCCGGTGCATGATTTTGCCGATGCAGAGTACCTGACCATGATTACCCGTAAGGGGCGCATTAAGCGGGTGGAGGTAAGCGCTTTTGAGTACGTGCGCCCCAGTGGGCTGATTGCCTTGAATCTGGATGATGACGACATGCTGGGTTGGGTGAAGCTGACTCGTGGAGGAGAGGATCTGATTTTGGTCAGCGAGCAGGGGCGGGGCATTCGCTTTAGCGAAGAGGATGTGCGCCCCATGGGACGTGCGGCGGCTGGTGTGTATGCCATGAAGCTGGAGAAGTGGGACAATCTGGCTGGCGCCGATGTGGTGACACCCGGCAGTAGCTTGCTGGTTATCACTGAAAAGGGGTTTGGCAAGCAGACGCCCCTGGATGAGTATCGGACGCAGCAGCGGTATGGGCAAGGTGTGCGGGCCATGAATCTGACGCCGGAACGCACGGGAAAAATTATCAGTGCGCGGGTGGTGGAACCTGGCGATGAGGTTACGCTTATTTCCTCCAATGGCATTATGCTGCGCACGGCCGTTGATGATATTTCGGTGCAAGGGCGGATCACGCAAGGGGTGCGGGTCATGGATTTGCGCGGTAATGATACGGTGGCGTCTGTTGCGGTGGTGCGCGAAGGTCGCCTGTCTCGCGTGAATGGCAACGGGGAAGAACTCCCCGGTGATGATGAAATAGAGGATTTGGAAACGGCCGTAACCCCATCTTAAAGCTTCTCCCCCAAATCGCCATGACGCCCCGCACGGGCGTCTTTTTGGTTGTGCCTTCCTGGTGGTGTGTGTAGAATGAGTGTAAGCCGCTTTTGCTAACACCCCATTTTCCTATACGGCCGTTATCGATGCCAAGGTATACTTCAATCATCAAGTAACCACGCCAACGAGGTTTACCCATGCTTAGTAGTGAACTAGAAAAATTACTTAAACAACCCATGGAACCCGAAGAACTGGGCATCTCCATCCAAATCGTCAACGACATCATCTTCCGCATCCTTTTCAACGAAGGGGATGCCAGCGTTGCCCGTATGGCCGAAATCCTCGGCATTCATGCGCGCATTGTCGATCAAATCCTCTCTCGTTTCAAACAAGAACACCTCGTCGAAGTTACCCGCGCCGGCTCACTAGGCAGTCTCAGTTTCACCTATTCCCTCACCGATGCCGGCATGAATCGTGCACGGGACGCTTTTGAGCGTAGCCAATACATTGGGCGTACTCCCGTTACCATTGACGCCTATACCCAGGCCATTCTGGTTCAGGGTAAAAGCAGAATCCGCGTTTCACCAGAACAAGTAAAAAAAGCCCTGAGCCAGCTTATCTTGCCAGACAATTTTCATCGCAAAATTGGGCCTGCCGCCAATGCCGGAACCTCCCTCTTTCTCTATGGCCCTCCAGGTAATGGCAAAACTACCATCGCTGAAGCGCTGGGCAACCTTCTTGCTGCGGGAGAACCCATCTGGCTGCCCGACGCGCTAACCGCCGGCGGACAAATCATTCGCGTCATCGATCCGCTTATCCATGTTCCTATTTCTGAAGAAGATATGATCATGCATCTGGGCCTGGGCGCTGACAAACTTAAAATTGATCGTCGCTGGCGCCTTTTCCAACGTCCCGTGGTCATGGTTGGCGGCGAATTAACCATGGACGCCCTTGACCTGCGCTTTGAACCTGTCGCCAAAGTCTATGAAGCACCCCTGCAGCTCAAAGCCAACGGTGGGATGTTTCTCATCGACGACTTTGGGCGGCAGCAAATAAGCCCTCAGGCCCTCCTCAACCGCTGGATTGTGCCCCTGGAAAGCAAAATGGACTTTTTGCGCCTGCAATCTGGGCAAACCATCGAAGTTCCCTTTCGTCAATTCATCGTTTTCTCCACCAATTTAGATCCCGGCGATCTTGTTGACGGCGCATTTTTGCGGCGCATTCAAATGAAGGTGGAAGTTATTGGCCCAGATGAGCGGCTCTTCTACCAAATCTTTGTCAATTCATGCAAACAGTTTAACGTCCCCTTCGACAAAAATAGCTTCTTACACCTGCTGCAAAAATGGTACCGTGAACCGCAGCGCGTCATGCAATCTGTACACCCCCGCGACATT
Organism: uncultured Anaerolinea sp.; assembly: GCA_964504445.1. GTDB lineage: Bacteria > Chloroflexota > Anaerolineae > Promineifilales > Promineifilaceae > JACSRF01. The sequence goes on along the minus strand of CAZDEO010000013.1, from coordinate 39,822 downwards.
GTGAAAACGGTGGCTTCAATTTGTGATTATGAAAATGAAGCACCCAGACTTACCCCCGAGCTGATTGATGAAGCGTGCGAAAGCTACTTTGTAGATGCCCTCAAAGACAGTGGCAAAACCCTGGCCAATATGTAACCCGAATACCCTTCTTAAACCAAATAAAAACGGCCGGGTCTTTTGTACCCGGCCGTTTTCTGTATCAAAACAAATAATTTGTGGCTAATTTTTCTGCAAAAAGTCCATCGCGCCACCCAGAATGGAGCCTTCACCACTGGAACGGCCGCCAGCCTGGGGCGCATTCTGCAAAATACGGTCCGCTAAACGGGAGAAGGGCAATGACTGCAGCCAGACCCGCCCCGTGCCCTGCAGCGTCGCCAAGAAGAGGCCCTCACCGCCAAATACCATAGATTTCAGATTGCCAGAACGTTGGATATCGTAAGAGATAGTATTCTCGAAAGCCACAATACAGCCTGTGTCTACCATCAGTTTTTCCCCGTGCAGCCGCTTTTCCACAATGGTGCCGCCCGCGTGAATGAAGACCATGCCGTCGCCCCGCAGACGCTGCAAAATAAACCCTTCGCCCCCAAAGAGACCGGCGCCCAGCCGTTTGTTAAAGGCAATGCTCACCTCGGTGCCCAACGCCGCGCAAAGGAAGGAATCTTTCTGACAAATAAGTTCACCATTGGCCACATCTAAGTCAATAGCGATGATTTTGCCAGGGTAGGGCGCACCAAATGCAACGTGCTTTTTGTCCTGCGAAGCGTTGTTGGTGAAGTGGGTCATGAAGATGGATTCGCCGGTAAGGGCGCGTTTGGCAACGTTACCCAGCATCCCCATAAATCCCTGGCTGGGTTTAGAACCGTCCCCCATTTTGGTCTCGAAACCAATGCCGTCTTCCATGTACATCATGGCTCCCGCTTCGGCAATAACGGTTTCTTGAGGATCCAGTTCAATTTCCACAAATTGCAAATCGTCGCCAAAAACTTGGTAATCAACCACATGACTTGTACCCATTTCTATCTCCTTTTGTGCTTTGGTTATGCTGACAATAAACGAAAATTGGTCCTGTTTTTGAAAAACTAACTTGTATACGCAATAGTAGCGGGGTTGGTTGCGTTGTTCAATGATAAATCTACGGCCGTAACCGTTCTACCAACCATTCTCCCGCTTCTTGCCGTTGGTAGGCAAAGCGGTCGTGCTGGCCATCCTCGCGCCCCTGCCAAAATTCCACGCGCTGCGGCCGTACCCGAAAGCCCCCCCCACCCACTGGGCAATGGCACCTCGCCCGCCCGGAATTTCTCTTGCAAGGCGGCCCATTTGGCCCGCAGGATGGCGCGAGAGGAAACCATGCCGCCAGCCTGGGTAAACCATGCCCCCAGTTGGCTGTGGCGCGGGCGGCTGAGGAAAAATTTTGTGGTTTGGGCGGTAGAGAGGGCAACGGCCGTGCCCTCCACCCGCACCTGCCTATTCAGCAACAACCACGGAAACAGCAGCGCCACCTGCGGATTCGCCCGCATCTCCCGCACTTTTTGCGTCTCCAGACCCGTAAAAAACAGAAACCCCCCTTCATCAAAAGCGCGCAGCAGCACCAGCCGCAACGACACGCACCCCTGCGGCGTCGCCGTCGCCAGGCTCATGGCGTGGGGCTGCGGCAATTCCGCCTCATGGGCCTGAGCAAACCATTGCCCAAACTGCGCCACTGGGTCAGCGGCCAAATTCGCCTGGTCCAAAGGCGCCGCCATCAGTGCCGCCCGTTTTTGTTCCCCTAAATCTGCCATCTTCTACCAAAGAAAAAGGCCCATCTCCCAGAGATGAGCCTCACGCTACAATATCATTTACGATGCAATCAAGGAAGAAGTGCGGCAGCTAAAGCGGGGCGAAATTTGTAACCATAGACAATGGTGCCTTCATCCCCTTCTGCATACAGCTTGCGTGTGACCATTTCCACGGCTAACCCGATTTGCACCTCACTGCTGTCAATGTCGGTTAATTGCGCCGTAACCAGCGGGCCTTCTTCCAGCTTCACCAAGGCCACCGTGTAGGGAGCCTGGTGTTCAAAACCGGCAGGTGCATCATATACAGTGGAATAAGAGTACACTTCACCCAAGCCAGTGAACGTGTACAGTTCTTTAGCGGGGGCCTCACAGGCCAAACACACGTCGCGGGGTGGGAAAAGTTTGACGCCGCAATGATCACAGGTTTCGCCTACTAAGCTGTACCGTTGTTCTTTTAGACGCCAATGACGTGATACTTCCATTTCGTTGCCTCCGAATCTTTTCGCAAAATGGGCCGCTATAAATTGGGGGCGACCCGTAAGTGATTATGCACAGGAAGGCTACCATTCTCTGCCAGCGCCCACTTTTTAACTGTCAAAAACTGTCAGAGGGCCATTTTGAAGTAGTTATGTCAAACTTTTGCCGATTATTAGGTGGTTATGTCAATAGTTGTGATGGCGGACCAACGGCCGTATTCATCTCTCACTCATCCATTGTGAAGACGTGGGCCACGGCCGTGCCGCCACTGCCACCCAGGTTTTGGGCCATGCCCACCCGCGCTGACGGGATTTGACAGTCCCCAGCCTCGCCGCGCAGTTGCCGGGCTACCTCCACCGCCTGGTACACCCCTGTGGCGCCACCGGGATTCCCCCGCGCTTTCAGGCCGCCAAAGGTGCTGATGGGAATACGGCCGTTGCGCCCAATCTCCCCATTCTTTGCCAGTTGCCAACCCTGGCCCCGTTCCGCAAAACCCACCGCCTCCAGCGCCAGCGCCGCCAGCACCGTGTAAGAATCATGCAATTCAAACAAATCAATGTCTGCCAGCGACAGGCCAGCCTGGGCCAACGCCTTTTGCGCGCTCTCCGCCGCCGCCTTCAGCCACAACGGGTCCCGCCGATCATGCAGTGCCACTGTGTCCGTAGCCAGCGCCGAACCGGCCACCCGCACCGGCTTAGGCACCATATCCATCGCCCGCTGGTGGCGCGTCAAAATCACCGCCGCCGCCCCATCCCCCATGGGCGCTTCGTCAAACAGGCTGACCGGCGTTGCCACCGGCGGTGCAGCCGTAAACCGCTCCGCCTTCAGCCGATTTTGGAACATCGCCAGCGGATTATTAGCCCCATTGGCGTGGGCGTTCACGCTGAAACCGGCAAAGCCAGCCAATTCTACGCCATACTCGTGCATGTAGCGGCGCATCAGCAAGGCGGCAATGGCGGCTGGCGTAGCGCCCTGGGCGGCCTCATAGTCGGCATCGAGCATGGTGGAGAAAGCGGCCGTTACCGGCGCGCCGGTTTTGTCCGTCATCTTTTCCACGCCCACCACCAGCGCCGTCTCTACCAGGCCACTTTTTACGGCCAACACGCCCTGGCGCAGCGCCGCCCCGCCAGAAGCGTCTCCCGCCTCCACCGTCACCGCCTCAATGCCGCGCATACCGGCAAAATCGGCAATGAGTGCGCCCAGGTGATTCTGGTTGCTCAACTGCCCCGCCAGCATGTTGCCCACGTACAGGGCATCCACTTTGCTGATTTGGGCGTCATCTAGCGCCGCCTCAATGGCATACCAGGCCAGGTGCCGGGTGGAAATATCCCAATGTTCGCGAACGTCCGTTTGTCCGATACCAATGATAGATGCAAAAGTCATGATGATTTCCGATTTCCGATTTCTGATTGACGATTGAGCGCGCTTGAATTGTCAATCGTCAATCCACAATCGTAAATTTTTATAGTTTCAGCTTGTCGCGGAACCGCGTATAGGTGGCGTAATCAATCACCGTGCGGCGGCTGATGTACGCTTCGGTTTTGGTGGCGCGGTCACGTACTTCCAGCAGCCTGTCAGTCACCTCAAAGTCGAAGGCATCGGAACCAGCGCCGGAACCGTAGCTGACAATGAGGATGCGGTCGCCAGGTTCAGCGATGTCAAGCACGGCCGTTAATCCAATCATTGTCGAGCCAGCATAGGTGTTGCCAATGCGCGGGCTGAGCAAGCCGGGCGCAATCTGCTCTTTGGTGAAGCCCAACTGCTGCGCCGCCCGCTCCGGAAACTTGGCGTTGGGCTGGTGGAACACCGCCCAGGTGTAATCACTGGCCTGGCGATTTAGGGCACCCATAATTGCCTCCGCCGCGCCGCTAATGTGCGCAAAGTAGGCGGGTTCGCCGGTAAAGCGGTCCCCATGGGAAGGATACTGTGCCTTGGCCCGCCGCCAAAAGTCGGGCGTGTCGGTGACAAAGGAGTAGGAGCCGTTGATGAGGGCTACAGACTCGGCCGCCGGGCCGATGAGCATGGCTGCGCCACCGGCAGCGGCCGTGTATTCCAGGGCGTCACCGGGGCGACCTTGGGCGGTGTCCATGCCGATGCTCAGGGCGTAGCGCGCCATGCCGGAGCCCACAAAGCCGATGGCAGCCTGCATCGCTTCCGTACCTGCCTTGCAGGCAAATTCCCAGTCGGCGGCCTGGGTGTTGGGCACGGCGCCAATGGCTTCGGCGACGATGGTGCTGGTGGGCTTGACGGCGTAAGGGTGGCTTTCGCTGCCCACCCACACGGCGCGAATTTCCTGCGGGTTGATGCCGGCGCGAGCCATGGCATTCCGCGCCGCTTCAATGGACATGGTGACGACATCTTCGTCCAGGCCATTGACGGATTTTTCTTTGATGGGCACGCCGCCCTCGCCCCCTTTCCACATTTTGGCAATTTCGGCGGCGGGAATGCGGTAGCGCGGCACGTATGCGCCGTAACCGACAATGCCCACCGGACGATCTGGTTTCATAAGTCCGTTTGTGTCTGACATAGTTTCCTCGTTACCAGTGGTCAGTAGTCAGTGGTCAGTGGTCAGTTGGCAGTGAACCCTTTAAGACAAATAACTGTTTACTGAATACTGTTTACTGTTTACTGATCAGCAATTCCTTTGCGCGATCGATGTGAATTTTTTGCTCGGCCACGAGCTGGTCGGCAATGTGCTGCACTTGGGTGCCGCTGGCCCCGGCCGCCATGGCGACCTGGCGGGCGTGGAGGCGCATGTGCCCTTTTTGAATGCCCACGGTGGCCAAGGCTTTGATGGCGGCTAGATTTTGGGCCAGCCCCACGGCGGCCATGACTTGCCCCAGTTCGGTAGCCGATTTGACGTTTAAGATTTTCATGGCGACTTTGGCCACGGGGTGGACTTTGGTGGCGCCGCCCACGATACCCACCGCCATAGGTAGGGTGATTGCGCCGGAGAGGTCGCCGTTTTCGTTGACGTGCCAGTCGGTGAGGGCCTGGTAACGGCCGTTACGCGCTGCATACGCATGGGCGCCTGCCTCAATAGCCCGCCAATCGTTGCCCGTGGCCAGGCACACGGCGTCAATGCCGTTCATAATGCCCTTGTTATGGGTGGCGGCGCGGTAAGGGTCTACCACGGCAAAGGCGTTGGCTTCAGCAATCCATTGGGCCACCTCTGTGCCATCCAGCCCATCTTTAGCCAGGGCTGCGGCAGGCACAATGCCCCGCGCTGTGGCCGTGCGCCGGTCGGCCAGGTTAGAGAGGATGCGCAAGTTGGTGCGCCCACCGGTCAGGTCCGCCACCATGGGGGCCAGGTCTTCCACGCAGGTGTTGATGGCGTTAGCGCCCATGGCGTCACGCACGTCAAACAGCAGGTGCACCACCAGCATGGGGCCAACGGGGGAATCGGCAAAAGGGCGAAACTCCAAACCGCGCGCCCCGCCGCCTAGTTTCACCATTACCTTGTCGCAGCAGTTGGCGCGGGCCAGCAGCTCTGCTTTGTTGGCCTGCAAGGCGGTCAGGGCTGCGTCCATGTCGGGCACGTCTAGCACCTGGATTTGCCCAATCATCACCGGGTCGGTGGCGGTGGTGTGGAAGCCGCCCCCGGCGCGAATGAGCTTGGCGGCGTGGCTGATGGCGGCGACGACGCTGGGTTCTTCGACAACCATGGGGATGAGGTAGTCACGGCCGTTTACCAAAAAGTTGGCTGCAATCCCTAAAGGCAGCTCATAGGTGCCCACCACATTTTCAATCATGGCGTTGGCCTGCTCGTTGTGCAGACCGCGCCCCAGCAAAATATCCACTTCTTCTGGCTGCAGGTCTGCCCATTGCCCTACCAGGCTGGCCCGCTCAGCCAGGGAAAGGCGGTAAAAGCCGGGCAAGCGCGAAGATTTTATAGTCACAATAACAACCTCCCGTTGAAAAATTTGGGGGATGAGGTAAATTTTTCTCAAACCGAAAAGACTATACTGTTGGATTTCTACCAAAAGCTATCCAAAGAGGTTTTGGGGGGTAAAATGAGGGGATTTTAAGGGAGCGAGAGCGAGAGCTAGAGGAAAAAACGCTGTCTTTCTCTAGCTCTTACGCTAGCTTTCCGGCAAGTCGGTGGCGGCGAGGATGTCTTGGGCCAGAGTTTGCATAATTTGCGCTTCGTCCCCCTCCAGACCGATGGTGCGCCAGTAGGTTTCCAGCAGTTCAGCGGGCGTCAGGCTTTCCACGTCGGCGGTGTCGCCCAGACGAGCGCGCTTTTCGGCCTGGCGGTGTTTTTGAATTTGCACGCTGAAGGCATCTTGGAAGTAGTCGGCGATGGCTTTTTCGTCTACCAGTGGTTCCCAGTCGCGGGGGTAGGTGAGCTGGACGCGGCAGATGGCATCTTGCACGGCCGTTGCCGGGGGCAGTTGCGCCAGCACATCACTCATGAAAGTGTCGGCGTCTCGGGTTTCCACCTTAATGTCCAAAAAAGGGCGCGTTGGCAGCCTGACAAACTCCCATTCCGTCTGCCCGCGGTTGACAGAAGCCAGCACAAAGCCTTTGCGCTCGCGGGCTTCGCCAAAGTCGATGCGCTCAATGGAGCCGGGGTACACGACGGGGGGATGGGCGCCGGCGGCGTTCAGGTGCTGGTGCTTGTGGATGTGGCCCAGGGCCACGTAATCCAGCCGCCGGTCGTGGACGATGCTGCCGCTGAGCACCAGCTCTTGCCCCAGCATGACGGCACGCTCGCTGCCATATTTGGCCCCTTGTACGCTGGCGTGGGCGGTGAGGATGAGGGGCAGGTGGGGATCGGCCGTTTCTACCAATTTTTGCACGCCAGCAGTGACGCGGGTTTCCAGTTCAGCAAGGATGTCATCGGGAGATTTCCCGACAGTTTCCTCGCGGGTCATGAGCTGGCTGCGCGAAACCCAGGGCACGGTGATGATTTGCACGGGCAGGCCTAGCTCCTCTGGCTCCAGGCGGCGAATGCGGTCGGCGACGTGAATGTGGGGCACGGCCAGGGTGTGAAATTCGTGGAGGGTGTGGGCACGCCCGGAAGCGGGGGACACGTCGTGGTTGCCCACCAGCAGCACGGTGGAAATGCCGGCCTGGGAGAGGCGCATGATGCGGCGACCCCATTCCCGCTGGAAGGTGGGATGGGGGTTGCGGTCTTTGTAGGCGTCTCCGGCAAAGATGACCAGGTCTACGGGTTCAGCCAGGGCGCGGTCAATGATGGCGTCCAAGGATTGCAGGAAGTCTACGACGCGGATGGGGAGGGCGGTGGTGGGGTCGTGACGGCCGTAATTGGCAATGTCGATGTGGGCGTCGGCAAAATGTAATAGGCGTAAAGGGCTGGCGTTACTCATAGGTTACAAACCTTCAACGATGATGCGGTAAGGGCTGGTGTCAAGGCCGTTTAGATTAGAGGTGAACACCCGTTCCACCATGACGTAATACCGTCCGGGTGTCAGGGTGAGGGTAATGGTTTCCGGCAGATTGCTCGGGTTCAGGCTTTGGCCGCGCAGCACCTTATTGTTATTGTACAAAAACAGGTCGTAGTTGCTGGCGCTGTCGCCGCTGGTGGGAATGTCAGACAGATGGACTGTAATGCGGCGGGTCACCCCGATGTCGAAAAAGTAAGTGTCAAAGTAGTCGGTGGTGCTGTCGAAGGTGTGAAATTGGGGTTGGTTTAGCAGAAGCTGCCAGGCAGTGCCCAGAGTGTCATTGGAGGCTATATTGCCTGGCCGAAAGACGGCGGGCAAAAAAAGGCTGGGGGTTGGCATAGAAAGTTTTTCGATCATAGGCAAAACGGAACCAACAGCACCGTCACTGTTGCCCCCCAAAACCCACAGATCATCGCCAACAAAGGCGCCCCGAGGCCAGGCGCGGGCTGGATTACCAGGGATGCCCCCCAATGAATAGTTAATCGTCAGGGGGTGCCAGGTGTTGGTTGCTGGATTGTAGTATTCGGTGGTTTCTACGGGATTGTCCGTACCATCCACACCGCCAAAGACGTACCAGCGTCCATCGGGGCTAACCGCACTGCCGGCGTTGTAGCGCGGGTAGTTCAGGTCACCAATGGTCTGCCAGCCAACGCCGGAACGGAAGCACTCGCCGTTGGTGAGCAAAATATTATTTGTGCCGGTTTCGTTGATGCCGAGACCGCCGACGACGCACAATCGATTTTGTACCCAGGCGGCTGTGTGCGCGAAGCGGGCGACGGTGAGGTTGGGAATGGGTGTTATCCAGGTGGGGTTGGCGGCGCCTTGGGCGGCAAAGTAGAAAACTGTATTGGAGGGTATGGCGATGGTGTTGGAGTGGGCCTCAATAGAGGGTTGGTCAGGTGTGCCGCCCAGGTAGTAATAGCCACGGAATTGGGAGTAGGGGGCGGCAACGGCCGTGCCCCAGGCTAATGGACGGCCGTTAGGCCAAGGTGCTGTGGGACCCGTCATCCAACCACCGCTGGCAATGTCGTAAATTTGATGCGTGCCATTATAGGCGCTTGTATTACCGGTAAACCCGCTGGGCAAGTAGATTTTTTCGTTGACATAAGCTGCCGATGTGTTGGCATAGCCACTGCCGGGCATGGGGTCTAATGTTTCCCAGGCGCCCGTTTCTGTATCCAGACGCTGCAAGCTTGAGGTCAGGGTAGGATCATTGCCCATTTCCGTTTCTCCGCCGATGACGTACAGATATTTGCCGGAAGCGACGACGCTGTGGCGGCTGCGGGGAATGGTCATGTTTCCTTGCAGTTCCCAACGCGAGTCAACAGGGTTGATGAGGACTGCAATGTTTAGATTGGAGCCATAAACATCAAATTGCCAATCCGCGACTTCGATGTAGTAAGTTTGCCCTTTAAGGACAGGCAGAGAAACTTTGGAGCTGAAGCCCTGATGGTCATCATTGCAGGCTAACTGCACCAAGTTTTCGCTGCCGCAGGAGCCGCTGTAAACGGCTAATATGGTGTCGTAATCACTGTAAAATGTGTCGATGGTGACCTGGGCACTGTACGGGGCGACAAATTTGTACCAGGCGGTGCGATAGCCCTGAGGCCGAGAAGGCGTCCCCCACGCGCAGCTGAGAGCAGGGTCGGCGGCTGATTCGGTGAGTAGGTTGGTGAAAGCAGTATGGTCTCCCCAAGGGAGAGAGGGGATGAGGGTGGCGGCTTCGCAGGAATCAGAGGCGGCATTGATGGCGAAGGGAATTTCTGGGGCCGCTGTGGTAGATGGGGTGGAGGTGTTGTGGGCAACGGCCGTTACCCCCACTAGTACGCCAATGAATAAAAAAACTAATCCAAATCGCCGCATTCCTTACCTCCGATCCTCCTGAAAACCAGATTAAATTGTACAGACAGATAGGAGAAGGGCAAAATCAGCAAAAAAAAAGCGGGTATACGAAAGTTCTTTCGTATACCCGCTAGCGCGCAAACAATGAGTCAACTATACGGCCTTGCGCAAGGCCAGCACCACGTCCTGGTCGCCCACGCGCACCGTTTGCTCTGTCAGGGCGTCGGGCAGCGCGCCCGGGATTAGCGCCACGGCCAGGGTTTCTTGCTTAACGTAATCATCAAAGTTTTGTAGGGCGGCGGCAACGTCGGCAACGGCCGTGTAGCCCAACTCAATCCGGTCAGAAATCTCCAGCCCTGCATCCTTGCGCAGGTTGTTCACGTGGCGCACCACATCCCGTGCATACCCCTCTTGCAGCAATTCTGGCGTCAGGTGCGTATCCACCGCCACCGTTACCCCTTTGTCACTGGCAACGGCCAGGCCACCCCGCGCCTCCGTTTGCACCAGCACATCTTCACCGGTCAGCTCCACCTGCTTACCTGCCACCGCCAGCACAATGGGTTGCCCGGCCTGCACCGCCTGGGCTACGTCAGCAGGATTTAGGGCCAGCAGCGCGTTACGCACCTGGGGAAACTGCTTGCCAAAGCGTGGCCCCAGGGCGCGATTGTTGGGCAACACCTTATACTCTACCAACTCCCCTACCTCGGTCACAATTTCAATTTCCTTGACGTTGATCTCCTCTTGCAACACGTCGGCCAGTTCCGCCAGGTCCGCCTGCTCCTGCTGGCTGCCCACGTTCACCCGCGCCTTGGCCAACGGCTGGCGCAGCTTCACATCGGCCGAACCCCGCGCCGCCCGCCCTAAACCGGCCGTGACAATCGCCAGCCGCATCTTAGCCAACAGCGCCCGATCCAACCCCGCCTCATCCGCCTGCGGATAAAGGCAATGGTGGACGCTCGCCGGCGCGTTCTCATCCACGCCGCGCACCAGATTTTGGTAGATGGCCTCCGTCACAAACGGGACGAAGGGAGCCAGCAGCTTCACAAATTCCACCAGGACGTGATAGAGGGTGGCATAAGCCGCGTTCTTGTCGGCGTCGGCTTCGCTTTTCCAGAAGCGGCGGCGCGAGCGGCGCACGTACCAATTCGATAGATCATCCAGGAACGCTTCCAAGACCTGCGTCGCCTTCTCCGCGTCATACACGTCCAGCGCCGCCCGCGTCGCCAGCGTCGTCTCATCCAGCCGGGCCACAATCCAGCGGTCCAATTGGGAGTGCGGAGTGCGGAGTGCGGAGTGCGGAGTGTTGGATTCCGCATTCCGCATTCCGAATTCCGCATTGGGTTGCCAGTTGTCTAGCCGCGCATAGCTGACAAAAAAGGAATAGACATTCCACAGGGGGATGAGGAAGCGGCGGCGGGTGTCGTCGCCGATGTGGTAGCCAAAGCGCAGGTTTTGCTCCGGTTTGCAGCTAGCATAAAGCCAGCGCATGGTGTCGGCGCCCATCTTATCGGCTGCTTCGTTGAATTCGATCATGTTGCCCCAGGATTTGTGCATTTCACGGCCGTCTTCCGCGTGCAAGGTGGCATAGCCAAACAAATTCTTGAATGGCCCTACGCCATCCGCCATGAGGGTGCTTTGGGCCAGCAAGCTGTAGAACCAGTTGCGGAACTGCCCCGGAAAGCTCTCGCTAATCCAGTCGGCGGGGTACCATTTTTCCCAATACTCCCGGTCTACGCTGTAGTGCAGGGTGCTGATGCCCACAATGCCAGCGTCCAGCCAGGGGTTGCCCACATCTTTGATGCGCTCTACGGGCTGACCACAGTTGGGGCAGCCGATTTTTACCGCGTCAATGTAGGGGCGATGGGGGGTGTGGTCAGCAAAAACATCCCAACCGGCCACAGCCCGTTCTTGTAGCTCTTCGCGGCTGCCCACCACGTGGAAGTGCCCGCACTCGCCACATTCGTAGATGGGCAGGGCCAGCCCATAATAGCGTTTCTTGGAGATCATCCAATCGTGCATGTTGCGCAGCCAGTCCATTTCCCGCTCGTAGCCAAAGCTGGGATACCAGTTAGCCTGGTCTACAGAATCCATGATTTGGTAGCGGAAGCTGGCCGCCTTCTCCTCTGCTGTTACTTCGGCACGGGGCTTGTCGTACAGTTGGCCCATGTGAATAAACCACTCATCCACCAGGCGGTAGACTAGCTCATTGCCGCAGCGCCAACAGTGGGGGTAACGGTGGGCGTACCGCTGTTTGCGGTAGTAGAGGCCCTTTTCGTGCAGATTGTCAAAAATGGCGTCGGCCACATCGTGGGCAGATTGGCTGGTGAGCCAGGCAAAGCCCTCTTTGTAAATGCCATTTTCATCCAGCGGGGCAATGACGGGTAGATTAAATTCTTTACCCAGTTCAAAGTCTTCTGCGCCGCAGCCAGGGGCAATGTGGACAATGCCCGTCCCTTCATCTTCGCCCACTTCCTTCCAGGCAATGACGCGATGGGTATACGCCATGTCGGAAAAGGCGGCCTGAGCGGCGGGTAGCTCGTCGAAGGGGCCGCGGTATTCCCAGCCGAGCATCTCTGCGCCCTTGAGTTTGCCAACGACCTCGTTGTTTTTGCCAATGAGGGTGTTCTTCATGGCCCCTTCGGCCAGGTAGTAGGTCCAGCCCTCTTCGGCCTGCACTTTGACGTAGGTGAGTTCGGGGCCGACGGCCGCCGCGACGTTGCTGGTGAGCGTCCAGGGGGTGGTGGTCCAGACCAGCAAGGCTTCGTTGGCCCGGCCCAACAGCGGGAAGCGCACGAAAACGGAGTCGTGGGTGACTTCCTGGTATCCTTCGGTGACGATTTCGTGCTGGCTGATGCCGGTGCCACAGCGGGCGCACCAGGGCATGACATCGGTGCCTTTGTAAATCCACCCTTTGTCGAAGCATTTTTTGAGGAATGACCAAATCTGGTAGTTGTTCTCGTCGCTGAAGGTGAAATAGGAGCCGCCAACCTGGGGCATGCCCAATTGGCCGACAACTTGCTCGACGGTGCCGGTGACGGGGCCGTCAGGGCCATCAATGGTGACGGTTTGCAGGGGGTCTTCGGCGAGTTTGTCGCGGAGCATGCGCAGTACATCGGTGTCGTTCCAGTCCATCCAGTAACCCAGGCGTTGGGATTGTTCCGTTTGCACGGCCGCGTAGTTGAGTACCTGTACCTTGCATTCAGCGGTGAAGCGGTCCAGGCCAAAGGTTTCAATTTCGCGCTTGCTGTTGAAGCCCAGCCGCTTTTCCACGTTGACTTCTACCCAGAGACCCTGGCAGTCGAAGCCGTTTTGCCAGCGCTGGTTTTTGCCTTGCATGGCCTGGTAGCGCTGGTAGAGGTCTTTGTAGGTGCGCCCCCAGGCGTGGTGGACGCCCATGGGGTTGTTGGCGGTGATGGGGCCGTCGATGAAGCTGAAGATGCCATACTCTTTTTCGGTTTGGGCGCGCAGGCGGCGTAGTTCGTTGAAGGCGTCGGTGTCGCGCCAGAATTGGAGGATTTCGTTTTCTTGTTGGACAAAGTCCGGTTTGTTGGTTACGTCTTGAAAGCCCATCGTTTTCTCCATTGGGGATTTAGGATTTTTGAGTTGCGGTTGGTGTGCAGGCAGAACGGCCGAATTGCAGTGCGGGCAATCCGGCCAGGATAATTCGTTTGTTTAACCGTACAATTACCTTCATCATGCCTCGGTAAAATAATCAATGTCGATACGTTTAAGGTCGTAGGAGGCTATCGAAGTGACACCTACTCCATAATCAATCATCAGTTGGGCAAGGGTCTCACCATCAATAAGAACTATTTTTGAATCAATGCGAGACACGTAATCACGGGCGCCATCGGAAAATGCCGATGTGGTAATGAAAATACCTTTCCGGGCACGTTGACCTTGCAATGCGCCAGCAAATTTCTGTATTTCGGGACGAGTGACAGTATTCTGCCAACGCTTTGCCTGAATGTAGACGACATCCAGTCCCAGGCGATCTTCGTTAATGATGCCATCAATTCCTTCATCACCACTGGAACCAATTGCCTTACCGGCATCTCTTCTAGTGCCACCATATCCCATTTTTACAAGCAAATCTACCACTAATTTTTCAAAGAAAACTGGTGAAAAGCCCTGAATCATTTCCAAAAGTTCGGTAGCCAAGTCTTGACGAACTTGTTGATAGGCTTCTTCCATTGCTTCCTCGGGTGTTTGTATAGAATCGCTTTCCTTTGCTTCATCTAATGCTTCAGGCTTTGAACTTTTAGCTTGAAAAGCCAGAAATTCCGGATACTGACGTAAAAATTTATTGTCTATTTGGGCGGGTTTTTGCCGCAAAACTTTCAAACCGCGTTCGGAAATTTGAAAGTATCCACGGCGGGTTGTTTGCAACAAGCCGGCCTTCGCAAGATATGTCCTTGCCCAGCCTACGCGATTGTCAAATGTGGCTTGCCTACCACTGGGAAGTAATTGCTTTCTTTCCTCATTGGACAAGGAAAAAACATCTGCCAAAGCTTCTATCGCTTCCCGTAGGGAGTGCTCTTTTTTATCACCTGCAAATTGTAAGAGCGGTAACATGATTGATTGATAGTCAGGAATGGTCATTTTTTATCCTTGATAATGGATGGTGTGACTAGCCACGGCCGTTAACCCATCCTCGCGCTGCATCTTTGTGACAAACCCTTGTTCATCGCGCCAAAGGGTGCGCTGCTGGCCGCCCCAGCGGTAGCGCACCGCGCCACCAGGGGTGCGGCTGGCGTGCATGGTGGTGGTGAAGAGGCCGAACACGGCCGTTTCCACCCCCAAATTCGTGTCTATCCCAACGGCCGTCCACTGACCAACCCCCTGCGGCAGCGCGTATAGTCCCATGCTGGCAGGGAACCAAAAGGCGTAGCCGGCAGGTACGTCTAGTAGTTGCTCGTAGGTACGGCCGTTGACGGTGCGGTAGGCAGTCAGGATTGTGGAATCCAGGACCACGTCGCCCTGCACTTCCAGCGGTGCGTCTGCGACCTGACCCCAAAAGCGATATTTGAGACGTTGGTAACGGCCGTTTTCATCCAAAAGCGCGTGGTACAGGTAGGTGTGGCCGGATTCAGCCTCACGGGCATCTAAATCGACGCGCAGAAATTGGTAGCCTTGGGCAACGGCCGTCATGCGCCAACTTTCCATTGCACCAGTGGGATGGCCGTCCATCTCATACCGATATTGCCCGGCGGCTAACAACTTCTCATAAGCCTGTTCTTTGATAATAAAACGCATAATTTAATGACGAGTTCTTCAAGCTATGGGCGTTCTTAACAAGTACGGTTTTCCCAATTGTCTTGCCAGCCACACAATAGCAAAAAGAGCAATCACACTTATAGGTGTCCATACCCAATTTGGATCTTTAAGAGCACTGGGTATATCGCTCAGATTCCCGTAATACATTAAAAATAAAGAGTACTCCAGTAATAATGCACAAATGATTCCAACGAAAACCCCTGTACCAACAACTTTCCACTCAGTCAATTGCCTTCTAAATTGGGCAAAAATAATGGCAAGGAGCGTTCCTGTCAAGCTACCAATAGGAATAGCTGGAATTGCTCCAAACACGAAAGCAATAATAAAAATGTAAAAGAAACCTAACAACATGTTTGGCCCGAAGCCAAGACGAATGGACATCGAAACAGTAACTAACACCCCAACATATGCAGCGTAGCCTAACGATAATTTTAGAGCTAATTTCATGCCTGCCTTCGAACCATAACTTGAAGATGTTTGTAAACTTTTATTTGATTCCTCAGCCATTATTTACCTTCAGCTCAATTGGGGTAAAGGTTATACGTGTGCTAACTAATCCAATTCCACATAAATGCGTTTATTGATTTTGCCTTTGCTTTTGTAATTGGCGATGCGCACGGGCCCCACTTCGCGGGTATTGCGCACGTGGGTGCCGCCGTCGGCCTGCAAATCCAGCCCGATCAGTTCTACGGTGCGCACCTCGGCAATGCCTTCAGGCAGCAGGTTGATTTTGGTGCGAATCAGGTCGGGAATCTGGAAGGCCGCGGCGCGGGGCAAGATTTTCACCTGCACGTCGCGTGCGGCGGCCACTTCCCTGTTTACGGCGGCCTCGATTTCCGCTACCAATTCCTGCCGCATGGTCTCAAACTCAAAATCCATGCGTCCTTTCAGAGGGTCCATGTTGCCACCGGTAACCTGCGCGCCATAATCGCGCCAGACCACGCCGCACAGGATGTGCATGGCGGTGTGGGTGCGCATCAGTTGGTAACGCCGCTGCCAGTCAAGCTGCCCGAAAACGGCCGTGCCCACCGGCGGCAGGTCGCCGGCCACAAAATGCACCACCTCCCCGCCCACCTTGCCCACTTTGGTAACGGAATAGGTCTGCGAAGCCGTCGTCAACGCGCCAACGTCGTGCGGCTGCCCGCCGCCGCCCGGATAAAACGCCGTGCGGTCCAGCACCACGCCCCCATCTTTCCAGGCGGTCACCCTGGCTTCAAACGCTTGCACATAAGCGTCGTGTAAATACAGTAGTTCTGTCATGCAATGCTCCATCAAACCATCTTGGACCAATACCGATGAACAAAAAAAACGCCTTCATCCCCATTGGGACGAAGGCGCACTTGCTTCGCGGTACCACCCAAATTCCTGGCAATCTGCCAGACACTTAGCTCAGCAACAGCAGCCACGCTGCTTAGTGCTGAAGTTCAGGTAACGGAGAACCTTTCCGGCTAAGCCTACTCGACAACCAATCCACAAGGGTCTTTCAGTTAGCAGCTCCGGAGGGATTTCAATCTCGGGCTGGCGCCTGACTCACACCCACTCAGGCTCGCTTTTCCAGCTTTTCCTTGATCTACTCGTCTCCATCAAAGCTTTTTCACATAATTTTCCTGTGCTACATGGGGGGGATTATGCCAAAATGGGGGTCAGGTGTCAATAAGATGGACTTTAGCTAGAATGTAGACAACCCTATAGGCTTGTGTTAATCTATACTCGAAGCTGCAAGAAACGTTGTCGCTAGTTTACGTAGGAAAATCACAATGGCTTCTAATCAGGAACAAGAGTCTGATAAAAAATCAACAACCGAGGAACCGATGAGCGCCACCTTTGCTGGGAGCACCGAAGAACGCAAAAAAGTAGTTTGTATTGAAGATGAATTGGAAATGATCGAACTTGTAAAGCTCATCTTGGGGCGCAATAAGTTCGATGTGACAGGTGCTGTTGGGGGTGAGGAAGGCCTCAGAAAAATTGCCGAAATCAAGCCAGATCTTGTTCTTTTAGATCTCATGATGCCGGAAATGGATGGTTGGGAAGTCTACCAAAAGATGAAGGCCTCTGAGGAGATGCGTAATATTCCCGTGATTGTGGTCACAGCCAAAGCGCAGAGCATTGATCGCGTATTGGGTTTGCACATTGCCCGAGTGAACGATTACATTACAAAGCCCTTTGGTCCGCAAGAATTGTTGGAGAGTGTTGACCGGGTCCTTAATCAAAGCTAACCAGAAAACAGGCCCTGAATCATTCTCTATTGCTGACCTGCCTTTGGGCAGGTCTTTTTGTGGACGGGAAACGGCCGTAACCTCATCCATTTCCCAGCACCATCTATCTAACCAGTCAAGAATTTGCTATACTGAAAACGCTTTTCCGCAAAAAAGACCCTTTCTAAATATCCTTCATTCCTGAGGTGAACATTGCGTATTCGGTTTTGGGGAGTACGAGGAACCATTCCTGTTCCGGGACCAGACACAATTAGGGTTGGTGGCAACACAGCTTGCATTGAAGTCCGCACATCCGACGACCAGCTCATTATTATTGATGCTGGCTCAGGCATTCGCCGCCTAGGGCAGCAGCTAGAGAAGGAAGCTTCAGGTCGGATCACCGGCAACATCCTCATCAGCCACACCCATTGGGACCATATTCAGGGTTTACCCTTCTTTTCCCCCGTCCTCGGCCGCAACAACCGCTTTGTGCTGGTTGGTCAGAAACGGGTGGATAAACGCCTCGAAGAAATTTTGGCTGGTCAATTCATTGAGCCATACCTCCCTTTCTCCTATAAAACCTTACCGGCAGACCTGCTAGTCAAGGAAGTTGCGGATGGGGAAACTCTGATTATTGGCGAAAATACCAGCGTACAGGTAGCTGAACTAGACCACCCCGGCGGAAGTTTGGGCTTTCGCATTGAAAACGATGGCTACGTTTTTGCCTACTGCAGCGACACCAGCCACCCAGATGGCAGCTTTAATCTCAATGTACTCAGATTAGCCCAAGGAGCGGATTTGCTCGTCCACGATACGCATTTTGCATCAATGGGTGAGCGGAATAAATTTTCAGACTGGGGACATAGCTGCTGGTTAGAAGCCGCCCAACTAGCCATTGAAGCCCGCGTAAAATCCTTAAGCCTGTTCCATTATGCACCCGACATGACTGATGACGAAGTCGCCGATATCTTGGAACAAACGCGGGCCATTTTCCCGCACACGCTGATGGCCAAAGAAGGACTTGAATTAATGCTTCCCCTGACTGATGCAGCCTGGACCTAGCCATAGCCCTTCATGGGCGATAATTGCCTGGGGAAAATAATAGATTACAATATTGGTGAGTTTAGCGACATGCCTGTCATTTGGTTTATTGAGACAGGCGCGGATTCAGGGTTAGGAAATTGCCAGACAAAAGGAGCAAGTTTGACGCAGTCCATATTGGTGGTTGATGATGAGCCTATGGCGCGAACCCTTTTGCGTCTGATGTTAGTGCGTGCTGGTTTTCTAGTCACTGAAGCAGAAGATGGCTACGATGCGTTGGCCAAGGTTGAGCGAAGCAAGCCGGACCTGGTTTTATTGGATGTCATGATGCCGGGCATTGATGGTTTCGCTGTATGTGAGTCGTTGCGCAGCGAAGTAGAAACCGCCCAGGTGCCGGTTATCATGTTAAGCGCCAAAACCGATCTAACCAGCATCAGCAAAGGTTTGCGTGTGGGCGCAACCAAATATCTGACGAAACCAATCTCTCCTGACGAGTTGACGCGGCATGTGCGTGACGTTTTGCAGTCAAATACGGCTGGCAAGCTAAACAAAAATTGATTTGATCGCAATTGACAATTGTGATAAAAGACACAATAATTACGAGAATGACACTGGAGGCCTTGTAAATGCTGGTAAAACGTATTCTTCTTGTTGTAATAGCCCTTGCCGTTGGTACTGGCGCAACTGCCCTAATTACGCTTTTAATTGGGACAACCCCGGTCGAGTATGGGTTTCTTTATTTCGCCTTTACAGCACTGTGTATTGCTAGCGCGCTGGGAATATGGCTGGATAAGTTCATGAATACGGAAATTTTGCCGAAGTGACATGCGGGTGACTTCTGGTTGATAATTTAGCATATAAGGGCCTTCCAGAGATAGAAAGGCCCTTTTTGTTTTGAGAACGGCGTAGGCTAACGGCCGTTTCTCCCCATATCCATTCCCACTAGTTAAAAAGGAAAAGATCATGACTGCACAAATTATTGACGGTAAAGCAATCGCCGATAAAGTACGCGAAGAAGTGCGCCAGGGCGTGGCCAACATGCGAGCAGAGCATGGCTACGTGCCCGGTTTAGCCACCGTGTTGGTTGGCGAAGACCCCGCCTCGGCTACTTACGTGCGCAGCAAACAGCGCACCTGTGAAGAATTGGGCATTCGCTCCATTGGGCACCACCTGCCCGCCGACGCTACCCAAGAAGAGGTGGAAAGCCTGGTGCGTAAACTCAACGCCGACCCCACCGTAAACGGTATTTTGGTACAATTGCCTCTGCCCAAGCACCTGGATGAAGAAGCCGTGCTGAACAGCATTGACCTGGAAAAAGATGTAGACGGCTTCCATCCGGTAAATATTGGCCGGTTGGCGATGAAAGGGCGCGACCCGCTGTTTATTCCTTGCACGCCCGCAGGCTGTATGCGCTTGCTAGAAGAAACCGGGGTGCAACTAAATGGCGCCAACGCCGTTATTTTGGGGCGCTCGAATATTGTGGGGCTACCCATGGCCATGCTGCTGCAAAAAGCCAATGCAACGGTAACGATCTGCCACAGCCGCACCAAAGATTTACCGGGCCATTTGCGGCAGGGGGACATTGTGATCGCCGCCGTAGGGCGCACGGAAATGGTGACGGGCGACATGCTCAAGCCCGGCGCAGTGGTCATTGACGTGGGCATTAACCAGAAAGAAGACCCCACCAAGAAGCGTGGCTACCGGCTGGTGGGCGACGTGGATTTTGAGTCGGCCAAAGAGGTGGCGGGGGCGATTACACCTGTGCCGGGCGGCGTTGGCCCCATGACCATTGCCATGCTGATGGCAAACACGCTGCGGGCGGCGGAGATTGCGTTAGCAAAGAAATGAGGCGGTTAGCGGTTAGCCGTTAGCTTTTAGCAAAGAGCAATGAGCGCATTTTGTTCATTGCTCTTTGCGTTTATTGTTCATTTGCAAATCGTCTGGGGTGTTGACGTTGGTGAAGGAACGGCCGTTTTCATCCCACCTTTCAATTTCCCCCCGCTCTACAAAACGCACCGCCACCTGCCCAAAAAAGCCGGTAATCTTGAGCTGCCCGGCGTCTAATTTCTCTTTGATGGGCGGCAAACACGCCTTGCTGTACAGGGCGTGCAGCGGTTCCGGGTATTTGTCCCAGCGCGGCACCACCACGTCGGCCGTTTCCCGCAAATCAACCATGTAGCGTAGCAAATCAGGATTGAGCCAGGGCATGTCGCAGGCCACCACCAGGGTGTGGGGGTGGCGGGCGTGGTAAACGGCCGTATAGATCCCCCCCAGCGGCCCACAGTCCGGCAGCACATCGGCAAACATAGGCAGTCCTAAATGAGCGTACTCGGCCGGCTTGTTGGTACTCAAAACCAGTTCATCCCCCAGCCCCTGCACCCGCTCCAGCACGCGCTCAATCAATGGCTGCCCCGCAAACAGCACAAAAGATTTATCTTGCCCCATGCGGCTGCTCTTCCCCCCCGCCATAATCGCTATCGTCAATCCCATTACACCACTCCTGAGCTAGACACGTTAACTTTATACTGCGAAAGGTCATAAACTGGCACTTTAGTTACAGGTTGCAGGTTACAGGTCGCAGACGGCTGTTACTAAAGTAGCTTGTAACTTGTAACTCGCAACTTACCGCTCTATGACAATACAAGTTTATGACCTTATCGGGTATATCTCTATCTCTACACGCTAGCTCAACCGATAAAATACCTGGTTGCTCAAGAAATACCCTTTTTGCGTCAGGCGCAAACGGCCGTTGCCCATCTCCAGCAGCCCCCATTCCAGCAACTGCGTCAGCGTTTCGCCATAAGCCTCCTGCACCGTTTGCCCAAAACGCGCCGCAAAAGCAGCCACGTCTAGCCCCTCCTGTAGCAAACGCAGTTGGGTGATGATGGTGTCCGACATCGCCTCAGCGCGGCCTACGCGGTGGCTCTGCGCCACCGCCGCCGACAGCGGAAACCCCTGTGGCACGCCCGATGCCAGGCGGCGCACGTAAACGCGAGGCTGTTTGACCACCCAATAGCGGGTGTGGGCAGCATAGCCGTGCGCCCCAGCTCCCAGTCCTAAATACTCCTGGTTGCGCCAGTAGGTCAGATTGTGGGCACATGCGTAGCCTGGTTTGGCCCAATTGGAGATTTCATAATGTTCCATGCCGCAGGCTCCCAGCAAATCGCACGCCAGTTCGTACTGGTCGGCGGCTAAATCAGGGTCGGGGGAGGCGATACGGCCGTTCCTCAACCAACCCATCATGGGCGTCCCCGGCTCAATGGTCAGACAGTACAGGCTAAGATGGGGCGGCTTCAGGGCCAGCGCCGCCCGCAAGCTCGCCTCCCAGCTTGCCAGCGTCTGCCCCGGCACGCCATAAATCAGGTCCAGACTAAAGTTGCACAACCCCACGTCGCGGGCCATCTGCACAGCAGCAACGGCCGTGGCAAAATCATGCTCCCGCTCCAGTAACGCCAGTTCAGTGGGGATGGCGCTCTGCACGCCAAAGCTAATGCGGTTAATGCCCAGGTCGCGCACGGCCGTCAGGTACGCCCTATCCACCGTGCCGGGGTTTGCCTCCATGGTTATCTCTGCCCCTGCCAGCCAGGGAAAGGCTGCCTGGGTAGCGGCCAAAATCTGCCCCAAGTCGGCCGGGGTCATCAGCGAAGGGGTGCCGCCGCCAAAGAACAGGGTGTGCGACGGCCGTTTTCCCCCATACAGCGCCACCGCCAACTCTCCCACCTGCCGCACCTCCGCGCTCAACGCCGCCGCATACGCGCTCTGCAAATCACCCAGGCTGGTATACGTGTTAAAATCACAATACGCGCAGCGGTGGCGGCAAAAAGGAATATGCACATACAAACTTAAGGGTTGCTCAGTCACCATGCCATTATAGCCATTCCCCATTCACAATTCACCATTCACAATTTGTATCTATACAGCAGGAACGCAGAGTGACACAGAGAACCGCAGAGTTACGCAGAGAGTAAAGAGATTTCCGCCCTTTCTCAGCGAAACTCTGCGTAACCTCAGTGAAGCTCTGCGTTCCTAAAGGTTTTCAACATAAAGAGCTGTACAGTTACCACAATTTACAATTAACGTAGCTTGTCACACCCCCTGGCATTTCGTATCATATCCTTAATATGTGTAAGACGGCCGTAAACAGCATGGTGGCGGCTGGCAAAATAACCCCAATCGCCCCAAAAGAGGTAGCCCTGTGTTCATATCACCTGAAACCCGGCTAAGCGCCACAAAATTAAGCCGCCTGGTAGAAATTAGCCGCGAGCTAAACGCCAAAACCAACGTGGATGACCTGCTTACCCACATCATCACCCAGGCCGCCCTCCTCACCCAGGCCGAAGCTGCCTCCATTTTGCTGCTAGACCCCAACACGCGGCAGTTGCGCTTCAAAGCCGCCTCTAACGCCATGAACCCGGCCATGAAGGACATTCCCGTCCCGCTGGAAGGCAGCATTGCCGGGGCCGTGTTTCAGGCCAATGAACCGATGATTATTGCCGACGTTTCCCAAGACCCGCGCTGGAACCAGAACGTGTCTGAGGCCATCGAGTTCCAGACCAAATCCATTTTGGGCGTGCCCATGCACGATGTGCAGCGTCCTGTGGGCGTGCTGGAGGCCCTTAACAAGCAGCAGGGTGGGTTTACGGCGGAGGATGTGGAAACCTTGACCATTTTGGCGGATATTGCCGGCGTCGCCGTAGAAAAAGCGCGGCTCATCGAGCAGTTGCAGCAGGCCTATGCCGACCTGAATGAGCTGGACCAGCGCAAAACCGACTTCATCGCCATTGCCTCCCATGAATTGCGCACGCCGTTATCAATTATTTTGGGCTATGTCTCTTTTTTGCGTGAAGAAGCAGACCCGCTGATGGCGGAGCAGTTGGATAGCGTCATGGCGGCAGCGGTACAGTTGCGCAGCCTTATTCAAGATATGCTCAATTTGCAGTACGTGGACACGGGTAAAACGGCCCTGGCGCTGCGTCCGGTAGATTTGGTGGCTTTTGTGCGGGCGCTGGCGGCTAAGGATGAAACGGCCGTTGCCCGCCAGCAAACCATGATGACCCACCTGCCCACCAAGCCTATCCCCGTCTCCATTGACCCCGGCGTGATGGAAATTGTCTTCAACAACCTGCTCGACAACGCCATTAAATTCAGCCCCGAGGGGGGGCGCGTTGACATAACCGTTGAGCGGCGCGGCGACGAGGCGTGGTTCCACGTGCGCGACAGCGGGACCGGCATTCCTGCCGACAAGCTGGAGCGCATCTTTAAGCGCTTTTACCAGGTAGAACACCACTTGCGCCGCCAATATGAAGGGCTAGGGCTAGGCCTGGCTATTGCCAAAGAGCTGGCGGAACTGCACAACGGCCGTATCTGGGCCGAAAGCGTAGCTGGGCAAGGCAGCCAATTCTTTGTCGCCCTACCCTTAGCTGAAGGAGCATGATGCGTAGAAAGCTGATTTTCTTGCTGCTTTTCTTAGTTTTTGGGAGTGTTTGGATCGTTCAGGCCCAAGGCCAGGACGTGCTACTGTTGGAAATTGAAGGCCCTGTCACCCCCGCCATGGCCAACTATTTCGAGCGGGGCATCGCCGCCGGGGAAGAACAGGGGGCAACGGCCGTACTCATCATTCTCGACACCCCAGGGGGCAGCGTAGAAATTATGCAAAACATCGTGCAAGATTTCCGCGCCGCCCGCGTGCCCGTCATCCTGTACGTCAGCCCGCGCGGGGCGCAGGCGGCGTCGGCGGGCAGCGTGCTTACCATTGCCGCCCACGCCGCGGGCATGGCCCCAGAAACTGTCATTGGCGCCGCCTCCCCCGTAGGTGGCAGCGGTGAAGACCTGGACGAAACCATCTCGCGCAAGCTCATTGAAGACCTGAAGGCCCAGGTACGCAGCCTGGCGGAACGGCGCGGTCCGGAGGCGGTGGCCCTGGCGGAGCAGATGATTGAAGATGCGCGGGCGGTGAATGCCCGCGAAGCGCTGGAAGCGGGGCTCATTGATGCCGTGGCCAACGACGTACCCGATTTGCTGACCCAGCTAGATGGCCTGGAGATTGTGGTAGATGGTCAGGCAGTCACGCTGCAAACGGCCAACGCCACCACCCGCCCCTTTGGCATGGGCACTCTGGAGCAGATTTTGCACGCCCTGGCAAACCCGCTGCTCATTAGTATTTTGCTGGCTATTGGCGTGCAGGCCATTCTGATAGAGCTATCCAACCCTGGCGGTTGGGTGGCGGGGTTTATTGGCGTGCTGAGCCTGGTACTGGCGGCTTATGGGCTGGGGCAGCTGCCCGTCAACTGGCTGGGGCTGGGGTTAATTGCCATTGCCCTGGCCTTGTTCATTGCCGAAGTGTTTGCCGCCAATCATGGCGCGTTGGGCGTTACCGGGGCCATTACCATGCTGGCGGGGCTGCTGGTGCTGTTCAACTCCCCTGGCTCGCCTGAATTTGCGCGGATTTCTATTCCCGGCGCCATTGGCGTTAGCCTCTTTACGGCCGCATTCTTCATTTTTCTGGCGACCAAGGCGCTGCAGGCACAGCGTCGCCAGCCAACCACAGGGGGCGAGGGGCTGGTGGGCATGGTTGGCCCGGTGCGCCGCCCCTCCAAGGCGGATGCCGCCGCGCCGCCCTACGAGGGCATGGCGCTGATTAACGGTGAGTTGTGGCGGGTGGAATGTGACACGCCGCTGGAGAAGGATGAATGGGTGCAGGTAACGGCCGTGCATGGCTTCACCCTCATTGTCAGACGACACGCTCCCTGACCCATAAAACAACCATTAAGGGGCTTCCTTGCGGAACCATTTATGGATTTTTACTACGCCGCTTCCCGCCCAATTTGGTTGACAATCTCCCTAGCTGATGCTAACATGCCATACTTATGAAAACGAAACTGTTTACGCGCTTTGGCTTCTTTTTTATGGACACTACCCGCGCCGTGTTTGCGAGGGAGGTTTGTTCTGGGCGCTGAGTAAGAAGGCAAGGCGGTAAGAATGAATCTGGCAGGACGCGGCGTTAAAAACCGCGTCCTTTTTCATTTTGGCACACGTTCGGCGGTATGATATGCTACGGGCTTGTTGGCAAATACCCGGAGTGTGCCACAAACCATCAGAGGAAGTGGAAACATGCTTGCACAATTAGATCAACTACATGCTGAGTCCTTGGCTCAACTCAATCAGGCTGACACCCTGGCCGCATTGGAAGGCTGGTATAAGGCGACGCTGGGTCGTAAAGGGTCGGTGTATCTGATGACGCGGCAGGTAGGGCAGTTGCGTGCTGAGGAACGGCCGTTATTCGGCAAACGCATCAACATTGTCAAAAACGAACTGGAAGCCGCCTACCAGACCCGCCTGGCAGCCATTAAAATTGCCGAATTGGAGACCCAAATGGCAGCCTCCGCCCTAGACGTCACGCTGCCCGGACGGCGGCAAGCGCAAGGCGGCCTGCACGTCATCACCCAAACCTTGCGCGACATCTACCGCATCTTTGGCGATATGGGCTTCCAGGTCTACCGCAGCCGCGATGTAGAAACCGACGCCTACAACTTCGAGATGCTCAACTTCCCCCCCCACCACCCCGCCCGCGAGATGCAAGATAGCTTCTACACCACCCAAGAAGATGTCATCTTGCGCACCCATACCAGCGCCGGGCAAATTCGCGCCATGCAAGACTATTTCCCGGAACCTGTGCGGGTCATTTTGCCGGGCATGTGCTACCGCAATGAGCAAATCACCACCCGCTCCAGCATCCAATTCACCCAGGTAGAAGGGTTAGCCGTTGGCGACAACATCTCCTTTGCCGACCTGAAAGGGACGCTGACGGAGTTTGCGCGGCGGTTGTTTGGCGCCCAGCGGCAGATCCGCTTCCGCGCCAGCTACTTCCCCTTCACCGAACCTAGCGCCGAGATGGATGTGTCTTGCTTCTTGTGCGATGGCAAAGGCTGCCAGGTGTGCAAATACACCGGCTGGCTAGAGATTTTAGGCAGCGGCATGGTGCATCCGGTGGTTTTGCGTAATGGCGGTTATGACCCCGAAAAGTACACCGGTTTTGCCTTTGGCCTGGGGCCAGAACGCATTGCTATGCTCAAGTATGGTATTGAAGACATACGCCTGTTCTGGGATAACGATTTGCGGTTTTTGCAGCAGTTTTAGACCCTGCGACACCTCCATTTGCTTGCCTGACGACTACCCATCCTGCATGTACGAGGGAGAAAAATCATGCGTATACCAATTTCCTGGTTGAAAGATTATGTAGATATAAACCTGCCTGTTGCGGAGGTGGATACCATTTTGACCAATGCCGGTTTGGAAGTGAAAACCATCGATTACTATGGACTACCCGGCGCTGACCTGGAATGGGACCGCGAAAAAATCATCCTTGGCCACATTCTGCGCGTAGAGCAGCACCCTCAGGCTGATCGGCTGGTGCTGGCCACCGTGGAATACGGCGGTGCAGAGCCGGAGGTGACCGTTACCGGCGCCCCCAATCTGTTCGAGTTTGTCGGCCAGGGGGACATCAGCCATTTGGGGCTTTATTCCCCCTTTGCCCTGGAAGGGGCCACCTTGTACGACGGCCATAAAGAAGAGCTAAAGAAGATGAAGTTGAAGGGTAGAGAGCTGCGCGGTATCTACAATCGCTGTATGCTCTGCTCTGAAAAAGAGCTGGGGATTAGCGACTCCCACGAAGGCATCATTCTCATGCGCAAAGATGAATGGTCGCCGGACTACCAGGCCGGTACGCCGGCGCAAGACGTATTGGGAGATGCCGTGTTGGAAATTGACATCATTCCCAACATTGCCCGCTGCGCCTCAATGATAGGGGTGGCTCGCGAGTACGCGGCCCTGACCGGGCAGACGCTGCGTTACCCGGATTATGATGTGGTCATGGAGGGGGAACCGGTTAACGGCCGTGTGCGCATCACCACCGCCAACCCCGAACTCAACCCCCGCTTCGTGGCCCTGCTCATTGAAGGCGTTACCCAAAAACCCAGCCCTTACTGGCTGCAGCACCGCCTGCGCATGGCCGGGCAGCGCCCCATCAACGTTGTCGTAGACATCAGCAACTACGTCATGCTCGAAATGGGCCAGCCCAACCACACCTTCGACTACGACTTCTTGCGCCAGCGCGCCAACCAGTACGCGCCCGATGGCCCCATCCACATCCACACCCGCCTGTCCCATCAGGATGAAACCCTCACCACGCTAGACGGCGTCACCCATAGGCTGCAACCCCACAACATCCTTGTCACCGATCCCCTGGGAAATCTCAGCTTGGGCGGCGTAATGGGTGGCGAAAACAGCGAGATCAAGCCGGAAACGCGCAATGTTTTGCTAGAAGCAGCAGCCTGGAATTTCATCAACATTCGCCGTACCAGTACCCAGCTAGGCATTCATACAGATGCCGCCTTCCGCTTTAGCCGGGGCGTACATCCCAGCCAGGCCATATTAGGCGCGCGGCGGGCAGCCGAACTGCTGCGGCGGCTGGCTGGGGGCACCGTGGCTCGCGGCATTATTGACACGTACCCCATGCAACCCCAACCGGTTGTTGTGGAGTTGGGTCTGGAATATGCGCGCCGCCTCAGTGGCCTGAACCTTTCTGGTGCGGAGATGGCCGAACTGCTGCGCCGCCTGGAATTTGAAGTAGTCGTGCATGCGGAGTCTCTGGTGGCAACCGTGCCTGATCATCGCATGGACATTGAGGGGGGGCATGATTTGGTGGAAGAAATTTGCCGCATGTATGGCTACGGCCGTATCCCCTCCACCACCCTGGCCGATGCCTTGCCTCCCCAGCGAGGTAACTACGCTTTAGAGCAAGAAGAGCGTATCAAAGACATTTTGGTGCAACGAGGACTTCAGGAGATCATCAGCTTCCGCCTGACGGCACAAAACGCCGAAGCCCGCTTGTTTCCCGGTGACGCTAAACAAGAGATGGTGCAGCCTACCGCTTACGTCACTCTGACAAACCCCATTTCTCCCGAGCGTGCCGTTATGCGCCACAGCGTCTTGGCTTCCGTATTGGAGACAGCCGCCAGCAATAGCCGCTTTCAGCAGCGGATAGCGCTTTTCGAAATAGGGCATATTTATGTCAACAAACCCGGAGGCTTCCTGCCAGACGAGATACCACAACTGGCCCTGGTTATGACGGGTAGGAGGGAGCCAGCCAACTGGCAAAATGATACGCCCGCCCATTACGACTTTTTCGATTTGAAAGGGGTTTTGGAGCAGCTATTCAGTGCTCTACACCTATCGGCGCGTTTTGAACCCCTTACCCATCCAACCTATCGCAAAGGACGCGCCGCCAATATTTTCCTTGGCGAAGCGCAAATAGGCGTTATGGGTGAGGTACACCCGTTGGTTGCGGAAGCCTTCGAGATTCGTGGCGAACCGGAACAGGCGGTTTTG
The DNA here is from genome assembly GCA_964504445.1 of uncultured Anaerolinea sp. Classification (GTDB taxonomy): domain Bacteria; phylum Chloroflexota; class Anaerolineae; order Promineifilales; family Promineifilaceae; genus JACSRF01. The sequence continues at coordinate 11,418 of CAZDEO010000013.1, read as the reverse complement.
GCGGCCCATCTTTGGCTGGATGCCATCATTCAAGCGATACCCCGTGTATTTGATTACCAGCCGCTTTCCGCGTATCCGGCTGTACGGGAAGACTTGGCCCTGGTTGTGGACAAAAACACACCTGCCGCGGACGTCGCAGAAGCGATACGGCAAGCGGGTGGTTTTTTGCTGAAAGATGTGGAGTTATTTGACCTTTACACGGGACCTCAGGTTCCTCAGGGCCAGAAAAGTTTGGCCTATCACCTTGTTTTTCAGGCGCCCAATAAAACCTTGTCGGAAAAAGAGGTTCGGAAAAATCGCCAACGTATTATTCAGCAACTGCAAAACCGGTTGGGAGCGAAGTTGCGCGACTAGTTCAGGCTGTTGCCCTGTCCCAGGCCCAGGCACAAAAAGACACGTTGTGCCTGGGCCTTTTTTATTGTGCATTATGTCTAATATCAGGGGAATTCGTTTGGGCAAACTTGTTGACATGGCCTTCGCGCCGTGATATAGTTGAGCCATCAACAGTTGAGTTATCAACCAAGCTAATCATCAAGTTCGAATAATTATGTGTGATAAAGAGTTGCTCTATAACTTGATCAAAGAAACATTCATATTGCTTGATGATGGCGATAGGCGTTTTTTTCGTAAGTTTGACCTCACCGTATCGCGGTATTATGCCCTCTACCATATAGGTGAGACCCCAGGAATTTCTTTTAGCCAATTGAGTGAACGCATGGTGTGTGACAAGAGCAATGTGACGCGCATCATTAAAGGCCTGGAAACGGCCGGCTATGTGACGCGCCAGCCCCATGAAACTGACGGCCGTACGCTGCGTTTATACCTGACCGATGAGGGTACGGCCGTTTACCAACATGCTGCCCAATCCCACCAAGCCTACAATCAAAACCGCCTTAGCTGCCTCAGCGACATCCAGCACGAAAGCTTGCTGGATGGTTTAGTTCGCTTAAATGAGCACATGCGTGCTGACCTGGCGGAGACCACAGCTTAGCGCCCACCAATTTACTATTATTTCGATAACGTTTTTGCTAAAATGATCCTAACTCACAAACAACAAGGAGGTGATGCGCTCACGCAAAACCAGGAACCTTTTACCTTGATACAAAAAACAAATTCACAAAATCACAACTATAGTGAGGAGAAAGTTAAGTAATGAAAAACAACAAATTATACCTGCTGCTCGTCGTACTATTGATGAGCGCCATGCTCCTGGTAGCTTGTGGTGGCGGCAATAACACGACCACAGAAGAACCCGCAGCCAACCAACCCGCCGAAGAAGCTGCGCCAGCTGAAGAAACCGCTGAAGAACCCATGGAAGAACCGGTGGCAGAGCCAACCGAAGAACCTATGGAAGAACCCGTGGCAGAGCCAACCGAAGAACCTATGGAAGAACCAACCGCAGAGGCTGCTGAAGATACTGGTGTGAGCCTCACCATTTGGGCTGACGATACCCGGTCCGCCATCTTGAGCGAACTTGCCGCTTCTTTTCAGGCTGAATATGGTGTCACCCTGATTGTGGAAGAAGTAGCGAACATTCGCGACCAATTCACCATTGCCGCTCCGGCTGGCGAAGGGCCCGACATCACCCTGGTGCCCCACGACCAGGCCGGTTCCATGGTTGCCAGTGGCCTCCTGGCCCCTATTGACCTGGGCCCCAAAGCCGAACTATTCGTGCCCAAAGCTATCGAAGCCTTCACCTTTGACGGTGAAGTGTACGGGATGCCCTACGCTACCGAAAACCTCGGTTTCTTCTACAACACCGAGCTAGTCCCCGAACCACCCACCACCTGGGACGAGGTTTACGAAATTGGTAAAGCCCTGCAAGACGAGGGCCTGGTTACCTACGGCATGTCCGTCTCCGGCACAACCTACGATGTTTATCCGTTGGATACCGCTTTTGGCGGTTACATCTTTGGTCAGGATGCCGACGGCAACTGGAATCCAGAAGACCTGGGCGTGGGCAGCGAAGGCATGATTGCTGCTACCCAATGGTTGCAAGACCGCGTTAATGAAGGCTTCATCAGCGACAGCACCGACTGGGATACTGCTCATGTCCTCTTTGAAACCGGCGAAACCCCCTTCATCATGGCTGGTCCCTGGGCTTTGGACCGCATCCGTGAATCAGGCATACCTTATGCCATCACCAACTTCCCCGTTGGCCCGGCTGGCGAAGGCCAACCCTTTGCTGGTGTACAGGGTTTCATTATCAATGCCTTTAGCGAAAACGTCCTGTTAGCCCAAGCCTTCCTCACCGAATTTGTGGCTACTGATGAGGTTATGCGTGCCCTCTACCTGTCTGGTAATCGTCCCTCTGCCTTCGTGCCGGTGCTTGAAACCACCGCCGATGAAGATCTGCAAGCCCTGGGTGAGGCTGGCGCTAATGCAGTTCCTATGCCTGCCATTCCTGAAATGGGTTCCGTGTGGGGTTCCTGGAATGACGGCGTTGTCCTGGCCATGCAAAATCAGTTGACCGCTGAGGAAGCCATGTCCACCGCTGCCTTGCAAATTCAAAGCGTCATTGGCGGCGCCTTTGCCGGTATGGTCAACGTACCTGGCTCCTGGCAAGCTGCCGCCGGTTGCCCCGGTGATTGGCAACCAGACTGTGAAGCCACGGCCCTCACCATGAGTGATGATGGCCTGTACACCGGCACCTTTGACATCCCCGCTGGTGACTACGAGGTAAAGGTTGCTCTGGATGGTGGCTGGACCATCAACTATGGTGTAGATGGCGAATTGGATGGTGCCAACTATCAATTCAGCCTAGCATCTGATGGTAGCGTGACTTTCACCTACGATCCAGAAACCAACTTGCTGACCATCGAAACTGAGTAACTCAGCTAACTGCAAAGAAGGCCGAGGGGGTATCCCCCTCGGTCTTCTTTGTTTATGCGGCAAGGAGACAAAGAGATGGCTACCGTGCAGCTAAAGAAGCAAAATGACAGCCCCTTTGGCTTAGATGGGTCATTTTCTTCTATTTTGCGTATCCTGGTTTTAATTACCATTGACATCTCGGCAGTATGGTTTATTGCTCAAACCATTCAGTTGGGCTTTACGCCATTGGCTGCTGTGCTGAGCTTTGTCATCTTAATGGTGAACGTGGTTCTGTTGTTAGAAAGGTTTAGTCCTATACGCTGGATGGTGCTGGGCCTTTCGATGATGGTGATTTTTGTGATTTACCCCATTTTGTTTACCGTCTATGTTGCGTTTACCAATTATGGGGATGGGCATTTGGTCACCAAAGAACAAGCGATAAATCAGATTGTGTCTAGAACCTACCTGCCCGAAGAGGGGCGGGCATATCGCTGGACAGCCTTCCGGTCAGCGGAAAATGAATATGTTTTGTGGTTAATAGACGAGGCAGGTGTCGGCCGTTTAGCAGCCCCCGGCGAGGAAATCCGCGAGGTGACTCCTGGTGAAGATGGCATAGGGGAACTGGACGCTAACGGGATTCCGGAAACTATAGAGGGATATACGCGTCTCAATGCCATCCTTGCTGCCACAGACCAGAACTTGCCAAACATTCTTTTCGGCGAAGAGGGGCGAACCGTCCAGGTGCGCTCCCCGTCGGAAGCTGCAGAACTGGTGCCGCGCTACGTGTATGATGAAGAAGCTGATACTATGATTGACCAGCAAACCGACGTGGTCTATGCCAATGTAGATGGCACCTTTACATCTGATCGTGGTGAGCAGTTGCGTCCTGGTTTTCGCGCCTTCATTGGTTGGGAAAATTTCACCCAGTTTTTTACCAGCGCCGCCTTGCGTGGTCCGCTGGCCCGTATCTTGGTCTGGAATTTCATATTTCCCATTTTAAGTGTGTTGAGTACCTTTGCTTTGGGGCTAGCTATTGCCATTATGTTCAACGAGAAGAACTTTCCCCTGAAGCGGACAATTCGTTCATTTTTGTTGATCCCTTACACGATTCCGGGTCTCATCACCATTATTATCTGGCGTGGTATGATGAATCCGGAGTTAGGGGTTATCAACCGTACTTTACAAAATTTATTTAGCGTTTCTATTCCCTGGTTTACGGATGCAAATTGGGCCAAGGTGGCTATTTTGCTGGTTAATCTGTGGCTGGGTTATCCATATTTTATGCTTATTTGCAGTGGTGCATTGCAGGCCATTCCTTCAGATTTGTATGAAGCAGCCGAGGTGGATGGGGCCAGTGTGTGGCAACGCTTCCGGCGTATTACGCTGCCCTTGTTGCTGGTAGCCGTTGGTCCACTGTTAATTGCTTCTTACGTTTTTAATTTCAACAACTTTAACTTGATTTATCTGTTTATCTCTGGTGGCCCGCCCATTGCCGGGGCAACAGCGCAAGCCGGGCACACCGACATTTTGATTAGCTATGTGTATAAGATGGCTTTTGAAGGGGGCGGGCGCGGTGTGCAGTATGGTCTGGCCTCAGCAATTACCATTGTCATCTTCTTTATTGTTGGTGCGCTGACGTTATTCCAGTTCCGCTTTACCAATATGTGGGAGGAGGTTAGTGAAAATGTCTAGTGTAACATTTTCTGGTGGTATCCGGGGATCTATGACGCGGCAGCGGCAGTTGGGCGTGACGGTGCGCCTGGTCATTGCCGCGATTTTAATCATTTTCTCGATTTTCCCTGTGCTGTGGATTGTGTCGGCGGCTTTTAATCCGGCTAACTCTTTGGCGACGGCGAAATTGATCCCCGATAATGCCGGCTGGGATAACTTTTACATTTTGTATCCGACGGCCGATTCTGTAGTACGGGAGTGGTCGGTGAATTTGTTGGGACGAGATATTTTTCCACAGATTCCGGCGGGCAAGTTTGTCTTTCCCTTCTGGACGTGGTGGTGGAACTCTATCAAGATCGCTTCTATTTCTACATTTTTGGTGTTGTTTATTACCACAACGGCCGCTTACGCGTTTTCGCGTTTCCGTTTTGCGGGGCGGCAGGCCATGTTGAAGGCGATTCTGCTCATCCAGGTGTTTCCTAACCTGTTGGCGCTGGTAGCCATCTTCTTGATGATCTCGCAGGTGGGCGACATTATCCCCCGGCTGGGGCTGAACACCCATGCTGGGCTGATTCTGGTGTATATGGGTGGCGCTATGGGCATTAACATCTGGCTGATGAAGGGGTTCATGGACACCATCCCGCGCGACATTGACGAATCGGCAATGGTGGATGGCGCTTCGCGGTGGCAGATTTTCTACCTGCTGATTTTGCCGCTGCTGCGTCCCATCTTGGTGGTGATTGGCATTCTCTCTTTCATTGGCACCTATGGCGACTTTGTGCTGGCGCGTATTTTGCTGAAGAGTACGGAGCAGTATACGCTGATGGTGGGGCTGCAAATCTTTACGTCGGGCCAGTTCTCCCAGAAGTGGGGGGCGTTTTCGGTGGGGGCGCTGATGGGCGCGCTGCCGATTATGGTGATTTACTTGGCGCTGCAAGATCAGATCGTAGGCGGTTTGACGACGGGCGCGGTGAAGGGATGATTAATAATCAATTGGTGAATTGTAAATTGTGAATTGGTAACGGCCGTTTCCCATCAGAAACGGCCGTTTTCGTCAACTACTATGAAATTTCGTCTGCTCTTTTTCTTGTTCGTCACTACAATCCTTTTGGCGGCCTGCCAGGAAGAACCCTCCGCACCGGCCGCCGTTGTAACAACAAATACGGCCGTTCCTACAGAAACGGCCGTCGCCCAACCCACCGCCACCGCCACTCCCATTCCCGCCCCATCCTCCACTCTCGAACCATTACCCGAACCAGTAGAAATTGCCCCCTGGTGGGAAGACGCCATCTTCTACGAAATCTTCGTGCGCAGCTTCTACGACAGCGATGGCGACGGCATCGGCGACCTCAACGGCCTCATTGAGAAGCTGGACTACCTTAACGACGGCGACCCCACCACCACCACCGACCTGGGCGTCACCGGCATCTGGCTCATGCCCATCATGGCCTCCCCCAGCTACCACGGCTACGACGTCACCGACTACTACCAGGTCAACCCCGAATACGGCACCAACGAAGATTTCTTACGCCTCATGGACGAAGCCTACGCCCGCGGCATCCGCGTCATCGTCGACTTCGTCATGAACCACACCTCCGACGAACACCCCTGGTTCGTCGAGTCCCGCAACCCCGATTCTCCCTACCGCGACTGGTACATTTGGGAAGAGAGCGACCCCGGCTGGCGCGGTCCCATTGGCCAACAAGTGTGGCACACCACCCCCACCGGCGCTTACTATGGCATCTTCTGGCACAAAATGCCCGACCTCAACTTTACCAACCCCGACGTCACGGCCGCCATTTACGACGCCGCCCGCTTTTGGCTAGAAGAGATGGGCGCCGACGGCTTTCGCCTGGACGCCATCAAGCACCTGGTGGAAGATGGGCAAATTCAGGAACACAGCAACAGCACCCTGGCCTGGCTGCGCGACTTTTACACCTTTTACAAAAGCGTGGACGGCAATGCCTTTGCCATTGGTGAAGTGTGGAGCGAAAATCCGCAAATTTCTGCCAGCTATGTCAGCGAAGAGGTAGACACCGTTTTCGAGTTTAAGCTGGCCCTGGATATTCTCAACAGCAGCAAGGTGGGCATTGGCACCATGTTTGCCAAAACCTTACAAGAAGTGACGGAGCAGTACCCGCCCGGCATGGTTGGCACCTTCATCACCAACCACGACCAAAACCGCGTCATGTCCCAGCTAGATGGGGACGTGGGCAAGGCCAAAATCGCCGCCTCCCTCCTGCTTACGTCGCCGGGCATTCCCTTCATTTATTATGGCGAAGAAATTGGCATGATGGGCGTCAAACCCGACGAAGACATTCGCCGGCCCATGCAGTGGTGCAGTGATGGCCCTGGCGTGTGTTTCACCAACGGCACGCCCTGGCGCGCTCCCTATGAGGATTATGAGACGCGCAGCGTGGCCTTACAGGAGAGCGACCCCGATTCGCTGCTCAACCATTACCGGTCGCTGATCCACCTGCGCCACCAATACCCGGCCCTTTCCGCAGGCGAATGGACGCTGGTGGAAAGCAATCCGGGGCGGGTGTACGCGGCGCTGCGCCGCCTGGACGGGCAGGTTCTGCTGGTGCTGCTGAATGTGGGCAACCGTGCCCTGCCGGAGTACACGCTTACCTTAGAGACGGGTCCGCTGACGGCCGTTGCCAACACCACCCTCCTCTACGGCCGTGGCGACCTGGCTGCACCCACGCTCAACGAGAACGGCGGCTTTGCCGGCTATCAGCCCTTACCGGAACTGCCGCCCCACAGCACCTTCATCATTCAGCTGCAGCCCTGATGCCGCAAAAGCAGGCCCTCAGATGTACGGTATGTTCGGTTGCGTAAAGGGTCAACAAAACAAAAGCCCAAAGCCTACTCTTCGCGGGTCTTTCCATTGTGGAGTACCAGGAAAAGAGCCATCCCTAATGAAGCTCCGGCCAGCACAAAAAATAGAACAATCACCTGCTTCCCCGCGGCCGTTTGGACCAACAGGAAAAACGCCGCAGCAACCATGCACAACGACGCAACCTTACCCATTATATTTTTCATCCGATCAGTTTGCCATATTCTAACGCGGGGGTGCCCATCAATTTGTGTGGGTTGGTAACGTGATTTCGGCGCAGGCCACGCCGCGCCCGTGGATCACAGCTACCTCCCAGTGGTTTTCAGCGCTTCCGGGAATCTGGCGCAACACCTCTTGCAAAACGTATTGCCCATTGGCGCCAATCAGTACGCCCTGGTTTTCTAGCATCTTCTTGTGACCCGGCGATTCGGCCGTGAAAACAACCGTGATCGTTTCGCCAGGTTGTAATCCAAGCAAGCTTACTTCGAGCAGGGTTGCCGATAGAGGGTTGATCTCCAGCGACATCCCTGCCGGCAGCGGTGTGCAGGTAAACGGTGTCGGAGATGGGATTGGTTCATCATTTGAGACTTGACTCTGTTTTGGCGATGGGGTCGCAGGCACCAGAAGCAACTAATTCCATCAAAGGCCAGTCGGTTTAGCTTTCTAGAAACAGGACAACGGCCGTTTCTGGAAAGCTTTGGCACAAATCAATCAAAAACTGAGCTTGGGGGTTTGGCAGCAAATTACCGGCCTGTAAACTTCTCTAATTATGGTCCAATTGTGAAATTATACGGCCTCCAGTTTACTGCTCCAGTATGATTAAAGTCATGAACTCCATGGGCTACCACACGATACCCACAAGTTGGGGGCGAAGTATTATACCTATTTCGCCTTCCTCCCTAGTGACCGTTCAGACCGGCGAGGTTTTCACTAGAGTAAATTGTCGCAAATTATGCACAAAATCTCGCAGGTGTTCAGAGGGGCTGAACGCTTACCCCCCTATTCTAAAATATCCATGATCTCTTCAAGTAATTGTTGTATATTTTCGGGCAATTGCGAAAACATGGGTGACGTGTAATATTCAGCAATACCCGCCAAAATAGTCTCACCGCTCTGTAAGGTAAATTGATGAATATCTGTTAGCAAATGACCACTTGTGATATCGAAGATGAAATGACGTTCTCCTCCAACAACCGGTTCGGGTATTGGATGTCCCAAATCAACTGGCGCAGCGAATATTGTGGTAACTGAAAGGTGATAACGGCCGTGTTCCTCATATGCGTTTACACTTACCGCGCCAACTTCACTATCTGTCAACAGGGACACCTCCAAAAACTGGATAACTTCCTGGACGGGTAGGTACTGCTCTATCCGGTTGGAAACGGCTGGCATCGCATACACCGCCTCCGGAAAATTATTTTCCCTGAGCGTTACGTTTTTCCAGATACCTTGTTGTAGAACAGTTTGTTGGTAGACCTGATTGTTGGCATCAGATATATACGTAAATCCCTGTTCAACTAACCCGTTTTGATTGACGTAGTACCACCTGGACACAAGCCCCTGGCCCTCCGGGTAAAGGGCTGCGGAAGCCACCATTTGCCCATCAGGTCCGTGATAGACGGTAGCGTTGGTTTTATAATCTTTTGGCATATCAATATCAGGTCCAGAAATGGTTATGTTTAACCAACCTGCCTGGCCTTGTAAATTACTTGCCTGCATTGCCGCTAATTTTCTTAATTGATCGAGCACGACGTTGGATTCAGTCGCGGAAAACCAGCTAATTGAGTTGGTTTCTGCCGCTGCCCCGGAAGACGGAATCCCTTGGATGTGGCCGGCAAGCGGTTTTTTATGTTCTACATTTTCTACCACTTCGTTTTTTTTGTTCACACTATCAAGCGGAAGAAATGTGGATACGTTTTCTAATGGTTTTTCTTGCGAACCGCTTACAGGATGTCGTGCCAGCCCGGTAAGGAGGACGAATAAAACAGTCAGCATGCCAATTAAGGTGAGTTGAATTTTTACTCGCATTTTACTTTCTCCAATTTAGTAAATTTGGGCAATGGTGGTTACGATAATTGGTTACTTGCGAGCGCCAGCGAAGCAGGTCAGCTATACATAGTGTTGGCGGTGATGGCTTGTCACTTAGTAGTTGGTGTCACTGTTGTTGGAATCATTATACCTCCCATAAGCCAAAAAGCGCCTGCCCCACCTTTCGCGCAACGCGCAGGAGTACGTTGGCGAACTTGCTCATCCAGACTAAGATACGATACTTCGCCACCTCCAACTTGCACTGTATCTCCGCTTCGCCATACGACCTTCTTACCTGTGAGTTCGTCTGTGATTTCAACCAGGTCCTCTTTGATGGTTACGATGAAATCAGGCGACCATACAAGCAAGTAGTCATTGATTTGTAGACATTCATCGTCTATCGTTAGTTTGCCCACCATCTCAGCCAGCAAGCGCGTTGCGATAATCGGCGGTGTTGCCACAGAAGCGGTAGCTTGTGGCTCGTAGGATCTTGTGCTACACGCTACTAGGATAAGTAACACAAAAATAAGAAAAACGGCTTTCATAGTCCCTCACAGAGGATGACTGTAATGGGGCTGTAATGGGGCAGGGGCGTGCAGGCAAACGGCGTGGGGGATGGGATTGGTTCATCTGAAACAATTTTTGTCACAGCCACTGGTGGCACAGCCACTGGTGGGGTAGACGCCTCTGGCGAATTTTGCGCAGATTGGTGAGAGCCGGCTACTATACCCTGGCACCCTATTCCCAGCCACAACATAAAAGCCAGTGTCAGCCCCATTATGATCTTTTTTTGAATCATTGTTCACCAGTAATCTTTTAGTTCCTCTGGAGAATATACGTCAAAAGCTGCCGTTACCTTTCATTCCTTCGCAACCAACGGGCTAATGCCAGCAAAAGATTAAAAAAGCCTGCTGCCGCAAAAAACGCGCCGGCAGTGAAGACTAACCTGTCTGGCTGTAACGCTGTTATCATATTTAATGATGGGCTTGATAAAGCGACAGGGTTATAAAAAATTATCACTGAGCCAATTATTGTAAAAAGGGCAAATAGAAGCCAGTTTGTTTCATTTCGCCGGGCAATTACCCAGAATAGTGCTAAGCATAACCCTAAAATAATTAAAGTACCCAGGGCAGCCAGGGTAGCTGCCCCAGTAATTGGCGTTACGGTAAGAGTAGCCCTTGCTTGTAGCCTCAAAAAATTAAGCCACCGATCTACCCCGGCAGCCACTGCCAGGATAATAAACATGGTAATTACGAACAAAATGTTAACAACAAATTTCATAAAAAACCTATGCAGAGAAAATTTAGCATCCAACCAGATCCCAAAACAACCGTGGAGAAAATCCAAAAAATGGCAGAAAATGTACGGGGCCAAAATAAGTAACACGGAGAATCATGGAAGCTACACAGAGGGTTGCAGGGGAATTGTTACAAAAACTCCGAGCTACCCGATAAACCCTCTGTGCTACCCCGTGTCAACAAAGCGTAAACTTTATTAATTTTGCTTGCTTTCCTTACGGATTTATCCTTTTTTCTGACCAGAATATCCGAATTTGACTATTACTGTGACATCGGGGCCTCCACAGCAACTTGGTCAGATCGAGAAATTGCATTAATAACACTTCCAAACCAAGTCGCCTTTAATGGATCAAACCAGGATATTGATGTTACATATGTATATGACTTAAGGTTATTCCACACCGGTGTTATAAGATTACTGTGATAAACATACGTCCAGGATCCGCTTGGGCATATTTCACATGCTGCGCATCCCCATTCTAATTTTGCGTTAGTGACATTTTGACTTGTGCTGGTTCGGGTCCACCACCTTTCTACTTTGTATGGTTTGTAAATCGCACAATCAGAGCCTGAACAGTAAACATGAGCATAATGTTTAATATAAGCTGTGATATTTCCCTGCGGTTTGAATCGCTCTACAACAGTACCACCATCCCAAGTACAACTTGATAGAATATTAATTTCTTCTGGGCAATTAATATCCATTTCCGGATTGGATGGATAATGCAAATATTTTTCTGTAAAAAGCGTGTACCCTCAGCGTAATCAAAG
>CAZDEO010000012.1:0-82115 GCA_964504445.1 uncultured Anaerolinea sp. | reverse complement strand
ATTTTTGTGCTGGCGCTGAAGCCAGCGCAGTTTAGGCTTTGTCTAAACTCGAGTTGTTAATTATTCATTGTTAATTTCTTTTCACCACATCGGTCGTCAAGCTGCGCAACACTGCTTCGGCCAGTTTTACCACGTTGGCGTAATCTGCCAGATTGATCATCATGGTGGGGGTGTGGGCGTAACGACCGGGCACGGCAATGGTGGCAGCGGGCACGCCAGCGCCGGCCCGCTGGATGGGGGCAGTGTTGGTGCCACCGCCCCCGGGTTGACGAAGCTGGTAGGGGATGTTGTGGGCAACGGCCGTACGCGTAATGTGCGCCACCAGTCGCGGGTCCTGAATGGTGCCCCGGTCCATGACGTAAATGGACGGCCCCTTGCCCAAGGCTACGTTGGGGCTGACGTCGTTTTCGTTGGGCAGGTCATACGCCGGGGTGCACTCTAGCACCAGGGCGGCGTCGGGCTGCACGCCATATGCGGCAACCTCTGCCCCGCGTAACCCCACCTCTTCTTGCACAGTAAAGCTGGCAATCAGGTCAAAGGGGTAGGGTTTGGCTCGCAGCAGCTCAATGAGGACGGCACAACCGGCGCGGTTGTCGAAAGCTTTGGCTACGGCCGTTGGTCCCAGCTCCTCATATTCCATAACAAAAGCAGCCCGATCACCTACTTTCACTTTGCCATTGGCCGCTTCCTTGTTTTTGGCGCCAATGTCAATGCGCATGGCATCAATTTTGACCACGCTTTCATATTGACCGGCTTCGAGCAGGTGAACAGGCTTGGCGCCAATAACCCCCGTAAGCTTTCGGGGGCCAACCTGCACCACTTTGCCTAACAAAGCACGATCGTCAAATCCTCCTACCGGCACAAACTTTAGCATGCCATCGCTACCAATTTCGGTAATCATCAGGCCCACTTCATCCATATGGGCATCTACCAACACCCGCAGGTCAGAAACGCCTGTGCCCTTTTTGGTGGCGATCAGGTTACCCAGGGCGTCAACGTGCCATTGGTCTACGTGGTCGGCAATCAGCTCGCGAATGAGGTGGCGGATTTCTTTTTCCTCGCCAGAAACGCCTACGGCCTCGGTTAGATTTTTGAGTAGTTCGTTCATTTCGACTCCGTTTCGTCGTCATCCATCATACTGGCGGACAATTTTTGCAGGAATGAATCATCGAGGCGAGCAGCAAATTCGCCCATTAATCGGCCGCTTCTCTCTATATCTGCCAGGTGGGCGGTCTCGACCATGGTGTGCATGTAGCGCAAGGGAATAGAAATGAGGCCGGTGGGGACGCCCGCGCGGGCTATTTGCAAACCATAGGCGTCGGTGCCGCTGCCGCGCGCGTGCGTGCCTACGCTTACCGACATTTCCAGCGCTTCAGCAGCGTCGTTTAGGACTTTGAACATGCCCGGATGGACGTTGGGGCCGATGTCTAGCACCGGCCCAGAACCTAAATCGAAGGCGTTTTCTCCGTTTACGCCTGGTCCTTTGCCAAAACCCACGTCAATGGCGATGGCGGCGTCGGGATATTGGGAAAAGGCGCTGGTGTAGGCCCCGAGCAAGCGGGTTTCTTCCTGGCAGGTGGCCACAGCAACAACGTCCCAAGTGTGGGTGCGGGTTTGCAGATATTCCAGGGCCAGGGTAACGGCCGTTACCGATGCCCGGTTGTCTAGAGCTTTGCCTGTGGCTAGCTTGCCCTGTAATTTGCGCAGCGGCTGGCGAAAAGTAACAAAGTCCCCAATGGAGACCTTCGCCTCTAGGTCGCTCAGGGGCAGCCCAACATCAACCACCAGGTCTTCAAAGCCGAAGGCGTTTTTGCTGCGCTCTGGGGGCAGCATGGCGGCAGGCAGGCTACCCAAAACGCCATTTAGGGGGGAACGGCCGTGTACCGTCACCAACTGCCCATACAGATGGCGGATATCTACCCCGCCCACCGGGGTTACGCGCAAAAAGCCTTGCCCATTGTGGCCAACAATGCGTTTTACCATTAAGGCAATCTCATCCATATGAGCCGCCAGCAGCAGTCGGCGGCGCGGTTCAGGGCCGCTGCCCCGCTTGACGGCAAGCAAGTTGCCTACGCGGTCGCGCTCCAGGTCATCCACATATGGTTGCCACAATTCAGTCACGACATCCGCAACTTCTTGTTCAAACCCCGAAGGGCCAGGCGTTTCGCTTAATGTTCTTAAAATCTTAAATGTTTTCATTCTCTCCCTCTTTTAGGGTTCAGGCGTAGCCGTGGGCATCGAAGTCGCCGTTGCCGTAGGCTGCGCCTCTTCTGTAGGTGTAGGAGTTGCCGGAAGTTGTGTCGCCGTTGCAGAGGGTTCGGCTTCTTGTGTAGGTGTGGCTGTCGGCAGCAAAGTGGGTGTAAATGATGGGCTTATCGTAGCCGTAGCTGTTGCCGCAACCGTAGGTGTGAAGGTTGGCGTTGGGGTGGTAGAAGGGGTAACGGTGCCCGTGGTTGTGGCTGTAGGGGTCGAGGTAGAGGTTGACGTTGCTGTTGGCGTATCGGTGGAAGTTGGTGAAGGCGTCGCCGGTATGGGTGTATTGGTCTGGAATTGTCCGGGGGTTGGCAGCAAAGTTGCTGTAGGTGGCCCAGCAGTTACAGTAGCCGGTGGCGTAAACGTGGCTACTGCGGGCTGGGTAGATTCCGGAGCAACCGTTGGCGTTGGAGACAAGACTGCAGGTAGCGTAGGGGGTGCAGCAACACCGCCTGTTCGATCAGCAGCCAGCAAAGCAGCAATACCCACACAGTAGCAGGGAATAGTCAGCAAAATGATACCCAACAAAATGAGATACGTACGGCGGTTTGCATTCATGTAACAGCGTTGCTCTATTTCAAAGGGCCGGAACAGGCAAAACAGCCAGATTTTCGGGTGGGGGAATCATAAATGAGAATGACATAAAAGACAAATGACCCGGCTAGTCTGGGCACTGCATTGCCCTGGTTTTGGGCCCATGTTATAATTTTCCAAGAAAATAAACTTGTTATGGTAAAGTAGTTGGCGACCATGATTACAAATAGGTGTGATAGGAAAATAACGGAATGCCTATTGAGGTATGGGGTGCAACAGGCAGCTATGAGATAGGATTACCAGGTCGCCCATTGGGGTACATGCTTCTGCTCTGTTATGGTGTTACCCTGGCAATCACCCTTTATCGCTATCGTCAACATTTTCGGCAGCAAACAAAATCGCAGTGGGGATGGGCTATTATCTTGTGGGGAGCTGCCTTTGTTGCCAGCCAGTTGTTTCCTATTCGTATAGCTTCAGATGCGCAGCTTGCCCCATTGGGGGTAGCGCAAAATCCGGTAACGACCCTGACGCTGTTAACGGCCGTGCCCTTCATCTTCGCTGCGGCTGTCCTCAACCCGGCAGCAGCCCTGGTCACTGGTCTCTTCAGCGGTTTGGGCCAAAGCCTGGGCCAAACCCACCAACTATTCGACATCTTCCACTACGGGTTTGCCGCACTGTTAGCCAATAAGTGGCTCCAACAAAACTACACCGGCTGGTACCATCGCCTGTTACAGCATCCTGTGGTCGGCGGCACCTTCAGCATGGGGGTTGTTGCGCTGCTAGTTGGTGTTGGCGCCTTCGCCGGCACAGAAGCCACTTTTGCCAATAACCTGGCAGCTTTGGACCTGGGCCTTTCGACTACGCGCGCCAACTTGCTGCCCCTGTTAATGGAAGGGCTGATTGGGGGAATGGTTGTCACGCTCATCTTGCAGTTTGCGCCAGATTTACGTCCTAAGCTTCCGCTTCGTCCTTCACCGGAAAGCAGCAGTTTGCGCCGCTATCTACTCAATACCTTTTTGCGATATGTGGCTGTCATGAGCCTGGCAATCATAGCCCTGGTCTTGATTCTGACCACCATCTACAGCACCCAGCTTGTCGTCAACCAAATGGCTCACGATGCGCAAACTGTTTCCAGAGAAATCCCTGCTTTCCAGGCCCGGCTGCAAAACATGCTGCTGCAATTTAGCGCCGATGAAGCATTGCTCAGTGGCGATACCGACGCCAGCGAAAAAGCTTTAGGCCAATTGTTTCGTTCCAGTCCGGTCTACCGACGTATTTTACTGGTTGAAGCTGATGAAACCATTTCAGCCTTCTACCCTGCCGATAGTGAAGAGGTTCATCTGACAGACCTGGAACAGGCGGCGATTGCCAATGTTCTGTCCACCAATGCACCGGGCATTGCCACAACCCAAGATGTGTCTGATGAGCACGTGCTGAGCTTTATGGTACCGGTCTTGGGTGAAAATGGTCAGGCTACGGCCGTTCTGGTGGGGCGCGTCCCAGAACTCTCACTGAACAGTTTGATAGTAGGCTTGCAAGGCACCGTAGGCCAGGGGCGCGGCTTTGTGGTGGATGAGGATGGGTACATTATCGCTCACCCTGACAGCAGCCGTCTGCACAAAATCTGGTATCCACCCAATCAGTTGGCCAGCCTGGGCAGCCCAGAAGCCATGCAGGGCATTAATTACCAGGGGCGGCAAGGCAGCACCAATGCGCGGGAACTGGTCTATTATCTCAGCGGTAACCTGCATGGCTGGACGACGGTGATAACCGTGCCTTATGCTGTGGTACTACGTCTGTCCCTGAGTATTGGCCTGCCACTGGCGTTGGTCATGGTGTTGGTAACGGCCGTTTTCTATGGCAGCCTCCGCTCCTTTGGTCATAATCTCACCCAACCAATCGAAGACCTCCTGCAAGCATCCAAAACTATTGCGGCCGGCGGCAGCTACAATTTCAGTACCACACCCACCACCCATCGCAATGATGAATTGGGCCAGCTACACCAGGCTTTTGCCCACATGCAGCGTTCCCTTAAAAACCGCCTGGACGAACTTTCCCTGCTGCTCAGCGTCAGCCACGACGTGGCTTCTAGCCTGGACATCAATCACAGCATGCCCGCCCTGCTGCGCGGTGTCCTGCGGGGCACCGGCGCCGCCGGCGCACGGGCTATTGTCTTCAACCCCAGCGGCGGCGTACCCCTTATTTTTGGTGAAGGTCCAGCCGCCCACACCATGGATACCCTAGACCGCCAGATTGCGCTGCGCATGCGTACCAGCACAGAATTGACCCTGGCTTCGCTCGAACAAATTCGCCAGGAATTTAACCTATCGGAAAATATTCCCCTGCCCGTTCCCGCCCTGGTTGCTTTTGCTCTCTATTCCCAAGAGCGGTTACAAGGTGTTTTGTGGTTAGGCTACCGCAAACCCCACCGGATTAGCCCCTCCGAACGAAATTTGCTGCGCACGCTGGCCAGCCAGGCCTCCTTGCTGGTGGACAATGCCCGGCTCTATGCCACAGCCGACAGCGGTTGGCGGAGGCTGGCAGCCGTGCTGGCCAGCGCCACCGAACCGGTCATTGTTACCGACCAAAGCGAGCGGGTACTGCTCATTAACCGCACCATGGAACGCGTTTTTGACCTGAAAACCAATGAAGTCATCGGACGCCCTGTGGCTGATGTCATTCGTTTCAAGCCCCTAGTAAAAGCCCTCACTGGTAATGATCTAGAAGCCAGTGCACAAGAGATCACCGTGAAGGACCGCACCTACTACGCCAATACCTCAACCATCATCAACAATGATGAACAAACCCTGGGCCGCGTTGCCGTACTAACCGACATCACCCATTACAAGGAAGTAGACCAACTAAAATCGGAATTCGTGTCTACCGTTTCCCATGACTTGCGCAGCCCGTTGACTTTTATGCGCGGCTACACGACGATGCTGCCCATGATGGGAGATTTGAACGAGCGCCAAAAAGAATACATTGAGAAGATATTAGGTGGTATTGACCGCATGTCCCAAATGGTCAACGATCTCCTTGACTTAGGGCGCATTGAGGCTGGCGTAGAGATGATGTTTGAGCGGGTGGAGGTAGCACCGTTGCTCACCGATATCGCTGAACAATATTGGCAGCATACACATCTCAATGGGATTCGGCTGCAAGTGGACGTGCCCAAGAACATTTCGCCCGTATATGGCGATTCGGCATTGCTGCGCCAGGCCATTACCAACTACCTGGACAATGGTATTAAATATGCTGAAAACAGTGGTGAAATGCTTCTCCGCGCCGAGCAAATTAATGGCGAGGTCGTAATTAGCGTCAAAGACCAGGGGCCAGGCATTCCGAAAGAGGTGCAGATGCGCGTGTTTGAAAAGTTTTACCGGGTGCAGCAACGGGGTAGCGAGAAAAAGAGTGGCTCTGGATTGGGGCTGGCCCTGGTAAAGTCTATTGCGGAGAAGCACGGGGGCCGGGTGTGGTGCCAGAGTGAAATGGGGGAAGGCAGTACGTTTTATCTTTCTATTCCGGTTGCCCCCAATAGCAAGGCGTAGTTTTACTTATTGCATGTCTAAATAATTGAGAATGGTTTGTAGTTCAGGTGGTAGTTCGGCCTGGAGGGTAAGCTCTTGCTCATCCGACGGCCGTTGCAGGGTCAGTTCGGCAGCGTGCAGGAAGTAGCGGTACAGGTCAAACTTGCGCTGGCGACGGCCGTAAATGGTGTCTCCCACTATCGGATGCTTGATGTACGCCATGTGTACGCGAATCTGGTGGGTGCGCCCCGTCAGCAAATCACATTCAATATAGGTGAAATCATCATAAGCCGCCAGAGTACGGTACTGGGTTTGGGCCGGACGGCCGTAGAGAGAATGGCTGGTATTGGGGCGAATCACCGCCATTTTTTTGCGCTGGGTAGGATCGCGGCCAATGGGGGCGTCAATGAGCGCCGCCGGTGGTTGAAGCTGCCCCTCCACCAGGGCCAGGTACTTTTTTTTAACCGTGCGCTTCTTAAACTGCTTCTGCACATACCAGAGGGCTTGATCATTTTTGGCGACGACAATCAGGCCAGAGGTTTGCTTATCCAGGCGATGGACAATGCCGGGGCGCATTTCACCACCTACACCTTGAATGTCAGGGCAGCGGTGCAGCACAGCGTTGGCCAGCGTGCCGGTGTAATGTCCTGTCCCCGGATGAACCACCATGCCCGCCGGTTTGTTGATGACAAGGATGTCGCTGTCTTCGTAACGTACATCCAGGGGGATGTCTTCTGGCAGCAGGTCGGTGGGCTGCACTTCGGGCAGGATGGCCGTGACTTGCTCTCCCCCTTCCAGTTTCAGGCTGGCTTTGGTCAACGGCCGTTCCCCTAAGCGCACCATCCCCTCCTCAATCAACCGCTGCCACTGCATCCGCGAAAGTTGGGGCATGGCCCTGGTCAACGCCTTGTCTAGCCGCTCACCGGGGTAATCCAGCGTCAACACTATTTCAATTGGTTGACCACTCATCCACAAGCTCCGAATCTTCCTTGGGCTGCCCCTGCGCGGCTTCAGCCCGCCACTCGGCTTCAGCCCGCCACTCACGCAGCAGCAACCAAACCAACACCACCACGCCGCTCACAATGGCCGTATCGGCCA
This sequence comes from uncultured Anaerolinea sp., assembly GCA_964504445.1. Taxonomy (GTDB): domain Bacteria; phylum Chloroflexota; class Anaerolineae; order Promineifilales; family Promineifilaceae; genus JACSRF01. Next base: position 74,703 of record CAZDEO010000012.1, on the reverse strand, counting down.
CGTTGAAAATTGGCCAGGGACCGAAATCAAGGAAATCGGTAACGTATCCCAGGCGCAAGCGGTCTAGCAAATTACCCAGCGCCCCGCCTAACTGTAAGCCCAACCCCAGGCGCAGCAGCGGCTGACCGGCAGGTAAAATGTGGTTGTAGAACAAAATGAACAGAGAAACGACCATGGCCAACACGGTGAAAAAAAGGCTGCCACCAGGGAAAAGGCCAAAAGCCGCGCCGGTGTTGGTGGCGTGGGTCAACTGAAACAGGTGCGCGACTTCAGGCCAGGGCGTCCAACTGGTGTACAGCGGCAGGTGGGCCTCGACGATGAGTTTGCTGAATTGATCGAGGAGTAAAACAACGGCCGTTACCAACAATAACAGCGTTTTTTCCCGCAAGCCAGCCGGCGTATTGAGGCTTTTTTCATTCACGGCAAGTTGGTCGCTCATACCGGGCCATTGTACCAACGCCATTATCCAGGCGCGAGAACCACTCATTTTTGGGTAATCGGCTTGCGGCTACCCGCAAGAAGTTGGTGATGGGTAATCAGTTAGCGAACAGCTCACCGTTCACTGTTGCCCATGATTGCTTACCGGGCACCCTCTACTGGCTTCTGGCACACGAGTAGGGTGGCGGCGCTGCGACGAAAGGATATTTGCTCAACCGTTACCACAAAGCCTGCAGCACGTAAACGTGCAAAATAAGGATCCCACGGCTCTGGGGCAGCCGATTGTCGCTGCCCGGTCACGCGAAAGAGCCCCTCGATAAAGGAATGCAAGGGGCCGCTACCCGTAAGGTGGCCTTCGGGAATGATGAGGAAACGGCCGTGCGGCCGCAACACGCGGGCAACGGCCGTCAACGTTTCCTCTTCAAGAATGTACTCGGTAGGGAAAGTCGCCAGCACCGTGTCAAAGCTGCCGGGCGCATAGGGCAATGCCGGCACCCGGCCCCGCACCAACGGCACCGCAGGCGCGCGCCGCCGCGCCAGCCGTCCCATCTGCGGCGATAAATCCAACCCCATGACGCGAAAACCCGCTAACTGTAAAGCCAGCAGCATGTGTCCTGGCCCGTGCCCAATTTCCAGCACCCGTTTCCCCTGGACGTAAGGAAGCGCCGCCCGCTGCCAGCGCCGCCATTCCCCCAGCGAGACGGCCCAACTCACTCCGTCATACGTCCAGGCAAGTTCCTGGTAGAGCAGGCGAAAGCCAAAACGAAGAAAAGCGTGCCACAATAACATAACGGAAAATCACTGTTGGTGAAGGTAGGTTAGCGTCAGGTGAAGAGAAATTAAGGCGCAGGTTTAACCGGCAAGAAACCGTCCATCACCGGTAAGCGACAATCGTTAACCATTCTCCTCTACCAGCCTGTAACCGCGCTGCGGAATGGGCGGCATTCCGGCACAAATCACCTTCAGCGGGCACACCTGGCAGCCTGTGCAGCCCTGATCAACCCAAGTCAGCCGCCCGCGCTGCACCAGAGTTCTTAGCAACTGCTCCACCACGGCTGGCGGCAGGTTGAGCTGCCGCGCCACCACTTCAGCGGTGAGCGGAATGCCTTGACTGTGGCGGAAGAGGGAGAGAATTTGCTGAAGCATGTTGGGGTGAATGATTCCTAGTGGCTGGTGAGTGGTAGCCAACTACCAACCTGGTAAACGACTGTGGCCAGGGCCCAGGGCACTACCAGCGTAATTGCCACCGAAAGCGCCGCCCAGCGCCAGCCAAATTCAGCAATTTGGGCGCCAATGGTGGCAATGCAGGGTACATAGAGAAGGACAAACATAAGAAACGCAAAAGCGCTCAGGGGGGTAAATGCCTGGCGTAAAGCTATTGTAAGGGCTGTATCACCCTCTTCCACCCCACTGGAAAACAACGTCACCCCAGGAGTCAGGGTTTCCAGTAATTGCTTACCAGCTTCCACCACGGCCGTTACCAACCCCAACCCTATCTCCCGCAAATCAGCCCACAAATTGACGGAAACGGCCGTGTCTGTTACCGCCTCTTCCCCCTCGCCCACGTACACCTGGGCCAGCGTCGAAACAACCATCTCCTTCGCCAGCAGGCCGGTCAACAATGCCCCACTGGCCCGCCACTCCCCAAAACCTGCTGGAGTCAGCACCGGCGCCACAGCCCCGCTTACCTGACCAAAGAGGCTTTCTTGTGGATCCGTCACGCCCCAGGGTACATTGAGCAGCAGCCAAAACACCATGGTGCCTAGCAAAATAAACGAACCCGCCTTACGCACAAAAGAAGCAGATTCTGCCCAGGTATAGGCCAGCACCCGCCGGGCAGATGGCCAGCGATAGCTGGGCATCTCCATCAACAAAATGCCCGCGGGTTCGTCTCGAAACAAGGTGCGCGAAAGCAACAGCCCCACGCCAGCCGCGATGACAATGCCAATGAGGTACAGTCCCCAAATGACCAGACTGCCATTCCGCGGGAAAAATGCCAACCCAAAAATCACGTAAACCGGCAGCCGCGCCGAACAAGACATGAAGGGAATGAGCAGACCGGTGAGGATGCGCGCGCGCTTACTCTCAATGGTGCGCGTGGCGTAAATGGCGGGCACGTTGCAGCCAAACCCCAAAATCATGGGCACAAAGGAACGGCCGTGCAGCCCCAGCTTGCTCATGCTGCGGTCCATTACAAAAGCGGCCCGGGCCAGGTAGCCGCTATCTTCCAACACCGCCAGGGCCAGATACATCACCAACAAACCGGGTAAAAAAGTAAGCACGCCCCCCACGCCAGCAATGACGCCATCCACCAGCAGCGACATGAACCAGTCCGGCGCCTTTACCCAGGTCAGCGCCGTGACTACCCACCGGGAAATGGGGCCACCCATGACACTATCTACCCACTCCAAAAATGGCGCAGAGACGTTCTGCACCAAACTGAAAACGACGTACATCAGGGCTAAGAAAATGGGGATGCCTAACCAGCGGTTGGTAATAATGCGGTCCAGGCGATCGGAAAGGCTCCAGGTGACCTGCGGGGCAGTCAACACCTGCCCCACCAGTTTATGAACAAACTGGTAACGCTCGTCGGTAATGGCCAGATCCACGTCTTCGCCATAGTGGGGTTGCAGATTTTGGGTGCTTTGGGCCACGGCCGCTGCCAGCACCACCTGCTCCTCCTGCCCCAACTCCGCCAGGAGGGTTTCGTCCCCCTCCAGCAGTTGAATGGCTAACCAGCGTGCCGGGACACGGCCGTTCACCTCCGCCAATCCCGTAATCACCCTCACCAGCCGCGAAATCTCCGCCTCCAGCGGCGGGCTGTAACTAATGGCAGTGGGTGCTGAATACAGTACGTTGGGCATGGAGTTCCCCTTGCCGACCATCGCCAGAAAACAAACCGGTTGGCGGCATCAAATGCTGCGCCATTTGGTATAACGCCTCCCGCAGCGCATCCAACCCCTCTTGTCGCGCCGCCACCGCTGGCACCACCGGCACCCCACCCAGCAACAAAGACAACTTCGCCGCGTCCACCTCATATCCTCGCCGCAGCGCCAAATCTTGCATATTCAGCACCAATAAAAGCTGCACCCCAGTCTCCATAATTTGCGCCGTCAGGTACAAATTGCGCTCCAAATTGGTAGCATCCACCACATTCACCACCACGTCCGGCTGTTCGTGCACAATGTAATCCCGCGCAACTTGCTCATCAGGCGAAAACGCAGAAAGACTATAGGTTCCCGGCAAATCCAACACCTCAAAATGCACACCCCGGACCGTAAACCAGCCCAGCTTTTGCATCACCGTTTTGCCCGGCCAATTGCCAACACGCTGATTTGCGCCTGTCAAAGCATTAAAAAGAGTGCTTTTACCCGTGTTCGGATTTCCAGCCAGAGCCACGCGAACCGTATGCATCATATCATCAAACCGTTAAATGCCAGGGACACAATCCCTAATCCCCACCTTCCGCATCGCCAATCCACTGCACCTGCAGCTTGCTGGCAATGCCTCGTCCTAAAGCAATGCGCGAATCCCGCACTGAAATGAGCAGCGGACCGCCGGCATCCTGCACAATACGCAGGCACACACCAGGGGTCAAACCCAGCTCTGCCAGACGATGCGCCATTCTCCGCCCGCCGCACAGTTTGCATAGCCGCACATTTTGGCCCACAGGCGCCATTGTCAGAGGGCACAAACCCTCTGTAGAGGTTTTTCGCTCAAGCATTGATCCGTCTCCCAAAAATGTGGGCGGCAATTTCGCGCCCCAAAGCATGGGTTTCCCCGCCAATTTCCATCATGAGTGGACCATTGAAGGGCGCAACTTCGGTAAAGGTAACAAGCTTCCCTGGCTGAATCCCCCGTCCGGCCAGGTAATCCAGCAGCAAAATACTCTCGGGGTGAATGCGTGTAATGGTGCCCTGGTCTCCCGGCGACCATTCATCCAGGGGTTGGTCGACCACAGGGGGTGTGTCCCAGTCGGGCGAAGGAATGGGATTACCGTGCGGACAGGTTTGCGGATGCCCCAGAAAGATAGCCAGCGCTTCGGTCACTTCGTCAGCGGTGGCATGCTCTAACTGGCAGGCAAAGTCATGGACTTGCTGCCAGGGCAAACCCAGGTAGTCAGCCAAAAAACGCTCCCAAAGACGATGGCGGCGAATGACGCGGCAGGCACGACGACCACCATCTTTCGTCAACGTAACCCCTTTGTAGGGGGTATGATCAAGCAATCCCTGCTCACGCAGGCGGTGTACCATCTCAGTAGCAGAGACGGTGGAAACGCCCAACTGCTCTGCCAGAGCGGAAATGGGAACCAGGGCGTCATCTTCAGACAACTCGCTGATAGTTTTGAGGTACATCTCGACGCTTTCGTTAAAAGATTCGTGCTTCATGCCGGGTTTTAAGGGAAACCTAAAAATTAAGTCTAAAGTTCAGCTTGATCATACGAAATAGGGTTACCTGCGGCAATGACATTTGTCAGTCCTGTTTATGCCGATTGTCATTAAGTACAGGTTCAGTTGAAAGTTAACCGGGGTTCAATTAGGAATTGGGCTGCTAAATTGTCCACACAGCCGTCAGGGAATACCTGGGGGAGGGTCAGCGGTTAGGGCATTTTTTGCGGCTGGCAAAGGTTCTTTTTTTATTGGCCACACGTCCACATTTGGCACAAAGAAAACGAGGCTTGTTTACCAGGGGAATAAACAGAGCGGGGTTTTCTTTAGGCAGTTTCTTTAGTTCACATAATGTCTTGGCCATTGAAAAGCCTCTCTAGCAAGCCTGATAAAGGCGCGGCTTGGTGCGTATTTTTTGAGTACCTTTTAGACGGCCGTGCCCCCCACAAAGCACGAAAACGCATGCTCATGGCGAAAACCAACCTGGACGGCCGTTCCCAAGGGCACATTTACCGTGTGGGGCTGCCAGCTATGCACCACCGTGCCCTCGGTCAGGCCAATGGCATACAGGTAGGCAATGCCCAAGAACTGGCGGTCAAGGACACGGCCGTTCACCAGTACCTCTTCCTGGGCCACCTGCAAAAAAATATCATCGGGGCGCACGGCAATGGTCACCGCCGTGCCCGGCGACACCCTCACCGGCTGGGGCAGCAAACCCAGCGGCGTTTGCACCCCACCGGTCACCGCCGTGCCCGGCACAAAGTCGGCATTGCCCAAAAATTCGGCCACAAAGCGCGTGCGCGGCTGGTGAAAGACCACCTCCGGTGGCCCCATTTGCTCCAACCGCCCGCTGTTCATCACCGCCACCTGGTCGCCCATAAACAGCGCCTCTGCCTGATCGTGGGTGACGAAAACGGCCGTGACCCCACTGCGCTTCAGCAAATGACGCACCTCTGCCCGCACCTCCTGGCGGAGGGCGGCGTCCAGGTTAGAAAATGGCTCATCCAGCAGCAGCACCGCTGGTTCGGGAGCCAGGGCGCGGGCCAGAGCCACCCGCTGCTGCTGCCCGCCGCTCAGCTCGTGGGGCATGCGCTCTCCCAGGCCAGCCAGCCCCACAAAAGTGAGCATTTCTGTTACGCGCTGGGGATGTTTTTTCTGTCCGCCCCTCAGGCCAAAGGCCACGTTGTCGGCTACGCTCAGGTGGGGGAAGATGGCGTAATCTTGAAAGACCATGCCCACACGCCGTTTTTCGGTGGGCAGCACAGTACGGCCGTCGTCTACAAGCTGCCCGCCAATGGTGATACGGCCGTCATCCACCTGCTCGAACCCAGCCATCAGGCGCAGGGTGGTGGTTTTGCCGCAGCCACTAGGGCCAACCAGGGCCATAATCTCCCCACGCCCCACGGTGAAGCTCACTTCGGAAACGGCCGTGAAATCCCCAAAACGCTTCGCTAAATTTTGACAATGAACGGCAATAGTTGTCATAAACACGCACACAATCGCTCAAAAACGAGTGAGCAAAGCATGGAGATTGGCGACTTGAAAAACCCCACTTCAAATCACCAATCCCCACTTCCTCTAGGGTAAAATACCCAACTCGCTCAACATCGCCGCCGTGCCCGGCAAGTCGGCCATGTCGCTTAGGTTAATGCTTACCGCCTCGGCCTCCAGTTCTGCCAGGGGGGGCAGCAGCGGGTTAATCGCCACGCCCGCCACCACCGGATATTCGTAGGTTTGGTCGGCAAAATATTGCTGACTCTCGGCGCTGAGCAAAAACTCAACAAAGCGCTGGGCATTGGCGGCATTGGGGGCAGTTTGCAAAATGCCTGCGCCAGAAACCATGATGAGAGAACCAGGACCACCGCCGGGCAAAAAGTAGTTGCGGGCCGCAAACCCTTCGCCCTCTTCCGCTAAAAAGCGGTAAAGGTAATAATGGTTGACAAAACCGACCTCTACTTCACCGGCAGCTACGGCAGCTACAATGGGCGTGTTGCCTTCATAAACTACCGGGTTGTTGGCCTGAATGCCCGCCAGCCAGCGGCGGGTCTCTTCTTCGCCCCAAATGGCTCTCATGCCGGTAACCATAGCCTGAAAGGAGCCGTTGGTGGGCGCCCAACCAATACGGCCGTTCCACGCCGGTTCCGTAAAGCCCCACAAATCAGCGGGCAAATCTGCCTCCGTTAAGGTAGCGGTATTGTACACCACCACCCGCGCCCGGCCCGAAATGCCCACCCACTCGCCACTCTCCGCCGCAAAACGGGGCGCAACTTGTTCCAAAATGGCCGCCGGCAGTTGTGTCAACATCCCTTCAGCAGCCACCGCCCCCAATCCGCCGGGGTCTTGGGCATAAAAGATGTCAGCCGGGCTATTGCCGCCCTCTTCCAGCAAGGTCGCCGCCATTTCCGCCGTGCCCCCATAGCGCACATCCACCTGAATACCCGTTTCTTCTTGAAACTGGTCAATAATGGGCTGCACCAGACTTTCGCTGCGTCCAGAATAAATGACCAGGCGCTCGCTTTCCGCCTGTTCTGCACCGCCACAGGCCACCAATAGCAGGGCCAGCAACAAAATAAAGCTCAACTTCCGCATCACAGTTCTCTCCTTTTTGCGCCTTTGGCCGGTCAGCAAATTAGTTAGTTGCTAACCGGCTGCGCTGTTGTGAAATTTACTGTGCGGGATTATGGGATGGCAAGCGGCAGATTTCTACCCAATTTGTTAAGTCGGAAATTGACGGCCGTTAAGGAAGTACAAAGCAACTATTAAGTTGGAAATTAACTCCGGTTAAATGAGGGCGTGGATTTCAGCCACCGCTGCCGCCATATCGGCGCCATCCACCACCATGCTAATGCTGCATTCCGAAGAACCCTGGGCAATGGCGATGATGTTCGTCTCTTGTTGCCCCAGGGCTGTAAAAATTCGGCCGGCCACGCCCGGTGTGCCCCGCATGCCTGCGCCCACAGCCGTAACAATTGCTACCTCATGCTGCGCCCAAATGCGGTCAATATCCTGCCGTTGCAGCTCTGGCGCAAACTCCGTCTCCAGGGCATGCAGCACCTCCTCCGCCGACGCGTCCGGCGTAGCAAAGCTGATGGACTGCTCCGAAGAGGCCTGGCTAATAAGCAACACGCTAACGTCCGCCCGCGCCACGGCGCCAAAAGTACGCGCCGCAATACCGGGCACGCCCATCATCCCCTTCCCTTCCACCGTAATCAGGCTCAAATTTTTGATTGCCGTCACCGCTTTGATGCCCCCATGACCATTTTGGTCATCAGCGACGATCACCGTGCCGGGATGAGTGGGGTTAAAGGTGTTTTTAATGCGCAGCGGAATATCGCTTTCAATGCAAGGGCGCATGGTTTTGGGGTGCAGCACCCTGGCACCATAGTAAGCCAGTTCCGACACTTCTCGGTAAGTGAGGGTGGGAATGGAGCGCGCATTGCTTACCAGGCGCGGGTCTGTGGTCATCACGCCATCCACGTCGGTCCAAATCCACACTTCGTCTACTTCCAAGGCTTGCCCCAAAATGGCGGCGCTGTAGTCAGAACCGCCGCGCCCCAGGGTGGTGGTTACGCCGCCCTCGGTGGCAGCAATAAAGCCCGTGACTATGGGGATGACGCCCTGATCGAGTAACGGCCGTATGCGCACCCGCGTCTTTGATTTTGTCCTGGGCAACAGGGGCATGGCCGCTTGAAAATTACCGTCGGTGACAATCAGTTCCGTGGCGTCAACGGCCTCCGCCGGCAAGCCAATCTGGCGTAAGTAAGCAGCCAGAATGCGCACACTCATCTGCTCCCCCATGCCGCTAATGGCGTCCAGGGCGCGAGGCGTCAGCTCGCCCAGCACCAGCACGGCTTTACATAAATTCTCATAGCGGGTGATGTACTGGGCGTTATCAGCCAGGGCGCGCTGCCGTTCACCCTCTGGCTCCAGCAGCCCATCTATCGCTTCGTAATGGATTTGCTGCAGCTCTTCGGCGACGCGCTTAAAGGTTTCGCCATCGCCTGCGGCGGCCGAGTGGGCGCCGCGCAGCAGCAAATCTGTCACCTTCACCGGCGTGGGACCCATGGCTGATGCCACAACAATCACACTGCCCCACTCTTTATGGGCTTGCAGAATGAGCACGGCCGTGTCACGCACGGCCTGGGCGCTGCCCACAGACGTCCCACCAAATTTCATGACTAAGGTCATCGTCTCCTCCAAAATTGGGAATCGGCAAATGCGTCGCCGTTTCAGGGGTAAAGTATAGCCAGGAGTTTAAGAATCCCCAACAAGCCTAAGGCAAAAGGTGATAAACCTGTAAATGGAGCTATATCCTCCGAATTCCAAGACGGTGCGCCGGTTTTCCCGGATAACCAGAGAACGTTCGGTAAATAAATGATCAGGGCTTTTTGCAGGCTGCTCACTACAAAGTGGGTGATGCGTGTGCTTGCCTGGCCGCTTTTGTCCACGCGGTTCATTCACCAGGTACGTCAAACCGCCCGCGAAAGTGCGAGACGCCTTGCGCAAACTCCCCAAAACACTCCGCGTAAGATTTCCCTTCCGCGCTGCCTACTTCCTGCCCGTTTATCCACACGGCACAGGCTACCGTGCCGCTACGGCCGTCGCCATAGGCGCTTAGCTCAAAGGCAAAAGGATCTTCCCCGCGAAAATCAAGGGTCCAGGGAGGTTCAACCCTTTCTTGCACCATATCCCCCTGGTCGTTGCGGTAAAAAACTTCCACCTCGGCAGCCGTCCCGCTAATGCGATACTCTATTTGGGGGCGGTTACTGCAGCCAGATAAAGCCAGGGCCACGGCCGTTAACCACACAAACACCTTCCACATACCCATAGCGAACCTCCAAAGCGCGCCTACATTTCTGCATTTCCGCAAGTCAGGTTACAATGTAATTATCAGCCAAACCCAATGGCTGACAAGCTTGACGAGCTAGAGCATGCAAAGCAAAAGTAGTAACCTCTTGATCATTCGGCTCTTAGGGGGCGTCCATCTGGAACTCGGCGGCAAGGCGGTAGCTAGTTTGCCAACACGCAAAGCAGAGGCGTTGCTAGTGTACCTGGTATGCCACCAACGGCCGTTCCCCCGCGAGCACCTGGCGGAACTATTATGGGACGATCGTTCCCAAGAGCAGGCCCTGGCGAACTTGCGCTCCGTTCTTTCCACCTTGCGCCGGGCATTCAAGCCCTATTTACTCATCACGCGCCAAACCGTCGGCTTTAACCACGCCACGGCTTACCAACTAGACGTGGCTGAGTTCCAGCAACACGCTGAAAATGCGCAAACCAACCCTGACCGCGCCCAGCAAGCTATTACCCTCTATCAGGGTCATTTTCTTGATGGGTTTTACTTGCGCGATAGTCGTGGTTTTGAAGAATGGGCACTTATTGAGCGAGAAAGGCTACAAAGAACGGCCGTTACCCTCCTCGAGCAACTCGTCCACCACCACACCAGCCAGAGCGCATATACCACCGCGCTATCCTTCGCCGACCATCTCCTGCAACTGAACAACCTCAGCGAACACGCCCATCGCCAAAAAATGCTCCTGTTGGCCCGCACCGGGCAATACAATGCCGCCTTACAGCAATATGACACCTGCTGCCAGATTCTAGAAAATGAACTCGGCGTAGAGCCAGCCTCCGAAACCCGCGCCCGGCACGCCCAAATTCTTACCGCCCGCGAAACGCCTGCACCCCACCTACCTCCGCCCCTACCCCATTTTGTGGGTCGTGCCCAAGAGCAAGCAGAGCTGCTCGCCAAACTAAGGAACCCTACCTGTCGTCTGGTCACACTGCTAGGGGCTGGCGGCATGGGCAAAACCCGCCTGGCCATCGAGACCGCCCGCCATCTAGCCACCTGGCAACCGGGTCAATTCTTGCATGGCATATGGTACGTGCCCCTGGCAGATCTTCAAGATGCCGAATTGCTGGCTCCCACCATTGCTGCCGCCCTGGGCGTACCCTTGGGCGGCAAAGCAGAGCCTACCACCCAGCTTATAGAACACGTAGCGCAGCGGGAACTGCTGCTGGTACTAGACAATTTCGAGCAGCTGGCGGAAGGCACAGAACTACTGGCGCAACTGCTTGCCGCCGCGCCCCAGCTCAAGCTCCTGGTCACTTCGCAAGAACCTCTTTATTTGCAGGAGGAATGGCTGATAGACGTGGCGGGCTTGGAGACGGCGACTGATGAAACAACGGTCGTTACCCCTGCCGCCGTGCAGCTATTCCTGCAAATTGCCCGACGCCTACGCCCTCAATACACCCCTTCCGCCATCGATCAACAAGCCATTAACCAAATTTGTCAGTTGCTGCAAGGGATGCCGCTGGGTATTGAGCTAGCTACCGCCTGGATTCGCCAATTTTCGCCGCCTCAAATTGCCCAGGAAATTGCCCACGGACTAGATTTTTTGGCGGCAAAGGTGCGCAATGTGCCGGAACGTCACCGCAGCCTGCGGGCTGTGTTTGGCTACACCTGGCAACTTTTAACACCAGAAACGCAGCAAGTGTTTGCCAAAATGGGTGTCTTTCGGGGTGGATTTACCCCCGAAGCAGCAACGGCCGTTGCCTCCGCCACCCCTGCTACAATGGCCACCCTGGTAGATAGGGCGCTGCTGCATGTAGAAAACGGCCGTTACCACATGCACCCCATGCTCAGCCAATATGCGGCCGAACAACTCGCCACCCAACCCCACGACCGCCACGCCACCCAGCAGCAGCACGCCACCTACTATCTGCACTTCCTCGCCAACCAGGGCAAAGCGCAAGAGCTAGAAATGCGCCACGCCATTCAGCAAGAGTTAGGCAACGTGCGTGCGGCCTGGCAATGGGCTGCCGCCCAGCAACAGTACAATGACCTGCTCCAAACGGCCGTTACCCTCCACAGCTTCTACAGCGCCGAAAGCTGGTTCCGCGAGGGCATCGCCGCCTTCGAATACGCCCTGAATCAATTGCCCGCCACGGCAGAACCCACCGACATCCAAGCCCAAACCCGCAGCGAACTGCTAGGGCGCAAAGCACGCATGCACATCCACATTGGGCAGCTCGAAACCGCCACACAACACCTGGAAGAAGCCCTGCACATTCTACAACACGTTGATGATCCACCGCGCCTTTCTGCCCTGCTAGGCTATGCCGCCATCACCGCCTTTTATGCCGGCAACTTTTCTCAGGCCACCCAAATGGCCCAGCAAAGCCTGGAATTGGCAAAAGCGTTGGGCGACCAAGACGGCATGGGCTTCTGCCACAATTTTTTGGGCAGCTGCGCCAAAGCTCAAGGAGATTACGCCCTGGCTCAAGATCACTTTACGCAATCCATAGCCATTTACCGCCAACTCGGCGACGAACTGGGCGAAGCCATGACCCGCAACAACCTGGGCAATGTGGCCCAAGCCATGGGCGACTTTGCCGCCGCCCAAGAACACTATCTGACCTGCAGTCGTTTGTTCATCGCCCACAACCACAAGCACGGGGCGTCTACTACCCTGGCAAACGCCGGGCGGCTGGCAGCCAAACAAGGCAATTATGAGGAAGCGCGAACACTGCTCACAGAAAGCCTGACCCTTAAACGAGAAATGAGCGATGAACGAGGAACGGCCGTAGCCCTCGTAGGGTTAGGCGACATCGCCACCTCCACCACAGACTATGCCACCGCCCAAACCCAACTCACTGAAGCCCTCACCCTGGCCCACAACAGCGGCGACATCAAGCTCGTGCTAGAAATCATTGCCGCCTTCAGTCGCCTTAGCCTGGTACAGCAACACAAAACTCACGCCGCCCGCCTGCTGGCCTTTGTGCTAAACCATAAAGCCACTGCCCAAGAGATCCGCGAAAACGTTCAACAAGACCAAAACCAATTCACCCCCACACAATTTGCCGCCGCCCAAAGCTGGGCACAAACACAAACCCTGGAAAGCGTCATCACCTTCATCCATCACAGTTACACCTCCCAGACGTAAGTAAAATCGCAAGACAATACCCCTAACATAATCCCCTAGGGCCAAAAAGGTGCCTGCACAAACTAATCAACAACGCCATAAACTCAGGCAGAAGGATAAACATGGATATTAAGAAGCAAATTCGACAATACCTGGCAGAAAACTTCCTATTTAGCGACGACGGATTCACCTTGGACGACAACGCCTCATTTTTGGAAGAGGAAGTCGTAGACTCCACCGGCGTCATGGAGTTGGTACTATTTGTGGAAGACAACTTCGGCCTTACCGTCGCCGACGAAGAGATTGTCCCCGATAACTTCGACTCCGTTAACCAACTTGCCGCCTACATCCAACGCAAAAGCGGCTAAGCGCCTATGTTACTGGTTAACGACTTCCTAGAATACAGCGCGACCCATTTCCCCCACAAGGTCGCGCTCATTTGTGCGGGGCAGCGTCTTACCTACGCCGAAATTGACGCCCAGGCCAACCGCCTGGCTAACGCCCTCCGCGCCCATGGGGTAGCGCGGGGAGACCGCGTCGTTCTATTCCTGCCCAACAGCATCGAGCTAGTCGTCGGGATTTTTGCTGCGCTAAAAGCCAACGCTGTCTTCGTAGTTGCCAACCCCACCACCAAGGAAGAAAAGCTCACCTACATGGTCAACAACTGCCGCGCCACCGCTTTGGTGGCCCGCGCCCGCCAGGCCCAGGTTGTCGATGGGGTCCTGGCAAAGGCCCCCTCGATAATCTCCACCATTTTTACCGACAAAGGGGCCGACGAAGCCGCCACCCAGCGCACCCAGGCCACCACCTTTGCCGCCATTCAGGCCCAATATTCCACCACCCGCCCGCCACGCCAAACCATTGACCAGGATTTAGCTTGCCTCATTTACACTTCCGGCAGCACTGGCGACCCCAAAGGGGTGATGTCGGCCCACGCCAATGTGGTTTTTGCCGCCTCCTCCATCATCACTTACCTGCAAAACGTGCCCGACGACATTGTGATTTGCTTTTCGCCTCTCTCTTTTGACTATGGGCTGTACCAACTGCTGATGGTCTTTAAGTTTGGCGGCACGCTAGTGTTGGAAAAGGGGTTTACCTACCCGGCACAGGCGCTCAAGCGCATGGAGGAGGAACGGGTAACAGGCTTTCCCGGCGTGCCCACTATTTTTGCTATTTTGCTTAACATGGATTTGAGTGCCTATGATTTGCGGCACTTGCGTTACATTACTAATACGGCTGCGGCCCTCCCCCCCAGCCACATTAAAAAGATTGGCGAAATCTTTCCCTGGGCGACTATGTACTCTATGTATGGCCTGACGGAAACCAAGCGTACCCTCTACCTGCCGCCGGAACAGTTGCCGCAGCGCCCCGGCTCGGTGGGCGTTGCCATTCCGGGTACAGAGGTGTGGATTGAGGATGGCGAGGGCAACCGGCTTGGCCCTGGGCAAATTGGGGAGCTGGTTATTCGTGGGGGGCACGTGATGCGCGGTTATTGGGAGAACCCGGAGGCAACGGCACGCCGTTACCGCCCTGGCCCTTTGCCAGGCGAGCGGGTGTGTTACAGTGGCGACTTGTTCCGCATGGATGAGGAGGGGTTTTTCTATTTTGTGGGGCGCGGTGACGACATTATTAAAAGCCGGGGTGAGAAGGTGGCGCCGAAGGAAGTGGAGAATGTGCTGTATGATTTGCCGGGGGTGGTGGAAACGGCCGTTATCGGCGTGCCAGATCCCATTCTCGGCGAAGCGATTAAAGCCTTTGTCGTTACCCAGGATAACAGCCTGACGGAAAAAGATATTTTGCGCCATTGTCGTACCCACCTGGAAGATTTCATGGTTCCCCAAATCATCGAATTCCGCGCCGAATTGCCCAAAACCAGCAGTGGCAAAATTACCAAGAAAGATTTATCGTGATTGGTTATCCGTAAACCGAACACGGAATACAAACTACGGAACATAGACTATGTGTGGCATTGTAGGCACGCTTAACCTGACCCAGCAGCACCCCATTGACCCTGCCGACATACGGCGGATGTTGGGTGCTATTCGCTATCGTGGCCCAGACCAGTTTGGCGTGTACGCCTTTGCCGATGAGCGCAGCGGCGTGGCCCTGGGCAATGCGCGACTGAGCATTATTGACCTGGGCGGCGGGCAACAACCCATCAGCAATGAAGATGGTACGCTGTGGATTGTCTTTAACGGCGAAATTTTTAATTATGTGGAGTTGCGCCCGCAGCTAGAAAAGTTGGGCCACCAATTCAAAACAGATTCCGACACCGAGGTGATCATTCACCTGTATGAAGAGTACGGGCTAGCCTGTGTAGAGCACCTGATTGGGCAGTTTGTTTTTGCCATTTGGAATGAGCGGGCACGCAGTCTGTTTGTGGCACGAGATCGGGTGGGCATACGGCCGTTGTTCTACACCATCCAGCAGGGCGCCCTCATTTTCGGCTCCGAAATGAAAACCATTCTGGTAGATCAGCGGGTCGAAGCCGAAATGGATCCCATCGCCCTGGACCAAATTTTCACCTACTGGAGTCCCCTGGCCCCGCGTACACCCTTCAAAAACATTTACACCTTGCCCCCCGGCCATTGGTTACTGGCACAAGATGGCGACCTGCGCATAGAGCCATACTGGCAGCCCACCTTCCCGTCTGCGCGTGAACTGCTGCCGCCGCAAATGAGCCTGGACGAGGCGGCGGCGCAACTGCGCGAGCTGCTGGTGGACGCTACGCAAATTCGCTTGCGGGCGGATGTGCCCGTAGGCGCGTACCTCAGCGGCGGGTTAGATTCCTCGACCATCACGGCCATTATTCGCCATTACACGGGCAACCGCCTGGAAACCTTTTCTATTGCCTTTACCGACGAGGCGTATGATGAGAGCGCGTTCCAGCGACAAATGGCCGCCCACCTGGGCACACATCATCACATTGTCACTGCCTCGCACGAGGAGATTGGCGAGATTTTCCCGGAAGTGATTTGGCATACGGAAACGCCCATCATGCGCACTTCGCCGGCGCCGCTTTACCTGCTTTCGCGGCTGGTGCGGCAGCATGATTTTAAGGTGGTGCTAACGGGTGAGGGGGCGGATGAGTTTTTGGCGGGTTACAACATCTTCAAGGAGGCGAAGATTCGTCGTTTTTGGGCGCGGCAGCCAGATTCGCCGCTACGGCCGTTGCTGCTGACAAAGCTGTATGGCTACATTGGCGACCTTTCCCAGGGCAATACCGCCTACCTGCAAAAGTTTTTTGGCAAGGGGTTAGGCGACGTCAACGCCCTGGACTACTCCCACGCCATTCGCTGGCGCAATAACCAGCGCACCAAGCGCGTTTTTGGCGCGGCGCTGCAAAACGCCCTCGCCAACCAGCCTGCCAACCCGCTAGATGGGCTGAATTTACCGCCCAATTTTGCGGAGTGGCACCCCCAATCTCGCGCCCAATACCTGGAAATTACCATTTTCCTGGCGGAGTACCTGCTCTCTTCCCAGGGAGACCGCATGGCGGCGGCGAATGCGGTGGAGGGGCGCGTGCCTTTTCTGGACCACCGCGTGATTGAGTTTGCCAACCGCCTGCCGCCCCATTACAAGCTGCGCGGGCTGGATGAGAAGTACATTCTGAAACGCGCTTTTCGTGATTTGCTGCCGGAAAATATTTGGAATCGCCCGAAACGGCCGTACCGTGCCCCCATCCATCGCAGCTTTTTCCCCAATGGCCAGCCACTGCCCTGGGTGGCGGAGGTGTTGTCGCCACAAGCTATTGAAGCAGCGGGGTATTTTAATGCCACGGCCGTTGCCAGCCTGGTCAAAAAAATTACCCGCTTCGGCCACCTGGGCGAAACCGACGACATGACCCTGGCCGGGCTGCTCTCCACCCAATTGGTGCATCAGCAGTTCATCGCTCACTTTGCCCCCCTGCCGCCCATCGGCCCAGGTGATGACAGTAAGGAAGTTGTGAAGGTTAGAGAAAGCGTATAGAGATTATGAGTAAAGAATTTCATCGTGACATTTTGAAGCTGGATGCAGAAGCGGAAGTGGCGCGTATTTGCGAGAAGATGCGCCACGATATTTTCGACACCCTAAAGCGCAAAGGGGGTGTTATGGGCGTCAGCGGCGGCATTGACTCGGCGGTGGTGCTGGCCCTGGCGGTGCAAGCTCTGGGCGCGGAGCGGCTGGTAACGCTGCTGCTGCCGGAAATGGAGTCTAGCCCAGATAGCGCCCGCCTGGGGCACGCCGTGTGCCAACAGTTTGGCTTAACGCCGCTAGTAGAGGACGTGACCGGGGCGCTGATTGGCTTTGGCGCATACCAACGAAGGGATACGGCCGTGCGCGACATCTTCCCCGAATACGACAGCACCTACAAACTCAAAATCACCCTACCCGCTGGCCTGATGGAAGGGCGCACCCTCAACTTCTTTAGCGCCACCATTATTGCCCCCGACGGCCGTGAAGAAACCAAACGGCTGCGGCCGGCGCAGTTCCGCCAAATTGTGGCTGCCACCAACTTCAAGCAGCGCAGCCGCGCCGCCATGCTCTACTACCACGCCGAACTGCGCGACTTTGCCGTCATTGGCACGCCCCAGCGCAACGAGCATGACCAGGGCTTTTTTGTAAAGTATGGGGATGGCGCAATGGACGTAAAGCCCATCGGCCACCTGTACAAGTCGCAGGTATACCAATTAGCCGAACATTTGGGCATCTTAGAGGAGATTCGCACGCGCCCGCCCACATCAGACACGTACAGCGCGGGCAGCACCCAGGAAGAGTTCTTCTTCCGCCTGCCCTTTGAGACGATGGATCTGATTTGGTATGGGTTGGACAATGGAATTCCGACGGCCGTTGTTGCTGCGGAGATGGATTTAGCCGAGGAGCAGGTGCAGCGCGTGTACGACGACATTTTGCAAAAGCGGCGCACTACAGAATATTTACGCACGCCACCACTGTAATTCGTTGGTTAGTTTGCTGGTTAGTTGGTTCGCTTCCTAACCAACCAACTAACCAACCCAACCAGAACACAAACTATTCACTATGAACCGCCAATTCGCCGCCTTACGAGGCACCGCCATTCTTCTAGTTGTCATCCACCACGCCATTGACCTGACCAATATGGCCGTTGTCCGCGCCGGGTATGCGCCGCTCTCGGGTGTGGGCGCCGCCATTGTGACTCCCTTCTACGAGCTGGGCATTTACGCCGTGCCCCTCTTTCTGTTTATTTCCGGCGCGTTTTTGGCGTATGCGGCCAAAGGAGAACCACCGACTGTTTCTTGGACGGTTGTGTGTAATGCGCTAAAGCGGCTGCTGTGGCCTTACCTGCTTTGGTCGGTTATTTTGTACGTTGAGGTTTTTTTTCATTATGGCGAGGTACACCCGTTCACGGAGTATATTAAAAAGCTAATTATTGGTTCGCCGTTTGATTTTGTGCCGCTGCTGTTTTTCTTCTACCTGGTTTCGCCCTTTATGGTGCGCTGGGCGCGAGGGCGGCGGGGGGCGCTGCTGCTGTTGGCGGCAGCGGTGGGGCAGTTGGTGATTATGAATATTGAAGCGCCGGGCATTTTGGGGTTCCGCTTTCCGGGGTGGGTGCCTGATGATGTGCCGCTTATTGGGCGCACGCTGGCGCAATATGCGCTCTATTTCCCGCTAGGGTTGGTGTATAGCATGAATGCGAAGGTGGTTAATCCGCAGTTGGTCAGGTGGCAACGGCCGTTGCTCGCCCTCATCCTCCTTCTTTTCGGCATCCACCTGCTTCACGCCTACGACGTTATTTGGCTACCCATCATACAATACGTGGCTGCGGCCGTTGGCCTCCTCTACACCCCCCTCATCTCCCGCAACAGCATCCCCCAGGTGCGCCGCGCCGAGCTGGTCGGCAAACGCTCCTACGGCCTCTACCTCATCCACTTCCCGCTTATAGACTTTTTACTCTTCATCCTTACCAGCCTGGCGCCTGCCGCGCTGCAACTACCGCTGCTCATCATGCTGCTCATGTTCATTTTAGGCATGGTCATTCCCCTAGCAGCAATGGAAAAGCTGGCACGCAGTAAAAGCATACGCCCTGTGTACCCCTACATTTTTGGCTAACTTTCCCACCTTAAGCCAGTTCGCAATAAGTCAACCATAAACTCATAGTAGCCGCGATTTCCAATCGCGTTTACTCTGGCGCGATTGGAAATCGCGGCTACGGATAAATTTGTAAAGATGATTTTGCCTTACAGTGAACCATGCCCGGTGCTGATAATGCCTATCTGTACAGCGGCATAACATTCCCTTTCCATAAAGAGTGTGATTGATTATGATAACGACCAAACCCTCCCGCCTCCCCATTCTTCTCGCCAGCAGCCTATTCGCTTTTAGCATGCTGCTTGCCCTGTTTATCTACATACCGGTTCCTCCCGCCCACGCCTTCGCCGGTGACTACGCCCTGGAGTTCAATGATAGCGATCTTGTGATTCTTGATGAAACACTCACAATTATGGAAACTCATACCTGGACGGAAACGAAAACGGTTAGCTTATGGGTTAAACCTACTGGGGTGCCTTATTGTCTAGCGCCTGTCGATGTTGCTCGCTGTGACAATATTTTTGGCGATCGTCCCCGTTGGTGGGGCATATCGCAGGGAGTAGTCGGAGGGCAAGATCGTATTTGGATCTGGAATTATGATGGTAATTATGACGCAATCGGCATTCCATACACAGTTGGAGAATGGACGCACATTGCTTTAGTACATGACAATAACATCTTATCTGCCTATAAAAATGGTCTTCTGATTAGCCAGATCGCCAGTGGTGCCACCGAGCTACCAAACACTGGAGCACAACCTACTCTCTACATCGGGGGTATCATCATCAATGATACAAACAGAAATTTTACTTTTGAAGGACACATTGATGAAGTTCGGATCTGGAACATTGCCCGTACAAGCGATCAAATCCGTCAAGATATGTACTCCACGTTAACACCGCAAACGGGTTTAGCTGCTTATTACCAAATGTCTGATGGCAGTGGCACAATCCTCACTGACAACTCTGGTAATAATCATAACGGCACTTTACTAGACGGCGCAAACAATTCCCCACCATATCCTGGAACAGACAATATTCCCCCACAA
Source organism: uncultured Anaerolinea sp. (assembly GCA_964504445.1). Taxonomy (GTDB): domain Bacteria; phylum Chloroflexota; class Anaerolineae; order Promineifilales; family Promineifilaceae; genus JACSRF01. The sequence goes on along the minus strand of CAZDEO010000012.1, from coordinate 54,856 downwards.
TGGGTCACATCTGGCGCTTTTGCCGGGCCGCGCAATGCGTTGGCTTTTGCTGGTGGGGATGATGTCGTGGCGCTGAATGTCAATGCCAGCACCATTTTGGGCGGCAGTTGGGCCAGCGCCAAAACGGCCGAACTCTGGGCCTCTCCCACCGGTTCCGCCGCATCAGTAACCAACGCGGCTGATGGCGACATTCTCATTGGCAATGCCCATTGGGGCATCGCCCGTGCCGACATTGGCGGCGCAGACCGCCTCTGGCTCTACAACAACGACGGCGATGAAGACCGCGTCGGCATCCCCTATGCCAGCGGCGAATGGGCGCACATTGCCCTGGTCCATGACGGCAGCAATCTGAACGCCTACAAGAATGGGGCTCTGGTGGGCAGCGTCTCCAGCGGCAGCACCGCCAGCGACGCCGATTTGCTCATCGGTTCTGGCTTTGAGGGGCAACTGGACGAACTGCGCCTGTGGGACAGCGCCCGTAGCGCCGCCGCCATCCAGGAAAACATATTCCGCACCCTGGCCCACAATACAAGCGGCCTGGCCGCCTACTACCGCTTTGACCAGGAGAATGATGGTACAGTGACGACGGTGTATGACACGGCCGTTTCCTCCCACCACGGAACCATGACCAACATGGACCCCGCCAACGATTGGGTCGCTTCGACCGCTTTCAACACCTGGATCGGCAGCCAGAGTAGCGATTGGGCCGACGGCGCTAACTGGAGCCGCTACGCCGCGCCCACCGCCGCGGACAATGTGGGGATATACAACTACCCGGCCAGCAACCCGCCAGAAATTAGCGACGGCCGTATCGCCAACAGCGTCCTCATCGCCACCGGCGCCACCCTCACCGTCAACAGCGGCGGCAGCCTGCGTGCCGATGGCCTCTGGTTCAACCTGGGCACATTGGCAAACGCAGGGACGCTAGAGCAAAGGCAGGCGGTAGACGGCAGCGCCCCGGTGCAATTCTTCGCCGACGGCAACTATGGCCCCATCACCATTGACGGCAATAGCTTTGACCTGGGCGGCACCACCGTGCGCGTGCGTGCCCTGGCAAACTGCACCGCTGGCGGCCCGGAGCAAACGGTGCAACGTTGCATCGACATTGCGCCCGATAATTCCCCCGATTCCAGCAACAGTGACCCCGGCTCAATTCTCACCTTCTCTTTCCTAAGCAGTGAATTGAGTAGCAATGACTGTAGCACGCTCAACGCCTTCCACTGGAATGGCAGCAGTTGGGATACGTTAACGCGGGATAACAGCTTTGGCACAGACGGCCGTCAATGCATCACCGAGCCATACCAACTGCAAGTGACGGGCGTCACCGACTTCTCCCCCTTTATGCTGACCAGTGAGGAAACGCCAACGGCCGTTTCCCTGCAAACCATCACTGCCCAGCAAAGCGGCTGGTGGGCCAGCCTGCTTGCCAGCAGCGTGCTGCTAGTAGCCACCGGCGGCCTGCTCATGCTGCGCCGCAAAAAACAGCGCCAGGCCATCTAGCCATCCACGCCACCCCTTGCACAAAAAAGCCTGCTGGAAAATTCAGCAGGCTTTTTTAATCTCCGTGATGCACACAAACTCACGCCATCAAGAGAGTACATCCAACACATCCGCTACTAGATCATAGCGGCCAAAGGCGGGCATCATGTACACACCCTGAACCACCGGTCGCATGGCTGTCAATATCTCCTGGGCAATGCGCACCCCTTCCTCTTGTGGCGTTTCCGTCTCGCGCATACGCTGTCGCAGCAGGTCAGGAATAACCATGCCCGGCACCTCATTGTGCAAAAACTCCGCATTGCGGCTGTTAAACAGCGGCTTAATGCCGGCAATGATGGGCAAAATTGGCTCCTGATACGTTTCTTGGTACTGGGCAATGAAAGATTTTGCCGCTTCGGGATCAAAAATGGGCTGGGTCAGGGCAAAGTCGGCCCCGCTTTGTATTTTCTTGCGCAGCAGCTTCATCTCCCGCGCCACGTCGCTGGGGGTCAGGTTCAGGGCGCAGCCCACGAAAAAATTCGTGGGCTGGTCTATGGATTCCCCAGATTTGTCCACGCCGGTGTTAAACTGCTGCTTGATAAGCTGAATGAGGCCGGTGGGCACAATGTCGTAGCTGTCCATCGCTTCGGGGAAGTCCCCAATGCGCGTGGGGTCGCCCATGACCACAAAGAGGTTGCGAATGCCCAGGGCGTGGGCTGCCAACAAATCCCCCTGAATGCGTAACAGGTTACGCCCCCGCGTGGGAAAGTGAAGGACGGCTTCTAGGCCGACTTCTTTTTGCACCAGGTAGGCGGCGGCCCAGGCGCTCATACGCATACGGGCCAGGGGGCTGTCGGCGATGTTGAGGAAGTTGGCCCCGGCTTCTTGCAGCATGTGGGCGCCTTCTAGCAGGCGCTGGCTGGCCACGCCTTTAGGGGGACTCATTTCCACGGTGGCCACAAAACGGCCGTTCTGCAGCGCTTCAGCCAGTTGGGTGGGTTCGTCGGCAACGGCCGTCCCCTTTGCATGCTGGGGCCGTTCCAACACCAAAACCCGCGGCAAAGGAATGGCGCTAGGGGTGGGCACATCCAGGGCCTGGCGCATGGCGGCAATATGCGCAGCATTGGTGCCACAGCAGCCGCCAATCAGGCTGGCCCCCGCTTCCACAAAAGCGCGGGCATAGTCGGCAAAATAAGCCGGCGTGGCCGGGTACATCACCCGCCCCCGCGCCAACTGCTCCGGAAAACCAGCGTTGGGCACGGCCGCAATCAGCTTGTCTGGGGCAACGCGGCGCATGACGGAAATGAGGCGCAACACCTGAGCTGGGCCGCTGCTGCAATTGACACCGATCACGTCCACGTCTAGCGCCGCCAGCCGGGTCGCCACGTCGTCGGGCTTCAGGCCCAGCATGGTGCGGTCGTCGCGGCTAAAGGTCATGTTGGTAACGATGGGTAGGTCTGGGGCAATGGCGCGGGCAGCGGCAACGGCCGTTTCCACCTCCACCGCGCTAGACATCGTCTCAATAATCAACAAATCTACACCCTGCGGTCCCGCCTGCACCAGCGCCTCAATTTGCTCCACAAAAGCAGCCCGGGCTTCCTCCACCGTCACCCGGCCCAGGGGAACCAGGCGCACCCCCAGCGGCCCTACCGACCCGGCCAGCAGCACCGGCTTGTAAGAGCTATCAATGACGCGCCGCGCCACTTGCACGGCGGCCTGGTTAATTTCCCGTACCTGCTCCTCCAGCCCATGCTCCGCCAGCTTGAAGCGGTTAGAGCCGAAGCTGTTGGTTTCGATAATATCTGCCCCTGCGTCAATGTAAGCGCGGTGAATTTCTGCTACCAAGGCGGGTTGGCGGATGTTTAGCGCATCAAAACATTCGTCAATGGCAATGCCCCGGCCGTGCAATACCGTGCCCATGGCCCCATCCACCAACAGCGGCTTTTCCCCCAATCGCTGCCGAAATTCCTCACGAGTCATCTTCTACCTCTTTGGTAATTGGTACCTAATCCGTTGTCCGTAAGCGGTATTTCTTTGGTACTACCTTTAGAAACTGCCCGCGGATAATGTGCGGCAGGCTTGAGGTAACGGATTCCACTCTCCAATTCCTAATCCCCATAAAACAAGTTTTCAATTAAAGCGGCCGCTTTCTCATTATTCAAAATCAACACGCTGGCCCCCTGTTCTGTCGTGTGGCCGGTTACATAATTGCTATCAATCACCTCATTGCGGATATTTTCGTCCGGAACCTGACTGACTGTCGTGGCAATACGCATAATTTCGTCCAGCGTCAAGTCTGTGCGAATGCCCTGCTCTAACTGCTGATACAACACCGGCGCCCGGGTAATCAACCCTCCGATTCCTAAACCAAGCGCCTTGTCACGGGCCGCCAACACGACCTGTTGTTGGCGCTGGGCTCTGTAAAAATCATTGTCTGCATGGCGCGTACGCGCATACTTCAGCGCCATCAAACCATCAAAATGCTGTTGGCCAGCGGGAATGTATAGCGGATCGTAGCCATAATTCATGTCAGGAAAATTGGGGTCGTAAATGTCATAAGGCACATACACGTCAATGCCCCCCAGCGCGTCTATGCCTTGGATCACCGCACTAAAGTCTACCAAAATATAATGATCAATGGGAATCCCTAAATTGTATTCCACCGTTTGCTTGGCTAACTCCGCGCCTCCCGCCGGGTTGTTTCCCGTCGAGCCGTAAACAAAAGCGGTATTAATCCGGTCCCGACCGCGTCCCGGAATCACCACATACAAATCACGCGGCACCGACAAAATGGAAATTTTCTCCGTGTCCGGATTAACAGAAATGATCATGATGGAATCCGTGCGAGAGATAAAAGGTTCACCAGGACGGCGGTCAATGCCCATCATCAAGATGTTAATGCGATTGGAATCTACCATGCCTTCTCGAGTAGGAATGAGGGTGGGTGTGGGCTGTCCAGCCAATAGCGTGGGTACGGGAGCTGGCCCTTCTTGCTCCATCTCCAGGCCAATGCTAGCGACCTGGACGGCCGCTGCTTCCACCGGATTGACCGGGCGATTCCAAATAATGTTGAACGTGAGATAAGCAAAGATGATGACGGCAATGCTAGAAAATACAAAAGCAATGGATAATGCCAGGCTTAACCAGTTGGGTAGTAGAGGTTGTGATTTCTTCAAAATGTCCTTACTCCTTGTCGCGCATCAGGGCAGCAGCCAGCATGTTAGCCTGACTGGCCCCAGCACAAATGAGACTAGCGGCTGATTATAGCGGGAAACTGCCATCTGGCAGGGCGAAAAGACGCTGATTGCCCTACTTATTATCAATCATATACTTGAAACAGGGATTAAGAAGAAAAACTTCATAATAATTGGCTGTCGGGCTATAATACATTATCACAAAAGAATTCGACTTTCCCGGAAGCTGAGAAGGCATTTTTGCCAGAGCGACTGGTTCGCAGCTTCCGGAAAAACAAGGATAACACAGCATGGCATGGGATCGTTTTGGCCGTCACATTAACTACTTGCGCATCTCGTTAACCGACAAATGCAATTTACGCTGCGTGTATTGCATGCCCGAAGACATGACTTTTCGGCCGCGCGCAGAGCTGTTGCAAGACGAAGAGATTGATCGCCTGGTGCGAATTTTTGCCGAATTGGGCTTTCATAAGTTTCGCCTGACGGGCGGCGAACCGACGGTGCGCGCCAATATTGTGGACATTGTGGGGCGCATGGCGCGCACGCCTGGGGTCAAAACCATCGCCATGACAACCAATGGCTTGTTGCTTAATGAATTGGCCGAACCTCTGGCCAAAGCGGGTTTGCAGCGCGTTAACGTGAGCATTGATACCATTGACCCAAAGAAATTCAAAAAGCTGACGCGCTGGGGTGAAGTGGAAGATGTGTGGGCGGGCATTCGTGCGGCGGAGAAGGCGGGGCTGGGTATTAAGCTAAATGCTGTCGTGGTCCGCAATTATAATGACCAAGAGGATGTGGTGGACCTGGCCAGGCTGACCTTTTATCATGATTGGCAGGTGCGGTACATTGAGATGATGCCTTTTGGAGATGTGGCGGACTTTCAGCAGGCCGGGGTGGTGAGTGAAGAAGAGCTGCGGACAACGATTTCGGCGGCTTTGGGGTCGTTGACGGCCGTTAACGAAGGGGCGCTGGACGGAGAAGCACGGGTTTACCAGTTAGAGGATGGCATGGGTACGCTGGGCTTCATCAGTTCGGTGACACAACCCTTTTGTGCCAGTTGTACGCGGGCCAGGTTAACGGCTGACGGCCGTTTGCGTCTCTGCCTTTTGCGCGAAAAAGAAGTGAATCTGATGGCGCCGCTGCGCGATGGGGCCAGCGATACACAGCTCAAAGACATCATTCTGGAAGGTATCTGGTGGAAACCGTGGGGGCACGGGCTGCAAGAAAACGTCATCCCCCTCAATCGGGTTATGTCCGAAATTGGCGGATAACCTGGGCAGAAACCCGCTGGCATTCTCTGAAACTAATCAAACCAGACATCCCTTTGACCTACTCATCCTCTGCTTTTATCCCCCACGATTTATCAATCAGGTACAACGGCCGTCCTTTCACCTCATCATAAATCCGGCCCAGGTACTCGCCAATAATCCCCAGGCTAATCAGCTGCACACCGCCCAGGAACAGCACCGCCACCAGCGTGGTGGCTTGCCCGGTTAGCGCCGGGTGCGGGCCAAACAGCCGCAAAATCACCACCACCAAGATGGCCAGCCCGGCAATGGCCGCAATGGTAAACCCCAAATAGGTCGCCATCTGCAGCGGGAGGTATGAAAAGCTGGTAATGGCATTCATGGCAAACTTAAACATGCGGCGGAACGAACTATATTTGGCCTCCCCGGCAAAGCGCGGCGCCCGCTTAAAGTGCACCCCCGTCTGACGATACCCTACCCAGGGCACCATGCCCCGCAAAAAACGGTTGCGCTCGCGCATGCTGCACAGCGAGTCCACGACACGGCGATCCATCAGCCGGAAATCTCCCGTATCCAGGGGAATGTTTACGCTGGTAATGCGGTGAATGAGGCGATAGAACAGCTTGGCCGTCAGCAGTTTAAACCAGGTTTCCCCCTCACGACTTTCGCGCACGCCGTACACCACGTCATACCCTGCGCGCCATTTGGCAATCATTTCCGGAATCACTTCCGGCGGGTCTTGTAAATCGGCGTCGGTGAGCACCACCGCATCCCCCTGGGCGTGGTCTAGCCCCGCCGTTACCGCTTCCTGAAAACCAAAATTACGGGAAAAGCTAATGCCCTTTACGCGCGGGTCTTGGGTATGCAGGTGGGCCATAATTTCTGCCGACCGGTCCCGGCTGCCATCATCCACCAACAGCAGTTCCCAAGATTCGCCCGTCGCATCCATCACTTCGCTAACGCGCCGGTACAGTTCCGGCAGCACCGGCTCTTCGTTGTAAACGGGGGCAATAATTGTGATTGTTGGTTTTTCGTTCATCTGATTTATCCACCACCAGGTTCATCATCTATTTGGGCCAACAAGCCAACATGATCAGAAGGGTAAAGGGTATCGTCTGTTGGGGCAGGCTGGGCACAAAAAATACGGGCATGCCGCACTTTGCCGATGCTCGAACTCAGAAATATGTAGTCAAGGCAGCCAGCCCAGTCTATGTCTTGCACGAGGGCGGTGGGAAAGGTTGCCAGGGGTTCGTGATTCCACCAATCAACAAAGGCGGAGCGGAAGCTTTGTTTCATATATTGGATGGCTGGCCCATCAGGAAATTCATTGAAGTCTCCGGCAACGACCTGGCGCGGAATGCGGCGACGGCCGTGCAACCACCCTACCAGCTTAATCACCTGCTCTAACCGCGCCTCTTTGTCGTGCGCCTCATGGTGCAAATGCACCGCCACAAAATCTAGCGCATGCTGGTTAGGCAACGCCACATTCACCCGCAGGGCCACCCGCCCACCATAACCCAGGCTAAGGGCATCGCTATACAAAATTGGCAGCTTTGTCAGCACACCTATTCCCTCATAATAACCATGAATCGGGTGAGCCTTGCGCTTTTGAATCAACTGATAAGGGTATTTTGAGGTGCCGGTCAGGCGATTATTGATTTGATTACGCAGCCAGCGCCCCTGGCTACTAGGAAAATAAATTTCTTGCAGGCTGATCAGGTCGGGACTGGCGTCCATCAATTGGGCCACCAGTAAATGGCGCCGCTCGCGCCAGCGGTCAGCACGATTGCGCAGGTTGATGGTGGCAACGGTGAAAGAAGTCATGCCTGGTTAGGTTAAATCTATTTCCATGGGGCCGGGGGAAACGGCCGTTTGCATCACCTGGCCATCTACCTCACGCATCTCTAGCGTAAAGGGCACGCTGGCGTGAATGAACAGCCGCTCCTGATCGCCTACCAAATCCACCACACCTTCATCGCCCAACGGGTAATTGCGTACGCCATAGGGCTGGTTCGTGTCTAGGCGACGATCCCACACCACCCGGCGCAAAGGCCAGTCAATGGTTAAACCAATCACATCTTCCAAGAGCATAGAAATGGGCGTTAACCCCGCCATACCAACGAAATTAGGGTTAGCTGGTTCGCCAGGAGCGGCCGTTTCCGGCGCATAATTATCCCAAAAGGTATCTGTGTGGGCATACACTTCCGCCACATTGTCCAAATGATTCAGCGCGATCTCGTGGGCCAGCTTATGCTGCCCTACCGTGCGTAGCCCTTTCAGCACCATAAAATTAGTCTGCGACCAGACGCCTCCCCGCCAATAATGGCCGGTTTGCGCATTATAGCCATCGCTGTCCGCTGAAAGAGAGGGGATACGATGGGGCAAATTAAAAGCCCAGCTATCACGCAAGTGCTGGATGAAGGGGGTCAGCCGGTCGTCAGGAATCAGCGTCTTGCTCAACAGCCCCCAATAGGCGCCAATGCTCTTAGCCTGGCCGAAACGGCCGTCCGCATCCGCATCCTGGTAAAAAGAGGCCTCTTCATTCCACAACTGCTTGTTAATCTTTGCCCCCAGCCGACCATACTCTTCCGCCAAAGCTTGCGCCCACTCCGTTTGCTGCAGCAGCACCGCCATCTGCTCCAACATGCGGCAGCTCAACGCCGCCTGCATACTGGCGTCCACCCAACTCCAGTGGCGGTGATGATGGCGACTGTCTGGCACCCGCGGCTGATTGCTCATCCCACTACTTTTGCCTGTAGCCCAGTACAAACCACTTTGCCAGGAGCGGTTTAGCCGGAACCAACGATGATAAGCCAACAACGGCCAAAAAATCTGGGCAATGCGCTGATCATCCCCGGTAGCACGATAATACCGCCACTCCGCCCACGCTAAAACGTTGGGTCCCGTGCCATCTGGGTCAAAAGGATGATAGAAATCATGCCCCGTTTCCGGGTTAATTTCACGGCAAATAAAGCCATCATCGTGCTGCCGGGCATAAAAATTATCCAGGGAACGCACAAAGTCAAAAGCGCGACGGCCGTACATGCCAAACTGCACCATAAACGCCGTATCCCACATAAACACGTGCGGTTTTCCAGCCGCGCTTATAAAACTGGCCACCAAGCCACTATCCGCTTTAGGACGCTTCAAATGGCCCCAGGCCACTTCCCAGGCGCGCCAATACATCTCCACCCAAACTTCATATCCCTGCGGCAGCACAGGCTCCGGCAAAAGCCCTCGCGCCTCCAAAAAAGGAGGAACAGATAGCGGCGTATAAGCAGCTTTTCGATACAAATTTTGACTAACCAGCGGGTCAGCCGGGCGAGGCGCTATTGTATGGCTCAATGTTATCCTCCAAAAGAGTGTAAAGTCTCCATCTCTACACCCCATCCTATCTTTTTACGGCATTATCCATAAATCAGCTGTTCCCGTCAGGCGCAGCCCATTTTCACTAATACCCAACACGCGAAGACTATAAGATATATACACGTTATCCAACAAACTACCTTGCCAGCGTAAAGAATCGCCCACCGCCAGGTAAGGATACCCTGCCAAACCCGATAACTGTGCCTGCCGCGTTACCGAATCCCCCTGTCCCTGTTCCACCAAGCCCACATAAACCAAAGTTGTGCCCGGAATCTGGCGGCCTGCAGGAATCAAATAGTTGATAACCGCATTGTTAAAAGGCAGGGCTGTACTTCTATCTGGCAGCGTATCAAGCTGCACCGGCGCCGGATAAAAGACCGTCATTTCAACTGATCCAGCTACCGGCAGGCTGCCTAAAATAATCGTCGTCAGGCGCAGGTTATAATTGCCAAAAACGCCGGGCGCCAGAACGCCATCCCAAATAAAGGAATCCCCAATGCGCTTGGTCGCTTCCTGCCCGTCAATGCGCACCTTATAAGCATCCCCCTCCCGCTCTACAAATTGGAGTTGCGTGCCCGGAATAAATTCGCCGGGTTGCAAGCTATAGGTAAAAGCGGGATTGCTGAATGAAAGCGTATCTCCCATAGGGGTAGGAGAAGCCACCGGTTCGGGGGTTCCCAGCAAGCCGGGTACCAATACCGTACACCCCGTCGTCAACGACAACAACATCAGTCCCACAAACAACCACTTTGACTTCATTGCAGCACCCCTTCCTGTGTGGCCAAGGCCCCAAAAGAGAGAATGCCTTATCTCCACGCTCTCATCTTTAGCCCTGGCTGGGCGGCTGGGCATCCGATTTCGTGCTGAAATCGGATGCCCTCATGCCGGTCTATTAGCAAACTCTCGCCAAACCCACGGTTATGGCGCTACCACATCAATTAAGATACGTTCTATTGTATCACCAGGGGGAGCAGCCGGGTCAACCTGAGGATCACGCGGGGTGATGGCCTGCACGACATCTAGACCGTCAATGACCCGGCCAAAAATCGTATAGCCGCCATCGAGAAAGCTGGCGTCGCCCAGAGTGACATACCATTGGCTGCCATTGGTGTCGGGGCCAGAATTGGCCATAGCCACCATACCTACTTCACGATGCGATAGGGCTGGGTCTATTTCGTTGGGGATGGTGTAACCAGGCCCGCCACGTCCAGTGCCCGAAGGATCACCGGTTTGGGCGACAAACTCTGGCAGCACGCGGTGGAAGGTAACACCATCAAACCAGCCTTCTTGCGCCAGAAAAACAAAGCTGTTGACTGTCTGCGGAGCAGACTGGGGCAGCAGCTCAATGACAAACTCGTCTCCATTGCTCATTTGCACGGTGGCATAATAGGTTTGCGTCTCGTCAATAGTCATGGGGGGCGGGCCATCATACTGCCGGGCTTCCAATTCGGCTACGGCAATGGTTGAACTCACGTAGGAATCCCAAACGGCGTAATCGCGAGGAAGGCCATTTCCGGCAGCAATCTGGCCATCTACCAGGGCAGCCGGCGTGCCCGGCAGCCCCAGGTTGATCGCTTCTTGTTCCACTGCAGAAACATAGGCAGCGTAAAGGCCATCATCCAATTCGGCGGTAAAACGTTCCAGGTCCAGGTTCAGTTCATCAGCCAGGGTGATAAAGTATTGGCGTGCTTCACTCTGGCTTAGGTCAGACCATTGATTTTGGCGTTCAAATAGCAGGTCGTGATATTCCCAAAAAAAGCCTTGGGCGCCGGCTGCTTCAGAGGCTTCGGCTGCTTTTTGGGCGTTGGGATGTATTTGGTTGAGGGGGAAGTGCCGGTAAACAATGCGGACTTGATCAGGGTAAGCGTCTACCAGACGCTTTAGCAGGGGGGCAAATCCTGCGCAGCCCGGTCATTGAAAGTCGCCATATTCGATAATGGTCACCAAAGGATCGTTGGCGCCAATAGCCCAATCCTGGGGCCGCACCTGGGCGGCTTCGGCAGGGGTGGTGGCTGGTGTAATAGCGGCATCGTTGGTAATGGAGATGTCGGGGTTGGCCACGGCCGTTTCCGGCTCACCTACACCATCCTCCACAGCCATGGTCGCCTCAGCGGCTGTGTTTTGCGCCTGTTCCAACGCTGGCCCATTGTGGGGTGGTTCAGCGCTGCCACAAGCCACCAAAAACACCAGCAAAAACAATATGAGAAAATTCTTCATAGACCTCCTCCAGAAGGAATGATATGGTGTCTGGCATTCTACCACGTTCATTTTCTTCTAGGTAAAATGCTTCACGTTCTATTAGACAACCGCCAAAGCAGAGGCAAATGGTTACAATAGGGCAAGATGCTTTTGCATTAAAAGGAGAGAAACTATGAGGTACAAATCACTTGTTTTCCTGTTTTTTGTTTTCGTTTTGGCCCTGGTAGGCTGTGGGGGCAACAATCCCACCCCCGAACCTGATGCTACCCCGGCTGAACAAGAAACCGAGACCGCGCCTGATAACAGCCCAAATCAGGCGGAACCACTACGCGCTACTATCACGCCCGAATCACCCACTGGCGTTGATCCGGATGATAGCTATCCTGCCCCCGCTCCGGCCCTTGAAGAAGGGTATCCTTCGGCCATGCTGCTGCCACGCTCTGAAGCGTATCCAATGGTGACCGGCCACACGTGGATGATCCGCCCGGCTGGTGAGCAGTGCGGTGAAACGGAGCCACTGACACTGTCTGAAGCGGTGGCCGCGTTGCAAGAAGCTGGCGTGACTGTCCAGGGGCCGCATACGGCCAGCCTAAATGTTTGCCAGGCGTGTGGCTGCCCCACCAGCCTGCACTTTTGGGCACAGGTACCGGAAGCCAGCGTTAGCACGGCCGTTAACCTGGGCTGGCAAGCTACGGAACAGTAGCATTGTAACGAAATGTAAAAACCTGCCGACTATCACCGGTATAAAGAGCCACATCCTCGCCCTGGGCGGCCACGTAAAAGACAACCTCTTCTGCCTCAACATCCACCACAGGCTGCAACGCCGGGGCGAGGGTGACAAACCCCGCCCCCACGCCTGTTTGCGCATCCATAGCTCGCAACGTGCCATCTGGGGAAAGGGCAAAGGAGATGCCCTGTTGGCTAAGTGCTACGTTGCCCACAATTGGCGGGGCTAGTTCCCACAACACATCTCCGGTAAATCGGTTTAAGGCCAGCAGTTGGGAAAGGGAACTTTCGCACAAGTGCAATTGTAATAACAGCACATCTTGATAGACCTGAGGCGTAATGCCACAACTGGCAAAAGTGCGCTGCCAGACACCCGCCAGGCGCACCCCACTGGCAACTACTTCGTACAAGCGGGGCGGCTCTTTTTCTAGCCAAAAAATGGGGTACGCTTCCTGATTTTGGCGGATGTCTAGCCAGCCGGTATTGCGGTTAATGCCGAAGAATTCATTGTAGTCTCCCTCATTAATGCGTACCACGACGTAATCACCAACCAGGGCGGTATAATCGGCGTCGCTGCCGTTGATGCTGCCTAATTTATGGTCCCATAGTTTTTGGCCCGTGAGCAGATCATAGGTGGAAACGGCCGTGCGTAACCCATATGCCTCCACAGCATACACCCGTTCCCCATCGGCCACCAACCCGCTCCAACGGTAGGAAAACGGGGCAGACCAACCCAATGTTTCTGGCCAGAGATGGGGGCGCGTTAGCGTGTCCGCGTCCTGTTGCCAGGCTACCCCGCCTGTATGCACATCCAAAGCTTGCAGGCCAGGCTTTTCTTCACCGGTGACCAGCACCAATCGCCCGTTGCCCACCACGGGCGGCAACGCTGGCGGAGCTTGTGTCCAGGTGTTTAAGAGTTGGAATTGGGCGGAAACGGCCGTTACCCGATGCACCAGCGCTGCAGCCGCGCCAGCCTGCCAATCCAACACAATCCACACCACCGAGGTGGCCATGAGCAGCAGCACCAAAGCCCAAGAAAGGCGGGGAGAAAGTCGTGAAAGCAGATTTTTCATTGACAATTGCCCATTGGCTATTGGCAATCGACCATTATTAACGGTCAAGCCACTGGTCGTAGAGCGTGCGGGCCAGGCGGCCAATGATGAGCGTACCAGGGGCGTCTACGCTCCAGGTTTCCGGCTCTGGGTTGTCGCGATTCATGATGGTGAGGACGAAACCACGCATGTTGGCCCGCTCGCCGCGCCAGATGACGGCCGTTTGCGTGCGCGTGCCTACAAAAGAACCGGTCTTCCCGGCCAGCCGCAGCTTGCCCTCGGGCGGCTCCTCCGCTTCCCACGGTTCCCAAGGCAGGTAACGCCCCACCCGGTCTTGCCCCACTTTGTCCATCATGCGCAGCATTTCGGCGCATAGTTCAGGATTGGCGATTTCGTGGCGGAAAACGGCCGTGAGCAAGCGGCTCAATCCTCGGGGTGAAGCCGTACCGAAATGATTTTGGTCGGCACGCACCCCGCTAAATTCCAGCTTATGGTGCAAATGCACCCCCTCAAATTGATGTTCTGCCAGCCAGTCGGCCACTTTTGGCAGCCCCACGTGGTCAATGAGGACGTTGGTGGCCAGGTTGTCAGAAATGTTCATCATCAGGAAGGCCCAGTCGCGCAGGGGCATGGTCAGCCCAGGGGTGAGGTAGCGCAGCACGCCGCTGCCCTCGATGTGGTCGGCGCGGCGCAGCATCAGCAGAGCGTCCAGGGTGTACTGGCCGTCGGCTACCTGCTGCATCAGGGTGATCAGCACCGCCAGCTTGATGGCGCTAGCCGTAGGGTACAGCTCGTCGGCGTCGTTGACGGTGACCTCTTCGCCGGTTTGCAGATTGAGGGCGTGGAGGGCGATACGGCCGTTGAAGCCGTCGCAAAGTTGTTGCAATGAAGATAGCAAAATTGCGTTCATAGCCTGATTAAGTGCGACGCACCTTCGAGGTACGTCGCACTTTCAATCAACTACTCCTTCAAGAAGTTGCGCAGCACCGTGTGCAAAATGCCACCGTTGCGGTAGTAGTCCACCTCAACCGGCGTATCAATGCGGCACGTCGCCGCAAAAATCAACTCGCTGCCGTCGCTCTTGACCGCTTTTACCGTTACATCCTGCCCCGGCTTCAGTCCATCGGTCAGGTTCAGGGTGCTGAAGGTCTCCGTACCATCCAGCCCCAGGGTCGCCGCGTTTTCACCCGGCTTGAATTGCAGCGGCAGCACCCCCATGCCAATCAGATTCGAGCGGTGGATGCGCTCGAAACTCTCGGCAATCACCATCTTCACGCCCAGCAAAATGGTGCCCTTGGCCGCCCAGTCGCGGGAGCTGCCCATGCCATAATCCTTGCCCGCCAGCACCACCAGCGGCGTACCGTCCGCCTTGTACTTCAGCGACGCATCGTAAATGCTCATCTGCTCGCCGCTGGGCAGATACGTCGTCCAGCCACCCTCCGTGCCGGGGGCCATGTGGTTACGCAGGCGAATATTGGCAAAGGTGCCCCGCGTCATCACGCGGTCATTGCCGCGCCGCGACCCGTAAGTGTTGAACTCCAGCGGCTCCACGCCATGCTCACGCAGGTACTGCGCCGCCGGGCTTTGGGGTGAAATCGCGCCTGCCGGGGATATGTGGTCCGTAGTAATGGAGTCACCCACCTTCACCAGCACCCGCGCCCCGGTAATATTGGCAATCGGCGCCACTTCCGGCGTCAGGTCTACAAAGAAGGGGGGTTCCTGAATGTAGGTCGAGCTTTCGTCCCACGCATAGATTTCGCCACCCGCTACCGGAATCTCGTTCCACGTCTCGTTGCCGTCCCACACGTTGCCGTACTGCTCGTTAAACATCTCCGGGTTCAAAAATTCATGCACCGCTTGCTTAATTTCGGCGTTGCTGGGCCAGATGTCTTGCAGGTAAACCGGCTGGCCCATTTTGCCCGTGCCCAGCGGTTCATTAATCAGATCAATGTCGGTGGTGCCCGCCAGCGCGTAGGCCACGACCAGGGGTGGCGAGGCCAGGTAGTTGGTTTTGGTGAGGGGGTGTACGCGCCCTTCAAAGTTGCGGTTGCCGCTAAGTACAGAGGAAACGACCAGGTCGCCCTCGGTGATGGCGTTGGCTACTGGCTCTGGCAGCGGGCCAGAGTTGCCAATGCAGGTGGTGCAGCCAAAACCAACAATGTGGAAGCCGAGCTGCTCCAGGTAGGGCAGCAGGCCAGACTTTTGCAGGTAATCTTCTACCACGCGGGAGCCGGGGGCCAGGCTTGTTTTGACGTAGGGGGGCACGCTTAGGCCGGCCTCCACCGCCTTTTTTGCCAGCAGCCCCGCGCCGAGCATGACGCTGGGGTTGGAGGTGTTGGTGCAACTGGTGATGGCGGCAATGACCACCGCGCCGTGCCCAATTTCGGTTTGATGGCCGTTGCTGACAACGGCCGTTCTGCCCAACTCCTCCTCTTTCAGCCCAATCCCCTGCGGCCCGGTGGGGGCCAGCAGCGTCTTCTTATAGGCTGGTTTCATCTCAGAGAGGAGAATGCGGTCTTGCGGCCGTTTTGGCCCGGCCAGGCTGGGCGCCACCGTGCCCAAATCCAGCGCCAGCACATCCGTATATTCCGGGTCAGGCATCTCATCCGTGCGGAACAGCCCCTGCGCCTTACAGTACGCTTCCACCAGCGCCACCTGCGCCGCACTGCGTCCTGTGCTACGCATATAGTTCAGCGTCTCTGCATCCACCGGGAAAAACCCCACCGTTGCCCCATATTCTGGGCACATATTGGCAATAGTTGCTCGGTCAGCCAGCGTCATACTACTCAGGCCGGGGCCAAAAAATTCCACAAACTTACCCACCACGCCCCTGGCGCGCAGCATTTGCGTTACCACCAGCACCAGGTCGGTAGCCGTGGCCCCTTCCGGCAGGCTGCCCGTCAGCTTGACACCAATCACATCCGGGGTCAGCATGTAGATGGGTTGGCCCAGCATCACCGCCTCGGCCTCAATACCGCCCACGCCCCAGCCTACCACGCCCAGGCCGTTAATCATGGTGGTGTGCGAGTCTGTACCTACCAGGCTATCTGGGAAGGCTACCTCGCCATTGGGGTCGGTCATCACCACTTGCCCCAAATACTCCAGGTTTACCTGATGCACAATGCCGGTAGCTGGGGGCACTACGCGGAAGTTCTGGAACGCTTCTTTGCCCCACTTCAGGAACTCATACCGCTCGCGGTTGCGCTCAAACTCGCGCTCGGCGTTAAACATCAGGGCAAATTTGGAGCCGAACTGGTCTACCTGCACCGAATGGTCAATGACCAGGTCTACAGGAACCTGTGGGTTAATTTTCTTGGGGTCGCCGCCCAGCCGGGCCATGGCGGAACGCAGAGCCGCCAAATCAACCACGGCGGGCACGCCGGTAAAGTCTTGCAAGATAACGCGCCCGGGTTTGAAGGGCAGCTCTACTTTGTCAGGATTTTGGGCGTTCCAGCCCGCCAGCTTGATGACATCTTCTTGGTTAACAATGTAGCCATCGCAGGTGCGCAGCAGTGCTTCTAGCAGTACCTTGATGGTGAAAGGTAGCCTGTCAATGTTGCCATATTCGGCCAGCCTGTCTAGGCGGTAATAGGTTAGATTGGTGCCGGGAAGGGTATCGCGGGCGCCAAATTGGTCTTGATAGTCGCTCATTCATTCACCTCGTTTTGATTTTCAAAAGGCTGCGGGAGCGCGAGCCATATTTTGTCTGGGTTATGTGACGGTGCGTCTATTATAGCGGAAATGGGTGGAGAGGAAACGGCCGTTACCCCCACCCATGCTATAATCGTGCTAAATATCATCTTCAATAATGGAGGTTACTATGGTAAGCGCAGTTGTCCTTTTACAAGTTGAGCGCGGCCTCATTAATGAGGTCGCCCAGGGTTTAGCCGCCCTCAAAGGCGTCTCGGAAGTGTACTCTGTGGCCGGGCAATACGACCTGGTCGCCGTCATTCGCGTGCCGCACAACGACGACTTGGCGGCGCTGGTCACCGAACATATGCACCAATTCGACGGCATCCTCAACTCTGAGACCCTTATCGCCTTCCGCGCCTATTCGCAGCACGACCTGGAAAGCATGTTTTCGATTGGCATGGAATGAGGATTTTAGACGGCCGTTGCCCCCCATGCTATAATATAGGCTGTCGGTTACCCGTAAGCAGACACCGGCGAACACCTTAACAATGGGGATGACAGGCTTCGACGGGGAAGGCTGTTCCTGTACTGCAAGCCGAGCACGCTTTACACCTCGTAAAACTGGAAGCAAACAATAAGTGCAAACCGCACAACAACCTACAACGCTCTTCCGTTGGCTGCCTAAACAGCCTTCGGGTAGCGGAGAGTCCAAGAGGACTCGCGTCTGCCACCCCCGCTCGTTGGCCGGTGGTGAGTCAGGCGACAAAAAAGTCAACGTGCTACGCCGCGATGCTCATAGCGGCGGGTAAGGGTCCTTTCGGGGACTATGAGCTAGCCAGCGTCAGACCCTGTGAGCCGGGGATGCGCCGGTAAAACTCAAATAGGCTGACTAAGCTTGTAGACGTGCAGAGGACGAATTTTTCGGACGCGGGTTCGATTCCCGCCATCTCCATAACATAGAGACTGGAGACTCATCATAAATTTCACCCATCTCCAGTCTCTAATCTCCAATCCCCATCCCCCCTCAACTGTAATAATCAAAGGAAAATAACTGCGGCGCATGGACGTACATGCCATTTCCGGCTGCCAGCTTTGTGCCGTCAGCCAGCAAAATATGCCCATAGGCATGGGCTAGCTTGCCGCTGCTTCTCTCCACCCACCCCTCCGCACGCAACGGCGTATTCAGGGGCACGGGCTTATAATAATTGACATTTAGATTCCCCAAAACCACTTTCAGCCCCGACCGCCAGACCACCGCGCCCATCACCTCATCAATCACCGCCGCAATCGCCCCGCCGTGAGCATACCCCGGTGGTCCCTGCTGCGCCAGCGAAAAGTGAAAATCAGCATAGACCAACAAACCATATTCGGCATGGGGTTGGGCATACCACACCAACCCCATCCCTTTGCTGTTCTCGTGGCCACACACAAAACAACTGCCATGCTCCGGTAAACGGGTCGATTCCATGCGCATTCTCCCAATTGGTATGAGTGCTAGATTATGGCAAAATCCATGGTGAAGTCCAATGCACAGTCAGACTACACATCCAACGGATCATCGGGATGCGCGGCGTCCCAAAACTCTTTGTATTGGGCGTCTGTCCAGCCAATGCGGCTGCGGTGCAAAATGTCCCCCACGTACGCATCGCGCCGGCTAATGTGCCGCTTCAGCAGCACATCGGCGCGAAAGTTAACGCGCAGCTCCCCTTCCCGGTCCATGCCGGGCGAGAAAATGCCGATGCCGGGCAGCTTCACCGCCTGCCCACCACGGTTGAAAAAGAGAATGGCGTCATGAAGCTCAGCCAGCACCAGCAGCACCTCACCCTTGTTTATCCCTGTGTGCCGGGCCATCCATTCCACAACGTCATCCAATTCGGCCGTTCTGCTCCGCCGCAGCTTAGGCCCATATTTGCGTACGGCTTGCACAATTTTTGCCATGATTCTGCTCCTTTTCCACGAGAGGCATTGCTTTCTCCACCAAGAATGATGCTGCTTAAAAGCATAAAGATTTATTTTTACAGTGTCAAATAATATTTTTAAGCTGTCAAGATATTTTTTTTAAAGCGTCATAGTATGGTCATCCAGTAAGGTTTATGTCTGGCGCTAAATATGCGACGCGCCGGTCTGAAACGTGAGGTGATTTTTATCATCCATTGTAGACTTTCCCCCTTGTGATACAATTCGGAACTACTGTTCTACCATTCAGCTTACTTCTTGCACCCTAACGGAAAAGGTGATTCATGCCGAAATTTCAACTCCAATCCGACTTCCAACCTATGGGCGACCAGCCCGAAGCCATCGCCCAACTTGTGGACGGCCTGGAAGCGGGCCAGCGCTTCCAAACCCTGCTGGGCGCCACGGGCACCGGCAAAACCTTCACCATCGCCAACCTCATTCAGCAAACCCAGCGCCCTACCCTAGTCATCGCCCACAACAAAACCCTGGCGGCCCAGCTTTACAGCGAGTTTCGCGACTTTTTCCCCCATAATGCCGTCAGCTACTTTGTCAGCTACTACGATTATTACCAGCCAGAAGCCTACGTGCCGCGCCACGACCTCTACATTGAAAAAGAGACGCAAATCAACGACGAGATTGACCGGCTGCGCCTGTTGGCCACGGCTAACCTCATGTCCCGCCGGGACGTGATTATCGTTGCTTCGGTCTCTTGCATTTACGGCATCGGTAACCCGGAGGCGTGGGGCAAAGTGACGGTGAAGCTAGAGCGAGGCAAAACCTACCGCCGCGACACGGTGCTGCGCCATTTGGTAGACATCCAGTATGACCGCAACGATTTGGATTTGCGGCGCGGCACGTTCCGCGTACGCGGCGACACGCTGCAAATTTTTCCGGCCTATGCCGAAACGGCCTATTCGCTGGAGTTTTGGGGCGATGAGGTGGAGCGCATCGCCGAATTTGACCCGCTGACCGGTGAAGTGCTGGTGGAACATGGCGGCGTGGAAATCTTTCCGGCGCGGCAGTTCATCACCGACGAGGACAAGCTGGCCGGGGCCATCAACAATATTGAGACGGAATTAACCGAACGCATTGCTTTCTTCAAGGAGCGCAAGATGCTGCTGGAGGCGCAGCGCATCGAGCAGCGCACCATGTATGACCTGGAGATGTTGAAGGAGGTGGGCTATACGTCGGGGGTGGAGAATTACAGCCGCCACCTGGACGGCCGTACCGCTGGCGAACCGCCCTGGACATTGTTGGACTACTTCCCCGCTGACTACCTGCTGGTGCTGGACGAGAGCCACATGACCGTGCCCCAGGTACGCGGCATGTATGCCGGAGACCGCAGCCGCAAGCAAACCCTGGTGGATTACGGCTTCCGTCTGCCCAGCGCCATGGACAACCGCCCGCTCAATTTTGACGAGTTCGAGCAGCGCATTAACCAGGTCATCTTCACCAGCGCCACTCCCGGCCCCTACGAGCTGGAGCATTCGGCGCAAATTGTGCGCCAGGTGATTCGCCCCACCGGCGTCCTTGACCCGGAGGTGGAGGTACGCCCGGTGCGGGGCCAGGTGGATGATTTGTTGGGCGAGATTAACAAGCGCACGGCCGTGGGCCAGCGCGTCCTGGTTACCACCCTCACCAAGCGCATGGCCGAAGACCTCAGCGACTATCTGCTAGAAATGGGCGTCAAAGTCCACTACCTGCATTCCGAAATCCACACCATCGAGCGCACCGAAATTTTGCGTGACCTGCGCATGGGCGTCTTTGACGTGGTAGTAGGCATCAACCTGCTGCGCGAAGGGCTAGACCTGCCAGAAGTTTCCCTGGTAGCCGTGCTGGACGCCGACAAAGAAGGCTTTTTGCGCTCCGAGACAGCCCTCATCCAGACCATTGGCCGCGCCGCCCGCCACGTGGAAGGCAAGGTCATCATGTACGCCGACAAAATCACCCGCTCCATGCAGGCCGCCCTGGACGAGACCAACCTGCGCCGCGCCAAGCAAATGGCCTACAACGAAGCGCACGGCATTGAGCCGCGCAGCATCATGAAGGCAGTCCATGACCTGACCCGCGATATCGCCGAACATCGCGCCGAGGAAGAGGCGCTGGCTGTGGCCGAAGGCAAGGCCCAGTACACCACCACCGCCGATCTGCCCAAGGATGAGCTGCACAAGATGGTGAAGGAGCTGGAACGGCAAATGAAACAGGCTGCGCAAAGCCTGGAATTCGAGAAAGCGGCCATGCTGCGCGACCAGATTATCGAGCTGCGGCAAATTTTGGTGCTGAAAGAGGCAGGGGGTGACCCGGATATGCCGGAATGGGAGAAGATGCGCCTGCTGGATGAGGCGGGCGTTAGCTTCGATATGAGTGATTGACCTGGGCATGGCCCGCCTCCCGTCACCCATGTTGCGTGGTGCGCAACACACTGTATAATTTCCAGCGATGATCAAGTCATTTAAGCATAAGGGGCTTGAAAATTTTTTTGAAACAGGCAGTGTCGCTGGCATCAATCCGGCCCACCGGCAAATAATACGAATGCGGCTTGTGGCGCTGGATACGGCCGTTACAATTGATGATATGGACTTGCCCGGCTTCCGACTTCACCCCTTAAAGGGTGACAAACAGGGCTTGTGGGCAATCAAGGTAAGCAAGGATTGGCGCATTACATTTAAATTTGTTGATGGCAATGCTCACATTGTCAATTATGAGGATTATCACTGATGAGTATGCATAATCCACCCCATCCTGGGGAATTCATACGCCAAGTATACCTGGAAGAGCTAGACGTAAGTTCTCGGGCAGTAGCTGCCAAGCTAAAGGTTTCCCCATCCACTTTTGCGCGTTTGCTCAACGGGAAAAGCAGCGTCACCCCAGAAATGGCCTTACGTTTGTCAAAAACCCTGGGCAGGTCACCTGAAAGTTGGCTGGCCATGCAAAACAATTACGATCTCTGGCAAGTACAGCAACGCTTTAATTTAGACGAAGTTGAGACGCTCGAATTTGCGTCTCAATAACTTAAAAACAGGCTGGCATGCAAATGGAAAACATCCTCAATTCTGAACAGGAAGAACTGCTGAAGCGCACCCGCGACGTGTTGGGCCAACTGCGGGACGTGCTGGCGGATACGGCCGCTTCTGCCCCAGATCGCGCCGCCCTGGCCGAGTCTATTCGCCAGCTAGACGAGTTGTTCCTGCTGGTGCTGGCCGGGGAGTTCAACTCCGGCAAATCCTCTTTCATCAACGCCCTGGTCGGCCAGCCACTGCTGGAGGAAGGGGTTACCCCCACAACCAGCCAGATTTACCTGCTAAAATATGGCGACAAAGCGGGGCAAAAGCCCGTGGAAAAGGGGGTGTGGGAACAAACGGCTCCGGTGGACATTCTGAAGGAAATCGTCATTGTAGATACGCCAGGGACCAACGCCATTTTGCGCGAACACGAAGCGCTGACGGCCGAATTCATTCCCCGCAGCGATTTGGTGCTGTTCATCACCTCAGCGGATCGGCCGTTTACCGAGAGCGAGCGCAACTTTCTCAGCCAGATCCGCGACTGGGGTAAGAAAATCATCCTCATTGTCAATAAAGTAGACATTCTGGCCAGCGATGCAGAGAAGGAGCAGATCATTACCTTTGTCACCAATGCGGCGCGTACCCTCATTGGGGAAGTGCAGGCCGTGTTTGCCGTGTCGGCCAGGCTGGCGAAAGAGGCGAAAGCGGGTAAGCCGCAGCTATGGCCGCAAAGCGGCTTCGAGCCGCTAGAGCAGTATATTTATGAGTCTCTGGATGACGACGGCCGTTTCCGCCTGAAGCTCCTCAATCCCCTGGGCGTGGGCCACAAGCTGGTGCGCAAACAGCTCGAACACGTGGAAGACGATCTGGCCTCATTGCAAGACGACCGCCAACTGCTCCACGACATCGAAGGGCAAATGACCTACTACAACGACGACATGCAGCGCAACTTCAAAGCCCGCCTGAGTGAAATCAACAACATTTTGTATGAAATGGAAAACCGCGGCAACGAATTTTTCGACGACATGATTCGCCTGGGCCGCATTCCCGACCTGATTCGCGCCAAAAACGTGGAAAAAGCCTTTGAAGAACAGGTCGTCACCGACGCGCCCCAGCAGATTGAGCGCCGGGTGGGTGAACTCATTGACTGGATGGTGGAGCAAGATTTGCGGCAATGGACGGCCGTTGCCGACCACATGGCTAAACGCAAGGAAGACCACCGCCACCGCATTGTGGGCGAAGGCGGCCCCCGCGAAGGCACCCTGGCCTACGACCGCCAGCGGCTCATTGACTCCATCGGCGCCGCCACCCACCGCGCCGTGGAAAGTTACGACAAGGAGCGGGAGGCCGAGCAAATGGCCGAATCGGCCCGCACGGCCGTGGTCAACACCGGGCTGGCTGGCGTGGGCGTGGGCGTGGGCGTGGCCATCGCCATCGCCGCCCACGTGGTTTGGGTAGACGTCACCGGCGTCCTCGCCGGCATCGCCGCCGCCACCCTGGGGCTGCTCATTTTGCCCGCCCGCCGCCGCAAGGCCAAGCAAGAGCTGGCTGAAAAGCTGGCCGACCTGCGCGACAGGCTCATGGGCAATCTAACAGAGCAGTTCGACCGTGAAATGCGCCGCGGCACGCAGCGCATTGAAGACACCGTTGCCCCCTTCGGCCGTTTCGTACGCGCCGAATTCGACAAAATTTCCCAGCAGCGCGAGGAACTCTCTGAACTGGAAGCTCACCTCATCGGCCTCCAGGCCCAGCTAAAATCAGAAAAGGTAACTGTCTAAAAAAGGCCTGGTCAAAAACCAGACCCTTTTATTATCCCATACCAGCCTTACGCCGTCCTTGCTCAGCCAATTCTGTCGTATTTTCGGCAATGCGGAACACCACAATAATCAGTTCCGTCCATGCCCGCGCCAGAATGACGTAAATGAGGGTGATGATGGGCGTGCCGCACAGCAAGCCCAACCCCCGCGCAAACCCACCCCGGCTAAAAATGCTGACAACGGCCGTGCCAATTCCCCCCAAGAAAAACAACGCAATAATGATCAGCAACAACACGTACAAAATTTTCACCAGCTTCGTCGTAATAAACTCGCTAAATGAAAAGTCCAGCAGCGCCGCGAAAAAACCTTTGGGATCGTTCATACCTATTCTCCTAGTTAAAAAACCACACTGGCCAATACTGGTCACAGTATAAAAAACAGGTACCTGGTTTTAGAAGTAACGATCCGCAGGAGTAATCGTGACATTTGTCACCGCTTTGAATCCATTGCTGCTAGCATACATGGGTGGCCCACAGCAAAAAGCGGACACCCTGTGGTATCCGCTCTGCCAACGTTATGGATGTACGCCCTATCAGGGAAAATAAATGATTTACACCCCGCGCTGCTTTTGAATAAGCGGCCAGATAACGCCGCCAATGGCCCCAAAAATCAGCCCGCCCAAGCCTAAACCACATACGCATAACAACGTGGCTATTGTGCCTCCGGCCAGGGCATCCCCCACACTGCTGGACATGGCCGAACTGACCGTTGAAGAAAACCCCGCAAAAACGCCCAAAATTAGGCCGCTGGCCCCGCCAGACAAGGCCCCACCCAAAGCACTGGTAGCCATGTCTTCCTCACCGGGAGCCAGGTAGCCATACCCAATGCCCGCGCCAATTGGAATGAGAAAACCGGCGCAGGTCAGGCAAATGGCTGCCATAGGCCCCAAAACTGGGATGAGAGAAAGCAAACCCAACACAATGGCTACCGCAGCTGCAGCTGCGCCTGCCTTAATCACGCTTTGCATATGAATGTTATTCACCTGTCTATCCTCCGTATTCAAAAATTAAAATGCTAATTTTTGCTTTTGGCGGCGGTGGCGATAGCCCCGCACCAAGAGCACCAACCCAATAATTGCCAGAACCCCGGCCAAAATCGGTAGAAGTAAGGACAACAAGGAGACAAAGAAGGCTACCGCATCCTCTACCAGGCTGACAAACCAGTTACCGGTGCCGGCCGTTCCGGCGGTAATGACAGGCCGGGCCACCCCCTTGGCCGTATGCACGCCCCCCGCCAGCAAAATACCGGCTATAACGGCCAAAATGGGGTGGATGTCGGTAACGACGTTGGCATTGGCGGCAAATAAAATGGCCCCAGCCGTAGGACGAATAAAGGTCTGAATGAGATCGTTGAGGGTGTCTACGGCCGGAATTTTGTCCACCGTCATCTCAATGCCCAACAACACCACCAGCAAACCAATGGCCCACCAGCTTGTCATGTAGCTATAGGGTTCAGAAAGGCCCAACAATGGGTCATCTAACGGAAAACGGCCGGCCAGGGCCACCAACAATAAGGGAATGTAAGCGTTTAGCCCGGCGCTGCTGGCCAGACCAAAGGCTGCCCCCAGTCCACCAATGGCTTGAATCATAGGCTAACTCCTTGCAAATTAGAGGCCAGGAAGGCCAATCATGGTTCCGGTGAGGTTGAAGCGGATGACGCTGATGGCGCTTAGCTCAATGATAGCCAAAAGGGTGCCGAGGATGAGGGGCACGGCCGTTTCCCGCCACCGCGTTGCCCGTCCATCTCGCCGCAGCAAAATGAGGCCCAAAATCACGTTCACCGACCCCAAGGTTGCCAGCAGCCCCACCGTACTCACAACCGCCATTACGTACAGAATCACTGGTTGGTTGCTCAACACGGCCCAGGCAATGATCCCTGCTCCTAGCAAAAGAGCGCCCAACTCCCACCAGGTTCCTAACATGGGCCGGGGAATAGCCCGCCGCCACAAAGCTTGCGCCAGCGCGGGAAAGACAAAGCTGCCCATAGCCAACCCGGTGCCCATGCCCGTCAGCAGGCGCAGCCAGTTCTTTGGCTCGTAGAGGTGGGGCGCATTGGGGAAAAAATGCAGAAAAGAGTTCACGCCATCAAGCCCCATGAGACCGATAAGGGCCAGCAGAGCCAACAAAATTGGCAGCGGTGGCAGTTCCGTATGCCGCGCCCGCCCCTTGAGCCAGAAGAAGAGTACGGCCGTAGCAACCCCCAAATACATCCCCGTACAGCGCGCGCACAAGGGCAACTGCCGCCCAGCAATGCTCAAGGAATGCTCCGTCAGTCGGTGGCAAACCGCATACCCCAACCAATCCGCCCCGTCAAGCAAGGCGTGCTGCGCCAGGTGCGCGGCATCCAGCACGGCATAGAAGCCCATTAAGGTCAACGTCCCCAGGGCAATGCCCAAGATACCCCAACGCCGCACCCGTGGTTTTTGCCACTGCTCGCCAATTCTTTGGGTGATCGGTTTACTTTCGGCCGTCATTCCTGCACCTGGGGCATTTTCTTGAGGATGTTTTGACGGTACAATAACCGCCATCAGCAATTGATTATAGCATAAGCAGAAAGGGTGGAGGATGACGGGAGCCAGGAAGAAACCCATTTAGCCTTTACCCTTACAACAAGGAGCGCAAGATGCCCAAATCACCCACTGCCATTCACCAGCCCAAAACTTTGCCAGAGGCGCTGCACTTGCTGGCCCAACCCGACACCTTTGCTCTGGGCGGTGGCACCAAGCTGCTGGCACAAGACGTACCGGGGGCGGTTGTGGATTTACAACACCTGGGATTAACGCAAATGACCATGACCGAGATGCGCCTGACCATTGGCGCAACTTTACCTCTGAGTAAAGTCGATGCCGCATTGGCAATGTATCCAAAAGAGAACACGCCCGCCGGTCTGCTACGCCAGGCCATTGACCAGGCTGGCCCCAATACCTACCGCCATGCCGCTACTCTGGGCGGCACCATAGCCAGCCGCCTACCCGACAGTGAACTGCTGGCGGCACTGCTGGTTTTAGACGCGACAATCACGCTGCATTCGCCCGACCTGGTGAAAATGGCTGTGATGGCCTATCTGGACGCAGAGGAACGGCCGTTGGGCCTCATCACCGCCATCACCATTCCCTGGCAAACCGGGCGGGTTGCCCACGCGCGCGTCGCCCGCACGCCGCGGGACTACCCCATTGTGTCTGTCACGCTGTGGCAGCCGGAAAATGCGCCGCCCCGCTTGGCGGCTACCGGTTCGCGGGAACGGCCGTGCCGCCTCACTGCGGCTGAGGCCAACCTGGCCCACGGCATCAACCCAGAGGCCATTGACCTGGCTGCCCAGGCCGCCAGCGCTATGACCACCCACCCCGGCGACTTTCGTGGCGACGCCAATTACCGTGCCCAGATGGCGGCCGTTCTCACGCGGCGCGTGCTAAAAGGCGAATAACAGGCTGGCAAATTCACACCCCCACCCACTTGCCAACTGCCCCACACCTCGCTACGATTACAGAACCAAGCTGGCCGGGTGATCGCAGTAAGCCGCCTTTGGGAGGCTTGCTGAGGAAAGTCCGCACTCCATAGAGCATGGCGCCGGCTAACAGCCGGACGGGGCGACCCGATGGCAAGTGCAACAGAGAGGTATATTGCTAAGCAGCAGTTGTGGCCCGGCCACGGCTGCTACCAGCGAGGGTGAAACGGTGGTGTAAGAGACCACCGGCAGTGGCAGTAATGTCGCTGGCCAGGCAAACCCCGCCAGGAGCAAGGCCAAGCAGGACATAGGGGCTGCTCGCTCCGCTAACGTCCGGGTAGGCCGCATGAGGGCGGCAGCAATGTCGCTCCCAGATAGATGATCACCGGCGTTTATGGCAGCATAAACGCGCACAGAATGCGGCTTATAGGCCAGCTTGGGTACTTTCGAAAGGCAGAATGGTGAAGGCAAAATCAGTTCGCGCATTCACCATTCCTTATTCATCATTCATCATTATGATTCGTGTACTATTCGTTTGTTTGGGCAACATTTGCCGCTCGCCCATGGCGGAAGCGGTCTTCCAAAAGCTCGTTGATGAGGCCGGGCTAGATCAGCAAATCCACGTGGATTCGGCGGGAACCGGTTCCTGGCACGTCGGTGAAAAAGCCCACAGCGGCACGCGCCATGTCTTGCAGCAACACGGCATTCATTACGACGGCCGTGCCCGCCAGGTACGCAATGCGGATATGGATCCCCAAACTTACATCATAGCCATGGACCAGAGTAACCTTAACGACCTGAAACGCCGCTATGGCGACCACCCCCGCCTGCACCGCCTGCTGGATTTTGCCACCCACACCGACGAGCGCGAGGTACCAGACCCCTACTATACAGGCAACTTCGAGTATGTGTATCGGCTCGTAGAAGACGGCTGTCAGGGGCTATTGGCCCATATCCGCTCCACAGAAAATCTTTAAATTCCCGCGTTTCCCAACATGCCATGCACCAGATTTGGGCAACCTCTGGGAAAATGCTGTGTTATTAACCTTGATAAGTGACCCGTTTCACAGGAGACGGCATGAACAGAAACGCAACACCATCAATGAAAAACGAGAGTGCGAGGAAGGACAGGACTCTAGCATGAGCGACTTTCATAAGGAGAGGTAATGGCGCGAAAACATGAGGTCATTGTTGTGGGGGCCGGGCCAGCAGGCGCAACCACAGCCACCATATTGGCCCAGCAGGGGCACGACGTGTTGCTGCTGGACCGGCACAATTTTCCCCGGGACAAGACGTGCGGCGATGCTGTGCCAGCGGGGGCCATTGGCATCATGTATGAATTGGGCATGCAGGAACGGGTGGAAACGGCCGTAGCCCGCCATGAGCTGTATCCCCTAGACACCATGCGCCTGGTTTCACCCAAAGGCCACACCATGATAGCCAATCTGCACAAAGGGGAAATGGGCACGGATTCCTATGTGGCACCCCGCCTATACTTTGACGCAATCCTTCAGCAGCACGCCCTGGCTTCCGGCGCGGCTTTTCAGCAAGGACAAGTGACCGCGCCCATCCTGGAAAACGGCCGTGTCACCGGCGTAACAGCTAGAGTAAACGGCCGTAGCCAGGAATTTTATGGCCAGGTAGTGGTCGGCGCCGACGGCGTCACCTCCAGCATTACCCGCGCCTTGCGTCCCAAACCCGCCCAGCATAGCGACAAACACCGCGCCGTCGCCCTGCGCGCCTACATAGACGACATCGAGATTTTCCCCCATGAGGTTGAGTTTTACCTGTACAACGAAATATTGCCTGGATACGCCTGGATTTTCCCCACCGGGCCAGACAGCGCCAACATTGGCCTGGGCATGCGCCTGGACCACTTTCGCCAAAAGAAACAAAGCCTGGAAGATATGCTGCGACAATTTCTAAACATGCCCGCCATTAAAAGCCGCCTGAAAGAAGGAGGGAAACTGCGCGAGGTGGCTACCTGGCAGCTCAATTTCGGGTCACAAAAACATCTGCAGCACGTCTTTGAGGGCGCTATTTTGGTGGGCGATGCAGCCGGGTTCATTAACCCGCTGACGGGTGGCGGCATTCACAACAGCCTGGTTTCAGCCAGGTTGGCTGCCCAAACTGTGCACCAGGCGCTGGCCCAAGGAGAGGCATCGCGGGCAGCCATGCTGGGATATGAGCAAGCCTGCCACGAAGCGATGTGGGAGGGCATGGTTCGCTCCTTTAACATTCAGCGTACTCTGTTGCGCTTCCCGTTCCTGGTTGATTTACTGATTAAGCGGCTGAAAGAGAATAGTCAACTGGCGCAAATATTTTTGACCAAATTGTAGCGGTATGGGGATTACACCCTTACAAGAAAAAAGCCCGCGTGTGCGGGCTTTTGTAGTTATTGAAATGGACCAAAACTGCGCTGGGAAATCACGTTTTGCGCTTGTGGACCTTTACCCTGATCAACCAGGTTGAATTCTACCCGGTCTCCTTCGTATAAATTCCGGTATCCTTCACCCTCGATGGCTGAATAATGTACGAATACTTCCTGACCACCATCATCTGGATTGATGAATCCGTATCCCTTCAAACGACTAAACCATTTCACAATCCCGGTACGTTTATCCATTGACTAATTCCTCCACTTCTTCATGCACACGGGGAACAGAGGTTGGCAATTACAATAGGAGAAAGCACCATTGCCATGAATGGTGCCTTTTCCTAGAGCGTTTACCAATACTAACTATTCACAATTACCTATACACCGTAAGAACTGGAAATAAGGTAGCATGACCAGCATGAGGTGTCCATGAAGTTGGCGTGAAAGAATGGGTAAATTATAGGCGTTATGGTCGAGGGCGAAGGGTAGCTTGCAGCATGAAGGTGCGTGCGCCAGTGTCGGTAAAACCGATGCTTTGGGCCAACAAAATTGAGGGGGTGTTTTCGGCCGTTACGGCATAGAGGGGGATACGGCCGTTGGCCAACAAATGCTGGGCCATTGCCGCCACCACGCTGCGGCCAAAACCACGCCGCCGATAACGGGGCTGAACGTTGACGGCAATTTCGGCAAAACGCGGCGATTGCCAATTCAGGTGAGCGGTTGCTACCACTTCCTGGTTGGCTGACTCTGAACGAATGGTAAAACGGGGCAAATCATAGGGGCCGTGGCTGTGGGTTACCAGTACGTTTATCACCGGCCTAAAATGTTGCGGATCCAGGGCATAAATGGCCAAATGCTCTTCAACTTCAATGTTGAAGAAGGCCTGCATGAGGGGAAAGTAGGGTTCCGGGGCATTGAGGAACACGGCCGTTCCTGGAACCAACGCCTGGTAAATCATATCTGCGGCGCCCCCCATATCTTGTGGAGGCAGGCGCAGCGTTACCAAAGGGCGGAACAAGTCCATGCCTGTGCGGGAGACCGCAACGTATCCGGCGGCTACCGGCGCACCTTCAGGCCAGGGCACCAGCCGGGTACGCTCCGCGGGATGATGGAAGGCGAAGTAATCTTCCATGGCATCGCGGGGCTGGTTGGGGTTGAGCAACGGCCGTATGGCCTGCCGCGCAGCATCTACGCTCATCAAATACCTATGCCACATAGTTTCCCGGAAACCTGGTCAAAATCGGCCATGTTTCCGGGAATATGAACGGGGTCAAGCCCAGAACTTTACTGGAATGGAATTTCTTCTGGTTTGTTGTCTAGAATCTTTTCAATCTGGTTCATAACGTCGTCGGTCAGCAGGTCAACCGCTTCCAAAGCCTGCATGTTGTCGGCAACCTGGGCAGGGCGTGATGCGCCGGTAATGACCGAGCTAACATTAGGATTTTTGATGCACCAGGCAATGGCCAGGCGCGCCATGGTGGTGCCCAACTCTTCAGCCAGTTTGGTTAACTCGCGGGTTTTGGCCAGGCGGCGGCGCCCCTCCTCGCTCTCAAATATCTCTTTCAGCCATTCGTAACCGGGCAGGTTGAGACGGGTGTCGTCAGGCATGCCGTCATTGTATTTGCCGGTTAGCAACCCAGAGGCCAGGGGCGACCAGATGGTGGTACCCAAACCAACGGTGTCATAGAGACGGCCGTATTCCACCTCAAAGCGCTGGCGATGGAACATATTGTACTGCGGCTGTTCCACGGTTGGCGGCAGCAAATTGGCTTGTCGTGCCACCATGTGCGCCTCCATAATTTGCTGGGCCGACCATTCCGACGTGCCCCAATACAGCACTTTACCCTGCTGAATCAGGTTTGTCATGGTCCACACCACTTCCTCCATCGGCACTTCTGGGTCCGGACGATGGCAAAAATAAAGGTCCAGATAATCTACTTGCAGCCGCTCTAGCGCCTGATGGCACGCTTCCACCACGTGCTTGCGGCTTAAGCCCCGCTGCGTGGGTTTAGCGTCAGGCACAGCACCCCACATCACCTTGCTCGACACAATGTAAGAATCACGCCGCCAGCCCGCCTTTTGCAGCGCTTCGCCCATAATTGTTTCGGCTTCGCCCAGGGCATAAATTTCCGCGTTGTCAAAAAAATTGACCCCCGCATCATAAGCTATCTTCATGCTCTCCAGGGCTTTCTCAACACCCATTTGGTTGCTAAAGGTAACCCAGGCGCCAAATGAAAGAACGCTCACTTTTAATCCAGATTTTCCTAAACGACGATACTCCATGGGAATGCTCCTTTGCTTGGTTACACGATGTTTTACACCCTTGAGTGTACTGTTGCGCCCCGTTCTTCGCAACCATGCGCAAGCCCAATTAGCCCACCCACTTCGCCCCTGCTGCCGTTGACGCCCTGCTGGTGGCGGCATATACTGGGTACAGAATCTACCCGCTCATCCTGTGCGGCAAGCAGATTCCTGATGATCAATATTCCCCAATTTACCCATCACAAGGAGGTTATTTGTGACAATTAAACTCACATTTCACGGACACGCTACATTTTCGCTCGACGTAGATGGCACGCACATTGTCGTGGATCCGTTCTTTGCGCCCAACAACCCGGCGGCACAAAAAATGGCCGCTGACGTTGCCGCTGACTACATTTTGCAAACCCACGGCCATGGCGACCACATTGCCGACACCATCCCCCTGGCTCAGCGCACCAACGCCCTGGTTGTTGCAAATTTTGAGATTGCAAACTGGCTGGGGGGTAAAGGCGTAGCGAACACCCACGCGCAGCATTTGGGGGGCGGTTACCACCACCCCATTGGCTACGTCAAAATGACGCCAGCACTGCATGGCTCTGGGCTGCCCGATGGCAGCTATGGTGGGATGCCAGGCGGCTTTTTGCTGCACATTCAAGGGCAGGTGATCTATTTTGCGGGGGACACGGCCGTGTTCTCTGACATGAAGCTTATTGGCGACGCCGGCATTGACCTGGCTGTCTTACCCATTGGCGACAATTTTACCATGGGGCCAGACGACGCCCTGTTAGCCGTACAATTCCTGCGCCCCAAGGCCGTCATTCCCTGCCACTACAACACCTGGCCGCCCATTAAACAAGACGCCCAGGCTTGGGCGGCCCGCGTGCGTGCCGAAACCGACGCCACCCCTGTCATCCTGCAGGCTGAGGAGTCTTACACGCTTTGACACAAACAAAGCAATAGTGTTAATATCCCTTTTTGCGAAGGATGAAGCGGAAATATGCTTCATCCTTTATTTTGTCAAACCCTAAACGAAGGAGAAACAGATGAATAAGATAGGTTATAAGCTCATTCTCACGCTTCTGCTGCTGACCCTGCTGGCTGGCTGCGGGGGCAGTAATACAGAAAACAGTACTAGCAATGCGGCTAATCAGGCCCCGGCTAATGGGAACACGGCCGTTACTGAGGACACGGCCGTTACTGAGGACACGGCCGTTGTCGAAGAACCAGCCGCACAGCCCACCACCCCGCCCACAGCTGAGCCAACGGCCGTACCCACCGCAGAACCAGTTGTTGAAGAAGAACCCATCACCGAAGAGCTAGAAGAACTAAACATTGCCGCCCTTGCCGGTGACCTCAACTTTAACACCTACAATTACTTTTTCACTATGAGCGCCACAACCACAAATAACGCCGGCGAAGAAACAACCCAGTCCGTCACGGCCGACATTAAATTTTCCGTTGACCCCCCGGCCAACAGCTTTGTCCTCAATATGGAAGGGTTCGAAGAAGAAATGGGCGACATGGGACAACTATCTGTCACCCAAATTGGAGGCACCAACTACACCATTTTCCCTGGCTTTGGCTGCATCACCTCACCCGCCGCCAGCGAAGACCCTTTCGCCGACTTCAGCGACACCTTCTCACCCGACACCTTCCTGGAAGAACTAGACATCACCCAGGTTAAGCGCGTGCGCCCCAACGAAACCATCAACGGCATCGAAGTGCGCCACTACACCTTTGACGAAGAATTACTTAACGCCGAAGCAGAACCTGGAGAAGAAATTGAAAACGCCGAAGGGCACATCTACCTTGCTGAAGATGGCGGCTACCTGGTTAAAATGGTGTTGACCATGGAAGGCAGCGGAGTCGATCTCTTTGATGCAACGAATGAAAATCAAACCCAAACCATCAACTTTGATTACGAATTGATTAGCATCAACGAAGCTCTGGATATTGCGATTCCTGCTGAATGTGAAGCAGCAGGCAGCGGTTCAGACTACCCCCTGCTGGCAGACGCCTTTGAGGTCACTTCTTTTGCAAGCATTATGAACTATCGTTCCGCGGTAAGCGTAGAAGAAGCCATTACTTTTTATGATACTGAGCTGGCAGCCCTGGGTTACACCAAAAGCGAGAATGATTCCTTTGTCGTCTCTGGCTCCGCCATCCTCGTTTACACTCAAGAAGGCAGTCCCAACCTAAATCTCATCATCAATGAAAGCGACGATGGCGGCATATCTATAACCATTTCTCCAGAAGAATAATTTTTTCTGTGCATGTAAAAAAGCCCCTGTTTTGTCAGGGGCTTTTTTTATATGTAGGCGCATACCTGTTAATATGCGCAAGTGGCTTTGACCTACCCTTTTGACTCTTCCGACTTCATATTTCCCAATAATCCGCCCAACATATCCACGGGCACCGGGAAAATAGTGGTGGTGTTTTGCTCTACGCCAATTTCCACCAGGGTTTGCAAATAGCGCAGCGTCATTGCCCCTGGTTCTGCAGAAATAACGCGGGCGGCCTCCGCCAACTGGGCTGACGCCTGCAGCTCGCCTTCGGCATGGATCACCTTAGCCCGGCGTTCCCGCTCAGCTTCAGCCTGGCGAGCCATAGCGCGTATCATCTGTGTATTGAGTTCCACGTCCTTAATTTCCACAATGGAAACCTTGACGCCCCACGGCTCTGTCGCCTCGTCAATGATGTGCTGCAAGGTCTCGTTGATGGTTTCCCGCTCTTGCAGCAGTTGGTCCAGGTTAGATTGGCCAATGACGTTGCGCAAGCTGGTTTGGGCAATTTGCCAGGTGGCGCGGCGGAAATCTTCAATTTGTACCACAGCATCAACGGGGTTAATCACGCGGAAGTAGACCACGGCGTTGACCTTCACGGTCACGTTGTCCCCGGTAATGGCCTCTTGCGCGGGCACATCCAGGGTTACCGTGCGCAAGTCCACCTTGAACATGCGGTCAATAATGGGGATGATGAAAAACAACCCTGGCCCCTTGGCCCCCACGATGCGGCCCAGGCGAAAAATGACGCCGCGTTCGTACTCTTGCACAATGCGCACCGAGGCGGCGATTAAACCGATTATGGCGACGCCAAAGAAGCACAAAAGAGGCAGCGCGCCAGCAAATAATTCACTCATGGTTTTCTCCTTTTCTGTTGTGATAAGGTTGGCGCTCAGCTATTGGTATTATGCAGCTTAGCTGTTAAGCTGACCGGCCGAACGCTGACAAAACGGTTCCTGTTTCCTGGCTTCATTATATGATATTTTTGCGCCGATCAGTAATGGGCTGATTAATGGGGGAAGCGACAGGGGTACAGGGCTAGAACTGGTCGTTGCAAAAGCGCCGGAATTCGCAGTCTACGCATTGGGCGGGGGTAACGGCCGTTTCCGGCACGCGCTGTACTGCGGCAATCTGGCGCATACTTTGCAGGGCTGCTTCTAGCTGGCGGCGCAAGGCGGGGGTAAAGCGCACTTCCACCACCTGGCGCTGGGGAATCAGGTAGATGAAGCCCCGCTTGATGGCGCGCTCTTCTTTGGGGTCGGCCAGTTCCAGCAAACGGCCGTAAGCCATCAACTGCAGCTTGTGATGCTTGTCCCCGCGCCGGGACTGTTTGTAATCTACGGGGATGAGTTCGACGGCCGTTTCAATGACCATATCAATTTCCCCCGACAACAAAAGCCCGGCGTTGTAAACTGGCACATGAAAGTAACGTTGGCCTTCTACTATGCCATAAGTCCGCAGACTGCGCCGCTTTTCGCGCCCGGCCACCTGTTCATGGGCCCTTATTCCCGCTTCCATCTTATACGTCACGGGCCGCACCTGTGGCAACACCGTCTGGTAATACAAAATCCGCGGGCAGTAAACATACTGCTTCAAATCTATCACGCGAAAAGTAAAAGATTGTTCTTCCATTGGTTGGTTTATTTGTTGGTTGGTTTGATAAACGAATTGCCTATCAAACCAACCAACTATCCCCCCTACGCGACTAAAAACCGCACCGTTGGCTCTTGCCCTTGCACCTGCCGCGCCTGCCAATCCTTTTGGCAAAGCGGCAGCAGCATGATGTGTCCTTCTTCATCCCCCAACAAATCTGTGACCTTCAGAAACAGCTCCTCTTGCAAATTGCGGGACAAGTCCCCGGCAAAAACGCTGTACTGGACCCGATCCAGCCCGTAATCCAGGCACGTATCGGCAATTTTCGTGCGGATACGGTCGTGGGTGATGTCATAAAAGAGTAAGCAACGCATTTTTCGTAATCCATAATCGGCTCACCGCTCACCAGCGAGCCAGGAAAGGGCGGAATTCGTCATGCTCGCCGCGCAAATAGGTTGCCAGGTAACGGGCTTGCTGCTGAATGATGACGCGCAGCGGGTGGCGCTTGTCAGCATACGGTTCGGCGCTCTCCAGCCGGGCCAGGATTTTCTCCGCCAGTTGGCGGCGGGTGGGCTGCGTCAGCATCCCCCGCTCATCTTGCGCCAGAGCCATTCCCCGGTTAACCAGGCCCAGCACGGTACGGTCTACCACCGGCACGCGGAACGGCTCGATGAAATCCAGCACCAGGCTGGGTTTACCGGGGCGGTCTACGTGAATGAAGCCGCCGTAGGGATCTAGCCCAGCCAACACCAATGCGCGTTCCACCTGGCTGTAGAGAATGCCATACCCATAGTTGAGCGCGCTGTTGAAGGGATCCCGGGCGCCACGTCCGCGGCGACCAGGCCAGGCCAGTTCCGGCGACAGCACCAAGGCAATGCCCTGCCAATATTTGCTGGCGGCGCGTCCTTCAATAGAGAGCAGTTGGCCTCTGACGTCGTCTATGGCGTTGCCATCGTAGTGGGCAGTCTGCCGCCAGCTATCTAGCTCTTCCAGGTGATCGCGGATTTCTAAGGCGAGCAAGCGTAATTGTTCGTGGACATCAGGCGCGGCCTCTTTGCGGTACTTGGCAATATATTTGAGCAAGGTGGCCTGATTTTCAATTTTGCCTAACGCCAGGGCGGCCGTTAGGTTGATGGCCTGAGGGGTGCCGTAGGCCAGCAGTTGGGCACGGCGCGTGATGACGGTGCCGACCAATCCCGCGCTGTAAAGGCTGGCATAAGGAGTGCCCGTGCCGCTGAGGAAGTGGATGGGAATACCCAATTCAGTGCAGGCGCGCACGGCGTCGGCGGAGATAGAAACGCCGCTGCTGGCAATGGTGACGGTTTCCAGGTGGAGCAGGGGAGCCTGGGCCAGCACTTCTTTGCCCTGGGTGATTTTGAGGCGGCCCTGGTATTTGCCGATGTGGCTGCCGAACTCTTCGGCGATGAGATTTTGGATAATGGGCATAGGGAACTCCAAATGGTGTGCTAATCGTCAATCGTCAATTGTCAATCGTTAATTGCTAATGGGGATAGGGTAGCAGACGGCCGTGGCGCGCACATCCCCAGCAGCTACCAAAAATAATGGTAACTTCTTACCTCCTTTGCTATAATTTGGCTCTCTGGTCCATGCGGAGGCCGTTGCCCTCCCTGCTCGCGGAATAGAAGCACATGACCCAACAAAAAAATCACATCCTCATCGCCACGTTGAGTACAGAACCGCAGGGCTTTACGCGTGTTTTGGATTGGTTGCGCCAGCGTTACCCTATTGGTGAGGCTGTGGTTGTCTACACAACGGACGAAGCCATTCAGGAAGCGTTGCAGGTTGTTACGGCCGAATTTGCGGCCGGTGTGTATCCTGGCATTCGTTACCGCTCGGCGGTGGTGAGCGGAGAACGGGGGCCGGTAGCCGACATTCGCTCCGCAGACGACGCTGGGGCGTTGCTGCAAACGCTATACCGGGTGCTGCGCCAGGCGCGGCAAATGCGTTGGCCGATTCATCTCAGCATTACCAGCGGCCGTAAGACGATGGCGGTGTATGGCATGGTGGCGGCGCAGTTGCTTTTTGGGGAACAAGACCGCGTCTGGCACATGATGGCAACTGATGAAAGGGGCGTTGTTGATAAACGGCTTCATGTTGACTTGAATGAAACCATGGAAATGGTGGAAGTTCCGGTTTTGCGTTGGGCCGATGCGGGCACAGCGGCGGCCTTGCTAGAACAGGATGATCCGTGGGGGGCATTAGAACGTCAAAAAGCATTGTCTCAAGGGGAATCTGCTCGACGGGCAAAAGAGTTTCTTAATCATTGGCTGACCAAGCGAGAACGGGAGTTAACGCTTTTGTTGGTACGCACGGGGTTGGATAATGCGGGGTTGGCCAGGGAGTTGGGCAAGCGGGAACAGACGGTGGCGAATCAGTTAACGGCCGTTTACAAGAAGTTTGAGGAGTGGCAAGGGTATGATAGCAACCCGGTGAATACGCGAGCGGCGTTGGTGGCGGCGTTACGGCCGTTTGTGATGGAAAGTTGGGAGATTTAGTAGAAAGTTACTAACTTTTTTGGGAAGTAGGTGTCAGGTGAAAGATAAATGTAAGCCATATAGTGGGGACGTTTAATCAATACAAGAGGCTGACTTATGGATGATAAAGAACTAATGATGCAAGCCAGTTTAACAGCATGGGCTGTGCAAAAACTAGGAGAAAGGCTAAAAGAGGGTTCAGCGGCGCGGCAATTGTGCCTAACGCCAAGAAACGCACCAGATTTATCTGCCTACGAAAGGGTATTGTGGGGGACACAAGATCGCCGATCCCGATTACTCGCCCCGTTATCTGTGGTCTATGACCCTGAAGATGAGACAAAGCCCCAACCCATCGGCAAGTCGCTTCAGCCGAATGTTTTGCAATTCGAGGGCAAGGAAACGGCCGTTACATGGCCTGACTTTGCCCGCGAATTTTCCCAACTGCCCAACACTCACCACTTTGAAGCCTTCACCCATCTGTTTCAAAAACACGCAGGGGCTATCCCCGGTCAGCATGACGAAACAGTTTCCCTTTATGAAGAATTTAAGGCATTGACGGCGTTGCTGTTTGCTTCGGGCGGCACAGATCAACCCGCCGACAAGTTTTTGCTGATTGGCGGCGATACATCGGGCATTCAAGAGTTCATCTTTACCGTTTCCAGCAAAGCGGCGGCCAAAGGGTTACGCGGCCGTTCCTTCTTTTTGCAGTTGGTCGGTGACGCCATCATTCGACGCTTGTTGGATGAGTTAGCCTTGCCCACCGCCAATTTGATTTATGCCGCTGGGGGCAACTTTTTGTTGTTAGCCCCAGTGGGCATTGAAAACAAGCTGAAAACAATCCGGCGTGAAGTCAACGAAGCGTTGTTGGCCGGTACGCAAGGTCAATTGCGGATGGTGTTAGGTTGGAGCGAGATGGCGGCAACGGCCGTTACCAATCCCACCCAATGGCAACAAGCCATTAACCGCGTCAAAGAGAGTCAGCAAGCCGACAAGCAACGGCCGTTGGCCCAAGTCGCCCACGATAATTGGCAAAGCGTCTTTGGCCCCATGAATGATGGCGGCAAGTGTTATTGTGCGGTTTGTCATCGAGGATTAACAGAGGGAGAAGGTGTAAAACGTGATGATGACGAATTTTGCCCCCTCTGCGCTAGTTTCAGCGACTTAGCCAACGATATTCGACATGATGATTTATGGCTGGCGTTGAAACGAGAAACGGCCGTTCCCCATCAAGAGTGGGC
Source organism: uncultured Anaerolinea sp. (assembly GCA_964504445.1). Taxonomy (GTDB): domain Bacteria; phylum Chloroflexota; class Anaerolineae; order Promineifilales; family Promineifilaceae; genus JACSRF01. The sequence continues at coordinate 15,494 of CAZDEO010000012.1, read as the reverse complement.
GTGGTTGCTCTACCAAATCAGCGGCTACGCCTACCGCTTTAGCGACAAGCCCACACCGACGGCCGATAAGCTCTACCGTCTGAACAACACCGACTTCCTCAGAGGGCAAGCGCACGGCTTCCGCCTGTTAGCCAATGTCACCCCTACCATCACTGAAAAAGATATGGAATATATCGAAAAAGAAGTGAAAGCTAAACGACTAAGCTATGGCGGTGACAGGCTTCCAGAAAAAGGACATATCCGTGATTTTGATGTGCTTGCGCGTGATAGCAAAGGTGTAGATTGGCTGGGCGTTCTGCGGATGGATGTGGACAACTTAGGCAAGCTGTTTAGCCAATGGTTGCCAGCGCGGAACATGCTTACCACGTCAGCCTTGAGCAGTAGTCTTGAGCAGTTCTTTAGCGGTCATCTCAACCGCATCGTGCGCGAAAACGGGACTGTTTCCAGAGAAGGCGAAGAGCGGTTGGCCGCCTACATCATTTATGCTGGTGGCGACGATCTCTTTATTGTCGGCGCGTGGCAACTGCTCCCCAAACTGGCCCAAGCCATTCACGAGCAGTTCCGCGCATACACCAACAACGATCATCTGACGATTTCGGCCGGCATTGGGCTGATGCCGCGCAGTAAATACCCGCTCTATCTGGCCGCCAAAGATGCCCATAAAGCGTTAGATGATCAAGCAAAGGGCGAACGGTGGGAATTATTTATCCCCAACGAGCAGAGTCGGGTCATAAGAACAACGGACGCAAAAAATGCCATCTCTTTTTTGGGAACGGCCGTTGGCTGGCAAAATTGGCCGCAAGTGGTGGATTTACAACAAAAACTGGTTGACCTGCAAACCAACAAACAAGCGGCGCGGTCGCTCATTCAGTTGTTGCAAAATGTTCATGCGTTGTTTGAAAACGGCCGTAAACAATACGAAGAAGAGTACCCCGAAGCGATTGCTGGCACACAGAAAGTATACCCGGCTTATTACGGCCGTTGGCAATGGCTGTTAGCCTACCAATTCAGCCGCATCAAAAAGCAATACAATGAGCATGAAAAAGCTCTGACCGATGTATACAGCATGATTGCAGAACCCATACGGCACCCAACTTATGAAAAATCATATGTTCTTACACAGTATGTTGGCCTAGCCGCTCGTTGGGCAGAATATCAAACACGTAAAAGCAAGGAGGATTAACACAGATGGGACAATATCGTTCACAAAACAGAACACGTACCACAGCTTTGTCGGATGCTGACGCCAAAGCCATCATCATGCAAGGGAATACCGAACTATTGGTCACAAAAGCCGAAGAAATAGGCAAAGATTTGGTGAATGACGGCTTGACCAAAGCCCAAATTCGCAACATTTTTGGCGCGGTACGCCAGATTGATTTGGGTTGGTCAAGACGTAGTACCGACCCAAAGGAAGCCGATGAGGCCATGCGCCAGCTTTTGTTGATTAAGCCGCGCCTCGCCTACCAAGCCAAGCGTGAGCCTTCTGTTGAAGGCTTGAAAAACGTACTTACTCCGGCCATTGATTTAGTCAAAGGGAATCGGGAGAACTTCCAACGCTTTGTAGATTTTTTTGAGGCGATTGTGGCTTATCACACCGCTAACGGCGCAAAAAATTAGGAGGAAAATCAGATGAGTGACGAAAAAACAGTGAACTTGTACGGCCGTATATTCATTCAAGGCAACATCTTAACGCTAACCGGTTTGCACATTGGGTCACAAGCAACCGTATCTATTGGTGGGGTAGATAATCCTATTATACGGGATTCCTTAACAGATAAACCGTACATCCCCGGTTCTTCTTTGCGCGGCAAAATGCGCTCCTTGTGGGAAAAAACCACAGGGGCAGAACAAAATTATTATCTTAACCGCACCAAAGGCAAAGAAGTCAAAATACATATTTGCCAAGAGTCCAATGAGTATAAATTTTGCACGGTTTGCCAAATTTATGGTGTCCCCGGAGAAAAACCTTTTTCTTCTCCCACCCGCTTAATTGTGCGCGATGTGTTTTTATCAGATCAAAGTGCTGAAGAACTCAAACAAGCGCGAACGGATTTGCCTTACGCCGAAGTTAAATGGGAAGCAGCCATTGACCGCGTGACTTCGGCCGCAACCCCACGCCCAATCGAGCGTGTCCCGGCCGGAACCATCTTTACCGGCTTTGAGATGGTCTTCTCCATCTACGAAGAAGGCGATCTCGCCCGCTTTATCCATGTCATTGAAGCGATGCAGTTGTTGGAAGATGACTACTTGGGTGGGGCCGGTTCACGGGGCGGTGGCAAAATCCAATTCCAAAACGTGCAACTCAAAGCCCGCTCTACCCGTGCCAGCGGTGGGTATGGGCAAGAACATAGCTGGCAAGGTGAAGCCCAAACGGTTTATGACCTTCTGCAACAAAAAGAGGCCATTCAAGCATGGGCGAATGACGTAATCCCGCGTACCGCATACCAAAACCAGTAAGGGGGCGGTGATGAACAGTACCATCTACTATTTGGAGGCTAATGGCCCCTTCCACTTTGGCGAAGCTGGCGTGGGGGTAGAGTCTAGCCGCACATGGCCGCGAGCCGACACGCTTTTTGCCGCGCTTTGCCTGGAGCTACGGGCACTTTATGGCGAAGAAACATTGATGGAGTTTCTGCACGCCTTCCCTAGCGCAAACAACCCATCAGCCATGCCGCCTATTCTGCTTTCCTCTGCTTTTCCGTATTTAGGGCTTGGCGATCACCGACTGCGCCTGTATCCCCGTCCAGACCCTGCCTTAAAGGGGCGAGATCATGATGAAGGCAGTCAACCGACAGACAAAGGGTTTAAGAAAGTCGCACTGGTGTCAGAATCGCTCTTTGCCGGCTGGCTACGTGGCGAAGATGTCAGCAAGGAACAGCAAGCGGAAAACCTGTTGCAAGACAAGGAGATATGGGTGACAACGGCCGAACGCCAACCCATCTTTGCCACGCTTAAAGAAATGCGCTTAAGCAAAAAGGGGCGTGAAGCGTTTTGGTATGAAGAGCCTGTGCCCCGCGTAACCATTGACCGCGCTACCAGTAGTTCACAAATTTACCACAGTGGGCGGGTGCAATTTGCGCCGGGTAGCGGGTTGTGGTTGGCTGTGCGCTGGCTGGATGAGAATTGGCGCGACAGCGTGACAGCCGCGCTCGAATCATTGGGAGATGCCGGTATTGGGGGAGAACGAAGTGCTGGCTATGGACAGTTTACACTCCACTCAGTCGCTGGCGAGTCGTTACCCGCCAGCAGTGGCAAACAGCAACTCACCCTTTCGCCATACCATCCAACTGAAGCAGAAGTGCGGGAGGGCGTTTTGGGCGAAAACGCCAGTTACACCTTGCTTTTACGGCGCGGTTGGTTGGGGTCGCCGGAAAATGGTAGTTTGCGTCATCAGACGGTGCGGATGCTGGCTGAGGGATCATGTTTTGTGGGCAACGGCCGTTCCCATTATGGCGATCTCGTCAACGTCACCCCACCCAATGCCCCCCATGACGTTTACCGCTACGGACTAGCCTTCCCCATAGGAGTTGCGCGTGATGACAACTAAACTACACACCAAACTCAACGCCGAAATAACGGTGCTATCCCCTCTGCATGTGAGCAGTGGGCAAAAATTATTGCGTGATTTTGACTGGGTGGCGCGTAACGGCCGTGTTTACGTCATCAACCCCTCCGCCCTGTTTGACCTCGTCCTAACCCGCGCTGAAAAAGACAAGGGCGCAGATTTAGCCACCATTACCGACACCCTCATGGGCATGTCCTTGCCCGATCTAGAACGGGCGGGCTGGCTAGAAAAGGGGGATTTCCGCGAAGGTAGCCCTGTTTTCCGTTACATTTTGCACGGCGAACCCCACATGAGAGAAATTAGCGAACAGATCAAGGATGTGTATGGACGGCCGTATCTGCCCGGCTCCTCGCTCAAAGGGGCGTTGCGGACCATGATTGCCCATAGCATCTACACCACGCAAAAACAAACCCCAGACCTACAATCGCTGAAATCAAGCCGCAGTTGGGCTGCCCAACCATTAGAAAAAGCCCTCTTTGGCCGTGATCCCAATCACGATTGGCTCCGCGCTTTGCAAGTCGCCGATAGTCCCGCTATACCAGCCGAAAGCCTACGCTTAGAAGGAGTGAACGTCTTCCCTACTGCCAGACAACAGCAGTCTGGCCTCAATCTCGATTTGGAAACCATCCGCGAAGGAACAACATTTACCGTACCCCTTACCATTGATGAGTATGGTTTCCAGCCCGGCATTGCCAGACAACTCGGTTGGGAAGGACAACGCCAATGGCTGGATAAGTTAGCCAGCTTAGGGCGTGAGTACGCTCGTCATCGTTTGTTAACAGAGGCTGAATACATTCAGGCTAAAAAAGCTCCTCGTGCCACCCAAGTTTTTTACCACCGGCTTATCAATAATGAATTTGGCAACCTGGCAAAAGATGAATTTCTCTTGCAGGTAGGTTGGGGAACTGGCTGGGGAAGTAAAACATTGGGTGGCCTCCTGCAAAAGAACAAAACGCAGTTTGCCCGTTTAGTAAAAGATTACCGTCTCAGTCGTAGCCGCAAGGCATATCAGCCCAGCGATCTGTTCCCATCTAGTCGGAAATTGGTGTTACGTGGGGGGGCAACGGCCGTGCCCCTCGGCTGGCTCAAAATCAAACTGGTGCCATAAGGTGATCAATCCAACACCCTCCCATTGACGGCCGTTTCTGCCATCATCTATACTATTAGCTAAATATATTAGCTAACGAGGTGTTTATGAACAGCGCTATTCCTGCTACCGAAGTCAAAAACCGTTTCGGCCGTGTTTTGCGTCAGGTGACACAATCAGATGACCCGATTATCATCGAACGCGACGGCAAACCAGTGGCCGTGCTAGTCAGCATTGCCGCTTGGCAAGCCCTGCAACCATCGTCAAATTTGGTCGTTGACGATGCCGCCTTACTCGATTCTGCTTTTGGTCTGTGGGCTAACCGACCCGACATTGGCGATGATTGGTTAGCCGAAGGGCGAACGAATTGGGAGAGCAACTGGCAAAATGAGTAAGGAACTGCTATTCGACACCGGCGCGTTGATTGACATCTACAAAGGCCGCCCCCGCGTCAAACCGTATTTCGACGCCTACATCAAAGCGAGCCAACTGACCTACATCTCGGTTATCAGCGAAGCGGAACTGTGGCGGGGCTTACGGGCTGGCGAAATGGAAAAGCACAACGCCTTATTTGCCCACTTTGTCATCTTACCGCTCCGTTCGGAGGCTGGCCGTTTGGCGGGCGAATGGATGCAACAATACCATGCCATTGGTTTGGGTTGGATGGATGCGTTTATTGCGGCAACGGCCGTTACCGCCGATTTAACCCTGCTAACCCGTGACAAGCAGTTAGCCAACCTGTTAGCAACTCAGTTAGCGGTTGAGTTGTACGAATAGAACGAGAGGCGATTTTGGAAAATCGCGCCACTTTTGGGCAACGGCCGTTGCCCTCGGCTGGCTCAAAACCAAACTACAGGAGATTTCATAATGGGTGTTTATCATCTTATGGGTTTAGGCACATCAATCGGTGCAATTACTGGGCCGATGTCATTTCTTTTACACCGTTACCATCGCTGGAATGATAATGACCAGAATTTTTTCGGTTTATCGGGAGAAGCTCGACACCGGCAAGAAGGCACAAGCAACAAAGGCGGAATACAAGGCCTAATTTTCTTCTCTACACCTGAAGTTCTCTCCGGCCAACTAAAAATCAGATCGTTTATTGATAATCGAGCGGCTAGTTCACAAGGCAAAGAATTGAACGGCGGAGAGGCAAAACCATTGCTGCGGAAATACTTGCGCCAGATTGCCCAAGAGTACAAATTTCAACGCCCAGAATTATCAATATTCTGGTGTGAAGTAGAACGACGAAACCTACGATCAACTTATGAACGTGTTATTCAAATAGTAAATGCGTTAGAAAGCGCGGGAGGCCAAGGAAAGGAAAAGTGGACTAATCTAACAGGTGGCACTAACGTCATTAATTATGCGCTACAACTTGGAGCCTCTTTATCTGGCGCAGTTGCTCGCCAATACTATGTTCAAGCGGAAGACGACCGGGCAGAAAAATGTATCCGCTATTCTTCCGAAGATGGGTACTGGGTTGAGATATTGACAATGCCATTAGCGTTAAGTCGGATTACAAAAGCTATGTTAGATGTAATGGAAAAAATAGAAGGGGAACCTATAAGTGGTAAAGATTTGTATAGCTTTTTGTTGAACGATAGTCAGTATTGGAATGTAGTACAGGGGATATCATACGACTTGTTTCATCATGGCTATCTTTCTCCCATGTGGAAGCAAGGACTTATTCAAGAGGTAGATGAACAACACAAGTATGTTATTGGTCCCCAGTGGAATGTTATTCGACCCTATCAAGAAATTTTGCAAACGACACAAGAGCGGCAAATCAATATTGAGGAGTTGGCAAAAAATAGCGACTGGTTAGAAACGGAAAAGTTAGACTTAACTACCACCCCATGATCCCCCTCAACTTTGCCCACTTTCTTTTAACGCCAAGCAATCCGCAATCAATTGCGGCACATTAGGCGGCGTAAAACTAATACCGGGCGCAGGCTGACGATTATGCTTGATATCTGGTTCGGTGTGGAAGTGATGGGGAAACGTGCTGGCTAACACGGGATTTTCAGGATGAGGTTGCGGATCATACCAACGTATTTTTTCGCCTTGTGCGTAAACGGCGTAACTATAATCTAAAATCTCACCATCGCTCAAGTCAAGATACTCAAAAATGCGGAGTTCCAAAGTTTGTCCAAAATAAACGCTTCCCCGCACAAAAGCTGTTTTAGCACTGTTGGTATACAAGCGGAGTGTGCTGTGCGTGATTTCCGCATACTGCTCCGGCAAGGAGTAAAGCAATTGTTCGTAATCGGCGCGAGAAAAGCGAGACATGTTACAGGCTCACAAATGGTTCTGCCGGATGCAAGCGCACCTGAGATGGATCATTTTGTCGCAACTTGCTTAATCGGTCATCGGAAATTTGCTTTAGCGCCTTTTGCCGCTTCTGCCACAACTTATAATGCCCGGCCCATTCGGCAAACTCTTCGCTCTGTTCGCCATCGTCTAGTAAGCCTTGACTGTATAGATCGTAAAAATGATCTGAACTCAACCAGTACCGCCGCTCAAATTTATGCAACCCTTGTTCGGCCGTTTGCAAATCATCCAAAATATCACTTAAAGTAAGCGTTGTCATGAATTCACCTCAACAAATCCAGTTTATCAACCCATCATACAAACAGCCTATAGGCACGTCAAGCCAATTGGAGACCCAACTATGATCCTTCTCAACTTCGCCCACCCCCTCAACCCTGACCAACTGGCCCAAATCGAAGCCATCACCGGCCAAGCCATCAGCCAGACCATCGAACTGCCCAGCCAGATACAGGTGCAGGATCCGCTCATTCCCCAAGTCGCCAAACTGGTGGACGCGGCCGGCCTCACCCCCGCGCAATGGCAAAACGAGGCCATCCTCATCAACCCGCCATCGCTTAACTTTAGTGCCGTGTTGTTAGTGGCCGAATGTCACGGCCGTATGGGGTACTTCCCCGCCTGCATTCGCCTGCGCCCCGTGCCAGAAAGCCTGCCCCCCCGCTTCGAGGTGGCCGAAATCATGAACCTGCAAGCCGTCCGCGACGCGGCGCGACGGGGACGGTAAAAAAAGAGGTTCAACTTCTGGCCGAAGTTGAACCTCTCGCTCGAATCGTTCTAAGAAGGGAAATGCTACGGAACGCGAATCAAGCCGCTCATTTGGGAGATGTGATGATCAAACGAGAAAACGGCCGTTACGCCCAACAGTTGCGCCAAAGCCATCAACGAACAATCGGCATAGCTCCATTGTTTATCAGCGTAGTGACTAAAAAGCGTCCAAACCCGCTGGCGCAACTCATCTGTCAGAGGAACAAGGCGAAATTGGGCGCTTTTCTGGACTTGTTCTCCCAGCCGGATAGCTGCCACGCTTCCCAACCGCCCTTTGACCAGCGTCATCGTTTCCATGAAAATTGGCTCGGACACAAAGTAAATCGCATCTTTATTTGTCTGCGCAAACAGCTTAGCTGCCGAGTGAAACTTATCTTTCACGTCCAGCAAAGCCAGAAACGCCCCAGAATCAATGAGGTATTGCGCCATCACGTCTACTGGATCCGTACCGCCTGTCCATCTGCACCTTCACGGTACCTTTGTGGAGCAATTTCCCACGCATGGCACAGCGATCCCTCTGCTCCCATTGCTTCCGCAATTAAGTACAACTCAGGGTCCTGGCTAACCGGAATCCCGTCAATGAGTGGCTTTTCGCTGCTAAATGCGCCGATTAAGTCAAAAACCGAATCGTCGTTACCCGTTTCGCTGGGTTCGATGCGCAGGCGAACTCGTGCCCGATCCGGCAAAGACAGTGGCGTTAGAGGGCGTAGGATACCATTTTCGTATACGGCCGTTACCGTTTCACCTATCATCTCATGCTCCTTATCGTTAAGTTCAGTTTACTCGCTGTTATCAATTAGTCAACCCGGTCACGGCCGTATGGGGTACTTCCCCGCCTGTATTCGCCTGCGCCCCGTGCCGGAAAGCCTGCCCCCCCGCTTCGAGGTCGCCGAGATACTGAACCTGCAAGCCGTCCGCGACGCGGCGCGACAGGGGCGGTAACGTAGCCCGATTTTCCAAATCGGGTGGCGATTTAGAAAATCACCCAACAAACGGTATGAAACCCTACGCCTACCAAAACGATATAGCCAACCTGCTTCAGCAAGGCCAAAACATCATCCTCCAAGCCCCCACCGGCGCCGGGAAAACAATGGCCGCCCTACGGCCGTTTCTCACCCAATACGCCGCCCCATCCGCCACCCTGCCCCCAAAATGCGTCTACGCCGTGCCCATGCGCGTGTTAGCCAACCAATTTGAAGCCGAATACAACCGCATCTTGCGCGAAGAGCTTCCCCTACCCAACCCGCCGTGTATCGCCAAACAGACCGGCGAATACCAAGAAGACCCCGAATTTCGCGCCGACCTCACCTTTGCCACCATTGACCAGGTGTTAAGTAGCTGGTTGATGACCCCCTACAGCCTCTCCCAACGGCTGGGCAACCTGAACGCCGGGGCCTTTGTGGGCAGTTACCTTGTTTTTGACGAGTTTCACCTCTTTGACCCGGACTCTACCCTGCCCACCACCTTGCAAATGCTCAAAATGCTCAACGGCATCAGCCCCTTTATTTTGATGACCGCCACCTTCTCCAAAGAGATGCTGGCAAAATTGGCGCACCATCTCAACGCCGTCCCTTTTTTGCTGGATGATGCGCTGTTGGGGGAGATTCCGGCGCAACAGAAAGAGCGCCGCTTTTATACAACGGCCGTTCCCCTCACATGGAAGGATGACGAGAAAAAGATACACGCCGACGCAACGGCCGTTGCCCACATTCTACAAACTCACCAAACCCAAACCATTGCCAAACCGCGTACCCTTGTCGTTTGCAATCAAGTGGAGCGGGCGCAAGCCATTTACACCGCCCTGCGCGACAACGCGCCCGCAGGCGTCACCGTGCGCCTGCTCCATAGCCGCTTCCTCAAAGCGGATCGGCAAACCATCGAAGCCATTGTCCGTCAAGAATTTGGCAAAGAGCAAGAAAATCAGACCATCCCCAGCCTGATTTTAGTGGCAACACAAGTGGTTGAAGTCGGTTTAGATATGAGTTGCGCCGTTTTGCATACCGAACTGGCCCCCGCCGCTTCCGTTTTGCAACGCGCCGGCCGTTGCGCCCGTTATGAAGGTGAACGCGGTCAAGTTTACGTCTATCCGTTGGCCGATGATGGCTACGCCCCCTACAACGGCCGTTACGCCCGCCAACAAGCTGAATTAACATGGGCATGGTTGCAAGCCAACCAAGATCGTCACCTCACCTTTGCCGATGAGCAAGCCCTCATCAACCACGCTCATACTGCCAGCGATAGCCTTATTCTGGAGGCCGTTTTTGGTGCGGAATATGCGCGACAGGAAGAAATCTGGCAAGCATGGTCTGGCGCTAAGACGCGGGGCGAAACGGCCAAACTCATCCGCGACATCACCGCCGTTACCGTCACCATCCATGCCGACCCCGACCAGTTACGCGCCGCCCCCTTTCTGGCCGAGAGCTTCAGCTTGCATCCCGGCACGCTACAAGGCAAATTTGCCCAATGGCAAGCGGCCAACGACGCCCTTGACTCTGAATGGGACGACGGCCGTCTCGATTGGTTAGTGTGCCGATTGATTGAAGACAGTGACGATGAGGAAACGATACAGGGCAACCGCCCCATTCGCTACGGCTTCATGCCTGTAAAAACGAAACATGAACTGTTTGCCCCCCTCCTCGTTATTCAGCCATCGCTGGTGGGCTACTCCAATGAATTGGGGCTAACCCTTTACCCCGGGCCGTTTTATCAAAGTAGCCTACCGCCCACGGCCGTTACCCAATCCCACGCCGTCTACAGCTACAAACTCGAAAGCTACTACCGCCACATCGAGCTAGTCCACCAAGCCTTCGTCGCCGATTCCCTGGCCTGGTTCCAACCAGCCGCCGCCCGGCTAGAACGCGCCTATGGTTGGCGCCAAGGCGTCATCACCGACATGGCGCACCTCGTCATCATTGCCCACGACATCGGCAAGCTGAACACCGGTTGGCAAACGTGGGCGCAAAAATGGCAAAAAGCCATCGGGCAGGGCGCACTCACCTTCCCCGCCGCCCACACCGACTACGACCCGGATAACCCCGCCCATCAAGTCAAGGTGGGCAAACGGCCGTCCCACGCCATCGAAAGTGCCATTGCCGCCCTGCCTCTTTTACAAGAATTGGTTGTGGCTGAGATAGAAACATACCGTCCCCTCATCCGCGCCGCCTTTACGGCCGTTGCCCGTCACCACGCCCCTTTTACCAGCCAGCCCAACAGCTATCAACTCATCCCCAGCCACCTGCCAGAAATAAAAAATACGCTAAAATTACTGCCACAAACCGTGCAAGCGTTATGCCAAAACATCGCTATCTACGCCAAAATCAATAAAACCGACGTCACGGCTGACGAGCTTGCCCAGACCTTAATCAACCCGCGCAACCAGCAAGATGTGCTTTGCTACATGCTCCTTGTTCGCGCTCTGCGCACCGCCGACCAAACCGGCACGCGGCTAGGGAGCGGCTCGTAGAACGATTTTCCAAAATCGTTCTACAAAAGGAAAACCTTGATGACCAATCGCTTCTACATAGACAAAACCACCGGCACCTTTGCCGACGAACTGCTAACGGCCGGGTTTGAACGCCTCTTGCGCCAGCTTCTTTTCCAGCAGGGAGAAAGCGATCCCGACATTGTGCAGAGCGACTGCGGCGCTTACTACCAAATAGACGTCACCCCCGCCCTGGACTTAGAACGGTTGCAAAGCGTTGGCTTCTTCCCCCTTGCCCCCATCCTGCGCACCGCCAAGAGCAAAAATTTGCCCGATCTACCCGAAAGCCGCGATTATGTGGTAGATTACGATGCCGAAAAAGAGAAAAATGCCGCCTTTTGGGAAACGTATAAAACATTGGAAGGGACGCTCAAACGCGCCTACGCCATTGGCGACGACGACAACTTCCCCTTCGACGCCATGCCATCGCCCCCCCACGCCCATTGGGAAATCTTCACCCTGCTCAACGCCCCGCCCATGCCCATCAACGGCTACAACCAACTGCTCAGCCAATGGTGGGAAGTGGGGCAGGCGGGCGAATTGGGCGCGGTTTGCCGCCTGACGTGTGAACTGTTTAGCCAGTCGCCTAATGATTTGAACACGGCCGTTGCCACCTGGAAACAACTCGCCAAGCCCCACAACTGGAAAGAGACCGCCACCGCCAGCCAATTCTTCAACCCCTCGCAAGGCAAAGGGATCAACCGCCCCCAACCCGATAGCGTTGGCTTAGGCAATCTCAGCGCCTTTTGGCTGTTAGAACTGCTCAAAGCGGCAGGCTTCTACCACACCGCCTTCACCGGCCGCGTTAAAGGCTCCGATGATCGCAAAACCTACGTCCCCGCCCCCGGCCGTGCCAGCCTGCAAGCGCGCGAGCGCGTCCAAGAACGCTTCCGCAAAAAGATGCGCTTCGGCGAAACGGCCGTGCGCGCCGACATCTTCACCATCATCCGCTACCTGCAAGCCTTCATCACCGAAGTAGAAACCGCCCAACGCGCCCCCACCCTCCCCGCCTTTGCCCTCATGGGTAGCCCGCAACGGCCGTCCCACTTCCTGCGCGGTTTCCACGTCGTCTACTACAAAAGCCTCGGCACCGCCGCCGCCACCATGAACATCGCCTTCCTCAACCTGCCCGGCTGGGTCGAAATCCGCCAGCCCGACGATGTGCCCATCTTCCAAGAAATTCTGGAGGAACACACCAAAATCATCGAACAACTAGACGAGAAAAAAGGGGAAGAGCTAGACCTGCTCCAACATTACCGCGACTTCCTCGTCGCCGACAACCTCGACCCATTTTTTGCCTTCACCACGGCCTACAGCAGTTGGCTTATCAGCGCGGGGGAAAAACCCGGTTTTCCCCCACGAAAATTCTCAACCCATAATCTAAGGAGGTTACTTGTGTCTGTCCAACCCAAACTCAGCGAAATTTTAGAATCGCCCGGCTTCCAAAACATCGCCTACGCCATTCGCCAAAGCACCGTCATCGCCCAATACCGCAAAAAAGAGGGCGACCGGCGTTACGATGTGCGCTATGGCCTGGGGCGCGATCTCGTGCGCCAATCCCAATACCCCGACGAATTTGTGGCCGCCCTCAGCGATTTTCTGCACAAATACAACGCCGAAAACGCCCAAGTCATGGAAAATCGCTCCGGCCCCTACCGCAAAAGCGTGCAAACCAGCGACATTCAAGAGATCCTGCGCCTCATTGACGCCCACGGCTCCGACCTCATCGCCAAACTCCTCGTCGCCTACGGCTACGCCCGCGACCCTCGCCCGGAAGAAACCGCAAATTCATAATTCACAATTCATAATTCTAAATTTACAGGAGACCCCCATGTCCATTTACTCAATTTCCCTCTCAGCCCAACTCACCCTCGACATGCACAGCCTCAACAACGAAGGAGGCGAAGGCAACCAGATTCAAACCCGTATGGTCAACATTGTGGATGGCAACGGCCGTTTGCAAAACGTCAACGCCATCTCCGGCGACATGGTCAAGCACATCCTCGCCGAACACCTGCACCGCATCGCCACCGCCAGCGGTCTGCCCCTCTGCGCCGCCTGCCAGAGCTTCAACGCCAACCGCATCAGCGCCGACGAAAGCTACATGGCCGCCATTGGCGACCTCAGCGACGCCGACGCCCTCTCCCTCATGCTCCAAACTTGCGCCATAGACGACATGCTCGGCAACCTCATCACCGCTGGCTCAAAATCCCTGCCCCGCAAATCCGTTGTTGAATTTGGGTGGGTCATCGGTTTGCCTGAATCCACCCGTTCCGATAGCTACTTCCACGTCAAATACGCCAACGAACGGGGCAAAGCAGAACGAGACGCCCAAAAAGGGGAAGACTCCCGCGGCGCAAACTTAGGCCAGGCCATCTTCCATCGGCCGGCCAACAGCGGCATTTATGCTCTCGTTGCTACCATCGAAGCGGCACGAATTGGCTTCAACGACATCACCCAAACTTATGTGTTAGACGAAGCGCAACGGCAAGCGCGGCTGAAAGCATTGCTCGAAGCCCTGCTCTACACCCTCATAGAACCGGCCGGGGCCATGCGCGGCACCCAAGCCCCCCACATCGTAGACGTGGCCGGCGTCCTCACCGTCAGCCAAAACGTCATCCCGGCCCCCACCCTCAGCCCGCTCAAAGAAGGGTATGCCGATGAGCTAACCAACCTCTGCGCCACCCTCAACACCATTCGCCCCGACGCCCTCACCGCCCATACCTTCAGCTCCATGAATGGCTACGCCCAAACCGTGCGCGATCTGCTCCAAAACGCCACCCCCTACACCTTGCAATACGCCCGTTAACATCACTCAAACCTGCGAGGTCAGGCAGACCTCGCAGGTTTTTGGCGAGGTAACCACCATGACTTGGATACAAGCAACCTACCAACCCACGACCCTCTTCAGCCTACGGCCGTCTTGGGCGACCACATCTGGCGGTAAAAGTTTACTGCTCCCTTCCCCTTATGCTCTCAAAATGGCCGTTCTCGATGTCGCCATCCGCACCAGCGGGCTACCCCAAGCCGAAAAAGCGTGGCCTTGGGTGCGCGACATGGACATTGCCATCCAGCTACCCGCGCAAATCGTCGTCACCAACCTCTTCGCCAAAATCTTGCGGGCACGGCGCAATCCCCCCGCCCCCGGTTCCGCCGACGCCGGCCCCTTCCAAAAAACCATCGCCTACCGCGAATACGTCTACCACCCCGCCCCCATCACCCTTGCCTTTGCCGTACCAGACAAACAAGCGGCGCAGCTGCGCGACTGGCTGACGCAAATCAACTATCTGGGCAAACGAGGCGGCTTCGTCCAGCTGTTAGCCCCCCCATCCCCCATCCCTGACCTGGCTGACTTCACCATCCTCACGGCCGATGTCACCACCTTCCCCCTTAACGGATTGGTACAACAGCTAGACGATTGTGACCCCAAAATGAAGTTTGTGGAAGCCAACATCTACGAGAGCAAAAAGCCCAAGCGCGTTGTGCGGCATGTCGTCTTGCCCTATCAATTGGCAAAATCCAGCCGCACTTACTCTCTTTACCAACATACTGAAACCTGATACCTACCCATGACCACCCTCCAACTCACCCACCTCCGCTTCGACTGCACCGCCACCACCCCCATCAACCTGGGCGGCCACTACGCCGGCAACAACCTGCGCAACGCCCTGGCCAACGTCATCCGCCGCGCCACCTGCCCCCAATACCGCGCCAACACCCCCCCCGACAACGCCCACGCCGCCACCTGCCCCGCCTGCTGGCTCCTCTCCGCCAATCTCGACCCCGGCACCGTCATCCGCGCCTACGCCGTCGTCCCCCCCATCCCCCCCCGCCACCGCCTGGAAGCCGGCGACCCCTTCCGCTTCGCCCTCACCCTCTTCGGCGATGGCTTCCACTACCTGCCCTACCTGGTCCTGGCCGCCAACGAAGCTGGCCAGCGCGATGGCCTCGGCCCCGGCCGGCGAGCAGGCTTAGGCCGCTTCACCGTCACCCACATCACCGCCGTTGACCCCCTCCGCCACGCCCAGCAAACCTGCCTGGCCCCCGGCGACCCCTTCGTCACCATCCCCAACCTCTTCGTCGAGTGGGCGGCCATCCACCAGGCCAGCCAGCAGGTCCAACAAACCATCACCAACGGCCATCTCACCATCCGCTTCCTTACCCCCACCCGCCTGGAAGAAAAACAACAGCTCTACAAACTGCCCGTCTTCTCCGTCTTCTTCCGCCGCCTCCTCTACCGCATCGACGAACTCAACCGCCAG
>CAZDEO010000011.1:0-86118 GCA_964504445.1 uncultured Anaerolinea sp. | reverse complement strand
GGCGGAGGTGATTGCCTTTAATGAAGCCCACGCCGCGCAGGTAATGCCCTTCTTTGGCCAGGAGCTGATGCAGATGGCCCAGGAAAAAGGGCCGCTAACAGAGCCAGCATACCTGGATGCGCTGGCGAACAATCACCGGCAGACGAGGCAGGAGGGCATTGATGCCCTGCTGCAAGCGCACCACCTGGACGCTATTGTGGCTCCCTCTGGCGGCCCGGCGTGGGTGACGGATTGGGTGAACGGGGATCATTACGGCGGGGGCAGCTCGTCACCGGCGGCGGTGGCGGGATATCCCAGCATTACCGTGCCAGCGGGTTTTGTCTTTGGCCTGCCGGTGGGGGTTTCTTTTTTTAGCACGGCGTACCAGGAACCCATTTTGCTGAAGCTGGCTTATGCTTTTGAGCAGGCGGCGCAGGCGCGCAGGCCGCCGCAGTTTTTGCCCAGGGTTAGCTGGGCTGCCTGACGGGGAGGGGAGTGGGTTGCGGCGGTTTTTTTGACGTTGTGGGGCGTTGGCAGGAGGGAAATGGACGCCCATTTTCTTTTGGGTAGATCTGCGTGGCCGGGTTGTTGCTCTGGTTGATGGCTTATTTGTGGGGGCTGGGGCGTGGAAAGGGGCGTCGCAACTTTTGTGGGTTATGTTATAATTTTGACGTAGTGTACATAAGGTGGTAGGCAAGCTGTTATCTCGCAGGCGCAGGGCATGTCGTATTTTACGCAGTTAACGCAGTTGTTGAGTGAACCACCAGGGACGTTGGTCTTTCACCTGGTGACGTTGTTTGCGCTGCAAGCTATTTTGGGCATGGCGCTGCATCAGTGGCGGCAAGATAAAAGGGATCGTACGGCGCGGCGCATGGCGATTGCGGCGGGGGTAATTTTTCTGGCTGAGGGTGTGCTGCTTGTTTTGGGATTGTTGTGGCGGAATAGCCCAACCACGGCCGTTGCTTACCTGCCGCCGCTGGTGCAAACCAATCATGCGCTAACGGCCGTAGTTATTACCTGGGCTTTAGCCTCCCACCGCCAACGCTTTGCCACCATTAGCAACGCCCTGCTCATTGCCGTTCTCATTACGCTGCTGGTGATGACCATCTCCTTTACTCAAGAATGGCAGTTGCAGTACACGACCCTGGTCTATGGTGAAACGACGCAAGCCCTCATTGGCAGCATTTTCCAACTGGCTATTCTCGTTCTGGGCTTTTTCGTTTCCCTGCTGCACCGGGAGGGACGCCTTTCTCTGCGGCCCATCATTCTCCTGACGTTCGTTGCCGCCTATGGGGTGCAGTTTGCCTGGGGCCAGCCGGCCAGCATTGCGGTTGACAGCCATGCCGCCTTCTGGCTGCGGTTGGGTTACCTCATCGCTTTTCCGCTATGGGCCGTTCACGTCTATCGTCGTCTAGCCTATGGGCGCCTACCCACACCAACGGCCGTGCCCGCCCCCAACCAGGCCACGGAGTGGTCATCTTTCATGCCCCATATCACCGACGTGGTCAGCTCTTTACTACCACAGCCAACCCTGCTGGCAGCCATTGAGCTATTAGAAGAAGTCACCCACGCCAAGCTAATAGGTCTGGGCATCGTCGATAGCCAGGACCCTGCTACCATACAAATAACCACCAACCTGCCCCAGGCCGGCCATAATACTCCCCGCACCTGGCAACTCAAACTCGACGATTGGCCAGCCTTTCGCCTGGTGCGTGAGCAGGGAGAAAGCGTCGAATTAAGCCCTACCGGCATTGGCGCCCGACAGCTTCACCTGATGTATGCCGAATTAGGCTTGTCTAGCTCTTTAGGCGCCGTTCTCATTCATCCTTTGCGCGCCAAAAACGAATGGTTAGGCGTGTTGTTTCTTTCCCATCCTCAAGGTGGTGTCCGGTGGCAAGCCGACCAGCAGGCGGCCATTCCTCCTCTGGCCAGCTTCATTGCTCAAGCCATTAACAACAGTCACCTGCATACCCATACAGTCCAGCAGCCAAAGGTTGCTTTTCAAGTAGAGAATCCTCCTGAAACTGGACGCTTGTTAAATCTGGAAGAAGAACACACCCGCTTGCGTTCGGAGCTGGAAATGTGGCAGTCTCGGGCACGCCAGGCAGAGGGGCGGGCTGCGGAAGCGCGCAAACAAGCCCAAGATTTAGCAGACACGCTGCAAGAACTTGAACGGGTCAATCGAGATGAAAAAATCCAGACCTTGGAAGCGGAAATTGAAGCGTTGCGCGAATCGCTCATGAGTGCTGAAGAGGCGATGGCGATGGCCGCCGCTGGGGAAACAGATCTGAGTACTGAATGGGTTATGCTAACCATCACCCGCTACTCTAGCCAACTGGAGGAAGCCCAAGCACGGATTGAGATGTTGGAGAATCAATTAAAGGTCGAAGAAAAGCCCAAAACGGCCGATCTCCTGGAACAAACGTTGCAAGATTTGCGCACGCCGATGACTTCCATCGTCAGCTATCTGGAACTGCTAATGGGTGAGGAAGCGAAGAATCCCTTGAGTACCGAGCAACGAGCCTTTGTTGAACAAGTGAAAGCCAATGCGCAGCGGGTTGAAAAACGGCTCAAGCAGGTAACCGAAAAGCCAACTGCTGAGGAAGCAAAAACGGAATTAAGCAGACAGGTGACTGATTTAGAGGAGGTAATGGAAACGGCCCTACACACTGTGATTACCCAAGTCCGCGAAAGGCGACAGCGGCTAGAGCTGAATATTGCCTCAGACTTACCCCCTCTCTCCATCCATCAAGAAACCCTTCAGCAAATCATGACCCGTCTGCTCGAAAATGCGACCCAGGCTGCTGGAGATGAGGGGCATATCACTATTTCCGCCCAATCGAAAGCGCTGGCAGCTCCCCTCCACAACAACCAGGAAGAGATTCTAAAATTCATCCACATCGCCGTGCGAGACAGCGGACCTGGCATTAGCATGAGTGACCGCGCCTACGTGTTTACCGCGCCACCTGCTGGCACAAACCAGACTATATCAGGCCTGGGCAGCAGCTACCAACTGCTGGCCGAAGCGCGCAACATGGCGGTTACCCACGGCGCGCGCATGTGGGTCGATGGCGAACCAGGGAATGGCAGTACATTCTCCGTTTTATTCCCCATCACAACCACCGAAGTGGAAGCCACCCCTAAACCGGGCAGCAACGGAAGTATATAAACCAGCTTATGACGGAGCACAAATCAGCAGTCAGCAGTTGGGGCGCTAATCTTCTTGTCACAGGAGGAGTCGTAGTAACGGCCATTATGGCGCTGCTGTTGGCGCTGCTTGACAGTGTACCCGTAGGTTTGCCGCCGCTGCTGCCCACGGAAGTTGCCAACCTTTCTGCGCCCACTCTAGAAATGACGAATACACCCCGTCCGGCAACGCCCCTACCCTCAGCAACACCAACGCCCCCGCCAACCCAAACTTTTGTGCCGACTAAAGAAAGCCGGGTGACAGCCACAGCCACGGCCGTGCCCGTGCTGCCCACCTGCGGCAACATTCCAGCTAGCTGGGTGCCCTACACTGTGCAAAGCGGCGACACTTACTTTTACCTTTCTGCCCAATCCGGAGCCACCATCAGCGAAATTGTCGAAGCCAACTGCCTGGATCCCAACTTCCTCATTAGCGGCATTGTCATTTATCTGCCCCAAGAACCACCTGTACGCGTAGCTTGCGGGCCGCCGGCCTTTTGGGTACGCTACACCGTCCAGGCCGGAGACACCATGTTCTCCCTGGCCATGCGCCACGGCACAACTGTTTATGCCATCATGCAAGCTAACTGCCTAACCAGCACCCGCCTCTTCGCAGGCAGAAACATCTATCTACCACCCTTGCCGGCTACCGCCACGCCGCCACCCGCACCCACCAGCCCGCCACCACCCCCACCCACAGCCACGGCGCTGCCGCCTACCGCTACCCAAACGCCCATTCCGGCCACCTTCACCCCTACGGCAACATCACCGCCACCCACAGCGACGCCAACCTTTACACCACCGGCACCTACGGTCACGCCCACGCCAGGGGCACCTACACTGACGCCCACATTAACGCCGCCAGCGCCTACGGCCACACCTACCCTGACACCACCGCTGCCTACGGCCACGCCAACTTTCACGCCACCACCATCCACGGCTACGCCCACCTTCACACCACCGCCGCCCACGGCTACGCCCACTTTTACGCCACCGCCGCCCGCAGACACGCCAACGCACACACCTACACCGTAGACAGTCCGTCGTTAAGCCGGCTAAAATCGTCGCTCCCCAATGACTTGGTTCTACCCTTGCCTGTGCTATAATCGCTTCCCGGCTTTAGCACCTGAGAAATGGAAATGGAGTCTGGCGAATTTTAGACCTGCGAGGGTTGCACCGCTGGTGTGAAGTTGACGGAATCGTCAAAATCCTCGCAGGTTTTGTCTGATAAAAGAACCAACGCCCGAGTTGAGACGGAAAAAAGATGAGCAACAATGAAGAACTGCGCCAGGCAATTCTGATGCAGGTAGCCGAATATTATCGTCAAACGCACCAGGAGCAGCCCTTTACCCCAGGGGAAACGGCCGTCAGCTATGCCGGGCGCGTGTACGACGAACAAGAAATGCAAAATATGGTCAGCGCCGTGCTGGATTTCTGGCTCACAGCCGGGCCGTATGCCCAACAGTTTGAGCAAAAGTTGGGCCAATTCCTGGGCGTGCGCGAAGTTGTGCCCACCAACTCTGGCTCCTCCGCCAATCTGTTAGCCATCACCACCCTGCGCTCCATGAAGCTGGAAACCCGGCTGCTGCCCGGCGACGAGGTGATTGTGCCCGCCGCCAGCTTCCCCACTACCGTCAACCCCATCATCCAAAACCAGCTCACGCCCGTCTTCGTTGACAGCCGCCTGGGGGACTATAATTTAGACCCGGCCCAGTTGGAAACGGCCGTGTCCCCCCGCACCCGCGCCCTCATCTTTGCCCATACCCTGGGCAACCCCGCCGACATGGACGCTGTCATGGCCTTCGTTAAAAAGCACAATCTCTACCTCATCGAAGATACCTGCGACGCCCTGGGCAGCCGCTGGGACGGCAAGCTGGTCGGCACCTTCGGGCACATGGCCACCCTCAGCTTCTTCCCCGCCCACCATATCACCATGGGCGAGGGCGGCGCCGTTTACACCAACCGCCCCAAGCTGGCCAAAATCGCCCGCGCCGTCCGTGATTGGGGGCGCGACTGCTGGTGCGGCTATGAATATCCCGTCAACGGCAAATGTGGCCGCCGCTTCGAGCAAGAAATTCCTGGCGTGCCCGGCTACTACGACCACCGCTACTATTACACCGAAATTGGCTACAATTTGAAAATTACCGATCCCCAGGCCGCCATGGGGCTGGCGCAGCTAGACAAACTGCCCGGTTTCATTGCCGCCCGCAAGCGCAACTTTGCCTATTTGTATGGTGGGCTAAAACCCTATGCAGACTTCCTGCACCTGCCCACCTGGGACGCCAAAGCCGACGTTTCCTGGTTTGCCTTTCCGCTGCTGGTGCGGGATGACGCGCCCTTCATGCGCCACGAATTAACCCGCTTTCTGGAGCAACACAAGGTGCAAACGCGCCTGATTTTTGCCGGCAACATCCTGCGCCAACCCGCCTACCAGGAAATTACCTATCGCCAGGTTAGCGATTTGGCGGTGGCCGACCAAATCATGCGTGGCGCTTTCTTTATTGGCGTTTTTCCCGGTCTGGACATACCACGCCTGGACTATATCATTGACACTTTTGGTAAATTCTTTAAGCAATTTTGAGATAGCCCATGGAGCTAGAGACGCCTACACCTAACTTTGTCTCTCACTCTATCCTCTATCTCTACACTCTATTTATGAAACTTTCTGTCATCATCTGCTGCTATAACGAACGCGACACCATTGCCGACGTGATAGCCCGTACCCAGGCTGTTAATTTGGGCGACAACTGGGAGCGGGAAATCATCGTTGTGGACAACTTCTCCACTGATGGCACGCGAGAAATTCTGCAACAAATTAACGACTCAGAGATTCGGGTTTTTTACCATGAGCAAAATATGGGGAAAGGGATGTCTATTCGCACCGGCATTGAGAACCTGACTGGGGATTATTTAATCATCCAAGACGCTGATAAAGAGTATGACCCGGCTGAACACCCCAAATTTTGCCGTAAAGTGGAGGAAACAGGGGCAACGGCCGTGTACGGGTCACGCATTTTGGGTGGCGACGTGCGCTACGAATATGCCCACGCCTACCTGGGCGTGCGCCTGTGGACCTTCCTCACCAACCTCTTGTTCGGCAGCAAGCTTACCGACGTCGGCACCGGCACCAAAATGGTCCGCGCCGACGTAGCCAAATCCCTGCACCTCACCCTCACCGGCTTCAACCTGGAATTTGAGTTAACCAACAAAGTGCTGCTGGCCGGCCACAAAATTGTGGAGGTTCCTATTAATTACGACCCCCGCACCTATGCCGAAGGCAAAAAAATCACCGTGCGCGACGGTCTACAAATCATCTTCACCATGCTGCGCGACCGTTTGGGCCTCACCCCTCTCTACAAATCTGGCCCTTCAACCATGAACTCTAACGCTGGCTCCCAAACAAAACTATGATCGCAAAAAATATCGTCATCACCGGCTCCATCGCCTTTGACTATCTCATGTCCTTCCCTGGCCGTTTCCGGGAAATGCTGCTGGCCGAGCACCTGCAAAATGTCAGTCTCAGTTTTTTAGTAGACTCTCTCAAGCGGCAGCGGGGTGGCACGGCGCCCAACATTGCCTACACGCTGGCTTTGCTGGGCGGCCGTCCCAAAGTCATGGCTACTGCCGGGCAAGATTTTGCCGAATACCGCGCCTGGCTGGAACAGTTTGGCGTGGACACCTCGGCCATTGTAGAGATTGCGGGAGACTTTACGGCATCCTTCTTTGTCAACACCGATTTGGAACAGAACCAGATCGCCAGTTTTTACACCGGCGCCATGGCCCACGCCCGCGAACTGACCTTTGCTGAGTACGCCGCCGACGCTGATTTAGCCATTATTTCCCCGAACGATCCCGCCGCCATGCAAGCCTACGCCGCCGAATGCCGGTTGTCCGGAATCCCGTACATTTATGATCCCAGCCAGCAAACCGTCCGGCTTTCCGGGGAAGAACTCTATGCCGGGTTGGATGGCTGCGCCTTGCTTACCGTCAATGAGTACGAATACAGCCTTATTCAAGACCGCACCGGCTTGAAGGAAACAGATATTTTGGGCAAAGTAGGTGGACTGTTGGTGACGAAGGGAGCGAAAGGGGCCTGGCTGCTCATTGACGGCGCAGAATACCACATTCCCGTGGTGCCGCCGCACAAAATTGTGGAACCCACCGGTGTGGGGGATGCTTTTCGGGCGGCACTGATGCGGGGCATGCAGTTGGGCTTGCCCTGGGACGTGTGTGGGCGCATGGGGGCTGTCGCCGCTACTTATGTGCTGGAGCAGCTTGGCACCCAAAATCATTTTTTCACACCAGCTGAATTTGTTGTCCGCTACCGGACCAATTTTGATGACAATGGCGCGCTAGATGCGCTTTTGTAAAAATTAAGAGTTACATAGAGGGCACAGAGAAGACTCGGAGAACACAGAGAGAACCCAAAGATTTTTTTCGCTTCTTCTCTCCGCGTTCTCTGGGCCGTCTCTGTGAAACTCTGTGTTCCTGAAATATTAAGGAGATTTTCATGGATTACGACATTAAAAATATTGACCTGGCCCCGGGTGGCCGCCATCGCATTGAATGGGCTGAGCAGGAAATGGCTGTTTTGCGTGGGATTCAGCAGCAGTTCGGGGCAGAACGGCCGTTCTCCGGCATACGCGTGGGCGCCACCATGCACGTCACCACCGAAACTGCCAACCTGATGATCACCCTGCAAGCCGGGGGCGCTGACGTGGTACTGTCGGCCAGCAACCCGCTGAGTACCCAGGACGACGTGGCCGCGGCCCTGGTTTCTTACTACGAAATCCCCGTCTACGCCATCAAGGGCGAAGACACCCCCACCTATCACAAACACATCAACGCCGTGCTGGACCATAAGCCGCACATTATCATGGATGACGGCGCTGACCTGGTCAGCACCCTGCATAAGTCCCGCCGGGAGGTGATGGGCAACGTCATTGGCGGTACCGAAGAAACCACGACGGGCATTGTGCGCCTGCGGGCCATGGCCGCCGACGGCAAGCTAGAATTCCCCATGATGGCCGTCAACGACGCCCTGACCAAACACCTTTTTGACAATCGCTACGGCACGGGCCAGTCCACCATGGACGGCATCGTGCGCGCCACGAACTTCCTGATTGCCGGGCGCACGGTGGTGGTGGGCGGCTACGGTTGGTGCAGCCGGGGCATTGCTATGCGCGCCAAAGGGCTAGGCGCCAACGTCATCGTCACCGAAATTGACCCGCTGAAAGCGCTCGAGGCGGTGATGGATGGCTTCCGCGTGCTGCCGATGATGGAGGCGGCGCCGCAGGGCGATATTTTTGTCACAGCCACCGGTGACATTAACGTGATAGACCGCCACCACATGGAAGTGATGAAGGATGGGGCCGTGGTGGCCAATTCTGGCCACTTTGACGTGGAAATCAACAAGATTGCCTTGCGGGAACTGGCGGTAGATGACCCGAAGCTGGTACGGCCGTTCGTCGAGCAGTACACCCTCAAATCTGGTAAGAAAATTAACCTGCTGGGCGAAGGCCGCCTGATTAACCTGGCTGCCGCCGAAGGCCACCCTGCCGCCGTCATGGACATGAGCTTCGCCGGCCAGGCCATGGCTGCCAAATACCTGCTGGACAACAAGGGCAAGCTGGAAAACCGCGTCTACACCGTGCCCGAAGAGGTAGACCAGGAGATTGCCCGCATTAAGCTGGCCGCTATGGGCATTCAGATTGACGTGCTGACCCCGGAACAAGTGAAATACCTGAATTCTTGGGAAGAAGGCACATAAGAAAGCCTGGGGGCCAGGGGGCAGGGGTAATTTGGCCTCTGCTCCCCTGCTCCTCTGCTCCTCTGCTCATGAAGCGCCCTCTGGATGAACTATTGCACAACCGCGTAGGTGGCGTCAAAGCGGCGCGGGTTTACTCCAACGTGGTCAGCCCGCCGGTGATGTTTGCCTTGCTGGGGCTGGCTATTGCGTTGAAGGAACGGCCGTTTTGGGAAGGCATGGCCTGGGCTGCCGGCTACGGGCTTTTCGTCTCTCTACTGCCCATTCTCTTTGTCGTCTACCTGCTCAAGACGGGGCGCATCAGCGAACTGCACATGAGCAACACCGGCGAACGCCATTGGCCTTACATCATCGCCATTGCCTGCGCCCTGTTTGGCCTGCTCCTAGTCAATTGGCTCCAGGGGCCAGAAACTATGCGTTGCTTGCTCATTTTCAACGTGGTGGAGCTGGCAGCACTGGCTGTCATCAACATTTTCTGGCTTATCAGCATTCACGTCACCGGTGTTGTCGCCACCATGACTATTGTCTGGTTGGTCTTTGGCTGGGCCGCCAGTCTCATCGTTCTTCCCTTTGTGATCAGTGTCAGCTGGGTACGTCTCTATCTCAAGCGTCACACCATTTCGCAAGTCGTTGCGGGTGGCTTCCTTGGCGCCGCCAGCGTTCTGGCCCTGGCTCTGATGGGCTGTTTCTAAAAGACCTCTTTTCTGCATAGCCTATAACAAGAAATTTCGCGGCTCTTGTTCGTCGCCATATAGACAAAACGACGAACAAGCATTATACTGAGAAGATATTGGACGCTCAATCCTTGTGGGGTTGCAGTTCATAACTCGATTTCTGAAACTTGTACCCGTTGGACAAGTGTGTTGGCTATGACATCCCTCTCTCTCCCTGGACAAGCTCTGCTCCAAACGGTTGCCACTTACCTGAATGATGAAGACCAGGAGTTGGTGGTGGCTGCACTGGCAACGGCCGTTGCCGCCCATCAAGGTTACGAACGGCTGAACGGCACGGCTTACGTCACCCACGCCATTGCCGTAGCCGCTTACCTGGCAACCTGGCGTGCACCGGCATACATCGTAGCTGCGGGTTTGCTGCACGATGTACTCAAAGAAAACTATGCCACGCCCCCACCGATTGCCGCCCTAAATGCCCAATTTGGCCCAGAAATCACGAGCCTGGTGCAGGAAGTTGCCAAGTTGGGTCGTTTAGGGCCTGTTTACCCATTGCAAAAGTCTGATGAATGGTTGGACAGTTTGGACCACATGGCCGAGCGCATGCCCTGGGCGATTCTCTCTTTGCAACGCGCGCCCCTGGCAGGGGTAGTGAAAATTGCTGACCGGTTGCACAATTTCCAAACGTTGTATGTGCTACCCCGGGAACGGCAGCACGCCTTTGCCGAAAGCGTGATGAACATCTTCGTGCCTTTTGCTAACCGGCTAGGTATGCGTGCTATCAAGCGCCAGCTAGAAGATGCGGCCTTTGGCATTTTACAACCAGACAAATATGCGCAAATCAGATTGCGCTACCCCACGAGCAAACGACAGGCGGCTGTTCAGACAATCATGCAACCCGCGCAGCAGGCCTTTACGGAAGCTAATCTGCCGGTGCAGGTACAGGTTAAACCGGTCAGCTTTACGCGTCTCTATCGCCAGCAAATAGATGAGCAAAAGCCTATTCTCATGCACCTGACCCACCCGTTGCTCATCATTACACCAGATACGGCCGTTTCCTACCAGGCCCTTGGCGTCATCCATCAGCTTTGGCCACCCGAGCAGGGCCAGGTAATTGATACCATGGCGGTGCCTAAAGCCAACGGCTATCGCGCCCTGCATACCCGGGTGCGCGTGGACGACACCGGGAGTAAGCTGCTAGTCATTATTCAAGAGAAAAACATGCACACTGTGGGGGAATTAGGGATTACGGCTGGCTGGCATGGCATTCCAGCCGCTTTGTTGCCCGTCTTTGCCGAACCAGAAAAAGTGCCACCGGGCATGATTACCGTTTTTACCCCTAAGCGGGATGTGCATATCCTGCCCCGGGAATCTACGCCGATTGATTTTGCCTATGCCGTGCACAGTAGCATGGGGCACCAGTGTACGGGTGCTTTTGTCAACGGCCGTATGGTTCCTCTAACCCATACCCTGGAAAATGGCGATGTTGTCAAAATTCTGACCAGCAAAGCCAGCGTTGGCCCTGCTCGCGATTGGCTGGAGATTGTACAAACCCGCAAAGCCCGCCACTACATTCACCGCTGGTTTCGCGATCAAGACAACGATCTTGGTCGCACCATGCTGCCCGCAGAAGCCGTGGTCGTGATGTCTCTTTCTGGGGCCGGGCTGCCGCAGCGCATTGCTGGCTGTTGCGCTCCCCAACCGCCAGACGCCATCATTGGCTACATTAACCGCCGGAACATCGTTGTCATTCACGAACAAACCTGCCCCAATGTGCAAGGGCTGCACCCCAAAGTACAGGCTGAGTGGAATACGGTAAAGACCGCCCACAATATTGAGCTGGAAATATCTGCAGTAGACCGGCCCGG
This sequence comes from uncultured Anaerolinea sp., assembly GCA_964504445.1. Taxonomy (GTDB): domain Bacteria; phylum Chloroflexota; class Anaerolineae; order Promineifilales; family Promineifilaceae; genus JACSRF01. The sequence goes on along the minus strand of CAZDEO010000011.1, from coordinate 74,647 downwards.
TTTGGTACGCGACGTCAGCACCGTGTTAAGCAACAGGCAAATCAGCATGACAAGTTTCCACGCCGACAGCATGCCTGATGGTTCGGCTGACATTCACATAGGCTTGGGCAGCATTGCCCAGGCTGAACTGGGGTACCTGCGGCAACGCCTGGAATCAGTGGCCGGCGTACGCCGGGTCATCTCGCAGCCTCCCACTCGTCCTCGTCATTGGGTCAATGATTCGGTTCTCGATCGCCATTTCATTAACCCCTACACCCTGAACCCCGTTAGTGGCAAGGGGTTTTACGGCCGTTGGGAAGAGCTACGCACACTGGTAGACAACCTGCGCGGGGTGCAGCCTGGCGAAGCGGTGCTGCTTTGGGGGCCGCGCCGCATCGGCAAAACCTCCTTGCTGCTGCAATTTCAGCAAAATGTCATGAGCGGCGACGACTACTTGCTAGCTTCTATTGACATGCAGCGGTTGAGCGGCCGTTCTACCAGCGCCTTCCTGTTAGAGATCATGCACGCCATTCGCAAAATCTTACCCCGACCACGGCTGCGTCCCCCCACGCCAGATCGCATGCGCCGTGACCCATTGGGCTATTTCCGTCATTATCTGGAGCAAGAACCAGCCTTACTAGACCGGCATCTGGTGCTCATTTTGGATGAGTTCCAACTACTGGCTGGTTTGGCAGAGGATGAAGTAACCCTGGCAGATGTCAATCGTTATTTTCGCAGCCTCATCCAACATCGCACAGGACTGAGCATTATCTTTAGTGGGGGCGGGGTACTCGACAATCTGTTGCAGCAACCAGCAGCTTCTTTTATGCTGGAGGTGGTACGCCATCAGAAAATTGGTTCGCTGGATGAGACTGCCGCGCGCGAACTAATCACCAAACCAGTGGCGCGGGTACAGTTTGAACCGGAGGTGGTGGCAGGGTTGCTAGAGTTAACGGCCCGCCACCCCTATTATTTGCAATGGATTTGTGGGGAGCTGGTATCACGAGCGGATCAGGAGCAACGGCCGTTTATCACCACACTACACCTGCAAGAATTGCTCGATGCGTGGATTCCGCAGCAAGGAGAGCAGTTCTTTAACCACCTGTGGGGCAGCAGCATAGGTTTTGCCCGCCAAACCATGCGCCAGCAAAAACTCATTCTAACCGCCATAGCCACCCTCTCACCCCCAGACCGCTGGGTAAACTTTCATCACATTGCCGGCAGTGGCGTGTTAACTGTCATGAATGAGGGCGCTTTGTGGCGCAACCTGCAAAACCTGGTGGAAATGGATACTTTGCGGGTATCCCAAGAGGGCACCTATTATTGCCTGCGGATGCCCCTGGCAGAACGCTGGCTGACAGAGCATTATACAGTTCCCCGCGTCATCAAGGAGATTCAATGGCCAGGTTAACAGGGAATTTTCTGAGTCGTGAGCCGGTGCAAGACGTGGCCGGTTTTATTCCTCGCGTCCGCGAAGTGTCTTGGGTAGCAGAAAATTTACGGCGCGCAACGCCGCAAAACTGCAACCTGGTAGGTGAACCACGCATCGGAAAAACGTCGCTACTATACTACATTTATGGGCAACAGGCAGGGCTGCCGCCGCGCACCAAAGGGGTTTATGTGTGGCTGCGGCTGCTAGAGTTGGCTGCCTATGATTCGCAATCTTTTTGGCAGTTTTTCTGGCAGCGACTGCAAATAGAAGGGGAAATGTCTGCCGGGGAGACAGAGGAGGCCCTCACGGCCCAGCAATGTTTTGCCAAGGTGGAAACGGCCGTTGATACCCTGCTGGCATCTCCTCATCTTAGTCGTCTCATCTTCTGCATTGATGACTTTGATCTGCTCACGGGCTTGCAACCCGCTGATTTGAACTGGTTGCGGGCGTTGGCGGTGCGCCATGCGAAACGCCTGGCTTTTGTCATTACCAGCTCACGCCCCCTAACCGAGATTACCAATCAGATCGAAGGGGAAACGGCCGTTTCTCCTTTTGCCAATATCTTCCACAATCTTCACGTGGGGCTGCTGACCCGCAACGAAGCCGAACTACTATGCCAGCGGGCCGCCGCCGCTGAAGAGTTACCCCCTCTGATAGATGACGATGTGGCCTTCCTGCTACATGAGGCAGGCCGGCATCCCGACTTGCTAAAAGCAGCTTGTGGGCATCTGTTCAATGCGCGCCGCTGGGGTAGCCCAACAGAAAGCTTGTATGAGGAAGTGCTGAGCCAGTTTCGCTATGACGGACATGTGCGCTGGCTCTGTAAGCAGTTGCTTGAGCGTCGGCAACCAGACGAGAAGCGGGTCCTTTGCGCCGCTGCCAGAGCCGCCGCACAAGGGGAACCGGCACCAGGAGACCGTATTTTGCTAAACAGGCTGCGCCACCAGCTCGGGCTGCTAGAAAACCGCCAGGAAGGACTGGTTCCTTTTGCCGACGTGTTTGGCTATTGGGCATGCCAGCGTCTGGAGGAATCGGCGCCAAAGGGTGCGGGGGAAACGGCCGTTGCGCCCGCGCCGCCAGCCATCTTTAAACACCTGCCCGCTCAGCGTCGCGCCATTCTCCACCAACGGGAAATCAGCCTCACTTCTCTAGAAAACCGCCTACTTACCTACCTGCTAGATCACGCCGGAGAAGTGTGCCGCCTGGAAGACCTTCATCGTGATTTATGGGACCCCGGCAAGTCCATTGCTGTGGTAGAAAAAGCCATCAACCGCCTACGTGGCAAGATAGAAGAAGACCCCAAACACCCCCGCTACATTCTGGCCGCTCGTGGCGAGGGATACCTGATGCGAGATCCCAATGAGGTAGGTTAAAAAAGCAATGCGTAGCGCACAAGAAATGTATGACCTTATTCGTAACACAGCACAAAACGATGAACGCATTCGCGCTGTGATTTTGAACGGCTCCCGCGCCAACCCCAAGGCTCCCCGCGACATTTTTCAGGATTTCGACATCGTTTATCTGGTCACCGAGATAGATTCCTTCAAGCAAGACCCTGGTTGGATTGATTGTTTCGGCGAACGGATCATCCTGCAGCTTCCGGATGATATGGAAGACCCGCCACCAGAAAATTCAGGAAGCTACACTTACCTCATGCAATTTACTGACGGCAACCGCATTGATCTAACGCTTTATCCTGTCTCCCGCCTGGATGATATGGCCGCAGACAGCCTCAGCGTACTTCTGTTGGATAAGGACGGTATCATCCACCCTTTTCCCCCAGCCGATGACAGCAGCTATTGGCCGCAACTGCCTACAGCCAAAGCTTTTGCGGATTGCTGCAATGAATTTTGGTGGGTCTCTCCTTACGTGGCTAAGGGGCTGTGGCGCACAGAAATTACCTATGCCAAGTTTATGCTGGACCAAGTGGTACGGGCCCAATTGATGAAAATGCTAACCTGGTACATTGGCGTGAAAACCAATTTTGCGTGCAACGCTGGCAAAATGGGTAAATATTTTGCACAATATCTGGAACCAGAATTGTGGGAGAAGCTGCTAAGCACCTATGCCAACGCCGATTTTGACCGCAACTGGGAGGCGTTGTTTATGATGGGAGAGCTGTTTCGGGAAACGGCCGTCGTCGTTGCCAGCCATTTCCACTTTGACTACCCCCATCAGGATGACCAGCGCGTTTGCAACTACCTTCAGCAGATTCGGCGGATGCCCAAAGCGTAACCAGCCAACCCATTAACCGGCGCGGTGGTGTATAATGTAAGCACGGAGCCAACTGGGAGCGCCGTTCCCTTTCACCGCAGGGGGCTTACCATGAACAAAAATTTAAAGCGTGTTCTATATTGGTCACCAAGAGTGCTGAGCATACTTTTCGCCATTTTTATCAGCCTCTTTGCCCTGGACGTTATCGGCGTAGGGTACAGTTTCTGGGAAACAGTGGCAGCCTTGCTCATCCACCTCATTCCCACCTACATTGTGATTATTGTGCTCATTTTAGCCTGGCGTTGGGAATGGATTGGGGCGTTCGTCTTTATCGCCCTGGCCTTCCTATATTTCATCGAGACCGGACGGCTCGACTGGAGTTTGTTTATCTCAGGCCCCCTGATTCTCATTGGCACCCTTTTTTTGTTTAACTGGCTGTACCGGGCAAAATTGCGCCGTTTATAGCGCACAGGTTTGGGCTTTTACCCTTTGCTGCGTTTGTCTTGGCACCCCTTGCCTTAAAAATCGAACCCTGAGTAAATGCGTGCTTAGCCGCTCCATTAAATTGCCTTCTCGACCAATCAAATCCATAATTGGGGAAATGTTGCCCGCTGCCAGGGCACAAAAGGAGCATTGCATGAATCAATCCTTCTCAATTGGCAGGTTATTTGGTCTAAAAATTCGCGTGCGCCCTATGGCTTTTATCGCGGCGATGCTGCTTTGGGCTTTGTTTTCTTCCCTGGGCATTAAACAGTTCCGGGTCTCGCCTCGGAAGGCGATGGTGGGAGGGCTAACGGCCGTGCTCCTGCATTACCTTTCTGACCTGTGGCACCATCTGGGCCACGCCCGTGCCGCCGAAATTACCGGCTTTCCCATGGAAGGCGTCGATTTTTGGGGACCGCTTGGCACATCCTACTACCCGGCAGATGAACCACCCCTGGCCGCCGACATTCACATACAACGCGCTTTGGGTGGGCCTATTGCCAGTGTGCTGCTTTCTGTAGCCGCCGGGCTGATCTGGCTGTTGCTGCGCCCGTTGGGTGATGTTTACGCCCTCGTCGCCGCCTTCACCTTTATAGACAACAGTCTCTTCCTGACTCTGGGCGCCTTTTTGCCCCTGGGCTTCACCGATGGCAGCACGATTTTGCGGTGGTGGCCTCAGCGCAACAAGCCCCAATTAACCATCAACCAATAACCTTTCATTATTTACAGCACTTATGACAACCCCCCAAGCCTTTCTCGAATTTGCTCTGGATGCGGCCTGGCAAGCCGGGCGCATTACCTTAAGCTATTTCCAAGCAGGTGTTACGGCTGAACGCAAAGCCGACAACACCCCTGTCACCATTGCCGACCGGCAAGCGGAGCAAAAGCTGCGCGAGCTAATCGGCCAATATTGGCCCACTCATGGTATCCTGGGGGAAGAGTACGGCCGTTCCCCTGCCCAAAACTCCCCCTATACCTGGATTCTCGACCCTATTGATGGCACCAAATCCTTTGTCAGTGGCGTGCCGTTGTACGCCACCCTGCTGGCCCTCACCGACGGAGAGCAAGCGCTGCTAGGCGTGGCTCATTTTCCGGCGTTGGCTGAAACAGTGTATGCCGTTCGCGGTGGCGGGTGCTATTGGAACGGCCGTCGCGCCCGCACCTCCCCAGTCAATAAGCTGCAAGATGCCGTTCTGCTGGCAAGCACCAGCAACTTTACCCCTTACCCCACCAAAAACCTCGCCTGGCAGCAACTGACAGAAGCCACCTACATTCAGCGTACTTGGGGCGACGCCTACGGTTACGCCCTGGTCGCCACCGGTCGCGCCGAAATTATGGTAGACCCCATCGTCGCCTTGTGGGATTGTGCCCCCATGCAAGTTATTCTGGAAGAGGCTGGCGGCAGTTTCACCGACTGGCAAGGCAACCCTACCATCCACGCCGCCGAAGGTATGGCTACCAATGGCCCGCTACTAAAACAGGTGTTGTCTCTCATTAACAACCAGGCGCCATGAGTTGAGTGAGTGGTTAAATTCGTGCAATAACTGGGTAGTTAGGTTGTATTGCCTGCACCCTTATTTTATAATGCCCATACATTTTTCCGGCGCGACTGCCAAAAAGGACAAACATCATGAATCTAAAAATAGATGTTGATAAGATGGTTGCATTTATGGTAGGACTACTCAATACGCCCAGCCCCACCGGAGACACGGAACAGGCAATTGCCTACGTCAAAGATGCATTTGTCCATTTTCCCTTTTCCATGACGGTAGCACCCAAAGGGTTTTTAGTGGGCACTTGGCCAGGAGAGGCTGGAGAACGCCCTCGCGCCCTGACCGCCCACGTAGATACCCTGGGAGCCATGGTGCGCGAAATAAAAGACAACGGCCGTTTACGCATGACCCAACTAGGTAGCTGGTCTTGGACCTCGGTGGAAGGTGAAGGCGTCACCATTTTTGCCAGCAACGGCCGTACTTACCGCGGCACCATCCTGCCCACCACCGCTTCCATTCACGCCCACACCGCCAAAGAACGCAACGAACTGCGCGACGACACCAACATGGAAGTGCGCCTAGATGCCCGCACCACCTCCGAAGAAGAAACAACCGCCCTGGGCATTCGCGTCGGTGACGTCATCGCCTTCGACCCCCGCGTAGAAGAAACGGACACCGGTTTCATTCGCTCCCGCCACCTGGACGACAAAGCCAGCGTAGCCACCATCTACGGGGCTATAGACGCCCTGGTATCAGCCGGACTGCGCCCCAAGCAAGATACCATCATCCACATCAGCAACTACGAAGAAGTAGGGCATGGCGCCGCCACCGGTTTCCCGCCTAACTTGCATGATCTGCTCTCCATCGATATGGCCGTTGTCGCCCCCAAGCAAACCTCCGACGAATTTTCCGTGACCATTTGCGCCAAAGATTCAGCCGGTCCTTACCACATGGGCATTCGCCGCGAGCTGGAAAATCTAGCTGAAACAAATAACATTCCTTATCGCACCGACATTTACCCTTACTATGGCTCTGACGGCGAGGCGTACTGGCGCGCTGGCGGCAACGTGCGCGTAGGCCTCATTGGCCCTGGTGTAGATGCTTCTCACCATTATGAGCGTACCCACCGCGCCAGCCTAGAAGAAACGGCGCGCCTGATTGCCGCCTACCTACTTAGTTAAAAGGATACCTTCATGAAACATTATTGGTTGTTAATTTTGATCATGTCGCTGTTGCTAGTCGCTTGCGGCAGCGAAAACGAACCCACCGCCACCCCATTACCCCCCACCAATACACCGCAGCCTGCGCCCACCAACACCCCCGTGCCCAGTGGCGAAACCGTTCGTGGCCAGGCAATGGTTGACAGCATCGAAATCGAAATGCTAGAAAGCTTCCCGGTACAGGTTAACGTTATCGCGCGGGGGGCATTGGCCGATGGATGTACGTCTATTGATGACGTCATCCAACAATTTTCTGATGACACCTTTCGCGTGGTCATCACCACCATGCGCCAGGCTGATGCCATGTGCACGCAAGCCTTAGTCCCCTTCAGCCAAACGATTGCCCTGGATGTAGAAGGACTGGATGCTGGCAATTACGCCGTAACCGTTAACGGCCGTACCGGTTCTTTCACCCTCCAAACAGATAACCGCCTGGAAGAACCTGCCCTGGAACCAGAACCTACCACCGAAGCCGACAACAGCGCGACCATTAGTGGCACCGTGTGGCACGACCTTTGCGCCACCGTAGAGGGCGCAGAGGAAATCCCTGCAGGCTGTATTGCCCTTACCGATGACACTGTGATTGCCGATGGAGAGCTAACAGAAGGCGAACCAGGGCTGGAAGGCATTGTGGTCAACCTGGGTGCAGGCGCCTGCCCGGCCACCGGACTAGACGAAACCACCACCAACGCCGCCGGCGAATACACCTTCGCCAATCTGCCCGCCGGGGAGTATTGCATCTCCATTGACGCCGAAGCTGACGAAAACACGGCCGTTCTAGACCCCGGACGCTGGTCATTCCCAGACGTAGATACCAGCGCCACGGCCGTTACCCTCACCACCGGCCAAACCCTTACCGACATCAACTTCGGCTGGGACTACACCTTCCTCCCCGTCCCCGAAGTAGACCCCGCCACCTGCACCAACACCTTTGCCTTCGTCGCAGATCTGACTGTGCCAGACGACACCATCTTTGCTCCCGGCACCGAATTTGTCAAAACCTGGCGGCTGCGCAATACCGGCACCTGCCCCTGGACCACCGCCTACACCTTCGTCGCCGTAGACGACGAAACCCTACCCGGGGAAACCGAAGTACCCCTTACCGAAACCATCGTGCCCGGCCAAACCCTGGACATCAGCGTCTCCCTCATTGCCCCCACCGAACCCGGCACATACCGTAGCAACTGGCAACTCGCCAACGCCAACGGCGAGCGCTTCGGCGTGGGCGGCTTCATCGAAGATGCTGTATTCGTGCGCATCATTGTCGACGATACCGTTGACACCACCATCACCCCCGAACCCAACTCTGGCGTTTTGGGTGGTGTGGTGTGGGCCGATTACTGCGTCATTCAAGCCAATGGATCCCCCTCCACCGGCTGCATCGAAGTTGGCGAAAACAGCGGCGTCTACATTGCCAACGGCACCTACAACACCTACGAATCACCCATCCCAGAACTGCTGGTAACCTTGAGCAATAGCGCCTGCCCCACGGATGGCACCATCCCCCCCAGCAGCATCATTGCCACCACCACCACCGACGAAGAGGGACTTTACCGCTTTGAGGGGCTGGATGCGGGCACCTATTGCGTCGCCATCAACGCCTTCGACGAAGCCAACCTCAACCTGCTCATCCCCGGCGACTGGACTTATCCCTTCCCCGGCGTGGGGCGCTGGGGCGTTGTGTTACAAGTGGGTGGCGAGCGGCTAGACCTGGACTTTGGCTGGGATTACCAATTCGATTAAAAGCAAGCCGTACACCAACATAAAAATGAAGGGCGGATGTGAAAGCACCTGCCCTTTTTATTTGCCACCTTGACATGCCCTTTAAAATCTGACATACTAAATTCAACTGGTCAGACCACTTACCAGATTAGAGTCGAGATGAACAACTGGTCCGCACCCCAACGCCCTAACGATTACGCCGAACAAGCCCTGGTCCGGGCTATTTTGGACGGCACTTTTGCCGTAGGCAGCCACCTACCCGGCGAACGCACCCTGGCGAATCAGCTAGGCGTCACGCGCCCCACCCTGCGGGAAGCGTTGCAGCGGCTGGCCCGGGATGGTTGGCTCACCGTGCGACACGGCAAGGCCACCGTTGTCAATGACTATTGGCGGGAAGGTGGTCTCAATGTGCTGAGTACCCTGGTGCAGCACAGCAGCCAGCTACCGGCCAACTTTGTTGACAATTTGCTGGCGGTGCGGCGTCATTTAGCCCCCGCCTACACCGAAGCGGCCGTTACCCATGCGCCGCAAGTTGTACGAGCACAGTTGGCGGGTGCTAACGCTCTGCCAGACACGCCCACCGCTTTTGCCGCCTTCGACTGGCAGCTACACCACACTTTAACCGTTGCTTCAGGCAATCCTATTTACACCCTCATTTTGAATGGGTTCAGTGATTTTTACCAACAGATTGCCCAGCTTTATTTTGCCCTACCCCAGGCGCGGGAAAGATCGCGGCTGTTTTACGAGGGGCTGGCAACGACCGTTGCCCAGCAAGACCCCACCGCCGCCGCCGCCCTCACCCGGCAGGTTATGGAGCAAAGTATTGAACTATGGCAAAGAGAAAGAGAGCGATAGAAACAACACACGACACGCTATTTGCAAGGAGGTCCCAATGCGTAGATGGAATGGTTGGGGAGACGATACCATTGATTATCCACTGCCAGAGAATGCGGCAGCTTTTTTGGCCGAACTGGTTGGCACAGGGACGCCCGTCGCTAATGTAGCCCTGGCTGCTGTCGTTGCCAGCGTTCCTTCTTCACGCCTGCCCCCACACCCTCTGGTCAGCACAGACCCGGCGCTGCGGGTGCGCTTTGCGCGGGGACAGAGCTTTCCAGACTGGGTGGCAATGCGCTACGGCCGTATTCCTGCCTACCCCGACGGCGTTGCCACCCCCCTCACCGCAGAAGACGTGGTGCAGCTCATCCAGTTTGCCGCTGCCCACGACGCGCGCGTCATTCCCTACGGTGGTGGCACCAGCGTCGTCGGCCACATCAACCCGGAGCCAGACGCCCAGCCTACGCTAACCATCAATTTACAGCGGTTGAACAAGCTGCACAAGCTGGATGAACCTAGCCGGCTGGCAATTTTTGGGGCAGGCATTCAGGGGCCAGATTTAGAAGCGCAGCTACGCGCTCACGGGTACACCCTGGGTCATTTTCCGCAATCTTTTGAATATTCGACGCTGGGGGGCTGGGTGGCTACGCGCTCTAGTGGACAACAATCGCTGGGCTACGGCCGTATCGAAAGCCTCTTTGCTGGAGGGGTGCTGCACGCCCCTGCCGGACGGCTAGAGATGCCCCCTTATCCTGCCTCCGCTGCCGGGCCAGATTTGCGCCAATTGGTGTTGGGCAGCGAAGGGCGCATGGGCATCATCACCCAGGCCACCGTGCGCATTTCTGCTCTGCCAGAACGGGAAGATTTCCACGCGGTTTTCTTCCCCGATTTTATCAGCGGGCAAAGGGCCGTGCGCCAGATTATGCAAGCCGACATCCCCCTCTCCATGCTGCGGTTGAGTACGGCCGTGGAAACCACTACCACCCTGGCCCTAGCAGGTCACGAACAGCTCATTGGCCTGTTGGAGCGGCTGTTGGCTATCCGCGACGTGGGCGCAGATAAGTGTATGCTGCTTCTCGGTTTTACAGGCAGCAACGACCAGATAAAAATTTCTCGTCGCGCCGCACTCACCATTACCGGTGAGCATGGGGGCATCCACGTTGGGCGCACTTTTGGCAGCCAGTGGCACAAGGGGCGCTTCCGCACGCCCTATTTGCGCAATACGCTATGGGATCAGGGATATGGGGTAGATACGCTGGAAACGGCCGTGCCCTGGGAAAACGTGCCCGCCACTCTCGAAGCCATCGAAAACAGCCTGCGCCCCGCCCTAGAACCCTGGAACGAACGCGTCCACATCTTCACCCATCTCTCCCACATGTACAGCACTGGGGCCAGCATTTACACCACCTACCTTTTCCGCCTGACCCCTGATCCCGACGAAACCCTGCACCGCTGGCAGCAAATGAAGGCCGCCGCCAGTCGCGCCATCGTCGCCCATCAGGGCACCATCAGCCACCAGCACGGCGTCGGCACCGACCATGTCCCTTACCTGCCCGCCGAAAAGGGCGAGTTAGGCATGGCTGCCCTGAGCGACGTCTTTCGCCGCTTCGACCCTCAGCGGATTATGAATCCGGGGAAGCTATTGTAAATGCCGGTGTCAAAGGTGCTGGGAAGCAAGGGTGATCGTCTCGCTCCCCGGAAAATCTAAATTGGAGGCAACCATGTGGACACAAAACTGGCGTAACGAAATCTGGCAAAACCTGGCCCAAGATTGGGACGTACTCATTGTGGGTGGCGGTATCACTGGTGCGGGCATTCTGCGCGAGGCAGTGCGCCTGGGGCTGCGCTGTTTGCTGGTAGAGCAGCGGGATTTCGCCTGGGGCACATCCAGCCGCTCTTCCAAATTGGTGCATGGGGGCCTGCGCTATCTTAAAGAAGGCAAGCTGGGACTAACCCTGGCCTCTGTACAAGAGCGGGAGACCTTGTTGGCAGAGGGACCGGGGCTTATTGACCCATTGGGCTTTTTGCTGGCTTCTTATGAAGGGGACAAGGTGGGGCGTTTTGTCTACCGCGCCGGGCTAACGGTGTATGATTTGCTGGCGCTGCGCTGGGGACATCGCTATTATGACAACGTAGATTTTCGAATGTTGGCCCCCCATTTGAAGGAAGTGGGGCTGAAGGGGGGCTTTAGGTATGGGGATGCGCAGACGGATGATGCCCGGCTGGTGCTGCGGGTCATTGAGGAAGCGGTGACTGATGGGGGTGTGGCTTTGAATTATGTGGCGGCAAAAGGGGTGCTGCGGGATGAAAACGGCCGTGTCCATGGCCTTACCCTGCAAGACGTGGAAACAGGCCGCCAGACAGACGTTTTTGCCAGGGCAGTCATCAACGCTACCGGCGCGTGGGCTGACAGGCTGCGGGAGCAGGTGGACGGCGAGAAAAAGATACGGCCGTTGCGCGGCAGCCATCTTGTTTTCCCCAGTTGGCGTTTGCCCGTCGCTCAGGCTGTCAGCTTTTTGCACCCGCTTGACCAGCGCCCCGTCATGATCTTTCCCTGGGAAGGCATTACCCTGGTGGGCACTACCGACGTAGATCACCAGGGTGACTTGGACGACGAGCCAGGCATCTCGCCCAAAGAAGTCGCTTACCTGATGACGGCCGTGCAATTCCACTTCCCCACCCTCAACATTACCCTGGATGACGTGGTATCGAGCTTTGCCGGTGTACGTCCCGTCATTGGCAGTGGCAAAGAAGACCCTTCGGAAGAGTCCCGCGACCATGTGGTGTGGGAAGAGCAGGGGCTGCTCACAGTCACCGGCGGTAAGCTGACCACCTTTCGCCTGATAGCCCTGGATGCCCTCAAAGCAGTGCGCGAATACTTGCCTGACGTGCCCAAAATTGACGAAGATGCCCCGGTGTTGAATACCGTGACGCTGGATGCGCCCCAGGAGGGTCTGAGCAAGGGGGATTGGCGACGCCTGCTTGGGCGGTATGGCGCTCATGCCCCAGAGCTGGTGACGGCGGCTGAAGCTGGTGAACTGGCGCTGATTCCGGGCACAAAAACGCTGTGGGCGGAACTGCGCTGGGCAGCTCGTGCGGAGGGTGTGGTCCACCTAGATGATTTGCTGCTGCGGCGTACGCGGCTGGGGCTGCTGCTGCCCCATGGCGCGGCGGCGCTGCTGCCCCGCATTCGCCACATTTGCCAGGGGGAGTTAGGCTGGGATGACGGCCGTTGGCGCACAGAGGAAGCTGCGTACAGGACGCTGATCGCCCAGGCGTACAGCTTACCCGAAAGAGAAACTATTCCCGACTGGCGGGAGCTCATGGCGGCGCAGGAGCAGATAGGAGGGGAAACGGCCGTGCCGGCCCCACCCCCAACACAACACCCCAACAAGAAAACGGCCGTTGCCCTCAGCCTGGGGGTTGCAGCCCTTATTGGCCTATTCCTCTGGCGCAAAAACAACGCTCCAGCATAAATCTCACCTAAGTAAACCCCCTGGTTTTGGCAAAACCAGGGGGCCGAGATATAATCATGCGCTGGCTAGTATTCACGACGTCCTCGGCACGGCGGTTTACTGGCAAATCATTTACCGAATTGGAGGATTAACACCATGCCATTAGAACAGGCAGAAAAAGCCGAATTAATTAAAGAATTTGGCCAGGCAGAAGGTGACACCGGGTCACCAGAGGTACAAATTGCCATTTTCGACCGGCGCATCAACCAGCTGCAAGAGCATTTGCGCATGCACAAACACGATGAAAGCTCCCGCCGTGGGCTGCTCAAACTTGTGGGTAAGCGCCGCCGCATGCTGCGCTATCTGCGCAAAAAAGATCCCGAACGCTACCGTGAGCTTATTCAGCGTTTGGGGCTGCGTCGTTAAGAAGCAATAAGACGGCGAGTAGATGGTTTGCCCAGCAGGCAACATCTACTCGCCGCTTTTTATCGGCGGGGCAAGGTTGGCTTAGGAATTGGGAATTGCCCCATAATCAACACAATTGCTTATGAGTTAGTTCCCAGTCCCTAACCCCCATTTGCCCCAAATTACATTGCTCAATTGTATACCCTGAAAACAGATTCTGTACGGCAAAAAGCTGTCGTTGCAGAATTCCTCTGTATGCAGCGAGCAAATTTGGATATTTTGGAGAACTTAGATGAATCCTGAACACACTTTTTCAACCACAGTTGGCACGAAAACGGTCACCTTTGCTACTGGCAAATTGGCCGAACAGGCCGGTGGCGCCGTGACGATTCGCACGGGAGACAGCCTGCTGCTAGCCACAGCTACCATGTCTAAAAACATTCGCGAAGGGCTAGATTTCTTTCCCCTGAGCGTGGATTACGAAGAAAAAATGTACGCTGCGGGTCGCATTCCGGGGGGCTTCTTCCGCCGGGAAGGCCGCCCCACAACGGATGCTATCCTCACGGCGCGGCTTACGGATCGGCCGTTGCGCCCCCTCTTCCCAGATGGCATGCGTAACGAAGTGCAGGTTATTGTTACGACCCTTTCTGCGGACAGTGTGCACCACCTGGACATTATGGCGGTAAATGCTGCTAGCGCCGCCCTGACCATTTCCGACATACCCTGGAATGGACCAGTAGGTGCGGTGCGGGTTGGTTATATTGATGGCGAATTTGTCATTGATCCGACAACGGCAGAAATGGAAAATAGCAGCCTGGACTTGCGCCTGGCGGGCACGCGCGAAGCCATCATTATGGTGGAGGCTGGCGCGAATGAAGCACCAGAAGAATTGGTAATTGAAGGCCTGGAAGTGGGGCACAAAGCCATTCAACCTCTGATCGATGTGCAAGAGGAAATGCGCGCCGCGGTCGGTAAGCCAAAATTTGAGGTGAGCCTGGCTAAAATGAATGAGGACCTGATGGTGCGCGTAAAGGAACGGCTTGGCAGCCGGCTGCGTGAGGTCGTGGTTGCAAATCCGGATCGCCAAGACCGCAATGAAGCTGTAGACGTACTGCGGGAGGAAATTGTCAACAGCTTTATGGAAGAAGATCCGCCGGTAGACCCCAAAGCGGTGCGGGAAATTTTTGCCTATGAGCTAAAAACCATTATCCGCAGCCGGATTTTGCATGAGGGCGTGCGTCCTGATGGGCGGAATTACACTACGATACGGCCGTTATCTTCGGAAGTTGGTCTTAGCCCCAAAGCCCATGGTTCTGGCCTGTTCCGCCGCGGTCAAACCCAGGTCTTGTCCATTGTTGCCTTGGGCACACCCCGCGAAGCGCAAAAGCTGGATGGCCTTTCACCCGAAGAAACCGAACGCTACATGCACCACTACAACTTCCCGCCCTTTTCTACCGGCGAAACCTGGCCCCTGCGCGGCCCCAAACGGCGGGAGATTGGGCATGGCGCGCTGGCGGGCAACGCCCTGCGCCCCATGATTCCCAGCGAAGAAGAATTTCCTTACGCCATCCGCGTGGTGTCTGAGGTGCTTTCATCTAATGGCAGCACTAGCCAGGCTAGCGTTTGCGCCTCCACCCTGGCCCTGATGGACTGCGGCGTCCCTATCAAACGCCCGGTAGCCGGGGTAGCCATGGGGTTGGTGTCTGATGGCAGCAATTATGCCATTCTCACCGACATTCAGGGCATGGAAGATCATTTGGGAGACATGGACTTCAAGGTTGCGGGAACCAGCGAAGGGATTACGGCATTGCAAATGGACATCAAAATTGGCGGCCTGTCGCGCGAGTTGATGGCTCAGGCCCTGGAACAGGCTCGTGTTGGCCGCCTGGAGATTCTAGAATCCATGCTGCAAACCATTCCTGCACCGCGTGCTGAATTGAACCCCAATGCGCCGCGTATGACCTCCCTGAAAATTGACCCGGACAAAATTGGGGCGATTATCGGCAAGGGTGGCGCAACCATCCGCAATCTGGAAGAAACATATGACGTGTCTATTGACATCAAAGAAGATGGCACTGTCTTTGTAGCCGGTGTGGACGGCCCGAAAGCGGATGAGGCCGTGGAAATGATTAATATCCTGGCGGCCGGGCCGGAGCCGGGCAAAATTTACACGGGCAAGGTAGTTCGCATTACTGATTTTGGCGCCTTTGTGGAAATTATCCCCGGCACCGATGGCATGGTTCACATCTCGCAGATTTCTCCAGATCGGTTGAATCGCATAGAGGATGCGCTGCAAATTGGGGATGAGGTGATGGTGATGGTAACGGCCGTTGACCCTGAAGGCAAAGTGCGTCTTTCCCGTCGTGCCGTCATCGAAGGCTGGACCCTGGAAGAAGCCATGGAGCAAGATTCCGGTGGTCGGGGCAGCCGCAGCGGTGGCGGCCGTGACCGGCGCGGTGGCGACCGAGGCGGGCGCGGTGGCCGTGATCGACGGGGTCGCTAAGCATTAGCCCCTGGCTACAAACAGCAAAAAGCTCTTGCCCGAATGCGGGCAGGGGCTTTTTGTTTTGTCTTTGAAATGTGCCATATAATTACAGCCTACAGCTATTGGCCATAAACATTCTAAAAGGAGAATTGAATGAACGAAAATCATAACGACACAGATGACATTTTGGCTGAAACCGATAACTTCGCCGTCTGGCGCAGCATGGAAGATGATGATGCCGTGTATCACATTGAGCTGGGCGGGGTTACTCTGCATTTGACAGCTGAAGAGTGGGAAGAATTTGCCGTATTGATTAAATCCGCCGCGTAATTGCGCGAAAGCTAACGTCAGAGTCCAGAGATAGAGGGGTGTTGACTTCTCTATCTCTACCACCGTACTCAGGCTGTTTTCAAGGAGACTTCACCGGCTGCCGCTGACCACCATAAATGAAAACGGAGCGCCATCTTCTAGGTGGCGACGCCAGCAAGATGCTGGCGCTACATTTTCGGAGGAGGATTCTGCATGAAGGAAACAGTGGCTTATGTGCCTATGATTCGCGATATGGCCGAAGAAAATCGTCCCCGCGAGCGCTTGATGCAGGTAGGCGCCCAGGCGGTTTCTACGGCCGAATTGTTGGCCATTATTCTACGTACAGGGGTGGGAGGGGAAAATGTACTCAGGTTGGCCGAGCGTTTGCTGAGCGAATTTCGTGATTTACCGGGTCTGGCGCGGGCAAATATCGCTGAATTGACTCAGGTAAAAGGGGTAGGCCCGGCAAAGGCAGTTGAAATCAAAGCTGCGCTGGAAATTGGGCGGCGACTCATGGCCAGCGCGCCTCAGGAAAAAGCGCGTGTAACTTCTCCGGCTGATGCGGCTAATTTACTGATGTCGGAAATGATGTTTTTGGAGCAGGAGCATTTACGGTTGATTTTGCTGGATACGCGTAACGGCGTACTGGGAACGCCTACCATTTACGTGGGCAGCCTGAACGCCTCGGTTATTCGTATCGGGGAGCTATTCCGGGCCGCCATTAAAGAAAATGCCGCAGCCTTTATTGTGGCCCACAATCATCCATCGGGCGATCCGTCTCCATCCCCTGAAGATGTGAACGTCACCCGGCAAATTGTACAGGCAGGCAAGCTGTTGGATATTTCCTTACTCGACCACGTTATCATAGGACATCAGCGGTATGTTTCGCTGAAGGAACGGGGGTTGGGGTTTGACTAGGTGGTTGGTTAGCTGGCTAGTTAACGTGGCCTTGACAGGCTAACAAACCAGCAAACTATTTTTTTTGAATATGGCACGAACTGAATTGTTGTTGAATGGTAAGTTGGGTGAACCGGTTTTTGAACATCAGGGGGATGGCAAGCTGCGCACGGCCGTTGGCTGGGCGCCATGGTGGGCAACTGCGCAAGAAGGTGACCCGCACTGGAAGCACAAACAGCCAGGCTTTAGCCTGTTCAAGCTGGATGGGCAGCCGGTGCAGCAGGTGAGTACTCCTTTTGGCACTCATGTTGGCGGCGTATGGCAACAGGTTCCGGCGGCGGTGGGAAACGAGTATGAGCTAACTGTGGAAGGCCAGGCATGGTCTAGCGAGGACACGGCGCCAGCCAGCCAGTTGGAAGCCAGTGACGTCAATGTGCAGGTGGGCATTGACCCTACGGGCGGATTAGATCCCTTTAGCCCGTTGATTGTGTGGAGTAAAACCAGTCAACCGCTCAGCCATTGGGAGACGCTACGGGTAACGGCCGTTTCCGAGGCCAGCATTATCACCATTTACCTTCGGTCAGCCCCCAACCTGCCCAAACGGCAGCAAACCATTTTTTGGCGCAACGCCTATTTGCGCCCGATTGGTCCCCACAAGCGGTTGCTAAACATTGTGGGCACAGGGGACACGCACATTGCCCTGGAGCAAGAGCGCCCACAGCCCGGTGAGGAAATTGAAGCCCTGGTCTCTTCTACCCGAAGCCATACTGCTGTGGCTTTGCTGGTGCAGCAGCCTGATGGAGAAGATACGGCCGTGCAACTGCGCGGCAAAACGGTTGATGAAGGGCGCACGCTTTGGCGGTATGAATTTAACGTTACCCAAGACGGCTTATATGAAGTGCGCTTTGTGGGGGACGGCGGTGCGCGGTTGCTGGCGCTGCGCCTGCTGCAAGTGGCGCGCGAAGTGCAAATGGTGCCCGCCGGCGCGCCCCGGGAACTATACCATCGCATCTATGTGCTTCTGCCACCCACGGCGGACTTGAAATGGATGTTGGCCGCAGCCCGCGGCAGTTTTGACGGCCGGTACACCATTGGCTTTTCGGCGGATGATGCAGGTATTGGCGATCTGGAGCACCGCCACGTTTTGGCCGTGAATCCCCATCATTGGCCGCAAGTGTTAACCGAAGCGTGGTTTAAGCAACACTACCCCGGCACGCAATTTACGGCCGTTGTGGCAAACACCTCCGAAGACCTGGAAGCCTGGCTAAAAAACTGGGTAGCACCGGGAGAAGCCAACCGGTAAATTATCAACACCTGCTTATGAGTCCCCACCGGCATGCTCGCTAGCCAAGAGCGCAATATCTAATATTTGCACCGCAAAACTATGACCCGAAGCAATGACGCTCATGCTTTTGATACGCCTGGGGGGGCTAAACCCCTTGCGTTGCAGCTCTGAAATGAGGTCGGCGCGAAAAAAGAAAAGCTGGTCCAAAGGAGCTTGTACGTGCTCAAACCGGGGGGGAGGACAGGACACGCAAACGTCAGGGGGACCATCAGCCTCAATGCTTCCGCTGGCGTAAAAGCCCTGCTGCCAAACCTGAGGATTGCTGTTCAGATCATCATATTCAATGCGCAAAATCACCGGGCATTCACTACCTACCGTACCGCAAACCCCCAACGATTGATCGACAATTCGTAAGTCTACCTCTAACAACAGCGACACAAAATCTGTCACATCCTGGTTGATCACCTGACGCACGCCAACATCAGCATGGCCTTCTCCGCTACGTGTAATTTGTAGGCCATTTTCACCAAAGATTTCGGTGATTTCTACCTGCCCTTCTGGCTGGTCGGCTCTTTCGACATTCCAGCCAAGCTGCACCCAGCGGGACCAATGCTGACCAAAGCTACCATTTTGTAATAAATCACGCTCTGGGGGCAGTGGCCCTACAGGGGGTGCGTTGACGATTATTTCAGCACGTTGCGCTTGCTCCAGGTTCAAAATTCTGTTTTGGGCGCGCACATCAACATTGCCTTGCTGTACGGTAATTTGGGTAATCTCGTTATTTACGTCTAATGAGTATTCTCCGGGTTCGCGCACGGCGATGACACCATGGGGCGTGCTAATGCTGACAAGAAACGGCCGTACATCACCACTGCCAGGCACTACCAAACGAATTCGCCCGCTGGTCAAGGTGGCAGAAAAGCTACGGGGCTGGTCACTCAGCTCAAACCGAGGGGTTTGCGCCTCTACGATACGCACAATTGTCGTGCTATAAAGCTGTAAACGGGCCAAAACCTCCTCGCTGTCTGGAAGAGTAATCAGCAATAAGCCACTGGCTGAAGAATCCGTCAGAACCGTTTCGCCAGGTGTAACAGTTTGGGGCGCTTCGCCGGGCAGCGCGGCGCGCGGTGCGTTAACGGGGTTGTCAATGCTCAGGGTTCCCTGGTTTGACTGGGCTAAAACTACCAGCAAGTCTGTGGTGTTTTGTAAATGGGTGCGAATGAACAAGGGGGTTGACACGGCGATAGCCAGGAAGACGGCGAATCCGCCCAACAACATGAACCAGGCCAGGCGCTGTCTTTTTTGCAAGAGGACGATTGAAGTACCGTTCATTAGGGACGTATCCGAAAGCGTGAGAATTGCTGACTGGGTTCACCCCATTTGGCAACTACGCGTTCTACGCGGGCTGCCGGTGACCCTTTATGCAAAAAGGTGAGGTATTGTTGCAGGGCTGTCTCGGGGCCTTGGGCAATGGTATGGACGGAGCCGTCGCTTTGATTGGCTACCCAGCCCACCAAGTTTAAGCGGTTTGCTTCCAGGCTGGTGTGGTAACGGAAGCTGACTCCTTGAACACGGCCGTAAATGGTTGCTTCCAGTTGTTTCATTGTTTGACGTTCACCCATGTTTTCTAAATCCTCTAGCGATTATACCTCAGGAAGGGCGGCCCAGTTAACGACAGGTGGCAAAAAGTGGGTATGTCGTGGACTATTCACCGCGCAACAGCCGTTAAGGCGCTGGGCAGGGCGGGTAAGCAGCCGGGTCCAAGGGCCAGGCTGCGGCGTGCCAGTCTAAATATTCTTGGATATGTGCCAGCCAATACCACTCATTGTGCCCACCTTGATTCATGCGTACATCATGGAGAATGTCGGCTTCCAACAGGGATTCGTGCAGTGTTTTTTGCCCAAAGTACAAAAAGTCCTTCTCGCCCCAATCTAACCAGATGCGCATGCGCGATAAATCTGCTTCGGCATAGGTGGAAAGGGGGTTGTACTCGGCTTTGTCCGTTTCGTAGCGTAGATGGCTGCTATGGCCGGAAACGGCCGTAAACAAGTCTGGATGGCGAAAAGCAATCATTAGCGCCCAATAGCCCCCGCGGGAGATGCCCCCTATGCTACGCCCTTCTGCGGCGTTCCAGGTACAGTAGTTGTCATCAATGTAGGGCAACAATGCGTTTAGGGTAATCCCTTCAATGCTCCGTTCTCCGCCCGAGGTTTTGTTACCCAGGTCGTCATTAAAAGGCAAGATGACCATAAAGGGAGGATAACGGCCGTCAGCTATGCCGGCGTCTATTATTTCTGCCAGGCCCAAATCCACCCAATGACTGTCGGTCTGAATAGATCCATGGAAAAGGTAAAGAACCGGGTAAGTGCGACCTTGTTGGCCATAACACGGGGGCAAGTAAGCCGTATAGTAGCGCCAGGGGCCCCCATAATCGCTGGGAAAGCGGCTGCGAAAGAGCACGCCAGTCCCGTCACAGGCGACAGAACCTGGTGGTTCCTCCAGGTAAGGAGCCTGCACCAATCCCCCCACGATGTAGTCGGGAATGAAATTGGGGGTAGGGGTGGCTGTTGGCGGAGGCGTCGGGGTAGCTGTTGAGGTGGGTGAAGGTGTCAGCGTAGCTGTTGGCAGCGGTGTGGTAGTCGCCGTGGCAGAGGGGGGAACGGCCGTTTCTGTAGCAGGCAGTGGCGTGGTCAACATAGCCAGGGGCAGCCGGGTAGGCAAAATCTCCTGCTGAACAGGAGTCGCACAAGCGGCAAGGGTAATTAGTAAACCCAGTAAAAGAACCTTCAGGGCAATAGAGCAATATGGTTTGGGCAGCATTCATCCTCCATGACCCCGTTGTTTCCGTAACAGACGCTTTAGGCGGTGTTGTAACGCCCCCCGCACTAACCTGGCCTGCGCATCTCCCCAACTTTCGGCTAAGGTCAATCCCTGGCGGGTCCATTGAACGGCCGCCTGCAAATCACCATGGTGCCATTCGTAATACTTGGCCAGCTCTATGTGGGCGTCAACGGTATCAAAAGAGGTAGCCGCTAACTGCTGCCAAAACACAACTGCTTCTGCACGGCGCTCTTGCCGCTTAAGTAGTTGCCCTAACTGACCCAGCACGTACTGGTAAATATCTAAGGGCAAATCACTCGATACGGCCGTACGCAAATTTACCTCGGCGGCCTCGTGCAAGCCTCTATCAGCCTGCCACTTTGCCAAACTAACCCGGTCAATGGGATGCGCAGAAGGGTGAGGAGTAGTTAACACTTGCAGAATACGAGCCGCCAGGGTAACCATAGACAACATGTCAATTTGATTGTGATAAAAAACGCGCAGCAGTTCACGAACATCGCCAGTGCGAAGATAATCTTGATACAAGCCGGGAATTAGCCAGCCGGGAATGTCTTCTTGGGTGCGGTGTACGCCTAACAGGGTCTTTTCCAAAGAGCTTAGCGCACAGGAACCAAGGCGGCTGCGCCAAAGGCGCCGAGCAGGAGGAAGCAGATCAATGTGGGGCATGTCTAGCAAGTCGCTAAACATGCGATTCATGAGGTAACGGCCGTCGAGCAAAGGCAGGTCAAAGGAGCGGCCATTAAAGGTAATGAGGCCCGCCTTTTGGGCCAGCAAATCATTGAGCAAGGTCAGCATAGCCGCCTCATCACCCTGGTCGCGCAAAAAATATTGGCGCACAACCAGGGCATCGGCGGTAAAAAAGGCCACCCCTACCATAAAGGCCAGGGTGCCTGCTCCAGCCAAACCTGTGGTTTCTGTGTCTAAAAAGAGGAACTCTTGCAAATTCAAACCACGTAAGGAATCATCCCGCAGTAAGGGCACGGCCGTTTCCAAGGGCAACACCAGCAAATCTGCCAGGTGGTCATCTCCATGCTGAAACGCAAGAGGATATACGCGATCAAGGACGAAACAGCCACCAACGGCCGTTTCAACCACCAGGCCACCCGGCAACAGCACCGACAAAGGCGGCAACTCGTCACCGTCAAAACCTAACCGCGGGCGCAAACCAACCTCTTCCTCGGTTGACCCTGCGCGCTCCGTGCGTTGCCGCTTCAGCGGCGGCACTTTCAAATGCCGCACACCCCTTTGCACACCCAGGCGGTTCAATCGTTCCTGCAAGCTCTCATCCATTAAAGAAATTGTATGCACAGCCAGTGGTGCAAGCAAGGAATAGCCCAAAACAAATGAGAAGCCGCTGCAGAGCCATACCCTTTCTGAATACCTGCGCCTATACTTAGCCCATAGGAGCAAAGATCATGTCACTATTTCTACTCATAGCCTTAATCATCATAATCATTCTGCTGGCAAACTGGCTGGCAGCACACCAAAACGCCACCATGAATATCGCTTTTGATCGCATGCTGCTTTTCATGAATGTCCCCATCATTCTTGGGGGCCTTGCCCTGGCATTGCTACCGGCAGAAGCCGTCGCAACGCTACAAGGGCAAGGTGGTTTGCCACTCAACAACTTCCCCCTTGCTGGTGGAATGATCGCTTTTATGGGGGCTTGGGGCACTCTTGCCAGCTTGCGCACAGTGCGCCAACAGCTTGCTCACTGGCTGCCGCTTAACATCAACTCGCCGGTCCACACTCTGGCGTTGGTTCTCAGCGGCTACCTCATCGGAAATACGTTGGTAACCTTAACTCAAGGGGGCTTGGAGGAAATTGCCCTGACTGCAGAGGCCGCTGACATTAACGACTTAGTTATGCAGCAAGCATTATTCGTGCTGCTGGCCTTGTTTGGTGTAGGGCTATTGGTGCGGCGCGGGGGTCATCAAGTGTCAGAACGGTTAGGGTTACAAGCAATGAGTAGAGAACATGTAGGGCTTGGGCTGCGCTGGATTGTTATTTTAGTCGTACTGCAATGGATTGGTGGCCTTGCCTGGGCGCTATTAGCGCCAGAACAGTCCGATCTTGTAGAAAGTATCAGCGGCGAATTGTTTAGCGGGCTAGACACGGTGTGGGAATGGTTTGTTTTGGCTCTTTCTGCTGGCCTGGGTGAAGAGATTCTTTTTCGAGGAGCGCTCCAACCAGTTTTTGGCCTGTGGTTTACCTCGCTGTTATTTGCCATTGCCCACGTGCAATACGGTATCACGCCGGTCACGTTGGTCGTGTTCATTATTGGGTTAGCCTTGGGGCGCATCCGTCAGCGCACAAATACCAGCGTGGCAATTTTCGTGCATTTTGGCTACAACTTTGTTTTAGGTATGCTGTCTCTTTTGGCTATGTACCTGGAACCTTTGGTTAATAATGGGGGCGTTTAGCTGACTGGTAGCTTGAAGCCAAAAGTGCTGCCCACGGTTTCGTCGCTGTGGGCAAAAACGTCACCGCCATGAGCCAGGGCTACAGCTTTCACAAGGGTCAACCCCAGGCCAATGCCCTCTACGCCTCGCCGCAGCGGGTCGGCCAACTGGTTAAATCCATCCCACAGCTTGTCCAGACGCTCCGGGGGGATGCCTGGCCCACTGTCTTTTACAGAGAAGACAAGCTGATTTGCTTCTTGCCAGGTGTGAATGGTGATTTGGCCGTCGTCTATGGTGAATTTAATGGCGTTGTGGACCAGGTGATGAATGGCATCTGTTAGCCGGTCACGGTCGCCGTAAAGCGAGAGGGGTTGATTGGCTCCCTCAATTTCAAGTTGAATGTTTTTGTTTGCGGCTAACGTTTGCAACGGCCGTACAACTTCCAACACCAACTCGTAAAAATCCAACTGCGAGCATTGCAGGCGTCGTTGTTTGTTCACAAAGGCCGCAAAATTGATCAGGTTGTCTACCATTTCTCGCGCCTGTTTGATGCCTGCTTTTAGTTTGGCAAATTCTTCGCGCTGGCTTGGAGAAAGTTGCGCCACTCCTTCATTTTCCAATAATTGTAGGGCAAAGCCGACGTGAGCGAAGGGCGTCCGCATTTCGTGCGTGATTACCCCAATAAAGTCGGATTTTAATTGGTCGCTCTCTTGTAATTGGCGGTTGGCCCGCTCTAAATCGGTGTAGGCTTGTTGCAGGTCATGGGTCAGGCGCGTCAGGTCGGCAATAAGCCGGGCGTTTTCCAGAGCAACGGCCGTTTGGTCTGCCAGGGTACTCAGCAACATCAAATCACGATCATAATAGCGGGTTCCGGCAACTTTTGGCCCCAACCCTAACAAACCAATCCACTTCTCCTGCGTGTAGATGGGCACAAATACTTCTACACCCAGGCTAGATAGCCATTCCCGCTCCGGTTGGGTAATTTCTTGAAACTGCGGTTGCCAATCAATATCATACTGCGTTAAAGGGCGGCGCTGTTTGGATAAAAAGTTAACGACGGGGCTATGGGCCGCAAAAGCACCCAATACCAGTTTGTCAACGCCAAAACCTTGCACGCTAACCAATTGATAGATGGGGCGACCAACCAAGTCTTCGCCAGAGTCTACCAGAAAGAGGGTGCCGTAGCTGATCTCCATGGCTTCACTGATGAGCCGCACGGCCGTTGCCTCCAACTCTGACAGATCCATGATATTGCTGATGATCATGCTATATTCACGCAACGTGCGGTTCGGATCATATTCATTTTCAGCAGAAAAATATTCAACCAGTCGCTGGATCCCCTTTTGCAAAGGGGGGAAAAGTAGAACTAACAACATGGTTAACCCGGCACTGGCGAAAAGGGGCGGCACACGCGCCGGCGTTGCGCGCCACAAGTAGAAAACCCCCAATCCATAGCATATGCCGATGAGCATAGCCGCCAGGAGCTGGCTAGTGGCACGACCAACAATGTAGCGAATGTCAATCAGCCGGTAAGTCAACGCCGCATAAGCAGCCAAAACAGAAGCCAAAAAGCGTAAAATCGTCGCCAGGAGCAGGGCGTTGGTCAGGGAAGCCAAATCAGCCATGGCAATAAGCAGGATAATGAGCAACCAATACCGGATCCGGTTGCGGTGTAAAGGGCGTCGTTCCGTGTGGCGATGGGCGTGGAGGGTAATCACGGCCGTTCTTCCCCACAAAACAGCCCAACCGCCCAACAACGCCAGCGTCCAGAGAGGATGCAGCGACTGCCAAAAAACTGGCATAGCGGGGGCTGGCAACATCACGTCCAGCGCAACCAAAAGAAGCAAAAGGATTAAGCCAACCGCCCACCAGGGACGATCTCGACGTTCTTCGACACGCAAAAACCCATAGGTCAAGTAGATCAGGTAAAAAGCAAGTAAGAAAAAGCCGTATGTGATCAGCCGCTCTTGCAAAAAAACGACCTGTTGCGTTAGAGCCAGTTCCCAGGCCCCAACGGCCGTCAAATACGCCGCCAGCAAACGCGTGAACCCACGCCGATATGCCGGACGCAACAGCAGCAAAAAAGCTGCCAAAAAATAAATAATCGCCATGCCGCCAAACAGCAGCCGCAACATATCTGGTACCATGAAAACCATCCCAGGTCAGTTTAAGCTAGAATTGTGTAGCATCCATTAAAGATACGCAAAATTGCCACCAACACCCTACGCGCAGCTTACGTATATTTGGGGTCTTGCTGGCGTAGGGGAAAAATCCGCAAAAAGATTGACAGAAAGTGGCAAAAGTGATCTACAATGTGAAATGAGTAAGTGCAATCATTATCAGGAATAATAGCTTACTCATTATTTTTTGGGTGCCTAAGGAGGTATACTATGAGACCAAACAAGATGATCAAATGGAAGTCTATTGTATGGGCTTTGCTGGCTCTGGCGCTATTTTTTGGCCTATCAGGGCAGCAAAAAACGGCCGTTACCCACGCCGCTAATACAAGCTGGGATGCTTCATATTGGAACAACAAAACCCTTTCCGGCACACCCGTACTGCAAAGACAAGAAAATGAACTGAACCACGACTGGGGAGACGGTGCACCAGACCCCATCATCGACAAAGACCAATTCTCCGCCCGCTGGATTCGCACCATCAACTTGCCCCCCGGCAGTTATCGCTTTACGGCAACCATGGATGATGGCTTACGCGTCTGGTTAGACAACGTTCTGATCCTTGACTCGTGGTGGGATAGTCAGGTGCATTCCCTCAGCGCCGACATTTACGTTAGCGCCGGGGATCACCAACTCAAGGTCGAATATTACGAAGCTGGTGGCAAAGCGGTCGCCAAACTTTCTTGGGCCCCCATTGGGGGACAAGCGCCACTACCCATTGGCGGCTGGAAGGGTGAATATTTCAACAATACCACCCTCACCGGTAACCCTGTACTGGTCCGCGATGACCAGAACATCAACTTTGATTGGGGGATCGATTCGCCTTTATGGGGCACCGTCACAGCTGACCAATTCTCCGTGCGCTGGACGCGCAACGTAACTCTGAACTCTGGCAGATATCGCTTCACAGCCGTGGCCGATGATGGTATTCGCGTATGGGTCAACGGCCGTCTCCTCATTGACCAATGGCACGACGCCAACAACAGCACATACACCGCCGACATAGACCTGCCCGGTGGTGCAATACCCATCCAGGTTGAATACTACGAGAACCAGGGCGGCGCCAAAGCCAGCCTCAGTTGGCTTACCGTTTCTAGTGGCACCTGGAAAGGCGAATACTTCAACAACAAAACCCTCAGTGGCTCCCCCGTTCTCACCCGCGATGACGCCCAAATTAACTTTCAATGGGGTAGTGGTTCCCCTGCCACCACCATCAACGCCGACAACTTCTCCGTGCGCTGGACCCGCAGTATGGCTTTTAACCCAGGAACCTACCGCTTTAGCGTAACGGCCGATGATGGCGTTCGCCTGTGGGTAAATGGGCAGCAAATTATCAATGCCTGGTATGATCACACACCCCAAACCTTCACCGCCGACATTACCCTGGGCACCGCTACCGTACCCATGCAGCTTGAATATTATGAAAGTGTGGGGGGCGCCCGGGTGCAATTGTCCTGGAGCCTCATAAATGCTGGACCAACCCCCACACCCACCCCTGCTGGTGGCATGGGCACCGTGGTGAGCGCCCTGCTAAATGTGCGCACCGGCCCTGGACTCAACTACACCGTCTTAGGCCAGCTCAGCCGCGGCCAAACCGTGCCTCTAGCCGGGTACCGCAGCGCGGACGGCAACTGGGTGATGATCACCTGGAACAACACCCAGGCCTGGGTCAGCGCCAAACCCGTCTACTTACAAGCCAATATTAGTATTAGCAGCCTACCGGTGTGGAACGACGGCGGTACCAGCAGCCCAGCACCCGCACCAGGCAAAGCTACGGTTACCTATGCCAACTATCTGAACATGCGCAGCGGCCCTGGCGTCAGCTACCCTGTGCTTACCACCCTGTCAACAGGCACAACCGTTGACCTGCTAGGCAGAAATGCCACCACCACCTGGGTCAAAATTCGGCTCGCAGACGGCCGTGTTGGTTGGGTCAATCTCAGCTATCTTTCCAGCACGACTCCCTTTGCCAACCTGCCTGTGAACAATTAGAAACACAGAACCGACAACGTACCGGACAGCCAAAATACCCCCTTTGCCTAACCTATGGTTGGGAATTCCAGCGAGAGGTGCGCCAATGCCCACCTCTCGCTTTGGAATGCTTATGTAAAGCAAGAAGCCTCTCCAGGTCAAATTCATAAAATCATGAGGAGGTTTTTCTACCTTGTCAGCCCTTTCATGAGTATAATCTATGTTGTCATATCTTGAACCAGTCATCGCATTCAAAAAAATACCAGTGGGGATTCAATGAGCAAAAAGCATCGCTCCATTGAGGAACAGGTAGGATCCGCCCAAAAAGCACTCAACGCCACCCAGCAAGATGTTGGGCTGCAAGAAGTACTCAGCTTGTTTGGCTACGGCCCAGATGTCATTCGCTCAGCCGTGGAACTTTGTGAAAAAAGTAAAAATCTGGTGCAAAGCTATCAGCAGAAATCCGGTATTCATGCCAACGCCACAGATTCACTGCGCCTGGCATGGGAGTCCGCTGATGAAGCTTATGGGCAGGCATTCTTGCTGGCCCAGGTCGCTTTTAAGGAAGATATAAAGGCCCAGATATTGCTCGAATTGACCAGCTTCCGCAAAGAAACGTTAACCGGTTGGCGCAAACAAGCACTTAATTTCTATCAAAACTTACTAGCAGACGAAGCACTTCTTGCCGGAATGGCGCGCTTTGGATACACCCGGACACGTTTGGAACAAGAATTAGCCTTGGTTACGGCCGTTCAACCACAAATTATTCCCCCCATCTCCCACAAAAATGAGTTGAAAGAACTGCTCCAAGAACGAGATGCCTGCCTGGACGAATTAGATGAGTGGATGGATGATTTTCGTACCGTCTGCCGCATTGTGTTAGCCGACACCCCGCACCTGATAGAAAAACTTGGGTTTGCCTGAAACGCCATACCGGGCTTAGAAACGAAAAACTGTGGTTCATATAGAGTCTGGTATAATGCGCTCATCTCACAAGACGAGGGTTTTATGCATAGATTTTGGTCCACCTGCTTGCTGCTCGTTGCCGCCATCCTCTTTTCGGCATGTGAATTTCGGCAAAATGTTCAAACCGGAGAAGCAACAATTTTTCCGACTAACCCATCAGTCAGTCTGGAACCATCATCCGCGTATCCGTCGCCGACCAACACTCCGCTGCCCCCCCTCCCCACCGCCCCGTCCACGGCCGTTCCGCAGCCATCGCCCACCTACAACCCTACCCTGGCCGACTGGACCGTGCTGGTCTACATGGCCGCCGACAACAGCCTGGCCCCCCAAGCGCTGCGCGACCTGGCCGAGATGGAAGCTGCCGGCAGCAGCACGGCCGTCAACGTCATTGTGCAGCTTGACCAGCCCAAAGTTGGCGCGGCTCGTTACCGTCTGCCAGACTCCGCCCCCCAGGTAGAGTTAGGTCCCACCAACATGGGTGATGGTCAAACCCTGGCTGACTTTCTCATTTGGGGCGCGCAAACCTACCCCGCCAACCGCATCGCCCTCATTTTGTGGGACCACGGCGCAGGTTGGCAAGGCTTTGCCTTCGACGAAGGAGCCACACCCACCCTGGACAGCCTGACCATGCCCGAACTAGAAACGGCCGTAGCCCAGGCCACCGCCCGCACCAACCTACCCGCCTTCGACGTCATCGCCTTCGACGCCTGCCTCATGGGCCAGCTTGACGTCTTTCAGGCCGTGCAGCCCTTCGCCCGCTACGCTGTTGGCTCCGCCGAACTGACCCCGGGCCAGGGCTGGAATTACAAAAACTTGCTCGCCGCCCTTTACGCCAACCCGGAACAGGCTGGTGCAGCATTCGCCCAAACCCTGGTAGAAAGCTTTCAGGCTGCCCACCGCAACGACGACTTTGTGACCATGACGGCCGTTGATCTCAACCGCCTGCCCGCCCTCACCTTTGCCACCGAAACCCTGGCGGCAACCCTGCTGGCCGACCCCAGCTTCGTCGCCTCCTCCATCAGCGAAGGACGCAGCGGCGCCACCACCTTCGCCCGCGCCTACGCCACCGACGCGGATCGCTACGCCGCTATGGATTTAGGTCAGTTTGCCGCCATTCTCGCCCAGCGCAGCCCCGATGAACTGGTACAACAAAGCGCGCGCCAGGTGCAAGAAGCCCTAGACACCGCCATTACCAGCCACTTTGCCGGGGCCGGGCTGCGGGGCAGCAGCGGTCTCGCCATCTACTTTCCGCGCAATGGCGACCATTATCAGCCAACCTACGGCCAAAGCACCCATTTCACCCACTGGAACCGCTTCCTCAACAGCTACTACGACATTGGCCTGACCACCACAGTACCGCCAGCAGTTTACCTGACCACAGCACTGGGCGAAATGGTCAGCGTCCAAAATCCCGCCTACCTGGACTTTGAGATAGCTGGGCGCGACATTGACCAGGTGCTGCTTCTAGGTGGCCTATACGAAGAAGATGGGCAACGCCGCCTCTTAGAATATGACCGCCTCATCCCTGAACCCACCTATTTGCCTGACGGCCGTCGCCTGGAAACGTGGCGTGACGGCCTGCACGAAGACTTTTTTGTCTGGGATACGCAGATCACCTACATGTATGACAACCTGGACAACGGCGGTTTTGTGGTCATGTGGCCGACCACACCGGGAAGCAGCCTGTTTGCTGTACAGGGGCAATATCGCCCTCCTGACGCCCCAGATTTTATTGCCGCCAGCCTGGTCTTTGACCAGCGTGCGGGAGAAATGGTGCGGCTGTGGGGGCAGCAACAAGGCGGCATCGCCGAAATCATGCCTGTGCCAGGCGCTGAATTCCAGGTGTATGACTATTATCTGGACTCAGACAATGCCATTATCCAACAGAGTGGCGGCAGCCTTTTCTTTGATGATGCTGGACTGCTCTTTTTTGACTGGCGCCCCCTGCCTGACGGCGACTATTTTCTCGGCTTTGCTGCCGAAAACGCGGCAGAACAACGGGCTTACGCCTTCACCGACCTCACCATCAACAACAGCAGCACTGTGCCGGGCTATCGCGCTTACCTGGATCCTTACCTGGGCTTTCAGTTTCTCTACCCGGAGGAGTGGCACACGCCTGTTTACACGCAGTCATTGCTGTACACCAGCGACGCCGCCGCAGAAACTTTTTTGCAGCTTACCGTCTACCCGAACCTGGAACGCGGGGTGACGCCGGGCACGCTGCAAAAGGATGCTTTGCGGCAGTTTGGGGCGGTGGATGTGTTGTTTGGGGACGAAGTGGCTGTTGCTGGGGTGCGAGGCTTGCGCACCGCGTATGGCTATGAACGGGCTGATGGCACAGGGCGCACCGGTTTGCTGGTCACCTTTGTGCAGCAAAATACAGGGTATGTGCTGGACGTAGATGGGCCGTTGGCGCAAGAGGAAGCGACGATTACGGCCGTTACCACCCTCATCAACTCCTGGCAATTGACCGGCATTGGGTTTGGCTTGCAGCCCGGTCAGTGGGCCAACCGCACGTTAGACGAATTTACCGTGGCACAGCCGGCAGACTTCACCTACCAGCCCACCAATTCCTGGCAGCGCTTTAGCGCCGACCGCGAAACCTTTGTCGCCTTGCGCACCCGGCCCGCCACGGGAGACTTGGGCGCTGTGCTGGCCAATTTAGTCCATGACGCTGGCAGCGGCGTGGCAAACTTTATGGCCCAAGAGCCGCGCCGCTTTGCCCTGGGCAGCACCCCCTGGCAGCGCGTTGATTTTGCCTACACCAACAGCACCGGCCAGGAAATTTGGGGCTTCATCATGCTCAAAATAGAAGATGGGCAAGAGATAGTGGCCTGGGCAGAAGCGCCCAGATCGGTCTACTATGAGCTGGAAACGGGGGTGTTTTTGGTAATGATTGCAGATATGGTGGTTGGAGATGAAAGATTGGAAACGGGAGACTGAAAACTGGTCATTCTCCAGTCTCCCGTTTCCGGTCTTGTTAAATCTCCCATTGGAAGTGGACCAGGTAGCTGAGGTAGTAACGGCCGTTCCACCACTCCACCCCCAGCACCCACGCTCCCCAATCAAAGCCACCTTCGTCGCTGGCGGGGCGGTAGAGCGAAACATAAGGCGCCTGCTCGTAGCCGTCGGGAAGCTGCACCAGACCGGCCGTTGCGCCATGCAAAATCTCATGGCAGCCGCGTTCGGTAGCGGGCAACAGGTCCCGCTCCAGGTCGGGCAGTATCACGTCTGCAAAGGAGCCAACAATGGGGAAGCCGCTGCCGTCTTCAATACCCCAATCGTAGGAAGCGCGGCTGGTAAACAGGCGTTCCCGCTCTTCGCCATCCACCAGCACACCAGGATTCCACCAGTAGGTATGGATGCGCAGGCCCCGTTCGGGGTGAATCAGTTGCGCCAGCAGGGCATTATCCCGGTTGGTGACGGCCGTTTGCAGGTCGGCCACCAGCGCCACCACGGCCTCATCCTCACAAAATTCCGCCTGAGAAACAGCCGTGGTCAAGAAACGGCCGTTCACCCAGCCGGTTACCCGGCCATTGGTTATGGGCACCCAGGTGGAGCCAGCAACCAGATTCCCAGAGCCGGTAATTTCTACGCCCGTTGCCTGGGGCGCCAGTTCTCCCACCACGTCAAAGTCTACGCCGGGGCCAGAGCGCACGTTTAACGTGTCGTCGCTGGTGACGTAGGCCACCCGATACGTCACAGGAGAGGCTGTGGGTGTGGGGGCCACGGCCGTTGCTGCCACCGTTGATGTGGGCACAACTTCAGCCGTGGGCGGCTGGGGTAAGGGTGTAGCAGTTGCGGCATTAGCCAGGGGTGGAACAATGGGCGTGGGGGGTATCGCCGTAGGCATCTCCAGGGTGGGAGCCGGGGCGTTGTTTGCCACCGTACAGCCCGCCACAAAAACGAGCGAAAAAAGGAAAACCCAAATCCGTCTTGCGTCCATACCAATCACTCCTGTACTCTAAGCCTTGCCTCTATCATAGCGCAACAGGCAGGCGGCAATCTCAAAAATGGCGTTAAATCTGCCCTTAAGACGCCGGAACGGCCGTGCTGGTTCCCCAACTTCACAATTCCCCATTCACAATCCCCCCCCTGTGCTATAATTTCTGCCAGCGCCAATTCACATTAGCAATGGAGGAATCATGAGCCAATCCGACCCCAATAACCCGGAACCGCTGAATGCAAACATACTGGACCTGCTAAAAACGATTGCGGGCTTTTTTAGTCAACTGCATGTCATACTTGCTTTTGCGGGGTTGTCGATCATCATTTTCACTTTGCTTTTGTTGTTCGGCATTGACCTGCCCCGTGATTTAATTTGGTTTGCTGTTGGGGCTATCGCCTTTTTTGTGGTGATGAATGTGGTTGACCGCTACTTCACCCTCCAGGAGAAAAAACTCCCCGCCACCAATGGCGCGACTCCCCCACCGCCACCCGCCGCCGACCTGCCGCCGAACAGCGACCAGCCCAATACCGATAACTCGCCACCCGCCACCGAATGGGAACGCCGCTACCTGCGCCACCTGGTTCACCAGTGCGGTTTTCCGCCTTCCATGGCCCTGGTAGACATCAAAGAAGCGGGGATGGGTGGGCAAAAGCTGGCTCTGGAACGCATCTTTACCTCGCTGGATGTGCCGGCGGCCGACGGCCGTTCCAACCCCTCCCACACCGCCCTCCACTACGACCAGCTCGACCCCGCCCAAAGCGAAAAACTCCAGCGCGAACCCGCCCTAAAAGCCCTCAGCCGCCCGGAAAATAACCATCTCGTCATCCTCGGCGCGCCCGGCTCCGGCAAATCCACCCTGGTCAACTACCTCACCCTCTGCCTGGCCGGCGACCGCCTCGTCGGCGACCATAACGAACCATTTTCCGCCACCCAGGACGACCTGCGCCAGCACCAATGGGGTCTCAGCGCCCGGCGGCTGCGGCCGGTGCGCGTGATTTTGCGCGAATACGCCGCCCGCGGCCTGCCCAAAAAGCAAAGCATCTGGGAGTACATCGCCGCCGACCTGGGGCGCGAGGCCGTCGCCCTGGGCGGCTACGCCCCCATCCTCCAGCAGCAGTTGCAGCGCGAAGGCGGCATCCTGCTGCTGGACGGGCTGGACGAAGTGGACAAAGCCGCCGCCGTCCGCGACCCGCTGAAGCGCCACATCGAGCAGTTTGCCCGCGACTTCCCCCACGTGCGCGTGGTTGTTACCAGCCGCCCCTACGCCTACGGCAGCGGCTGGGAGCTAAACGGCTTCCAGGTCACCCGCCTGCTGCCCTTCAGCAATGAGCAAATCGAAGCCTTCATCACCCAGTGGTACACCGTGATGGGGCAGCAGGATGGCACGCTGGGGCCGGACAAGGCCAAAAGCTATGGTGAAGGGCTGGTGCGCCAGGTAAAAAACAACCGCAATTTGCGCGAACTGGCCCGCCACCCCCTGCTGCTGACGATGATGGTCTACATTCATCGCGGCCGCGAGGGCGGGGCGCTGCCGCAGCGCCGCGAAGAGCTGTACGAACTCAGCGTGGTGCTGCTGCTCGATTTGTGGCGGCGCTCTAAAACCATGCCCGGGCAGGAGACGCAAACCCTGGCCGAGGTGCTGGGCATGGACACGCCGCAGCTGCTGGACGCCCTGGCCGAAGTCGCCTTTGTGGCCCACCGCGACCAGCCGGAACGGGAACAAACCGCCGACATCCCCGGCGAAGTGCTGGCGGGTAAGCTGCACAAGCACAAAGGCAAAGAGGTGCGGGTTAGCACTGAGGAGATCATCGAATATGTGCGCGACCGCGCCGGGCTGCTGGAGTCCCACGGCCGTAACGCCGACGACAGCGACGACGTCTACCGCTTCCCCCACCGCACCTTCCAGGAGTACCTGGCCGGGCTGCACCTGCTGAAGCAGCGCTTCCCCTACGACCTGGCCCAATTTGCCCGCGAAGACCCCACCCGCTGGCGCGAAAGCCTGCTGCTGGCCGCCGCCAGCACCCGCAAAAAGCTGCCCGCCTCTGTCTGGCTGCTGGTGGCCGCCCTCTGCCAGCACGACCCCACGGCGGAAAACGACAACGCGGCGCTGTGGGGCGCGTTCCTGGCCGGGCAGGCGCTGCTGGAAACCGAGCTAACCGACCCCGCCGCCGCCCAGATTGACAGCGAACAGCATACCCGCCGCCGCATTGTGGCCTGGCACCAGACCATCCTTACCAACGGCCTGCTGCCGCCGCCCGACCGCGCCCTGGCCGGGCAGGCGCTGGCCGCCCTGGGCGATGATCGCCCCGGTGTGCTCACCTGCGACGACATGCCCCTGTGCGCCGTGCCCGGCGGCCCCTTCTGGCTGGAAAATTGGGACCGGCGCGGGCAAGGCGACTGGTACGACCGCCTGGACAAACCGTACTGGATCGGCCAGTATCCGGTGACTGCCGCCCAGTTCCGCCAATTTGTGCAGGACAGCGGCTACAGGCCGGCTTATGACGAATTCTCCCTGCGCTTGCCTGACAACTGGCCGGTGGTCTGGATTAACTGGTATGATGCGCTGGCGTTTACCGAATGGCTGGACGCCCGCTGGCGGCGGCAGCGCTGGCTGCCGGAGGGCTACCGGGTGACGCTGCCCAGCGAAGCGGAATGGGAAAAAGCGGCTCGCGGCGGGCGGGAAATCCCGCCAACGCCGCAAATCGTCACCCCCAACCGTTTGCTGAGCCTGTCGAAGCAAGCAGTGCCGATGCAGCCCAATCAGGATCACGCCGGCCGCGACTTGAGCCGCCGCCAATATCCCTGGGGGGATGAACCGGAGCAGGAACCCGCGACGCCGCAGGAAACGCTGTACCGCGCCAACAACAAAGAAGCAGGCATTGGCCGGCCCTGCGCAGTGGGCAGCTTCCCGGCCGGGGCCGGGCCTTATGGCTGCCTGGACCTGAGCGGGCAGGTGTGGGAATGGACGCGCAGCAAGTACGGCGACAAATACCCCTACCCGCCGCAGCCAGACTATGAGACAATTGCTGCCAGTAATCGAGAAGCTATGGCGCTGCGCGGCGGTGCATATTACCAAAATCAGAACGGTTGTTCGGCCCGCAGCAGGTCCAATCCCCGCGACCTCTTCTTCGACTACTCCGGGGTGCGGGTGGTGGTGTCCCCAGCTTCTCACCGCTGATCTCTGGCCCCTCTGGTCTCTGGGTCTCTGATCTGGCGGCGAAGCCGCCCCTCTGTTCTTTTGGGGGTGTGGGGGCTTCCCCCACCGGTTCTCGCGCTGGCGCGATCAAATTTTGTAAGAATTAAGACCTGACAGATTTTCAGAAAATCTGTCAGGTCTTGTCAGGCAAACCCATGACCCAAGCTGAAATGCCCATCTTCACCAAAACCTTCGATCTGCTCACCTGGCTGCTGCCGATGACCAATCACTTTCCCCGCGCCCACCGCCACACCTTCACCCAGCGCCTCCTCGACGCCGCCTTCGACCTGCGCGAGCGCCTGGAAGAAGCCAACGCCGTGCGCGGCCCGGAACGGCTGGCAAAACTGAAAGAAGCGGACATGGCCCTGGCCAAAGTGCGCCTCTACCTGCGCCTGGCCGAGCGCTGGCATTGGCTCAATCCCGGCCAATACCAGCACGCCGCCGGCATGGTCGCCGAAGTGGGGCGGCTGCTGGGCGGCTGGCTGAAAATCAGTGGATAGTTGACAGTCGCCAGTTTTCAGTGATGGAGCCAACCCGGGCTTGATGATTGACAACTGCCTGCTGGCAGTGGGGCAAAACCCAGACACGGTTGTTCGGCCCGCAACAGGAACAATCCCCACAACAACTTCAACGACAACAACGGGGTGCGGGTGGTGGTGTCCACACTTCTCAAGGGGGCGGTGTCCCTACCAGAAATGCGCATCGGGTATGCCTGGCGCGCCGCGGTGAGAAATGGCGGGGTTTTGTCCTGGCCGCGCCTGAAAACAGGCCGGGCAAATAACAACGGCCGCGCTGCCTCGGTTCGTCCCTGTGGCGCGGCCTTTTTTTCGCAGCAACCATGTAGATTCTCTTGCAAAAACCGAGAGAATCTACCGTCTGGGGGGCCGCACAATCTCCCGCGTGATGACCGCCTTACGCAGCCCGACGGTGTTGCCAAAACGGGCGTGGTTCACCCACCCCCGCGCCGAGGCGCTCACCACATCCAGCCCAATTTCCCCGGCTTCATACTGCTGCAGCAGCCCGCGAAATTTGCGCCGGTAGGCAATCCCTTTGCGCCGTTTCAGCCGCATCCTATCCGGAAAAATGTGAAAGCCGAGGAAGGGAATCCCCTCTGTCACCGGGCGGGGGTGCGCGCCAGTATGAACCGTCAGGCGCAGTTCCGCCAATTTTCCCACTACCGCCGCCTGCCACGCCCATAGGGTCTCTTTGTCATTGGCAAACAGCAGCAGGTCGTCTACATAGCGCACATACCCCTTGCAGCGCAGGCGGCGCTTGATGAACTGGTCGAGGGAATTCAGGTAGACATTGGCCCAAAACTGGCTGGTCAGGTTGCCAATGGGCAGCCCGCGCGGGCGCAGCGCCGCCCAAAAATCGTCACCGGAAAAGTAAACCATCTCGTACTGCTCTGTCAGCACGCCCTGCCCACTGCGGAGGATGGCGTCTATCAGCCACAACACCTGCTCATCGGCAATTTTTTGCGCCAGCAGCCCGCGCAAAATGGCGTGGTCTACGCTGGGAAAAAATTGGCGCACATCTAGTTGCAACACATGAGGGAAGCGACGGGCGAAGTGCTGGCAGCGAGCGCGGGCGCGGTGGGTGCCTTTGCCGCGGCGGTTGGCATAGCTATCTTCAATGAAACTGCGCTCAAAGAGCGGTTCGATCCGGTTACATAAAACATGGTGAACGACGCGATCCGGAAATGGGGCAGCGCTAATCAGGCGGCGCTTGGGGTCGTGGATGAAAAAGCTATGATAACGTCCAGGGGTATAGCTTTGGGCGGCCAATTCGGCCTGTAGCTGCCACAGGTTATCTTCCAGCCGGTATTCAAAAGCGGCCACGTTGGGGTGACGGCGCTTGCCCCGGCTGGCATTGCGGTAAGCTAACAGCAGGTTAGGCCAGGAAATCAGTTGGGTGTACACATGCGGGTTATAAGTTGAATTTCACGCTGATGACGTCGCCGTCTTGCACGATATAGGTCTTGCCTTCCTGGCGCAGTTTACCGGCCTGGCGAGCCTGGGGTAACCCACCCAAAGTCACCAGGTCGTTATAGCTTACCGTTTCAGCGCGGATGAAGCCCTTGGCCAGGTCAGAATGGATGACGCCAGCCGCCTGCACGGCCGTGGCCCCCCGCTGCACCGTCCACGCCCGCACCTCATCTTCCCCCACGGTAAAAAAGGATTGCAGCCCCATCAGGTCATAGCTCAGGCGAATGACGCGATCCAGGCTTAACTCGGTCACGCCATACTCCTCCATGAACAAGGTCAGAGTCTCCTCGTCCCCGTCGCGGCTGAGCTGGGCCAATTCCATTTCCAACCGCCCGCGCAAATTGGTGACCACCGTGCGAGGCCAGGCATAGTCCAGCGTCACTTCCGGCTGCTCGTCGCCAATGTTGATGAGGACGATGGCCGGTTTGAGGGTGAGCAGGGTATAACCCCGCAAGCCTTTGAGTTCCTCGTCCGTGAGATCCAGGGTGCGCAACGGCCGTTCGGCCGTCAGGGTCTCATTCAAACGGTGAAACAGGGCCAGCTCTTTTTGCGCCTCCCCCTTATTTTTGAATGCGCCGCGCTGCAGGCCATTTTCCAACTTTTCCAGGCGGCGTTCTACCACCAACAGGTCGCTGAGTAGAAATTCGGTATCCAGGGTTTCCAGGTCGCGGGCAGGATCTACGCGGCCGTCAGGATGGGGCACCAGGTCGCTCTCAAAGGCGCGCACCACGTGCACAAAGCCATCCAGCCCGGCTAAATGGTTGAGCAGTTCGCCACTCATCCCGCCGCTTTCGCCGGAGCCTTTTTTGAGGCCATCAACGGCCGTGTAGGTGATGCGTGCATAGGTAGTCTTTTGCGGGTTAAACATCTTGCTCAGCACATCTACGCGGGGGTCTTGCACATCGACAACGGCCGTTAACACGTCAAACCGCCCCCCCACGCTTTGCCCCAAGGGAGCATCCCCTTTTGTGAGGGCATTGTAAACAGTGGTTTTACCCG
Source organism: uncultured Anaerolinea sp. (assembly GCA_964504445.1). GTDB lineage: Bacteria > Chloroflexota > Anaerolineae > Promineifilales > Promineifilaceae > JACSRF01. The sequence continues at coordinate 35,948 of CAZDEO010000011.1, read as the reverse complement.
ATTGCGGCAGGCCAATTATTCCTAATCTCATGATTGTATACCTCGTCAGCGTGTTAACTTGTCAGCCCGTCAGCTTGTGTACACTTCAGCCTGATACTATTCAACTGCTCCTCTGACCGGCTGCTACAAAATGGGGCAAAGTATACCAGCAAATAAAAGCCTGGCATAGTACCACCTTGCCTTTTTGCGCCAAGCGAGTAAGCTCTGGCAAAAGATGAAGGTTGAAAGTGAAAGATGACTGTTTACGCCGCTATTGTCCTGCCTCTGCTGGCTGATGGCGCAGCGCTGCTGCTGCTGTTTTGGCTGGTTGCACCGCTTAGCGCGCGGTTAGCCGCGCCTTCCGGGCTAAACAGCCTGCTGCTGGTTGGCGTGTACCTGTTTTTCCTGCTGGGCGTGTTTTTGCTACGCAAATTAGAACCGGTAGCCGAAAATAGATTCCCCTGGGAGTTAGGCCCCAAAACGCGGGGCGTCCTGGCGCTGTTGTTCGGATTGGTGATGATGACGGCCGTTTCCTACCAACTGGGCTACTTCGACGTGTTTTTGCAAGCCGGGCCTACAGAACTAGACGAAGGCGCCTCCTCTTCCCTCTTTGTGTATGGCCCCAGCGCCTGGCTCTTTCTCTCGATGTTCTACATTTTTGTGCTGGCTTTTCCCATTGCCCCGCGCATTTCTCCGCAGAGCAAGGTCTATTCTTTGGCGGCGCTGCTAGGGCTGGCAACGATTCATAGCCTGCTGCTCTTGGCTGTGGCCCAACTGAAGGCCCTTACCAGCCTGTTACCCTGGCAAAATCTGTTGTGGCTCTTGTTGAGTGTGCTGCTGCTGGCTTTGCTGTTTGCACCGCCCCGGCTTCTGTATGCCCAAAAACATGCCGGATGGCCCGGTTTGCTCTCCTTTATCACCCTGTTGCTGGCTGCCGGATGGCTGGTGGTACGGTAACCTGGGTTACTGCTGGCTCCAAAATGGCATGTCACCGCTGGCAATAGGTGTAAACGGGCTGCCATCAATGGGCACAACGACAATGCGGTTACGGCCGTCTATGCGCATGGGCAGCACCAAAGCGCGGCTGTCCGGCGACCAAATCCGGTGGCTGTGGGCATATTGGTCAAAATAGGGCAAAAATTGGGAGAGAAAAGTGAAGGTGGGGGTATATTGCGCCAGCAGGCGATTTTCGCCAGTAGCCAAGTCTACCACATGCAGGCGAAAACGGTGCCCCTCCTCGTGTTGCACGGGCAGCATGCCCCCGCCGAAGGAGACCGGAACCATTTTTGCCTCTCCGCCCTTCATCGCAGACCGCGCCTGAATATCATCGGTGAAACCAGCAATGCTAATGTAAGCCAGGTAACGGCCGTCGGGAGACCAAAAAAAGCTTAATACCGTGTCCCGCGTAATCAACTGTTCCGCCCCGGAATCCATATCCAGCGTGCGCAGCGGGCCAAAAAAGTCGGTAGCGTCTGGGCGACCACTAATGACGGCCAACTGGTTGGCGGTGGGACGCCAGCCCATGGCTATAAGACCGGCATGGCGACGACGCTCTATCTGCTCCGTCTCTTTGTCCCACACGGTCAGCCAGCTCAGGCCCCCTTCTTGCTCTTCAGCATATGCCCAGAAACGGCCGTCCGCCGAAACTGCTGGCGCCTGGAAGAAACCAGGAACGCCAATTACCTCGTCCCGAACCTCCCCCGTCACATCCAACAAGGCCAGGCGCGCCTGCTCTCCCGTTCCCCCAGAATGAATCAATATCTGCTCCCCGCTGCTAAACCAGTTCCAATAAAAGGGACTCCCCGTACTCAACACACGGCTGTCTGGCTCACCGTCAACCGAAGTCAGGTACAAAGCCAGATCGCTGCCGGTATGGTTGGCAATAAAGCTCAACCGGCTACTGTCAGGCGACCAGTAGAGGTAAACGGGTCCGCGGGTGCGGCTGAAGTACCGTTCATCCGGCTCCACCTGTTCTGTGGTGTCTTGCAACAGGTAAATGCCTGCTCCCTCGCGATTGCCACCAATAGCCGCTAAATATCGTCCGTCTGGCGACCAGGCGGGGAATTGGAACCGCTTGTTTGTATCGGTCAGGGTATACAGATTTTCGCCGTCCGGGGCAATGGTGGCAATCTCGCCACCTTGCGTAATGAAGGCAATGCGGTTTACTGGAAGGGCAGAAGTAGGAGCCAGGGTGGGTAAAACGGCCGTTTCTGCTGTCCCTTCCCGCGTTACCACCGCTACGCCGGCACTCTCCGCGGGCCTTGTCTCGGCTACCTCCGCGGGTGCGGCAATGTCAACGTCCCCGGTACGGCCGTCTCGCCACCCCGACCACAACCAAATCATCGCTTCCAAAGCCGTCACCAACAAACCCAACACCAGCGCCAGCGAAATTAGCCCAAACAAAACCCGCTTACGGCGTGACCAACCCGTATGAAATTCCTGTTGCGGCTCAAAATCTGGATACATCAACACACTCCCAAACAAACTACCTGAGTCTCTTCAGGTGCGAGAAAACATTCCCCCTCGCCCCAACCCGGTTCAATTCTCTCAATGCCCAAGACCTGATTCCCCCTTCATTTTAGCACCCCCATCAACATGACACCGATGCTCTCGCTCTTTACTTATTTATTCACCCAACTCCTTCCCTGTGTTAAAATCCCCCCCATGAACGACAAACAAGAATCCGTCAACCCCATTCCCGGCCTCATCCGCGCCGCAGGGTCAATCCTGGCCCTCTCCTATCCCGTACTGGCCCTCTCCACCGGCGTGCGCGCCATCTACCAAATTGTGGAAGGCGACCCCACCAATGCCCCCTGGCTCACCCTACTAGGCGCAGCATTTTACACCATCGCCACCATCGGCTTTGCCAAACAACCCCGCCCCCAACCCAAAAACGCTGCAAACAAACCACCCAGCCAGTTCATCCTGGCCCGCTGGTGGCGTGCCCTTTCCCCGGTCCAGGCCTGGCGCATTTCCCTGGGCGTTCTGGTGCTAGAAACCATCGTGACCCTGATTGTGGGCACCCTCAGCTACGTCAGCCCCGAACTCATCGGCCGCAATGTGTGGCAATATTTTGGCCGCGATTACGGTTACTTTCCTCTCATTCAACCCCTGCTGGGCCTGGCCTGGCTCATCCACCCGGAAACTTTACGCAACTACGGCATCCGTTCCCAGGCGTAATCCCTCTCTCGTGGGCTTTTTCTGTGCTATACTCGCCCACGTCACTAAATTAACTACACTGTAATGAAAGTTTTATTCATCATTTTCCCGGAAGATGCGAACCAAGCGCTCTGGCAAAGACGCTTTCTCAGCTTCCGGGAAAGTTGAAATTCTTTTCTGACAATGTATTAACAATGAGGATTTAATTTCCATGCGAATGAAAAATGCCAAAGCCATCGCCCGCATGCGTGTGGCAGGACAAATGGTCGCCGACTGCTTTGCTCTGCTACGCGAAAATATCCAGCCCGGTGTAAACATCCAAACCCTTGACCACCTGGTGGAAGCCTACATCGCTAAACAGGGCGCCGAACCCCTTTACAAAGGGTACCAGGGAAGCTCCGCCGAGCATCCACCCTTTCCCGGCGTCATCTGCGCCTCGGTCAATCACGAAATTTGTCACGGGTTGCCCAATGACCGCATCCTCAAGGAAGGAGATATCATCGGCATTGATATTGGATTGAAATACAAGGGATACTGCGGAGATGCTTGCGTTACCTTTCCGGTGGGCGCCATTTCTTCCCAGGCCCAACGGCTGCTAGACCTAGCAAAACAGGCTCTTTACGTTGGCGTAGAAGCAGCCCAAACGCATGGGTACCTGAATGACATTGGCAGGGCGATTCACGGTTTTGCCGATAAACACGGCGTTTCGGTCGTGCGTGAATGGGGCGGACACGGCATTGGCCGGGCGCTACACGAATCCCCTTCCGTCTCGCACGTGCGCCAGGCGGGATATGGGCCAAAACTGCGCCCTGGCATGACCTTCACCATTGAGCCAATGATCAACGCCGGCGCCCACGACTGGATTTTGCTGCCTGATGGCTGGACAGTCATAACCAAGGACGGACAACTCTCTGCCCAATTTGAGCACACAATTTTGATCACGACCAACGGCCCAGAAATCCTGACGCCATGGGACACAAATTAACAAGTTGAGGGAAACCAGATGAGTGATTCAGTAAATTTGGAAGTTGTCACCCTGGGTGGTGGCTGTTTTTGGTGCTTAGAAGCCGTCTATGACCAAATGCGTGGCGTAACAGATGTTGTTTCTGGTTATGCTGGTGGGCATGTGCCCAACCCAACCTACAAAGCGGTGTGCACGGGCACTACCGGACATGCCGAAGTGGTGCAAGTTACTTTTGAGCTCCATGAAATTAGCCTCAAGGAAATTTTGCAAGTCTTCTTTACCATTCACGATCCCACTACCTTAAACAGACAGGGGAACGACGTGGGACCACAATACCGTTCAGCCATTTTCTACCATCATGATGAACAAAAACGGGTAGCGGACGAGGTAATTGCCGAAATTACGGCGGAGGGCATATGGGCTGGCCCCATTGTCACCGAAGTCAGCCCGCTTGACGTATTTTACCCGGCCGAGGATTATCACCAGGAATATTACGAGAACAATTCCTTCCAGCCTTACTGTATGTTCGTGGTTGCGCCCAAAGTTAAAAAGTTTCGCCAGAAATTTGTTGATTATCTCAAAAAGTAGTTTTGGTTATTCGCTGGCCTGGAAAGGGTGGTAAGCGTAAATGGCATGCCGGTTGATGGCCAGCAAGGGTACTTTGCGTGTCGGCTCCTTGCGTAAAGCGCGCACAGGGTAAATTGCCGCGTCGGTGATGGCAAAGTAATCTTTTGTCTCGTCAAATATATCTTCATCACGGGAATCTGGATTGATGTGAAGATTGCCGCGAATGGCAAACCATTCTGTGTAAACGACAAACGGCCGTTTCGAGGCCAACAACATCACATTTTCCGTTCGTTCCGGCTCCAGCAAAGCAATCCCCGAAATCACCTTCTTATTCAGGGCCATCATCTCCTGCTTTATCCCCTTCACCTGCGCATCAGTCATGGTGGGGTACATCTCCACCTCGTCAAAGCGAGTCACGTCATACCGCCGATCATTCATATAAATCAGCAGATCGCCCTTAGGCTGAAAAGTTGCGCGCACCACATAGCCAGGCAGCAACACTTCCACGCGAAATCTGGGTAACTCTAGTTTGCCAAACATCTTTGCTCCTTTTTTCCAAGATCCGCCAGGCCGGCAAAGCGGCCTTTACGTGAATTTCTCAGGGCTGTATACCCTTGTATTCTACCTGGAAACGAACAAAGAGAAGGCGGGAAAATAGTCCCCCCTGGCTACCCCACGGCCGTTGACCCACCCCGCCGGTCGTCCCCTGCCGCCACCAGCCGCCCAGACAGCGTGCGCGACACCGAATGCGCGCCGCCAAAATAGATGCTGCGCCTGGCCCAGCGGTTCACCGCATACCCCCACGACGCCAGCGCGTCCGCGGCAGCCGGGTCATAGCCCGCCTCTAACTGCAAAACCCCATTTTCTACGTGCATGCGCTGCACGTTCACCGCCCGTTCCAGCGTCATGCCAAAATCCAGTAAATTATTCAGCACTTGCAAGATGGCGCTGCGAATGCGCTCACTGCCACCACTGCCCAGCACCAGCCGCGTTTGCCCGTCTTGCAGCACTACCGTGGGCGTCATCATGGTGGGAATGCGCTGCCCCGCCGGGCGTGTATGAAAGCCCGCCGGGTGCAAATCTGCTTCCCCGCAAATGTTGTTGGGAATGTAGCCCGTGCCCGGCACCACGTACCCCGCCGACTCCCCTGCCGTTGTAGTCAGGCCCACCGCCAGCCCCTCGCCATCAATCACGCTAAGATGGCTGGTGTTACCGGGGCCAACGGGTTCTGGCGCGCTGGGCGACGGCCGTTTTCCCACCAACGCCGCCCGCACCTCTTGCACATACTCCTCCACGTAACTCACCGCTAAAAAGCGCGCCACCGCCTCCGGCGCTGGCAGTGCATCCTGCCACATCTCCCAATCCCGCCGCGCCCGGTTTGCCGCTGCCAGCACCTCATACAGAAGCTGCAAATGGGCCGCCGAACCATGAACCATCTGCGCCACGTCGAAGGCCGCCAGCAGCTGCAGGGCAAAAGCCGTCAGCACCCCGCCGGTAGAGCTGGGAGGAGGCAGCAATATCTCGTATTCGCGGTAAGGCAGGCGAATGGGTTCCAACTGCCGCACCTGGTACGCTGCCAAATCTTCAGCCGTCAGCAGCCCTCCGTGTTCAGCCTGGTCGGCCAAAATAGCCTGGGCCAAACGGCCGTTGCGCGCCAAATTTACCCCTTCTTGCGCCAGCGCCGCCAGCGTCTCCGCCAGGTGTGGAATGTGCAAATGCTCTTGGGGTTGAATGATACGGCCGTGTCGCGCAAAAATATCCCGCATGCCCGCCGTGTGGGTGTACAGGGGCGCCAGCAACGCACAGGTGTCTGCCTGAAAGGGGTGAATCGGCACGCCTTCCCGTGCCAGTTGTATGGCTGGCTCTAGCAGCTTGGCCAAGGGCAGCCGACCAAAATCTGCCGCCATCTGGCACAACCCGGCAATGTTGCCCGGCACCGCCACCGACGCCCGCCCCAGATGGAAACTTTGCGTCGTCGCCCCAAAATCAATCATCACTTCGGCGAAGTCCATTTGCGGGGGTCGGCTCTTTCGCCCCAACCCTGGCATGTTGCTAAAAAAGTCATACACCACCGACTGCCCCGTACGCGGATCGAAAATTTGGGCAATGCCGCTGCCCCCCAGATGGACCACGCCAGTTTCAGCAATAAAGGAGGCAAAAGCAGCCGCTACGGCCGCGTCCACGGCGTTACCTCCCTGCTGCAAAATAGTGGCGCCAGCAACGGCCGTTTCCGGCCCACCCGCCGCAATCACTCCGGACATAGACATAGCCTCCTGAAAAAAGGTTGGAAGATGAAGGAAATCACCCTCATTGTTAAGTGCTGCAATTTTAGCACAAAGAATCCTGTCTAGCGTCGGGCGACACAGCGTCGGGCGACACAGCGTCAGGCGACACAGCGTCAGGCGACACAGCGTCAGGCGACACAGCGTCAGGCTTCTTGCTAATTGCCACGGGCAACCCCTTGACAACTCGTTTCAAAAACATTATCATTATTGATAATGTTACCATTATCAATAACATAACCATTATTAAAAACGAGGTGGGCATGAATTTCCCCAAGGCAGATCTGATCATCCACCCGGTGCGCTTGCGCATCTTGCAAACCCTGGCTGGCGAAAGCCTGACCACGCAAGAAATTGCCGCCCAGCTAACAGATGTCCCGGCCTCATCATTGTACCGGCATCTCAAAATGCTGCTGGAAGGCGACATGATCACCATTGCCGAAACCCAACTGGTGCACGGTATTGAAGAAAAAAGATACCAGCTTGTGCAAACGCCCCACCTTGGCCCAGAAGATGTGGCAGAGATGACCATAGACGACCATCTGCGCTACTTTACCAACTACATTCTGGCCACGCTGCGGGATTTTGCGCAATATTTGCAGCAAGCTGCCGACCCAGCCGGGCACGTAAACTTGCTGGCGGACCGCACCGGTTACACGGAGAGCATTTTTTGGGCCGATGCAGAGGAATTAAACGCCTTTCAAATGAAGTTGCAGGAAGCCTTTATGCTGCTGGCCGAAAACGACCCGACCCCTGGGCGACGACGGCACAAGTTTGCCCTTATCACCCATCCTATGAAAGATTAGTTGGTTGGTTAGTACATTGTCAGAAAAGAATTTCAAATTTCCCAGAAGCCGAGAGCGCGTCTTTGCCAGAGCGCTTGGTGCGCAGCTTCCGGGGAAATGAACGAACAAACCAGCAAAAAGGAGGTTTGTCATGGAGCAATTACGTGAATTTATCCCTTTACTTATTCCGCTGATAATCTTGCAGCTCATTCTCATGGCGGTGGCGCTCATTGACCTGGCGAAACGGCCGTATACCCGTGGTCCCAAGTGGGCATGGGCGCTGGTCATCATTTTTGTCAACATGATAGGCCCCATCATCTACTTTGTGGTGGGGCGCGAGGAAGCGTAACATGAAGGCAGAGCGCCCGCTGGCTATTCGCTGCGAAAATCTCAGCCGTACCTACGGCGAGGTTGCCGCCCTCAAGCCGTTAAATTTAACCGTCCCTGCCGGGGCCATTTTTGGCTTCTTGGGGCGCAATGGGGCCGGCAAAACCACCACCATCCGCCTGATGACCGGGCTAGCCCGCCCCTCCACCGGCCGCGCTTGGGTCAATGGGATGGAAACCACCCGCGCCGACAGCGCCGCCCGCGCTCAGTTTGGTTATCTGCCGCAAGACCCCGCATTCTATACCTGGATGACACCCCTGGAATGCCTGGACTACGTAGGCAGGCTTTTCCAAATGGACGCCGCCACGCGCAAAAGGCGAGCGGCGGCCATGCTGGCCTTGGTAGACCTGGAAACGGCGGCCAAACGGCAAATTGGCGGCTTTTCGGGGGGCATGGTGCAGCGGCTAGGTATTGCCCAGGCGCTGCTGCACGAGCCGCCGGTGCTCTTTTTAGACGAACCCACCAGCGCCCTGGACCCGGCTGGTCGCTATGAAGTGCTGGAACTCATCAGCACGCTGCGCGGGCAGGTAACGGTTTTCCTCTCCAGCCACATTCTGGCCGACGTGGAGCGGGTCTGCGACACCATCGGCATTATCCATCAGGGAGAGCTGCTGCTGGTGCAAGAACGAGACGAGCTGCTGGCGCAATATGCTACCAACGTCATCTCCCTGGAGTTGGATCGCGCGCATTTGGCGCTGGCGGCAGAAATAATGCCGCATCTACAAGACCAGCCCTGGACGTTGAGCGTTTCCCAAGAGGACAACCGCCTGCAGGTAACGGTGAGTGACGTGGCGGCGGCAAAAGGTGCTTTGCTGCCGCTTTTGGCAAGCCACAACGTGGTGCTGAACCGGTATGAATGGATACGGCCGTCGCTGGAAGACGTGTTTTTACAATTGAGTAAGTAGCAAGTTACACATTACACGTTGCATCCAACTGCAACTTGTAACCATAAATACACTTATGATCCTCTACATTCTTTTCATTTCCCTGATCATTTTGCTGCCGCTGGCAACGGCCGTTTTATTCCGGCGGCGCTTTACTGCCCCCTGGTGGCTGTTTTTGGTAGGCGCGGCTACCTTTGTCGGTTCCCAACTTTATCACCTGCCTCTTAATGAGTGGTTGGCCGAACTGGGGGTAATTGGTCCCATTGCCAGCAGTGATGGTGACTTTTTGCGCACGGCCGTTATCTTAGGAGTATCTGCCGGGCTATGTGAAACGGTTGCCCGCGCCGTTGCCTATGGGCTGCTCTTCCGCAAAGGGGCTGCTCGCCGCCGCGAGGACGCGCTGATGGTTGGTCTGGGGCATGGCGGCATTGAAGCCATGGGTCTGATTGCCATCATCATGGCAGCCAGCATCTCCGCTTTGTGGGCCATGCGCGGCACAGACCTCAGCACCCTCAATCTTCCTGCCGACCAATTGGCTGTTCTAACCAGCCAACTGCAAACGCTGGACCGGGTATCGTGGCAGCCTTTTGCCGCCCTGTTCGAGCGGGTAATGGCTATGACCCTCCACGTTGTGCTATCGCTGCTGGTCTGGCAGGCATTCAAGCGGCGCAATGTGCTTTATGGGCTGGTGGCGCTGTTGTACCACACCTTGTTTGACTTTACGGCCGTGTACTTCAGCCAAACCCTGGCTCAACCCACCTGGGTCCATCCAATTTTGCTGCTCATGCTGCTGCCGGGGCTGGCGTGGCTATGGCGCATGTGGCCCCGGGATGGGGAACGGCCGTCTAGCCAACCCGTTGGCATTGAACTACGGCTCTTTGGGGCAGCCCTGCGCAAAGAGCTGCTGCAGCAATGGCGCACGCGGCGCGTGCTGGTGGTATTGGCCGTATTCATCCTTTTCGGCCTCGGTTCGCCCCTGTTGGCCAAGTTTACGCCGCAAATGTTGACTATGATTGAGGGCGCAGAGCAGTTTGCCGACCTCATTCCTGAACCCACCACGGTGGACGCCATGACCCAGTACATCAAAAACATCACCCAGTTTGGCTTTATTATTGCCATCCTCCTGGGCATGGGCGCCGTAGCGGGGGAAAAAGAGCGCGGGCAGGCTGCACTCATTCTCAGCAAACCCCTGCCGCGCTGGGCATTTTTGCTCAGTAAATTTATGGCCCAGGCCATCATCTATGCGGCCGCCTTTTTGCTGGCGGCCCTAGGCGCTTACTATTACACCCTCATCTTGTTCGAGCCGTTTCAGTTTTGGCCCTTTTTGGCGGGGAGCGGGCTGCTGTGGCTGTGGCTGTTGACTTTTACGGCCGTTTCTCTATTGGCCAGCACCCTCAGCCGCAGCATGGGCGCAGGCGCGGGCGTGGCCTTGCTGGGCGCGGTGGTTTTGCTGCTGGCGGGCAGCATTCCGCAAATTGCCCCCTTTGCGCCAGGAGCGCTGGTCGGTTGGGCCAGTCAATTGGGTTTGGCAACGGCCGTGCCCCCCCAAATCGGCGCCATCGTGGCCAACACCGTCCTCATCATCATGCTGCTCATAGGCAGCATCGCCGCCTTTGAGACCCAAGAGCTTTAACTAAGGACAATGAACAATGTATATTCCCCATTGTTCATTGTCCTTCCCCTCCATTCGTGATAGAAATGGCAAATCTTTTACCCTAAGGATTTGTCATGAGCCAAACCAACTACCCCCCTGATATCGAACAATTCCTGACCGACAACTTACCCGCTTACCTGGACTTGCTGCAAAAAATGGTCAATATCAACAGCTTCACCGCAAATCCAGAAGGTGTAAACCAGCTAGGCCAGCTTACGGCCCAAATCTTTGCCAAACTGGGCTTCACCCCAGAATTCGTCCCCTCTGCCTATCCCCAATTTGGTCAACACCTGGTTCTCACCCGCCCCGGCAAATCGGGCCGCAAAATAGGCTGCATCTCCCACCTGGACACCGTATATCCCCCTGAAGAAGAAGTGCAAAATAATTTTTACTGGCGCATAGAGGGAGAGCGCATCTATGGCCCCGGCACGGCTGACATCAAGGGCGGCACCATCGCTATCTATATGATGCTGGACGCCATCCGCACCTTCCAGCCAGCCGTCTATGACGACATCACCTGGGTGCTGCTCATTGATGCCGCCGAGGAAGACCTGGCTGACGATTTTGGCGCTCTCTGCCGCCGTTACCTGGAAGGGCCAGAAACGCTGGCTGCCCTCATTTTTGAAGGTGGTTACATGAACGGCGCCCGCAAAGAGTTTTGGGTAGTGCGCTCGCGCAAGGGCATGGGCGTGTTCAATGTTCAGGTAAAGGGCAAGTCAGCCCACGCGGGCAGCGCCCACACCTTTGGCGCCAACGCCATTGTGCAGATGGCTGAGGTCATTCAGCGGCTGGCGGCTTTGACGGATTACGAGCGCCAGGTAACGGTCAACGTAGGCGTAGTGCAGGGCGGCACGGTCACGAACCGCGTGCCGCACCATGCCCTGGCGCGGCTGGAGATGCGCGCCTTTGACCCGGACGTCTACGAAGAAACCATTACTCAAATTTTGGCGTTGAGCAATCTATCAACTGTCAAGAGCATGGAAAACGGTTACGCGTGCAAAGTGCAGGTTGAGCTGGAAAGACGCACGCTGCCCTGGCCTATTAATGAAGCCACCAACAAACTGGTGGCTATTTGGCAAGAAGCGGGGGCAGAGCTAGGGTTGGTGGTGAAACCCGAAGACCGCGGGGGATTAAGTGATGGCAATCATTTTTGGTTTGCCGTGCCTTGCCTGGATGGATTGGGTATTGCCGGAGGTAACGCCCACAGCGCTGAGCGCAGCGAAGACGGCAGTAAAGACCAGGAATATTGTTTGCCGGGTTCGCTGGTGCCCAAGACGCTGTTGAATGTGACGGCCGTTCTCAAGCTCATTGTCCAAAGCTAACAACAGAATCATGCTCACAACCATTGAACGCATCCAAATGTATTTGCATACCAAGCATCAGCAGCACGAAATTGTGTCGCTGCCCCCTTTCCAATACTATTGGCGTGCAGAAAACGCGGGCGATTTGGGGCATACGGCCGTTCCGGTCCAAAGTCAGGCCGCATGGGAAACGGCCGTGAACACCCTCATTCAGCAGTTTGAACGGCGCCAGCCGCCGCCGCGGGTGCAATTTCTAGACACCTACGCCCCCAACCTGCCTCCTGTGCTTATGGCCAAAGGCTTTCAACTTACCCATCAACTTGTCGTCATTGCCTGCACGCCCAAAAGCTACCGCCCGGCGCCCACTCTCCCTGGCCTTTCCACCATCATCCTTTCTCGCGAGTTTTCTCCGGAAGACGTCAATCAGGCACTACAAACCCGCGAACTGGGCATTGACCCTTTTGCGGCGCGCCTCACCGGCACCGATGCGCTAACCTTTCGCCAAACCCTGCTGACCGACCGTGCTTTTTTGCTGCGCTTTAACCGCGAACCAGCCGCGGCGGGCATGTTTGCCGAAATTCGCCAGGGCGTAACTGAGCTGGTTGGCGTCGCCACCTTGCCCAAATTTCAGCAGCGCGGGTTTGCCGCCTATCTCACCGGCTACATGACCCAGGTAGCCTTTGCGCGGCAGGTAGACCTGGTCTTTATGCTGTTAGAAAAAAAGGAGGTGGTTAACGTATTTAAGCGGGTGGGTTATTCAGCCTGCGCCACGCTGCTGACTTATGAGCTGGTCAGCTAATCAGCTGGTCAGCTAATCAGCTGGTCAGCTAATCAGCTTGTTGGCCTGACCCGCGGGACGGCTAACCGGCTAACGGAGATTGTCATGGATTGGAACACCTTGCTTGCCGATTGCGTGAATTTTACCCAACGGTTGATTCAAACGCCGAGTATGCCCTTTGCGGAAGCGGAAATTGCCGCACTAATTGCCGCTGAAATGCAAACGCTGGGCTTTGACGAGGTGTGGGGGGACGAGATGGGCAACGTGTACGGCCGTATCCATGGCCAAAACCGTAGCCTGCCCGCCCTGGTGCTCAACACCCACCTGGACCACGTAGACCCCGGCGACCCCAGCCTGTGGTCGGTGCCTCCCTATTCCGGGGAAATTGTGGATGGGCGCATTGTGGGCCGGGGCGCGGCCGACATTAAGGGGCCGCTGGCTGTGCAGGTGTACAGCATGGCTGCCCTGCGACGTATGGCGGTGCGCCCCCAGCGCGACGTGGTGTTTACCGGCGTGGTGCAAGAGGAACTTGGCGGCGCGGGGGCTAAATATTGGGTGGAACACAAGGATTACGAAGTGGCCCTGGTGGTGTTGGGCGAACCTTCCGACAACAACCTGGCCCTGGGGCATCGCGGCATTATGCAGTTGTGGGTGCAGTTTCACGGCCGTTCTGTCCATGCCAGCGTGCCCCACACCGGGCGAAACCCCAACTACGCCCTGGCGGCCTTTTTGCAAAAGCTAACTGCTGAAAAAGAAAGCCTTAGCGCTCACGCACTGCTCGGCCCCACCACCGTTACCCCTACCATCATCGAGGTAGACACCAAAAGCAGAAACGTGACCCCCGCCTGGACGCGGGTGTTACTAGATTTCCGCACCGCCAGCGAGAGCCTGACCAGCCTGCAAGCCTTTGTGCGGCGGCTGACCGGCGATTGGCCCATCACCCTGGAAATTGCCTGGGAGCCAGATACCCCTGATGATGACGCCATCATCTACGGTTTCTACACACCGCCGGAAAGCAGGGTGGTGCAGCAAGCCCAAGCCCTCATTGCGGCAGGCATGGGGCGCACACCGGCCCTTACCAGCTACCAATTTGCTACCGACGGCCGTCACTTTGCGCCTTTTGGCATCCCCATCATTGGCTACTCACCCGCTGCAGAAAACCAGGCACACATCGCTGGGGAAAGCCTGAGCATTGCCAAAATGGAGGAGAGCCTGCGCGGGCACGTAGCGCTATTGCAGGGGTTTTAAAGGTGCAGGTTTGCACGCCTTACACATCATACAGTAAATCAATGTACCGCTTTAGCATATCGCTAACCAGGCCTTGCACCGGCAGGGTTGCCGCCATGCCATACACCGGGGCCATTCCGCCGCTGTTGGCGGGCCGTGCCTTTACTTCGGCCACGACTTCAGCCAGGTCTGCCAGGAAGCGTTGGATGACACCGGGTTGGGTGTGGCGTAGCGTCACGGCCAGATGGATGCAAGCCGGTCGGTGCAACCCGTTAAGGCTCCAGCCACGGTGGCTCATGCCGTCTAACACGCGGTAAATGTCGAGGGTGTGGGAGGCAAAGGCCACTATCCACAATGGGTCGCCCAATATGTAGAGATCAGGTATGTTGGCAAGCCCTTGTTTGAGGGTAACGGCCGTTTCCAATATTCGCTCTGTTGCCGCCACATACCCAGCCTCTCCCATAGACACCATCGCCGCCCAACCCGCCGCACTCAGCGCACCGGAGCGGCTGCCGGCAAAAGTTGGCGAAAAATACAGCCCGCCAGGCCAATCTGCCGTGGTGTAATATTGGTAATGGCGCAGCGGTCGCCCCCGGTAGAGTACAACAGAGGTGCCTTTAGCCGCATACCCATACTTGTGCGTATCCACCGACATTGAGGTAACTCCCGGAAGGCGAAAGTCAAAGGGTGGAATCGCATAGCCCAGTTTCTCTGCCCAAGGCAGCACAAATCCGCCCAGGCAAGCATCGGTATGAAAGCCAATACCTGCCTCCAGCGCCAGGGCTGACATTTCGGCAATGGAATCTATGATGCCATGGGGAAATGATGGCGCAGAGCCTACCATGACGATGGTGTGGGCATTGATGGCGTTTTTTGCGGCAATCCAGTCGGCACGGTACTGGTCATCCACGGGAATGGGCACCATTTTGATGCCAAAGTATTGTGCCGCTTTCTCGAAGGCGGCATGGGCGGTGACGGGTAAAATCATTTCAGGCGCAGTAATACCCTTTGTTTCTCTTGCCCAGTCGCGGTAAGTTTTCATTGCTAGCAGGATGCTTTCCGTACCACCAGAGGAGACGGTGCCCACAATCTCTTTTTCGCTCCCTGGCTGATTTTCTCCCTGTCCGGCACCCAGCATGTGGGCGGTCATAGCGACAATCTCCGCCTCGTACTTGCTGACGCTGGGCCACAAATCAGCATGGAGTGGGTTGCTCTGGCTGTGCAGGGCATACACCTGGTTCAAAAAGTCAATATGGGCAGCATCGCCATGATAGACAGCACCAGAAGCGTACCCATCGCGCCAGGCGCGCTCTTCTTGCTGCTGCATGGCGCGCATGCTAGCCAGAATATCGGCATGTGTACGGCCGTTTTCTGGCAGCGTTGAATATGTGGCAATACTGTCTTGATACGGTTTTAGCTTGGGGCGTAAACCAGACAACATTGCCGCATACTGATCCTCTACTCGCCTGTTGACGAAGGGTATCTTGCGCGCCTGCCTGGTAACGGCCGTTACCAACCGCGGGTTCACTTGACTCAATGCTTTTTGTAAAAACTTTCGAAATCCCATACCTTATCCTTAGGTTGCCCGCTAGTAAAGCAGCATAGGCAGCCACGTCGCTGCTACGCCAACCCGTTTTTCATCTGTTCAACCGGGCGTAAATACGCCGATTGCGCTTGTAAATTTCTAGAAATACGGCAAAACGCTCGTCATAAAGAAGGCGGTTGGCAGGGTCAGGCAAGTATTCGGCAGCAACCTCAAGCTGTTCCGCCATCTCGTCGAAGGTAGCATAACCCATAGCCACAGCGGCCAAAATCGCTGCACCTCGCGCATTAGCCTGTAAGGGGGCATCCATTTGGAAAATGGGGCGATTGAGCACATCAGCCAGGATTTGGCTCCACAGTGCCGACTGTGCCCCGCCACCGATAAAGTTGAGATGGGAAAACGGCCGTTTCGTGAACCCTTCCACCGCCCCCAATAGCCAGCGGCCATTCAGCGCCACCCCCTCCAGCACCGCTCGCACCAAATGTGCCCGCGTATGCTGCAACTGCAAATTGTAAAACCCGCCCCGCACCAAATGATCCTCCACCGGCGTGCGCTCGCCCACCAACCACGGCAAGAAAATCAGCCCATCACTGCCGGGCGAAACATGCTCCGCCAGGTTATCCATCTGCGCATATATGTCCGGTGGCGCCTCTTCCCGCTGTAAACCATCCTTAGGAAAAAAGATGTTTTGCTGCAAAAAAGCCAACGCCGAACCACCCACTTCCTGTTCATTGGCAATAAAATAACGGCCCGGAATAGGCGACGGCAAAGAAGCCATATTGTGCCGCAAATCTGTCCTCTTAAAGGGCACATGGCAGGTCAGCCACACCGACGTGCCAATGTAGATGTGCCCGGCAAAGTCGCGCACAGCCCCTGAGCCTAATGCGGCAGCGTGCAGATCTGGTGTACCCACTACCACCTGCACGTGCTCTCCCAGACCCAATTCGCTCGCTGCTGCCGCCTGCAGTGGTCCCAATAGCGCAATGGCTGGGTGCAAATCGGGTAACTTAGCGCGGGGAATGCCAGCCATACGCAGCAGCTTTTCATGATACGTAATGCGGTGAATATTTCGGTTGTCAGTAAGCCAATGCAAAATAATGGAATCATAGGAAGCCGCAAAATGCCCCGTCAGGCGTAAGTTCAAGTAATCTTTAGGTTCTAAAAATTTATGGGTTGCGGCAAAAATATCGGGATGGTGCTGTTGAATGTAGAGGATGTGGGCAATGGCGTCTTTGCCAGAATGAGTAGGAATACCACCAGTCAGTCGTAGCCAGGGCAACAGCTTGTCCAAGCCATATCCAGCAATTTTCAGCGGCCCCTCCGTAATTTTTTTGACGTAGGGTTGGCCACGGGTATCCATCCAGATGATGGCATTCATAAGCGGTTTTCCGGTGGCATCAACAGCAACCGTGCCGGACCATTGGGCCGTACACCCAATGGCGGTAATTCGTGCAGGGGGAACGGCCGTTTCTGCCAAGACTTGTCGTACAGCCTGCACGATAGCCCGCCACCAAACTTCCGGGTCTTGCTCCACACCCCCGCCTGGCAAAAAAATTACCGGCGTTTCCGTCACACTAGTCGCCACAATCTGCCCCGTGGCCGTAGCCAAAGCAACTTTAGGGCCAGAGGTGCCCAAATCAATTGCCAAAATATAGTTTTTCTCCTTCATCACCGCAAGTATACCGATTATGTCCACATCCCAAAACAATAATGCCCCCTAAAAAGCTTTGCAATGCAGCACAAACAAACCCTTCTTTGTTCAAAAGGTAGACAAAAAATAGGCAGCCGTGATAACATCAGGGCTTGTAAGGGTACAAACATGCCAAAGGACAAAAAAATGGCTCAACCAGATAAAAACCCTACTTTCAACATGAAAGTTGTTGTACAAGAAACAGGCATCAAACCAGATACCTTGCGGGCTTGGGAAAGACGATACGGTTTGCCGGAACCAGACCGCACCGATGGTGGGCACAGGCTCTATTCAGAATATGACATCGAACTCCTAAAATGGCTGATGGACCGCCAGGAAGAAGGCATGAGCATCAGCCGGGCCGTCAAGTTGTGGAAGCAACTCCGGGACGACGGCAAAGATCCCCTGGTTTCCATACCGGCGCCGGTGGCCCACGAACCGCCAGCAGCGCAAACCGGGCAAATCTCCGGAGACATGATCGCCCAGGCCAGAAATAGCTGGGTGCGGGCTTGCCTAAACTTTAATGAGCCGGAAGCCCAGCAGGTATTGGCGCAGGCTTTTGCCCTTTATCCGGTAGAGTTGGTGAGCCAGGAAGTGTTGCAAAAAGGGTTAGTAGCCATTGGCGATGGCTGGTATGAAGGCCAGGTGACCGTTCAACAAGAGCATTTCGCTTCAGAATTGGCAGTCAGACAGCTTGAGGCGCTTTTGGCGTCTATGGTAAACGCTACCCGTCACGGCCGTATTCTGGTAGCTTGCCCGCCTGATGAACAACACACCTTCGGCGCACTGATGCTGACGCTGCTGCTCAAGCGGCGCGGCTGGGAAGTTGTGTACTTGGGCGCCAACGTGCCAGTAGCCCGAATGAAGGAATCGCTGGAAAGCATCAAACCGCACCTGGTCATTTTGTCTGCACAAACGCTGCACACCGCCAGCAACACCCTGGAAATGGCCGATTTTATACGCGCCGAAGGGACTCTCGTGGCCTATGGTGGCGCTGTCTTCAACTATATTCCGGCTGTGCGTGACTATATTCCAGGCTATTTTTTGGGCGATAATTTGCATGATGCGCCCCGGGTAGTGGAACGGTTATTTACCTCGTCAGCGCCTGCCCCAGAAGGCAGGCGCACTGCACCTACTTACCAAAAGAGCCTGGAACAGTTTTTGGATAAACGAGCTATCATTGAAACGGCCGTTTACGCCACCCTATCCCCAGAAATAGAGACCAGCATTCTCAAAAATGCCACTGCTGAACTTGGCAACAACATCACTGCCACCCTGAAACTGGGCAACATGAAGCTGCTAAACGCCAACATAGACTGGGTGCAAGGCCTGCTTTCCAACTACGAATACCGCCTATCCGGCATCACGCTCAGGCGATTTTTGCAAGTCTATTACAATGCGATCCAGCAGCACCTGCCCCAAGAGGCACAGCCCCTTCACGAATGGTTTGCCTCTGTGCTGAGCAGCGCAGCATGACCGTTGTTGCTGCACGCAGCGTATCCGATTCGTAGGGCTGGAAACTACAACCAGCGCCTTCCCGTCAGGCAACCTCCCTCACGCCAGGGCATACTACCACTACTTGCTCAGACAGGATAATTTCCGATTTACCTTTGGCAGAAGAGGTGTAGCTATGGATTGGCAACATAGATGGATTTCTAGGGGTATTGTGTGGCTAGGCGTGACGGCCCTGGTCTTTCTCACCGCCTGCACACCTTCTCAGGAATCCATTTCTCCGACACGGGTCTTCATTACCCCAGAAACGGCCGTGTCCCCCACCTCTACCATTTCCCCTGTCGATATCCTCATCACCCAGTTGGAACTGGCCGGGGCCGTTGTCGTTCACGAAGGAGATGGGCCGCAAGGCTTGTTTGAGGGAGCTACTAGCCTTATCCGGCTCTCTGTCAATGGGTCCGTTGTGCGCGTCTTCACCTTCCCCACCCTGGCCGCCCGCCAATACATCACCAATGCGCTGTCACCAGATGGCTCCACGCTTACTTTCACCGAAGGAGACACAACGACAATGGTACATATAGACGGCGAAAGCTATCCTTATTTTTGGGCGCAAGACAACCTGATCATCGGCTATATGGGCATGGATACAGCCATTGTCGACCTCCTCACCACCTCCCTGGGAACCCCCATTGCCGATGGCAGCCGCCCCTACCCTACCCCCACATCAGAAATGGCCACCATGACCCCCACGCCGCCGCCATTGCCCACCCCCACACCCATCACCATCACCGAACCACCCATCTTCAGCGGCGGCAGCGCCCGGCTTCAAGGTTGGTCGCCCGACGGCCGTTTCCTGGCCTATTTCGAGTACACCCAGGAAGAACTCGACGCCACTGAGTACCCTGGCAGCGCGGAAGGCACTTTCACCCTCTACGACCCCGCCAACAGCGCAAAATGCCAGCGCTACCCCCTCAGCGGCACGTATGCTCACGAAGGCGATACCACCGGGCAGCGCTTCATCTGGCTGCCCGACGGCTCCTTTTTCATCATCACCATGAACGGCCAGGTTATTCAGGCGGACGAGCCTTGCGGCAACGATGTTGAGTTAACGGCCGTTTTCCCCCAAAACCTGGTCCGCATTGAAAGCCTCAGCCCCGACCAATCCCGGCTGCTGCTCAAGGCGGAAACCGGCTACCTGATCTACGATTGGCGGTCCCAGGCCATTACCCCCATTGCCGAAGTGCCGCCTGACGCCTTCAACAACCTGGTCTGGTCGCCCGATGGCGCGTTCATTGGCGTAACCCTGGCGGGCAACTACACTGGCGACCGCAGCCCCATCGGCGGCTCCCGCGTGGTAGACGCGGCCACCGGCCAAATCATCGCCCGCCACGACTGGGAACCGGCCAATGCCCTGGACGGGACCTTTGGCGGCCCGGAATGGATCAGCCCCACGGAATTTGTGGTGACGCTGAGCCTGGACCAGGGGCCGTTTTTCATGAACGTAGAAGGGGAAGTACGGCCGTTGCTGCCCCTCTTTGGCCTGGAATTTGTGCGTGATCAGGTGAACGGCCTGGCCGACACCTACGTAAACCCAACAAGTGGCAGCTACCACATCCTTCTCACCGACTTTGGCTGGTTTGGCAACACACTCCCCGCCCAAATTTACCACAGCGATACAGATAGCGTGGAAGTTCTCGATGTAACCGGCCTTCAGTTAACGCCTGATGGGCTGCTGTTTTATTCAGAAGGATATCTGGCTCGATCCATTACGGCTATTGGCGCACCCTTCTACAGCATAGACACCCCCTGCCTGGCGGCCCTTTACACTCCGCCCAGCCCAATTTTTGTCGGGGCTACCGGAAACCCTACTGACGTAAAATTATACGCCCTGCCGGAGTGCCGGTACCTGGAAACGGTGCAAATCCCGCCGCTGCCAGACGGCCGTTACGCCGGCGGCCGGGTATCCCCAAACGGCCGTTGGCTGGCCCTCTTTGCCACAAACGCCAGCGGAAATATTCCCAACCTCTTTGTCATTCCGCTAAATTTCGGAGAAAATGACCAATGATGAAAGTGGTTTGGTGGTGTATCTTGGGCATCTGCCTGGCAAGCTGCGCTGCACCGCGCCCTGTGCCATCCTCAGAATTGGCCGCCCAACCACCGACGGCCAAGGTAACCAGCCCAACTCTTACCCCCATGGGCACGTCCACCAGCACGCTACCGCCAACCCACACCCCCCGCCCGGCAGACACGGCCACCTACACGCCCACGCCCAGCGCCACCCCCACCAGGACACCCCGCCCCACCAACACGCCTACCGCCACGCCCACGCCTTTTCCCTACCCAAACCTGGATGCCACCCTGCCCACGCCAGAAACGGCCGTACCCACCCCCGTCCCTACCTTCCCCGTCCCCGACAACCTCGCCCTCATCGCCCTACTGGGCAACGATGGCGACAACCTGCGCGGCGGTCGGACCGACACCATCATCCTCGTCGCCATCAACAAACAAGCCAAAACCGCCACCCTACTCAACCTACCCCGTGACCTGTACGTGCCCGTGCCCGCCTGGCAAATGGCACGCATCAACCAGGTGCTGCCCCACGGCTTTGCCGCCAATTACCCCGACGGCGGCGGTTTAGGGTTGCTGCGCGACACCTTGCTTTGGAGCTTTGGCGTGCCCGTAGACAACTACGTGCGCGTAGGCTTCAGCGGCTTCAAGCAAGCCATAGACGTGCTCGGCGGCGTAGAAGTCGCCGTCACCTGCCCCCTGCGCGACTGGCGGCTCATTTCCCCTAAACTAGACCCCCAGGTAGAAGAAAACTGGGAACAATTCACCCTGGAATCGGGCGTGTACCAGATGGATGGCGACCTGGCCCTGTGGTATGCCCGCTCGCGGCGCACCACCAGTGACTTTGAACGCGGCCGGCGCCAGCAGCAAATTGTGCGCGCTATGCTCAGCCAGGGGCTTAACCGCGACCTCATCCCCCAAATACCAACCTTGTGGGAGGCGTACCGCCAATCCGTAGAAACAGACCTGGGGCTGGCGCAGGTGCTGGAACTGGCCGCGCTAGCACCGACCATTCGCGAAAATGGCATCCGCCACCTGACGCTGCCCTACAGCGCCTTTCGCAGTTGGCAGGTGCCCAGCTCTGGCGCGGCGGTGCAGCTCATCAACTGGGAAGCGGCGGAACCGGTGTTTGCGCAGCTTTTGCAGCCCTCAGCGATCAATCGTGGGGGACGGCCGTTGACGGTAGAAATCGTCACCAACAGCTACGTGCAGTACCGGCTTGCCGCCGAAAACTTGGCCTGGTTCGGCATCATCCCCGTCTTCAACCACTTCCCCGAACCAGACCCCCCCACCACCACCATCACCCTGCACGCCCCCAACGACAAAGGCGCCTTTAGCTGGGTTGTAGCCTGGGCCTTCGGCCAGCGCAGCGAAAACGTCATCCTACAAGGAGACACCGACCACCCCTACAACTACACCATCCGTCTAGGCACAGAGTTCAACCCCTGCCGCCCCCTCCTCGAAGCACCCCGCCCCTAAAAAAATTGGTACAGACTATCCTCGGTAGGCCAACAGCCGCAGACCATTCAGCGACACCAGCACCGTACCCCCTTCATGGCCGATAACAGCCGCCGGCAGCGGCAAGTCCGCCACAAAAATCGTCACCAACATCAGCCCAATCATAAACAAGGCAAAGCCCAAATTAACCCACAGCGTGCGCCGCGTTTTGTGGCTTAGGCCAATCATAAAAGGCAAATTTTTCAGATCGTCAGACATCAGCACCACGTCGGCCGTCTCCAGGGCCACATCTGTACCCGCCGCGCCCATGGCAATGCCAATGGTCGCCGTCGCCAGGGCTGGCGCATCGTTAACGCCATCCCCTACCATCGCCACCGGGCCAAATTTTTCGCGCACCTCTTTCACGGCCGTTACCTTATCCTCCGGCAACAAATCCGCATACACAGCATCCACGCCCACCTCGGCGGCAATGCGCTGCGCCACCTGCTTATTGTCACCGGTCAGCATTACAATATGCTCAATGCCTTTAGCGCGTAACGCCCTAACTACCTGCGGCGCATCGGGGCGAATGACGTCGGCAAAAGCAATGACGCCCAAAATATACGCCGCCCCCTCATCATCAATTTGGGCCACAACTACAGAGGTTTTTCCCTGGTTTTGCAAGCGGGTGACAGTGGCAACGGCCGTTTCCAACCCCTCCGCTGCCATTTCCAAGCTCTCAAAATAACGCAAGCTGCCAATATGCACCTGCACATCCCCCACGCGGGCCTGCACCCCCTTGCCCGTCACCGCCTGAAACGCCTCCGCCGCTGCAATCTCTAGCGCCCGCTCTTTAGCCGCCTGCACCACCGCCTGCGCCAGCGGATGCTCCGAACGCGCCTCCGCTGCCGCCGCCAGCGCCAGCAACTCATCCTCGCTCCCTTGCAGCGCCACCACATCCGTCACCTGCGGCTTGCCTTCTGTCAACGTGCCCGTCTTGTCAAAAGCCATCACCTTCACCGTCGCCGCATTCTCCACATACACACCCCCCTTAAACAAAATACCGCGCCTCGCCCCATTACCAATGGCCGATAGCACCGTAGCTGGCGTGCTAATGACAATAGCACACGGAGAAGCCGCCACCATAATGGTCATCGCTCGGTAAAAAGCAGGACTAAACGCCTCGCCCAAAAACAGCGTGGGCACCACAATTGCCAGCGCCGTCAGCGCAATAACACCCATGGCGTAATACTGCTCCGCCGCATCAATAAAACGCTGCGTCTCCGCCTTCTCGCTGTGCGCTTCCTCCACCAGCTTAATCAGCTTCGCCAGCGTCGAATCTTTCGCCAGCTTCGTCACCCCAATTTCCAGGCTGCCATTTTTGTTAATGGTTCCCGAAAACACCTTGTCATCCACTTTCTTATCCACCGGCATAGACTCACCCGTGATGGAAGATTGGTCTACGCTGCTTTCCCCGGCAATTACCACCCCATCCAGAGCAATGCGCTCGCCAGGTTTGACAATGATGCGGTCACCAATTTGCACCTTTTCAATGGGCAAGGGCACAAGCTCAGCGCCCCGCTTAACCAGTGCCGAAGCAGGGCGCAAATCTACCAGGGCAGAGATGGCGTTGCGCGTCTTTTCCATAGCAAAGTCTTGCAGCACGTTGGAGAGGGAGAAGAGAAAGAGCAGCATCGCCCCTTCAAACGGTTCGCCCACAATGGCTGCGCCCACGGCGGCCAAAATCATAAGCAAATCTACGTCAATGGTGCGGTCTCGCAAGGATTGTAGACCGGCGCGTAGGCCAAAAACACCCCCAGCAGCGTAGGCAACCACAAATAGCCCGTTCACCAAAGCAGGCGCCCACGCTTGCCGCTCGCCAACGAAGCCTAAAATCATGGTGATGAGGGTAACGGCCGTAAACCACGCCTCCGCATTGTGCGCTTCCAACCAACCCCACACGGCCGTCATCCCCGTTGCCGCCGGTTCTTCCTCCTCCCGTTCCGCTTCCGCCAGCACCTCACACGCCGAAGGAGACACAGGCAGCCCCAACCCCGCCACCCGCTGCTGAAGCGCCTCTTGCGAGATGCGGCTTTGGTCGTACGTCACGCTCAGCACCCCGCCCATGTAGCTGGCCGAGGCCCGCTGCACGCCCGGCAGCTCGCTCAGCTGCTTTTCCAGCATCACCGCGCAAGATTCGCAAGAACGGCCGCCACGCTTGCCCAGGCGCATGGTACAAGTTTGCCACTGCTCCTGCAATTTTGGCGGCAACCCCTGGGTATACTCCGCCAAAGCATGTTGACCGCTAACGGCCGTTTCATTTTGTTGGTTATCTGCTTGCTTGTTCATAATTTTAGGTAAACCTTATAATTTTTATAAGCTACATTTTAAGATGCGTTATTAGGGTTATTTAACCATGATAAGATTATAATTTAACTATGGTTAAATTTTACGCAAAAACAGGCGTAAATCAAGGGGGCTTACCCATCTCTTACAAAGAAAAAGGGCTGCCGTCTCATAAGGCAAGCCCCAATCAAACCCGCTAGCAGATTTGCCAAATTTTGGAAATTTGGCAAATCTTATGGGCAAAATCGCGCCTAGGCAGCGCGGTTGCGATACAAATTGGGGTCCACCACACTCGCCATCTTTTGCTCATCAAGCTGCCCACCACAAAAGGCGTTAATTTGGGCAATATGCGGCAACGGGTCAGCCAACACCTCGCTATAATGCACATACAAAAGCTGCATGTTAGGCTGCTGGGCCAGCCAGCGCTCCGTTTCCGCCAGGTGCTTCTCAAACAGGGCCGACATTTGAGCGTCGTCCATTTTGTCTGGGTCTTCCCCACGACGAACAAGCATTTTGCGCTGCGAAGCCAATATCTCATCCATATTGCGGCGCACAAAAAGGACGCGGTACTGGTAACCCGGCGGCAAATGCTTCAGCAAAGCGGAGATAACCTTCACCGCTTTGCCTTGCGCCTCGGCAACCCAGGCGGTGTCCCCTTTGTCTAACTTTTTCACGCGCTCAAATTCGTAATACCCTTTGGGGTTATCGGCATCGGCGCTGCGAATGCCATCCTGCACAGGGGGAATGCCCCCCGCGTCTAGCATTTTCATCATCATAGACGTGCCCGAACGGGGCAGCCCAGAAACAACCGTGACAACGGATTGATTATTAGGTTTGAAAATTTTTCGTAAAAAGCCCATTGTGTCTCCTTATAATGGGGGGCGATTTTCAAAATCGGGCTACAGCTACAACGACGGCCGTTTCCGTAACCGCATCCCATTCAACGTTACAAGCAAAGAGGCGCCCACATCGGCAAAGACAGCCAGCCACATGCTGCCCATGCCCAGCAACACCAGCACAAAAAAGGCCAGCTTCAGGCCAATGCTCAGGGCCACGTTAGCGTAAATGGTGTGCATGGTGGCTCGCGCTAAGCGCAGGGCAAAAGGCAGTTGGCGCAAGTCGTCCCCCATCAGCACAATGTCTGCCGTTTCCATAGCTTGGGCACTGTTGCCAATGGCAATGCCTACCGTCGCTGTCGCCAGCGCGGGGGTGTCGTTAATGCCATCTCCCACCATAGCCACTGCCCCATGCTGCGCCACCAGGTTGGCAACGGCCGTTACCTTATCCTCCGGCAAACAGCTCGCTTGCACGTCCGTCACGCCCACCGCTGCGCCAATTTGCCGTGCCGTACTCTCGTGGTCGCCAGTAATCATGACCAGATGGTCTATGCCCAGGCCGCGCAGAGCGGCAACGGCCGTGCGGCTGCTGGGGCGCACCGTATCCGCCACGGCAATAAAGCCCTGGTACGCCCCATCTGCGCTAATGAGCATGGTACTCTGCCCCGCCTGCTGCGCTGCTTCCAGGGCGGCGCAATGGGCAGCGTGCGCGGCGTGGTCGGCAAAGTAGGCGTGGCTGCCGATGGTAACGGAACGGCCGTTTACCTGCCCCATCACCCCCTGCCCCATTAGCGCCGTCACGTTAGCTGCCGCCGGGTAGGTGGTTAGCACACCCCGCGCCTGCGCCTCCGCCACCACTGCTCGCCCCAGGGGATGCTCACTGCGCTGCTCCACCGCCCCCGCCAGGGCCAGCAATTCGTCACAATCGGCGCAGCGCCCTTGCGTCGGGTTACAGTTTAACGCCCTTGCGCCCACAACGGCCGGTTCACCCTGGGTCAGCGTGCCCGTTTTATCAAAAGCAACAGCCTTTACGCGGCTTAGCGCCTCCAGGTACGCGCCACCCTTCACCAACACGCCATGCCGCGCCCCGTTGCTAATGGCGCTAATAAGGCTGACGGGCGTGCTGATGACCAACGCACAGGGGCAGGCCACCACCAGCAACGCCAGGGCGCGGTACAGCCACCCTTCTGTGCCCCAAAAGGGCGCATTCCACAAAAGAGGGGGCAAAATGGCGACCAGGGCGGCAATGCCCACCA
The DNA here is from genome assembly GCA_964504445.1 of uncultured Anaerolinea sp. GTDB lineage: Bacteria > Chloroflexota > Anaerolineae > Promineifilales > Promineifilaceae > JACSRF01. The sequence goes on along the minus strand of CAZDEO010000011.1, from coordinate 9,354 downwards.
CCGCTGGGGTGTAGTAATGGGCAAACTGGTCTACAAAACGCTGGGCGGGGGCGCGGCGCTCTTGCGCTTCTTCTACCATTTGGATGAGGCGGGCAATGGTGTTGTCGGCGGCCAGGTGCGTAACCTCAACTTCCAACGTGCCCGCGCCATTGATGCTGCTGGCAAAAACGGCGTCGCCGGGCGCCTTTTCTACCAGGCGGCTTTCGCCGGTAATGGGGGCCTGGTTAATAGCCGAGTAGCCACTGAGGATACGGCCGTCCATGGGCACGCGCTCTCCCGGCTTCACCACAATGGTTTCACCCACCCGCAAGCCAGCGACAGGCACACGGTACTCCTCCAACCCACAGAAAGGGCAAGGGCCACCGGTGTAGCCATCTTGCCCCAGGTGTCCGGCGCAGTCTATGCAGGGGCGTAGCACGGTGGCTTCTTGGGGGGCCAGCTCCATAAGCTGGCGAATGGCGTTGCGGGCACGCGCGGCCGTAAACCCTTCTAGCGCTTCGCCCAGGGCAAATAGCACCATCACCAGCCCCGCCTCGGTGTAGGCGCCGATGATGACTGCGCCAACGGCGGCAATGGTCATGAGTAAGTTGATGTTGATTTCGCGATTGACGCGCAGGGTGCGTATGGCGCTGGTAGCAATGGGGTATCCAGCCACCCCCATAGCCGCTATAGAGATGAGGTTGAGCAGGGGGTGTTCCCAACCCAGCATGGGCAGCAGTTCGTTGAAGAGTAAGCCGGGCAAGATGAGCAATGCGCCCAGCAGGGCCAGGCGGGTGTCGGCACGCTGCCAGAGGAAGTGGAGGAAGTGGCTGGTGTGGGCGACGGCCGTTGGGGTAACGGCCGTTGGGGCAACGGCCGTTGTCGCCTTATCTTCGCCCGTCACCACACCGTAGCCCAGCTCGCGCACCCGCGCCACCACCGTTTCTGGGGGTGCATCGCCCTGCACGCGCAGCAGCTCTGTAGTAAAGCTAACCTGGCTTAGGACCACGCCCTCTAACTTTGCCACGCCCTTTTCAATGTTCGCGGCGCAACTGGCGCAATCCATGCCGCTAATGTGAAAAGTTTGCTCTTTGGTTTCTGTTGCCATGCACCTATTATAACGGCGGAATAAATTTACCGGGTATATTGCACCAATTTTCACAGAGTAGGCATATGTGGGCTACAATTGCTGAAACTTTTGTGGCCTGCCAGGCAAGAAAATGAGGTAGATGAGGGCGGGCCTTATTCAAACTGGAGACAAAAATGAAGATCGTGACAGATAGTGGTGCTGATATTCCGTTAGAGGAAGCCCAGATGTTGGGTATCCACGTCGCGCCCTTGTTCATTCAATTCCCGGAAGGGGAAATAGCCTCGTCAGACATTAGCCACGATGCTTTTTATGACCGGCTGGCGGCTATGGCTCCGCAAGTACCCACCACCGCGCAGCCTTCGGCGGGTATCTTTGCCGAGATTTACCGCCAATTGGCGGGGGAGGCGGTGTTTTCGATTCACATCTCTTCTGGATTGAGCGGCACGGTACAGTCGGCGCGGTTGGGTGTGGAGGAGGTGGCGGAAACGGCCGTTACCCTGGTAGACAGCCTGACTCTTTCTGGCGGGCAGCGGTTTCAAGTATTGGCCGCCGCCTGGGCAGCCCAGGCCGGCTGGGCCAAAGAGGCCATTGTGGAACACCTGGCGCAAATTCGGGCCAACACAGAGGTCATTTACACCCTGGAAACATTAGAGTACCTGGCTCGTGGGGGGCGCATTGGCCGGGTACAGGCGTTAGCCGGTTCGCTGCTAAAAATCAAGCCTGTCATTAAGGTGGATAAGGCGGATGGCAAGTACAGCACCGTCAGCAAGGGGCGCACGCTGAAAAGCACCATGACGGGTATTGTGGACTATCTGGTAACCCAGTTTGGACCCGAAACGCCGTTGTGGGTGTCGGTACTGCACGGCAAAGCGCCTGACCAGGCGGAAACGTTGGCAGAAATGATCAAAAGTCGCCTGACGGTGGCCCGCCTGGAGGTGCTGCGGATTTCTCCGGTGCTAGGGGTGCATACGGGGCCGGGCATTGTGGGTACGGCCGTTGTGCCCATGCACTTATTTAAGGAACTGGCTTAAAGTCTCTTATTCAGAATCATCGTGCGAGCTAAATATGCGACACATGTTTGGGGCCGTGCAAAAACCAATGTGCATGACCGCTTTCTAAAAAAGACGTAAGCAGAATGATGCCTTGGTTGGGTTTGGTTTACAGTTAGCATCTAAGCCTGCCCTGTAACACACCAAGGCTATGCCATTGTGAAGCTAATAGGTAACAACCATCTTTAACATGAGTTTCACAAGATTGTGACATACGCAGGCAACATCTTTCCTATAATCGGGAGTAATGCTACGGACAGTGTTGTTCCCATAGCTTACCGCAGGTTGAGGAGACGTAAGTGGCTTATTCAGTATTGGTAGTAGATGATGAACAAATGACCCGTGATCTGTTGCAACTGATGCTCAGGCCGGCAGGATTTGAGGTGTTTGAAGCTGAAGATGGACTTGATGCTTTGCAAAAGTTAAATAGGCAATTGCCCGATGTTGTGCTTTTGGATGTTATGATGCCCAACATGGATGGTATTGTGACTTGCCAGGAGATTCGCCGTAATCCCCAAACTGCCCAACTGCCCGTTATCATGTTAAGCGCCAAAACCCATGGAACGGCCGTTGACGAGGGACTGGCGGCTGGCGCCAACCACTACCTGACCAAGCCCATTGCCCGGAAACAGCTTATCGCAGTTATCAATCAACTCATCAACAGCAAAGAATCCACCAGCTAATCTCGGCTAGTCGAAAAGGCTTGGACGCACAGAAAGGTAGCCTATCTATTACAAACAGGCCGCCCGCGCGCCCCTTCAATACTGTTAAATTGGCAAAAAATAGCCACATTGTTCCCAAGCGGCTCTATAAACCAGGGTCGCTTTTTGTTTGCCCGGCGGTTTAACAGCAACCTGCCTAGTCCGTCAAACAGATATGATCTTTGACACTTGACACCACAAAACGCCCCCTATTATGCTACCCATATAGACATCAAAAGGGACGGGTAACTGACCGCTTTTTGTGATGCAAAGGGGGTTTGAAATGCACAGCAGACGAGATTTATTTGAACGCGATTTATACACGCTGGAGACCATGATTGCCCACTTGCCAGATTACCTGACTAGCGATAACACTGAGTGGGAAATTTATAAGCACGACATACCCAAACTAACTATTGGTGGCTGCCTCATGCGGCAACAGCGCTTGTGCGCACTGCAAGGTGAACTTTCGGCTGAACAGCAAGAAAGATTACGTCATGCAGATACTACTCTGCAAGCGATTATGTCTCAAAACATCGTACGGTTTGAGCAAAAATCCCACCAAGAACTACATGCGCGGCTAGGTGAATGGATGACCTGTTTGCGCCATCTGAGTAAACATAGAAGTGAAGAAGGCTGCTATTATGCGGACAAAGTGGATACCAGAGTGGTTATTTCGGCGTTAATGACGCAAATGCAGCAAAGTCCATTCCAACTGGCACAGCAGATTTCAACCCAAACTAACACGCTTGATCAGAATTTAAAGCACCGTTGGCAGCCGGGTAAGTTTGTCTGGATTCAAGATTGGCAAGATGCTTACCCAGCAGATAGGTACTGGTATTTGTATGGCTCGCCAGATTTGTGATTTTGAGGCTGAGTATTAGCTAGATAGTCGGCGGCGATTGCCGTGAAAGACGCGGCAGATAAATTGTCGATCTGGTACGCGGCGCTTTTCATAAGCCGCAAACAAGGGACGATCATCATAGGGCACTGCACGCTTTTCTAAGCTGTGGTGCCCTTTTTCGCAGGTTAATAAGTGGTAACGGGCAACTGCTTCGTGATGACAACCGAGTGAGCCAGGATTCAGGTAGTGGATTTTGCCGTTAACGTCGGTGGGGGCGTGGTCGTGGCCAAAAAAAAGCAGGGAGCCGGGGAAACGGCCGTACATCGCATCCAAGTCAGTCACCGCAGGCTGGCGTACTATGGGGTGAAATTCCCGGCCATCGGCCTGCAACCCATAATGGATAAAGCTAACCCGTACTCCGGCAAATTCCTGATGCAATACAAAAGGCCACTGAACTATCATCCAGCGGTACACATCGTCAATTTGGCGATGTGTCCATTGATGATGTGCCATCTCCCCATCACTCATCCAATCTGGTTGGGGCACAGGTAAACCCTGCACAAACCAGGCATCGTGGTTACCCATCAAACAGGTTATATTGGGCAAGCTTAGCAAAATCTCCAGACATTCCGCGGGAAAAGGGCCAATGCCAATGACGTCACCGGTGTGGTAGATGGCATCTACGTGCCGGGCAGCAATGTCAGCCAAAACGGCCTGCAGCGCGGGTAAATTCGCGTGGATGTCCGTCATGACGGCGATTTTCACCACAACCTCATTGCTCCAAAGAAGAATACTGCCCTCATGTGCTCGCCAACTGACTCAGGGCGTGAAGACGGTCGGCCAGGCGCAAAATTTCGTCCTGGAAGACTACGCGTTGCCGCCAGACTTCTGGAATGCCATCCAGGCCATAAAATGCGCCCGCCAATTGTCCATAAACAGCCGCCGTCGTATCGGCATCGTCCCCCAGGTTAGCCGCCAGTAAGCAGCCTTCGCGGAAATTTCCGCTGTGGTAAAAGGCCCACAGTGCGGCTTCCAAGGACTGCACTACGTAACCGCTGCCTTTAATAGCTGGGGGTTGTTTTTCCTTGTAAGAACCGCTGGCGATAGTTGCAACTTCTGGATGCAAAGGGTGTAATTGCCAGTAACCGGGCACGGGGGCATAGTGTGGGGCCAGAAGCTGGGTCTTGGTGGCGCCATGAAGGGCGCCGACGATGAGACCACCCAAGTAGTAACAGGCAGCAACGGCCGTTGCTGTCCCGTGGGTTGTCCGCGAACTTTCACCAGACATGTGGACAGCTTGCTCAGGATTAGCTGCGTAAAACATGGGTACCGGAGTCAGCCGCATAATGGATCCGTTTCCGGCTGAATAGGGATCGGTGGAACCAGAAAAAGGATCACCTGTCCGCAAAAACCGCTCCAGCGCGCCGCGCACCGTGTTGCCAATGTCAAAACAGCGACCCGTACTGCTCCAATACCCTTCGTGATACCAGCGCACATAACGCGCCATCTGGTCCCCGGCATCAAAACCTGCCATCTCCACCAGACTTTCCGCCAGGCAAAGCGCCATAGAAGTGTCATCCGTCCATTGCCCAGGCCGCAAATCAAAAGGGCCACCCCCCACCATGTCAACAATGGGCGTGAAGCTGCCCGGTGTCTTAAACTCCAAAGTAGTTCCTACGGCATCAGCCGCGGCCAATCCCAACAAACTGCCCCGAAAACGATTAATTGTGTCCATAGCCCGATTGTAAACGATTTTCTTAAAACAATCGCAACTTAATTGGCTGCTTTGCTAAAATATGGGCATGGTAGGTCAACTCGATCCGCCAATAGTGCGCATGCCGGACTTTGCTCCCGGCGACTGGTTGAACGTGCAGCAACCCCTGACCAAAGCGTTGCTGCGCGGGCAGGTGGTGTTGATAGATTTTTGGGATTATGCATGTGTCAACTGCCTGCGCACGCTGCCCTACCTGACCCGTTGGCACGAGCGTTATGCCGGGCTGGGGCTGACAATTATTGGCATACACACCCCAGAGTTCGCCTTTGGGCAGATTCGGCAGCAAGTGGAAACGGCCGTTGCCCATTACAACCTACGCTACCCCATTCTGTTAGACAACCGGTACCAAAACTGGGAACGCTTCACCGCCAAGGCGTGGCCTACCAAGTTCCTCGTCGATGCCGCGGGCTACATGCGCCTACGGCGGCAGGGCGAGGGCTATTACCAGCAAATTGAAAGCGCCCTGCAAATCTTGCTGCGCCAGCACAACCCCGACGCCATCTTACCCGACCCCCTGCCTCCGCTGCGAGAAGAAGACACGCCCGGCGCGGTTTGCTACCGCCCTACACCAGAACTGTACGCCGGTTACCAGGGTGGAGGCCTTTTTGGCGGCGCGTTGGGCAACCCTGCCGGTTACTTTCCCAATAACCCGGTTTTTTATGACTTGCCAGCGCCGGATGAAAGACAGGTCGGTCAGTTTTTTGTGGAGGGTGTGTGGCGGGCCTGGCCGGAAGCCCTGGCTTACGCCGGTGAAGCGGGGGGCAAAATTGTATTACCCTACCAGGCCGCTGCCGTGAATGCCGTCCTCAGCCCCACAGCCGACCCGGTGGCGTTACGTCTGGGCCTGCGCCCATCAGCAAGGGACCCGCGGATCTTGGTGCAGCAGAACGGCCGTTTCCTGGACAGCACCCATGCGGGCACAGACATTCAATTTACCCCGGATGGCGTTAGCTACATTATGGTGGACCGCCCGCGTATGTTCCAACTGGTGCGCAACCCGGATTTTGGTTGGCACGAGCTAACCCTGACCTTTCAGGCGGGCGGGTTAGCCCTTTTCGCCTTTAGTTTTTCTAGCTGCCTGGCCCCTCACGCCCGTCCTGATGAGCCAAACACCTATCAGGTCCGCTAAACTCTATGGCAACAATAGCCCAAATAGGCTGTTGACATCGGGGTCAAGCCATTGTTACGCTAAGTCATATTGTTTTTATTCGGAGGTGTTATTATGCTATTTTTCCAGAGAGAAGAGGGGCAGGGCATGACTGAATATGGCATGGCCATTGTCCTGGTTGCTGTAATCATCGTGGCAATTCTTACCATTCTAGGGCCGCAAATTGGCAATATGTTTAGCCGAGTAACGGCCGGATTTTAGCGAACAGATTTTTTGCGTCAAAACGCCCCCCCGCGGGGCGTTTTGCGTTTCTGGTGCAGGTTCCCATCGAAACGGCCGTCTTTGTGCTATAATTTGCGCCGGATCAGGTTCAGGCGCTCGTCAGCAGGCCAGAACCAGCGGAGAATTGCATGACCATACCCTCGCTGGAAACCTTTATTTCTTATCTGACCATTGTGGTTGCTGCTTTGGGGGCATTATTTGCCGCCTTGTGGCTCAGCTTCATCATTTGGGCCTTCCGCGACATGCGCCTGCGTTCCCGCGACCCCTTTGCCCAACTGCTAGCGGCGCTATTGGTAGCCGCGCTGCCCGGCGTCGGCATCATCATTTACCTCATTTTGCGCCCCCCCGAAACGTTGGCTGAAGCGTATGAACGGGCACTGGAAGAGGAAGCGCTGCTGCAAGAAATTGAGGAGCGCCCGGCCTGCCCCGGCTGCTCCCGCATGGTACGGGAAGATTGGATTCTTTGCCCCTACTGCCACACGCGGCTAAAGAAGGCGTGCCCAGACTGCAATTCGCTCATGGCGCTGAATTGGAATTTGTGTCCATTTTGTGGAAACCAGCACGTAGACCCCTACAAAGCAGATTCGGTGCCTTCGGCCACGGCCGTCTATAGCGAAACGGCCGTTGCTTCAGAAACAGCGGTTCATGAAGCAGAAATCCCGGACGTCAGTGAAATCTCCCCGGAAGAAGAAAACGCCGCTTAAAGCAGGCGCTTCCTAATAACCAACGATTCTCATTGCGTCGGCAATATCACTACCAATCCCTCTAATCGCCGGCATCTTTCGGGGGCAATTTGGGTAGGTTGTGCAGTTTCACCGGCTCTTCCGCTTTAGACCGCACGCGCATGTTCAGCATTTCCACCGCAAAGCTAAAGGCCATGGCAAAATAACCGTAGTTTTTCAGGTGCATCTCGTGGGCGGCTTCCGCATTCCACCCCTCAATGACCAGCAGCGCACCAATCAGAATGAGGAAAGAGAGCGCCAACATCTTCATGGTGGGGTGTTTCTCCACAAAACGGCTGATAGTGCCAGATGCAAACAGCATCAGCACCGCGGCGATGACAACCGCCGGAATCATTACCCCCAAGACGCCGGAAATGCCCACGGCCGTAATCACCGAGTCTAGAGAAAACACAATATCAATGACCACAACCTGCGCTATCACCGAAGCGAGTGTGACCACTTTCTTCGCCGTTGTATGGTCTTTTTCAGCAGCTTCCAGCTTTTCGTGAATTTCAAAAGTGCTTTTCCCAATTAAAAATAAACCGCCCACCAGCAAAATCAAGTCACGCCCGCTCAGAGAGTTGCCCAACAGCGTTAAAAGCGGGGCTGTTAAACCCATCACCCAGGTTATGGCTAACAGCAGCATGATACGGCTAACCACCGCCAGCCCAATGCCCAGCTTCCGCCCCATATCTTGCTGATGCACGGGAAGTTTGGCCGACAAAATTGCCACAAAAATCACGTTGTCAATACCCAGCACTATCTCCAGGCTGGTTAAAGTCAAAAACGCCATCAGGTTTTGGGTTGTAAAGAAATCTGCCACGGTCTAGTCCTCTTTCTTGGATTTTCTTAGTTTTTTGGGCATCCACCTTGTGCCATACCCCAATCTGCCCAAGTGGAGTGCAGCACCGTCATTACGTATCAGCGAATAACGACGTTGCTCAAGTCCTCGGTTGTGGTTGGATATTGAGGGTTCATTTCCTGCAGTTTATTTACAATGATCTGCGTAACAACCAGGTTGCGATACCATTTTTGGTCGGCAGGAATGGCGTACCAGGGCGCCCACGGTGTCGTACACTGGTTGAGCATTTCTTCGTAGGCAGCCATATAGTCTGCCCAATATTTGCGCTTTTCCAGGTCTTCCAGAGAAAATTTCCAGTTCTTTTCCGGTTCATCCAATCGGGACTGAAAGCGCTCTGCCTGCTCTTCTGGAGAAATGTGCAGGAAAAATTTTAGGATAGTGGTGCCCGTGTCGTGTAACAGCTTTTCAAACTGGTTGATCTGTTCATAGCGAGGTCGCCAAACAGCCTCTGGTACCATGTTGTGGACACGCACCACCAACACATCTTCATAATGGGAACGATTAAAGACGCCTATCATGCCCGCCGCTGGGACCACATGATGTACACGCCAAAGAAAGTCGTGGGCCAGTTCAATTTTGCTAGGCACTTTGAAAGATTGCACGCGCACGCCCTGGGGGTTGACACCACGTAAAACGTTGCGGATGGTACCATCTTTGCCGCCGGCGTCCATGGCCTGAAAAACAATGAGGAGCTTTTGTTTACCTTCGGCATAAAGGCGTTTTTGTAGTTCAATGAATTCGTCGCGCAGGGTTTTGAATTCAGCAACGGCCGTTTCTTTGCCGTCAGGGTAAAAAACCTTTCCGCTAGTGGGTAAATTGGCCAGTACGACCGACTCTCCTGTTGCTAAACGATGGGTATTAGACATAGCATTAACCTCATAAATGATTTTACAGCATACTTAATACACTGTAACTGAAATAAGTTAAACATTCTTGAATTTAG